>JAFLST010000005.1 GCA_022510815.1 Christensenellaceae bacterium | reverse complement strand
ACCGCCTCCTAAGCGGTAGGCCGTGGGTTCGAATCCCGCCGGGTGCGCCAAAAATTCCCCGCTTTCCGAGCATGATCGCTGCTGACAGCGACTTGTCGGCAGAAGCGGGGATCACTTTTTCTATAACCGCTTTTTGCTTATGAAGACAGTAAGCGCATTGACATATCTCTGATAATATACTTTTTTCTAACGCGGCCTTTGTCTATCCTTTGAATTCTCCCAAGATTGGCGGATGCTCACACGAAAAAGTGACTGCCGTGATCGCCCGTCCAGCTTTGCAGATACGCGTAAGGAATCGAGAAGTTTTCATGAGCTGATCCTCTCCGCCGGCATTATCGGCTGTTCAGCATATCTATATGCTTTATGCGCCGTGTGCGGCGTTTTGACAAAAGTTCTGACTTTGTCGACCTGAATAAAAGCCCGGCCAGCAAGGCCGGGCTTCATCATTACCATCATCACTGGAACATCTGATTCTCCGAATCAAACACCGGCATGCCGTCCCTGAAGGGCACGCGCATGACGAAGGCGTGGCGGTTGGGGTCGTAGAGGGGGTCGCCGATGATCTCGTCGTAGGGCCGGGCGTGATAGGAGGTGAAGACCTGCCCCTCCGCGTCGGTGAAGAAGGTGTTGTGACCGGGGCCGAAGAGGCCGCGCTCCCGGTTGGTGGCGAAGACGGGATGATTCACCTTGTGCCACGCGGAGACGTCCATCAGGTCGGCGTCCGCGTCGGCCCAGAGCAGGCCCATGCAGTAGGCGGGGCTGGTGTCGCTGGCGGAGAAGGACAGGTACACCCGGCCCTCATGGGCGAGGAAGGTCGGCCCCTCGTTGACCCAGAAGCCGTGGCGCTCCCAGTCGTAGGTGGGGGAGCAGAGGAGCATCTGCGGGGTCTTGAGGGTGAGGGCGTCGGCCATCTCGGCGATGTAGAGGTTGGAGATCTTCCTGCCGACGCTGACCTTCTCGGCCCACACGCAGTAGAGCCGGTCCCGGTGCTCGAAGACGGTCATGTCCAGCGAGAAGTCGGTGAAGCTGAACTCATCGCCGTCGGCGCGCCGGAGCATGCCGCACTCGACCCACGGCCCGGCGAGGGGATCGTCGCTCTCGCAGCGCAGCGCCCACGGGCGAATCTTCCAGCAGTCCTCCTGCTCGCCGGCGGCGAAGTAGATGTACCAGCGCCCGGCGACCCTGTGCAGCTCGGGGGCCCAGATGTGCTTGCTCATGACGCCCTTGTCGTGGGCGTGCCACACGGTGACCTCCTCGGCGTCGCGCAGCCCGGCGAGGGAATCGGCCCCGCGCAGGGCGATCCGGTCGTAGGCGGGGACGGAGGCGGTGAAATACCAGCGGTCGCCGTCCCGGAGCACATAGGGGTCGGCCCGCTGGGGGATGAAGGGCGTGTTCCACGGGGTGTGAAGGTAATTCTTCTCGTTCATGCGGCGCAACCTGCTTTCGTCAAGGATCGACATACCATTCGCCGGAAAGCGGCGGATTCCTGCCGGGCATTCGCGGATTCATCCGTCAGCGTTCAGCCTGGCGTAGACATAGGTGTTCTTCCAGATGGGCCGGTCGCTTTCATCCTTCCAGAAGTAGACGTTCCTTTTCAAATGAGCTTCGCGCTGAAAGCCCAATCGCTCGAGCAATCTCCATGAGCGCTCGTTCCGCGGGTCGCATTCCGCGAAGATTCTGTGGACGCCGCGTGAAAATGCCTGCCGGATCAATGCCTCGCAGCTTTCGGCCGCGTAGCCGTGCCCCCAGAAGGCCCGATGGAACACATAGCCTATTTCGAGCGCCTCAAACTCACGTCTGCCCAAATAGACATTGCCAATCATTTTGCGGGAGCTTTTCAGCTCAACGGCAATCATCTCGTCCGTTCCCATGCGCCATTGGAGGTTTTCTTCCGTTTGCTGAAGCGTCAGAGGGCGGTAGGGTTCATACGCCAGCACTTCAGGGTCTGACAGATATGCATATAAGTCCTGCAGATCCTCTTGTTTATATCTTCGCAGAATGAGGCGATCCGTTTCCGCGATCATGCCGCCCTTCTCCATCAGCTTATCTCCTCCTGTGCCGTTCCATTCCGGCGAGCTATGCCTCCGCGATGCCCCACAGCGCCTCTCCATCGGGCGACAGGAGGGTACAGGCTGTCCTGTCCCCCTGCCGGAAGACGAAGCCCTTCCAGTCCTTGCAGAAGGCCCTCGCGGTGATGCCGCTGCCCTCGATGCGTATGCGGGCCTCCTCCGCCGCCATGCTCACGCCGTAGACCACGCCGTAGTTGTCCCGGGAGAGGTGGACGAACCGCCAGCGACGGGGGGCCGAATCGACCGGGATGAGGGGCGCGCCGTTGTAGGTCAGGGGCCACGCCATGGCCCGGCCGTCCGCCGCGAAGAACAGCCGCCGGATCTGCAGGAAGGGCCGCCGCTCGTCGCCCTCGGGCCGCGCGTGGTGCACGACGTAGGGCTCGCCGCCGATGCGCGCGATGCTGTTGTGCCCCGTGGCCATGACCTCCGGCACGCCCGGCAGGCCGAAGTGGTAGCCGCCGACGAGCTTGTCGCCGGGGGTGTGGACGGGGTCGGGGTCGGTGAGCGGGTAGCCGTTGCTGTCGAGGTAGGGGCCGGTGATGGCGTGGCTGTATCCGACGCGGATGTGGTAGTCCGAGCGCAGGCTGCCCCACGAGGTGAACAGCACGAACCGGTCCGTCGGCTCGTGGTAGACGCAGTACGCGCCCTCGATGGGCTGATGTCCGCCGCCGGCGACGAGCTGGCCCTCGTCGAACACCGCGGGGAAGCCCTCCTCCGTCAGCGGCAGGATGTGGATGCCGCCGAAGAAGGAGCCGTAGAACAGGTAGTCCCGACCGTCGCGCCCGGCGCACACGCAGGGGTCGATGGCGTTGGGCTGGGTGAAGCGGGGGCCGTGGTTGGTCTGGAGCACGTCGCCGATGTAGGCGTAGGGCCCGAGGGGATTGTCCGCCTCCGCCAGCCCGATGACGCTCTGGGTGGTGCCGACCCGGGACGCGCAGACGTAGAGCCGCCACTTGCCGTTTCGCTCCACCAGCTCCGGGGCCCAGAAGCGCTCCACGCCCGTGTGCCGCCGGACGGAGGCGGGCGCCTGACCGAGCAGGGGATAGGGGTCGCTCCAAGTGAGCAGGTCGTCGGAGCGCCGCGCCTGCACGCCCTTGATCTTCAGGTCGGTGCTCAGGCCCAGCCAGCCGCCCTCGACGGGAATGATGAGAGGATCATGAAACGCCGTGTTCGCCACACCGTTCATCCTTTCTGGCAGCGTGTCGAAAAACTCATGGGTGGCGCCGGAGGGCCCGCGGGCCCTTCGACCTGCCATCAGAAACCGACGGCATGCGCGTCAGTTTTTTTGCATTCAACCGATGATACGCTGGCTGTGTGAAGTCTGTGTGAACATGGGCGGGGTTGCGCTCCGGGGAAAAATGCGCTACAATAGGGGCATATCAAGAGCGGAGGAACAATCCGATGAGCAGACTGGGCGATTTGATCCGTACCGAGCGCCTGCGGGCGAAGCTGACCCCCAAGCAGGTGGCTCGCAAGTGCGGCGTGAGCGAGAGCTATATCATGGCGGTGGAGGCGGGGACGCGGATCATCGCGGATGATCAGGCGCGGCGCATCCTGAAGACCATCGGCCTGCGGGATCAGGTGGAGGCGGACTTCACGCTGGACGATATCGCGGCGACGGTGGACCTGCTTCAGGTGCAGCCGGCGGCGAAGCCCCAGCCGCCCAAGGCTCCCAAGCCCGCGCTGGTGCGGCCCGACGCCGAGGAGAACGAGCAGAAGGACGAGGGCGTGACGGGCAGCGTGTGGCTGGACGCGCTCTCCAGCGTGCTCAAGCGGGTGCCGGTGATGAACGCGGTGATGAAGCCCGTCGACCATCGGCTCGTGCCCATCCAGAACGGGCGCATCGAGGGCGCGAACCCGGACAAGGTCTTCTATTATATGGCCCCGGACGACTCCATGCGGGGCTTCCGCATCCACTCGGGAGACGTGGCGCTGATGGTGCCCGCCCAGAGCCCCGTCGATAACGCGGTGATGCTGGTGGAGTTCAATGCCCACCGCTACCTGCGCAAGATCAAAAAGTTAGACAGCTTCAGCGTGCTGCTCCAGTCCTATGACCGCGAATACGACGCGCAGACCGTGCAGCTGAGCGAGTGCAGCTTCCTCGGCCGCGCGGTGAAGCTGGAAATCACCTTGTAATTCAGGGTCGGCGCTTCGGTCGGCGTCTCGCCGTCCGCGGGCCCGCCATTGTCTCGACCGGCTCGGCCGGGGAGCATTCATCAGCAATACTCGTCAAAATCCCATTTTGACGAAGTAAATAAAGGAGGGCGGTATGAATAATCCCGACATCATCCAAGTGAGAGACGTCCATCGGCCTGTCTGTGCGCTGTCCCAGCCGCCGTAACGGGGACAGCAGGGGAGACCTATCCGGGCCTGAGGGACAGGCCGTCCATGAAAAAAATCGGAGGTACAGCTTATATGTTGAAGAATTTCGGTACAAATGCATCGGTAGTCATCTGGGAGGAGCGCGGCATCTGACCAGAGGCGCCCTCCTCCCGCATCAGAAAGCGCACAGACTTTTTGAGGAGGAAGGCCATCATGAACCGTGAAAACAAGCGTAAGCAATACGATAAGCACTATTTCAAGACCCACGCCAGCGAGGAGAGCTTCACCTGCAGGGTATGCGGGCGGCTCGTGACCCCCGGCGGCGCGGGCACCGACCACCGCAATCACTGCCCCAACTGCCTCTCCAGCGTGCATCTGGACATCGAGCCCGGCGACCGGGAGGCCGACTGCGGCGGGGTGATGGAGCCGGTGGGCGTGTGGGTGCGCAAGGGCGGCGAATGGGCTGTGATCCATCGCTGCCGGGTCTGCGGCATGCTCTCATCCAACCGCATCGCCGCCGACGATAACCCCATGAAGCTCATGTCCATCGCCATGAAGCCGCTCACCTCCCCGCCGTTCCCGCTGGAGCGCATCGAGGAGATGACCGCGCTGATGGGCGGCGAGGGCAGCCTGAGCAAAGCCTGACGGCGTATCGACAGCCTCAGGCCTTGTCGGAAACGGCAGTACGGGGCGGCCTGACGCCAGACCGCCCTGTACTGTAAGGCTTGTCAGGGTGTTTATCACCGCAGGAAAACAGCACATGGATTCCCTGAAGGGCGCACGGCTGCCGCGGGCAGTGTCGCTGCCGGTTGATTGGCGGCGGGCAGGTGCGCTCTTCGTGCCGCTAACCATGTTGAAATCGCCGTGCTGGCATGCCAAAGCGGTCTGGCGAAAGGACAGATCGGTATGGGTGGGAGAGGATACGATGGCCAAAAACGATCATGCGCATGCTGTCAGATTGGTTGGCAGCATCGAAAAGCATATCGGATCGGAAGCTGCAAAAGAGGTTGAAGCTCGCTTTTCCTTGTCGAAAAGCGCGGATATAGCAACGAAGTACCAATGGGCACAAGCGATTTGCGGCTATCTGGATGAACATTATGACGCGGAGACCATCGTCAGCATCAGAAAAGAATGCAGATGCAACGACGGCAAATCCATCGCGAACAAGCTCCTGAAATATCTGAATCGGACAGAAAGCATCAAAGCGTTTGTCGCCTTGTTCAATCAGAACGAGACGTTTGCTTGCCTTGAGTACATTTCCGAGAACAGGATTCGGTTTTGTTACCCTCAGTGTTACTGCGCCTGCGTCAAAAGAGTGCCGCATGAATTGTCAAAAACGTGGTGCTATTGCACATTGGGAAATGCGGAAGGGATTTTTAGCGAGGTCTTCAGGACGAATGTCCAAGTCACCTTGCTGCAGAGTATAAAGACAGGGGCGGAAAAGTGCGTGATTGAAGTGGCGTGGTAATCGCCCTGTCACCAACCGCCAGCCGTGGGTGAACCTGCCCTTTGCGCTCAACGGCACCTGCCGTCAGCCTTGGCGGGCAGTCGAAGGGGGCTGGCCGCCCCAAGGCCCTCGATGGCATCGGGAAGGAAACGAAATGCCGTTTCCTTCCTATTTATATGGGCAGAGAAACGCGCCTGCATGCCTTTTTTTGTAAAAAAACAGAAAAAATGCAAAATCTGCGCAGGCCCCGGGCGGCCCGGGCAGCGGCGGCAGCAGGGCGGACGGCAGCGACGGATTTGTCCTTTTCGGCAGGAAAGCGACCTGACTGCCATGGGTGCTCCGGCGGCCCATTGCCAGAGGCGGCAGAATCAGGGAAAATCCAGACCTTTTTCGGCCCCGGCAAATTTGGGCAATCATTGTTTTTCTCTTGTGCTTGCGTTTACAAGCGTGAAAAAATGTGATACACTATAACCCGCAGTATTTTCGGGTACCCATTTTTCAAGGTCCGAACATACGCGACGGTAATACCTCAAAGAAAGAAGGAGGAACTCACATGAAGAAGATCCTTTCTCTGGTGCTGGCGCTGGCCATGCTGATGAGCTGCATGTCCGCGCTGGCGGAGGGAGCCTTCACCCCCGCGGACAGCTATGATGTCGGCGAGCGCGCGTACAACGCGGGCGTTGTCGAGGTCAGCATGGCTGAAGGCGGCTCCGGCAACACCGTTGACACGGTGGCTTTCGCTGGTGAGGCCGGCAAGGATTACACCGACGAAAAGGTGTATACCTATAACGACTACATCGGCGGCACCACCAGCATGGACTGGAACCCCCACACTTGGGAGACCAGCGACGACTCCATGTTCCTTGATTTCATCAACATGGGCTTCTACAGCTTCTATCTCAACGAGGAAGGCGACGGCTACTCCGTGCTGCCCGAGATGGCTGCTGATTATCCCGTTGATGTGACCAGCGAGTATGTTGGCCAGCTGGGCGTTGAGGAAGGCGAGTCCGCCAAGGCTTGGCGTATCGCGCTGAATCAGGACGCGACGTGGGAGAACGGCGAGAAGATCACCGCCGACGACTACATCTACTCCATGCAGCAGCAGCTCAACCCCAAGATGCTCAACCGCCGCGCTGACAGCTACTATGCCGGCGACCTGCAGATCGTGGGCGCCCGCAACTACCTGTACAGCGGCGCCACCGTGTACGACCTGATCACCGACACCGCCGAGAACCTGATCGCGGCCGGTACCGATGTGTATGTCGACATCTGGGGCTTCTGGGGCATGGAAGGCACCACCGACGACGAGGGCAATCCCTGCCCGCACTACGTCCTGACCACCGACGAGGTCATGTATCGCGATCCCGCCGTGGAAGATCCGGAGGGTGACGAGGCCTATGTCTCCGGCAAGTACCTCTTCGAGAACTACTTCGCCGCCGGCCAGGTCTACGAGGCCTATCAGTCCTCTTACATGTACACCGCCACCGTGGCCGACGAGACCACTTGGGACGAGGTTGGTCTGAAGAAGATCGACGAGTACACCATCGACCTCATTCTGGTCAACCCCATGGAGGAAGCTTCCTTCTATCTGCCCTACAACCTGTCCAGCAACTGGCTGGTCTATCAGCCCCTGTACGAGGAGTGCAAGAGCTTCTTCGACGCTGACGGCAAGCAGGTTGCGACCGAGGAAGAAGCCGCGACTGTCACCACCGACTATTGCCGCTCCCTCGAGAAGACCATCGGCTATGGCCCCTACAAGCTGACCTACTTCGAGCTCGACAAGCAGATCACCTTCGAGCGCAACGACGAGTGGTACGGCTATCGTGACGGCAAGCACACCGGCATGTTCCAGATGGACCGCTACAACGTCACCGTCATCCCGGATCATGCCACCGTTATGATGGCGTTCCTCAATGGCGAGATCGACGGCGCGTCCCTGCAGGATGCCGACATGGAGACCTATGCCTCCAGCGCTTACATCCACTATACGCCCCAGTCCTACACCACCAAGCTGACCTGGAACACCGACTATGAGAAGCTGCTCTCCCGCGGCACCAATAGCCAGATTCAGGTCATCGACGAGTTCCGCAAGGGCTTCGCGTTCGCTCTGGACCGCAACGCCTTCGCGACCTCCTTCACCGCCGCTGGCACCGCCGGCTTCGGTATGCTGAACTACCTCTACACCTACGATCCCTTCACTGGCGCGACCTACCGCAGCAGCGACTACGCCAAGAAGGCGCTGGTCAACACCTTCGAGGTGCCCTACGGCGAGGGCGAGGCCTTTGAGACGCTGGACGAGGCCTATGAAGCCCTGACCGGCTATGACATCGAGAAGGCTCGCGAGCTCATGCAGGCCGCCTACGAGAAGGCTGTGGCTTCCGGCATCTATGACGGCGAGTCCGACATCGTGCTTGACCTGCGCGTGTACAACAGCGACACCATCTATGTCCAGATGTTCACCTACCTCGACACCCAGCTCAAGGAAGCCTGCGTTGGCACCGGCTTCGAGGGCAAGGTGTCCATGAACATGACCGCTGACGCCGACTACTACAACACCAACTACTCCGGCGGCGCGGACATGATCTTCACCACCTGGGGCGGCGCGGCCATGGCTCCCTTCGGCGTGCTGAGCAACTGCTACACCGACGGTTCCGACGGCTCCGGCAACCAGATGGAGTATGGCTATGACACCAGTGCCATCGCTCTGACCATCAACATGAACGGCACTGATTACACCTACTCCCTGCAGGATTGGGCCAACTGGATGAACGCCTACGACGTCACGAACATCATCAGCGATCTGGGCAAGTTCGCCGATTACAGCTACGATACCCGCTGCGGCATCATGGCTGCCTGCGAGACCGCGTTCCTCCACTGGTTCCCGACCACTTCCATCTACTACCGCAACGTGGCGTCCCTGTACTCTCAGAAGGTCAACTATGCCACCGATACCTATAACAACATCATGGGCTACGGCGGACTGACCCACATGACCTTCAACTATGACGATGCCGAGTGGGCTGCTTATGTCGCCGAGCAGGGCGGCACCCTGACCTACTAATCGTCAGAGAATCTGGACCTTCCGTGCAATGACGCACTGCTGACAGTGCGCTATCACGGCGCGGGCACGGGTCAGCGAGACTCGTGCCCGCAATCCTTAAATTCTTCAAGGTAACCATTGCAACGACCCGATGATGCACTGGCGCTCTTGACGATGGCAGCAGACGCTGCCCGCAGGCGGAGCGGCCGTATCTCAAGAGTGCAAAGAAAAATCTGCCGGGGGGAGATTGGATGACAAAGTACGTAATCAAACGTGTCCTGCTCATGTTCCTGACGATGTTTATCATCACGACCATGTGCTTTGTGCTGATCAAGCTGCTGCCGCTGCCCGCGATTCGTCAGATGGGCCGCGACGTCAACCTGATTCTGGCCAAGCGTGAGCAGATGGGCTATAACCGACCGATCATGGTGCAGCTCTACCTGTTCTACCGCGCCATCATCACCGGTTGGGACTGGGGCGTGGGCGAGCAGATGTACGAAGGCCTGAGCGTCTGGGGCGTCATGGTTCAGAAGCTGCCCTACACCGTGCTGGTCAACCTGTACTCCATCCTGATTGCCATCCCTCTCGGCTTGGGATTCGGAATTTACGCCGCGCTGAAAAAGAACAAGTGGCAGGATCATGTGATCTCGACCATGGTTATGGTGTTCATTTCAGTGCCGAGCTATGTATACGCCTTCCTTGTGCAGTACATCTTCTGCTTCCGGCTCAGCTGGTTCCCGCTGATGCTGGAGTCGGCGAGCAGCGCGTCGCTGATCAGCTGGAAGATGTTCTACTCCATGATGCCGGCCATCATGTCGCTGGGCTTCGGCGTGGTCGCGGGCCTGACCCGTTACACCCGCGCGGAGCTGAGCGAGGTGCTCACCGGCGACTATATGCTGCTGGCGCGCACCAAGGGCCTCACCAAGGCGCAGGCCATCTCCCGCCACGCGATGCGCAACGCCATGGTCGTCATTCTCCCGATGATTATCGGCGAGTTCATCGGCATCCTCGGCGGCTCGCTGATCATCGAGAACATCTTCGGCATCCCCGGCATCGGCAGCCTCTATATCACTTCCATCAACGTGCGCGACTATAACTTCTTCATGGCGCTGACCGTCTTCTATACCTTCATCGGTCTGGCGAGCGGCATCGTCATCGACATTAGCTACGGATTTATTGATCCGAGAATCAGAATGGGGTCGAAGAAATGATGGAAGAGAAGAAATGGTTGGATATCCCCGCGGAGAAGTTCACCTTCGCGCAGATGGACGCAAAGATCCACGATACCAAGCTGGAAACCAAGCCCATCGGCTATTTCAAGGACGCGTGGCTGCGCTTTAAGAAGAACCAGAGCGCCGTCGTGGCCTTCTCGCTGATCCTCGTGCTGCTGCTGTTCGCGATCATCGTGCCCTTCGTATCCAATATGACGGTCACCTTCCGCGATGGCTATTACAAGACCGTGCTGCCAAAGAACCCGCTCTTTGCGTCCGCGGGCTTCTGGGACGGCGGCGCCAATCAGCAGGAATCCCAGAGCGGCTATGATTATCTCGCTTCCATCGGCGTGGAAACGGGCCGCGACGTTATCATGAAGGTCAAGGACACCTTTGTGGACGCCACGGGCGCGACGTACTACAACCTGCGCGTGGATTCCTACTACAAGGTGGGCTACGTCTTTGTCAACGTCACGTCCGACGAGTACAACGCCATCATGAACTATCAGGACGAGACGGGCATCCAGATCATCTATCCGCTGCAGCAGTCTCACCTGACCGACTACGTCATGGGCAACGGCGGCGCGAACTTCTGGTACACGCTGGCTGATCCCAGCCGCACCTCTTCCGGCGCGGCGGTCTATGACGAGAATGGCGACTATATTCCCAACTACATCACCTCCGACAATCCCGCCAAGGCCGACTACCGCAGCCAGCGCATCGCGGGTGACGACGGCGGCGCGGACGGGAACACATGGTATGTCTACGCGCAGAAGAATCAGGCCGGCTACAAGGTCCGCGTGGATTACTACGAATACTTCATCTATAAGAACGGCTTTGCGCCGGTGTTCTACTTCGGCACCAACGTCTACGGCCAGGATATCTTCACCTGCCTCGCGGCCGGCGCGCGGCTGTCCTTCCTGCTGGCGATCTGCGTGGCGTCGATCAACTTCGTCATCGGCGCGTGCTACGGCGCCATCGAGGGCTACTACGGCGGCTCGATTGACATCGTGATGGAGCGTATCTCCGACGTGCTCAGCGCCGTGCCCTTCATGGTTGTGGCGACGCTGTTCCAGCTGCATCTGGCTGAAAAGGTCGGCGTGCTGCCGGCGCTGCTCTTCGCCTTCATCCTGACCGGCTGGGTCGGCACGGCGGCGCGCGTGCGCATGCAGTTCTACCGCTTCAAGGGTCAGGAATATGTGCTGGCGGCCCGCACCCTCGGCGCGAGCGACCGGCGGCTGATCTTCAAGCACATCTTCCCCAACTCGCTGGGCACCATCATCACCTCGGTCGTGCTGTCCGTGCCGGGCGTCATCTTCTCCGAGTCGATGCTGAGCTACCTGCACATCATCAACCTCGAGACCTCCTCCCTGACCTCCATCGGCACCATGCTCTCCAACGGTCAGGGCTACCTGAGCACCTACCCGCACATCATCATGTTCCCGGCGCTGTTCATCTCGATCCTCGAGATTTCCTTCAACCTGTTCGGCAACGGCCTGCGGGACGCCTTCAATCCTTCGTTGAGAGGAGCGGATGAGTAAAATGGCAAAGCTCGAAGTACGGCATCTGACCATCTCCTTCCGCACGAATAACGGCGCCGTCCGCGCTGTGCGGGACATTTCCTTCGACCTGAACGAGGGCGAAACGCTGGCCATCGCCGGCGAGTCCGGTTCGGGCAAGTCCGTCACCACCCGCGCGGTCATGGGCATTCTGGCCGGCAACGCCATGGTGGACGGCGGCGAGATCATCTACGACGGCAAGGACCTGCTCAAGATCCCTGAGGAGGACTTCCACACCCTGCGCGGCCACAAGCTGTCCATGGTCTTCCAGGACCCGCTCTCCGCGCTCAACCCCATCATGCGCATCGGCAAGCAGCTCACCGAGGCCATGATCCTCAATAACAAGGAGCGCCGCCGCGACGGCCGCGCCCGCTTCAACCAGATGCTCCAGCTGCTGGAAAAGAACATGATCGCCGCCAAGCAGGAGGCCGGTGAGTCCGGCGACATCAAGGGCAGCGTCCAGCACAAGATCAAGGAATTCGACAGCTTTGTGAGCACCAGCGTCAAGATGGACTTCGCCTACCAGACGGCCCAGGAAGCCGCGGTGGGCATGACCGACGACGTCAGCGAGATGCTCGATGAGGTCGCCGGCAAGAACGAGAAGCGCATCCATGAGTTAGGCAATCACATCGCCTCCCTGCTCAAGGAGCTCTATAACGACTACGGCATTCCCGCCGACGACGCCGATTTCGCCGACAAGGCCGGCAAGGTCGTCAGCCTCGCCAAGGGCTACAAGAACGCGCAGGCCGCCGAGCTGGAGTCCGCGCTGACCGCCCTCAAGGCCCGTCTGGACGCCGCCACCGCCGAGCACGAGATTCCCAACTTCTTCTGCATCGGCTACAGCGTGCACAAGGGCAACGCCCCCGATCCCCGCAAGCAGAGCATCGCGGACATCAACCGCGAGGCCCGCAAGACGGTGGACGACAGCTTCATGATCGACTTCCTCAGCGACGTGGCGCAGGCCATCCGCTATTCGGCGAAGCAGGCCGAGAACGAGAAGAAGCACGCCATCGAGGCCCTCAAGAAGGAGCTGAGCGTCTTCGAGGAGAAGGAGCTGGATCAGGGCAAGTGCAAGGCCGCGGCGAACCGGGCGGCGGAGGCCGTGGAGAAGGCCATCGACCGCCTCGCGCTGGACAAGGACAATCAGGCCTACGTCTTCAAGAGCAGCATGCTCGCGTACATCGACCGCTACTTCCGCAGCCTCAAGCATAACCCAAAGGAGGAGAAGCGCTTCCAGAGGGACACGGTCAAGTACGAAAAGCTCAAGGCCGCGGGCAAGATGGCGCCCTCCGTCGTGCCGAAGAACCTCATTGACGGCGAGGCGGCCCGGCAGAACCTGCAGCGCACCGTCACCGGGCTGATCGCTCACTTTGAGGAGCAGCTCCGCGAGGGCAGCGAGCTGGACGCCGACGCGCAGGCCGTGACCATGATCGACTACCTGAAGGAGCGCTCCTCGGAGTATGCCTACAAGCTCTCCGACAGCATGGCCCGTCACCGCGCCATCGAGCTGATGAAGGAGGTCGGCATCCCCGAGCCTGCCAAGCGCTTCCATCAGTATCCCTTCGAGTTCTCCGGCGGCATGCGCCAGCGTATCGTCATCGCCATCGCGCTGTCCGCCAACCCGGACATCCTCATCTGCGACGAGCCCACCACCGCGCTGGACGTGACGATTCAGGCGCAGATTCTGGAGCTTATCAACCGCCTCAAGAAGGAGCGCAACCTGTCCGTCATCTTCATCACCCACGATCTGGGCGTGGTGGCGAACATGGCTGACCGCATCGCCATCATGTACGCGGGCAAGATCGTCGAGTTCGGCACCGCTGACGACGTGTTCTACGATCCGCGCCATCCCTACACCTGGGCGCTCCTGTCCTCCATGCCCGACCTTGAGACCAAGGAGAAGCTGGAGGCCATCCCCGGCACGCCTCCGAACATGATCCTGCCGCCCAAGGGCGACGCCTTCGCAGCGCGCAACCGCTACGCGATGCAGATCGACTTCGAGGAGCAGCCGCCGATGTTTGAGGTCAGCCCGACCCACACCGCCGCCACATGGCTGATGCACCCGAACGCTCCCAAGGTGGAGCCGCCGGCCATCGTGCGCGAGCGCATTGAGCGCATGCAGAAGCGCAACGATGAGGCCACGAAGGAAGGGGGCGAGGCATCGTGAAGGCTATCAAGAGAATCGCGGGCGCGCTGCGCGTCCTCGGCATCGTGCTGCTGTTCTTCGCGGTCGCGATGACCATCTACATTCTGGCCACCGGCACCTCCCCGTGGAGCGACATGGCCGGCCAGCTCCGTCAGTACGGCGTGAGCACCAGCGGCGTTGCCCGCATTGAGTTTGACACTGCTTATTATTCCGCCCTCAGCGAGGCCGCCGTCAACCGCACGCAGGCCAGCGTGGCCCGGGTGAACGCCGCCGCCGCGCACTTCGACGCCTTCGCCGACAAGGTTGCCGAGAAGGAAGCCGAGCTGGAGCAGCAGCGGATCGCCGAGTTCTTCGCCGCCATCGACGAGATGGACGCCGCCGCCTTCGCGGAGGAATACGAAGCCCGCGAGGACAGCGAGGAAGCCCGTGAGATCGCGGAAATCTTCGAGTATCTGGACAGCCTCGCGCAGCCCGCTGCCCCCAAGGGCAAGAAGCTGCCTACCCTCAAGGTCGAGTCCACGCAGCCTTATTTCGAGGCGTATTACGCGGCGCTGATCGAGGAGCACGGCGAGGAGGAGGCAGGGGAGTATCTCTCCTTCCTGCTGACGGTGAAGGACTTGATCGAGGCCTACATCGCCGACGGCAACACGGTCGCCTCGGCAAGCGCCTACATGGACGAGGTCTTCACCTATGAGGCTTATCTCCCGGCCCTCGCCGACGCGGTGGCCAAGGAGCGCGTGGCGAACGAGTCCTTCCTCGACGGCTTCGCGGAGCTGATGGAGGGCAAGGCCGCGGGCGAGAGCGTCGACTTCCCGGCGCTGTTCGAGAGCGCCTACGCGACGCTGACCTCCCGCTATCCCACCAACAACGTCACCTATGCCAATTTCCTCGCGGCCATGCAGGGCCTGATCGCGTCTCCGACCTTCGACGGCTCCTACCTGAGCATCAACGCCGCCGCGCAGGAGTCCCAGAAGGCCGCCGAGGCCGTGAGCTTCAGCGCCTACCTGAGCACGCTGGGCGCGTCGGCCGTGCAGACCGCTGACAACAGCAGCCGCGTCGCCGTGGTCTTCAGCGTCATCTGGGGCTGCGTAGCCTATAACTGGCTGGCTTGGGTGGTCGGCGTCGCGCTGATCGTGCTGAGCGTGCTGGTCATCAAGCTGATGAGCTTCGTGCTGCTCAAGCGGCTCGAGGACGCGGGCATCGAGGAGGACGACGACATCCTCCTGCGCGCCGAGCACCTCAAGCAGTACTTCCGCAGCGGCGACTATGTCAACAAGGCCGTCGACGACGTGAGCTTCTTCATCAAGAAGGGCGAGGTCTTCGGTCTGGTCGGCGAGTCCGGCTGCGGCAAGACCACCACCGGCCGCACCATCATCAACCTCTATGACCCCACCGACGGCAACGTCTACTTCCAGGGTCTGCGCATCTCCTCCAACCAGAACGGCCTGCCCGTGCTCAAGCGCCACCTGCGCAACACCGCCCGGGCCGGCGTCAAGGAAGCGAAGGAATACGCCAAGGAGCAGAGCAAGCTGCATCCCGAGCAGGCCGCGCAGCTTC
Organism: Christensenellaceae bacterium; assembly: GCA_022510815.1. GTDB lineage: Bacteria > Bacillota > Clostridia > Christensenellales > Aristaeellaceae > UBA11524. Next base: position 65,001 of record JAFLST010000005.1, on the reverse strand, counting down.
AGGCGGAGTGCGCCAAGAAGGTGCAGGAGATCCGCAAGGGCCTCAAGGAGGAGCTGGAGCGCGCCGAGCGCAACGCCCTCGAGTCCTCCGTGGAGAAGAGCAAGTGCGTCGAGAAGTACCGCGAGAAGCGCAAGGCTGAGCTGACCCGCGAGTATGAGCAGGACATGAAGTCCCTCACCGGTCAGGCCGCCGCCGAGCGCAAGGCGCGCTACGAGATGGAAATGAAGGTCGCCGCGAAGGACAACATCATGACCCGGATGCAGATGATCTTCCAGGACCCCATCGCCTCGATCAACCCCCGCATGACCGTGCGGGAGATCATCGCCGAGGGCCTGACCATCCGCGGCATCCGCGACAAGAAGTACATCGACGAAAAGGTCTACGAGATGCTGGAGCTGGTTGGTCTGGTGCGCGAGCACGCGGACCGCTATCCCCATGAGTTCTCCGGCGGCCAGCGGCAGCGTATCGGCATCGCCCGCGCCATCGCCCTGCAGCCCGACCTCATCATCGCCGACGAGCCCATCTCCGCGCTGGACGTGTCCATTCAGGCGCAGGTCATCAACCTGCTCAACGACCTGCGCAACCGCATGGGCCTGACCATCCTGTTCATCGCTCATAACCTCTCCGTGGTCAAGTACTTCTCCGACCGCATCGCCGTGATGTACTTCGGCAAGATCGTCGAGATGACCACCTCGGACGAGCTGTTCGAGCATCCGCTGCATCCCTACACCAAGTCCCTGCTCTCCGCGATTCCCTATCCGGACCCGCACTATGAGAAGCAGCGCAAGCGCATCGAGTACAACCCCGCCAAGACCCACGACTACACCACGGATAAGCCCTCGATGCACGAGATTACCCCCGGGCACTTCATCTACTGCAATGAGGCGGAGCTGGAGGCCTATCGGAAGGAGCTCGGCCTGTGAAGAAGGATCGCCGGTGGCTGGCGTGGCTGATCACCCTCGCGATCGGACTGGCGCTGGCGGCGGGGGTGCTGGCAAGCCGCGGCGGCTTCGACCAGACGACCGGCCTGGACATGATGTCCGCCCTGTGCGACGCGTGCTTTGTGCCGGGAATCATGCTCACCGGCGTGGGCATTCTGGTGCTGGTGGCGAGCGACGGCTTCTTCGACATCCTGTCCTACGGCGCCCACAGCCTGCTGGTGCTCTTTTCGGCGCTGCGCAGCCCTGAGAAGCACGAGTCCTACTACGATTTCAAGACCCGCCGCACCGAGCGCCGCAAGCGCCCCGACCGGGTCGTCCTGTGGTCGGGCCTCATCTTCCTCGCGGCGGCTGTGGTGTTCCTGATCATCTACTACAGCATGCTGAACGCATAACAAAAAATGGCCGGAGCGGTTCGCCGCTCCGGTCTTTTTTTCGTCCCGCCGCAAGGGGTGCGCCGCGTCACGGCTGGGTCAGGAAGTCCAGCACGCACTGCGTATACTTCGCCGCCTCCTCAATGCGCGGGAAGTGGCCGCTGTTTTCAAACAGAACCTGCCGGGCGTTTGGAATATGCTCCCGGATGTAGCGGATCTGGCTGTCGCTGCAGGCGGGGTCGTAGAGGCCGTTCACCAGCAGGATCGGGGCGCTGATCTCCTTCAGCATGGGCAGGAAGGACTCGAGCATTTTCCCTTCTCCGATCAGCTTCTCCAAATGGGTCTGCGATCTGCGCCACATCTCCTCAGGGAACGACTCGGTGTAGGCGACCTTCGCGTACTCCTCAAAGGTGACGCCGTGCAGGTAATTCCGCAGCTGCATGTCGTGAATATGCCCCAATAGCGCCAGCAGGTCATCCACCACGGCGGTGCCGGCGTAGGGCGCCGACTGCATCTTCACGACCAGCGCCTTGGCGTCGTCAGAACCGTGGGCGGCGATGTAGCCGCTCATGTAGCGCGCAATGGACCTCGCGGAATCAACAAAGTCGAGGCTCGGGCAATCGAGAATCAGCTTGCTGACAGCCGACGGGTATGTGCGCGCGTACAGGCAGGCGAGCATGCCGCCGTAGGAATGCCCCAGCACGCTCCACTGTTCAACATGGAGCAACCGGCGCATCTCCTCGATCATCGCGGCCTGCATGACCATGCCGTAGGGCTCTTCTTCCGCCACCGGATCGGAACGCAGCACGCCGTACTGGTCAAACAGGATGACCCTGACCTGCCTGCCCAGCTCCCTGGCCTGCGCGGCAAAATCGAGACAGCTCGCGCCCGGCCCGCCATGGAAATAGACGAGGGTGCGGTCGTGCTGTTCGCCGTACACCTCATAGTAGATGTTCTTGCCGAAAATCCTGATCGTAGCCATCGTCAACCTCCGGCGCGCTGTTTTTCGTCTCGCGCGGCAGAAAGAGTGTAGCACACGCGCAGGGCCGATGCAAGGCAGCCGCGCACTTTTTCATGAAACGTTCATGCTTGCGGCGACGCCGTCCCCAAAAAAAAGACGCCAGCCCTGAGCCGCCGCGCCGGACGGCCCAAGGCTGCGTGACCGGACAAGGGCCTGCCCTTGCCGAGCCTGTTACGCGTGCTCCCGATACCAGTCGTACTCGTAGCCGTAGTCGGGCTCGCCCTTCGCCGGAGCGAGCGTCACATGGACGACCGCGTTCTCCCGCAGGGTCAGGGACAGGCGCAGGGAGCCGCCTTCCGCCTCGAGGGACTCGCTCTGGCACTGGGGCTGTCCGGCCTGCCGCAGGAAGGTGAGCTGCTCGCGGCTGAGGGTGGCGGGCTCGCCCATCTCGTGCCACGCCTTGAGCGGGTTGGTCACGACCTCGTCCACGGTGCGGGTCATCAGCGCCCAGCGGCCCTCTCCGGGCAGGGTCACGTCCAGCGCGACGGGCTCCCGGCTCTCCCGGCACAGGTTCCAGCACACGCCCTCATAGCTGCCGTCGGCCCGGCGGGTCAGCACCATGTGCTCGTCCCGGTACACGGCTTCGCCCCGCAGACCGTTGAAGAAGGCGAAGGTCCACAGCGTGGGCTTCGGGATCAGCTGGTTGGCGATCATGCCAAAGCCGCCGTGGAAGGGACGGCTCGGCACGCCCTGCTCCTCGAACACATCGCCGAAGGTCCAGTAGGAATAGCTCGCGGCCACGTCGCCCAGCCGGGCCAGCAGACCGGCGATGTAGGCGGCGTTGAGGTTGGTGTCGTGGATGGGGCAGAAGGGGTTGTAGGAGGTGTTGAACTCGGTGATGTGCATCGGCAGCCCGCGGTATTCGGGGAAGCTGTCGATCACCTCGCGGGTGGCCTGCATCTCGGCGACGGTGTCGTCCACGGCGCGCATCTCGTGGTAAAGATAGCGGCCCTTGTGCTCGGGGTTGTTGCCCATGTAGGCGTGGCGGGTGACGAAATCGACGGGCAGCTTCCGATCCCGGCAGAAGGCGAGGAAGTTCCGCACCCAGTCAAGGGACGTGGGGCCGCCGCAGATGGCCGGGCCGCCGACCTTCATGGCCGGGAGCGCCTCCTTGACGGCCCTCACGGAGACCTCGTAGAGGCGGTGATACTTCTCCTCGTCGGCGTTCTCCCAGAAGCCGGGGAGGTTCGGCTCGTTCCAGACCTCGCAGGGCCAGCCGGAGATCTCCTCCTCGCCGTAGCGGTCAGCGAGGTGCCGCAGGGTCGCCTTGACCATGTTCGCCCACGCGGCGTCGTCCCTGGGCGGGGTGGTGTTGCCCTTCCAGTAGAAGATGGTCTGCGTGCCGCTGGCCATCCTCTCCGGCATGAAGCCTAACTCGAGGAAGGGCCGGATGCCCAGCGCGAGATAGCTGTCCATGACCCGGTCGAGGTAGGTGAAGCAGTAGGCGTCGTGCCAGACGCCCTCGGCGTCCTGATAGGGCTGGTAGATGGCCATGTCGTCGCAGAAGAGGCCGTGGCCGCGGATGTGCTGAAAGCCGCAGAGCTCCTGCGCCATGGCGAGCTGATCCAGATATTCCTTCTGCATGGCCAGACCCATCCGGCCCGTACCCACGCAGTAGGCCGCGTTGTTGACGAATTCCGCCCGGTCGCCGGGCTTCACCTGAATGTCGAAGCGCTTCATCGTCATGTTCCTTTCCTTATGAATCCAGATGGGCCTTGGCCCAGTCGAAGACGAGCAGCTGCCCCTCGGGGAGCAGCGCCTGCCGGGTGTCGATGCTGTCGTAGGGGGCGATGGTCACGGGCTGGGCGGCCCGGAGCGCGTCGTCGGTCAGGGAGGACAGGAAGGCCTCCAGCATGCCGCGCGGATAGGGCCCCGGCTGGTGGGAGCAGAGCAGCTGCTCAAAGGGCAGCCTCAGCAGCCCCCGCATGTTCCGCAGGTAGTCGTGCGCCGGCAGCGCCGCGGGGAAGAACAGCCATGTGCAGGGGTTCCAGTCGTCGCCGGTGAGCAGCAGCTTCCGCTCGGGCACCCAGACCACCGCCGAGCCGGGGGTGTGGCCGGGGCAGCGGATGACGTCGGCCGTCAGCCCGCCGAGGTCGATGGGCCCCTCCGTGAGCGCCCGGGGCACGGGGATCGCCGACAGGAAGTCGCCCTCGATGGTCAGGCCCCTGCCCTGCGCCTGCTCCAGCACCCGCGTCCGCTGCTCCTCGCCCGTGTAGACCGGCCAGTCCGGCAGGTCCTCCGGGAACATCAGCGCCTCCGGGAACCATCTCGCGCCCAGCGCGTGATCGTGATGGTGGTGGGTCAGCAGCACGGTCAGCGGCCTGTCCGTCAGCGACCGCGCATAGGCGGCGACGTCCTCCGTGCCGTATCCCGTGTCGATCAGCAGCGCCCGGTCAGCCCCCTCAAGCAGCGTCATGCACACGCCCATCGCGTCCTGTATGTGCCGGACTCCCGGCATTGCCTCGCGCACCGTGAAGCTCATGCGGATTCCTCCTTTGCCGCTCCTATCATTCGACACGCGCCGGGCTGTCTCCTGTCTGGAAAGGGCTTGCCAGACAATTTCCGCCATGGTATAATGAAACCCGAAATGACCGACGAAAGGACGAGCACCATGGATACAGCGGCAAAGCGGCTTGCGTGGCTTCCTTTTTTAGCGCGGGAGATTCCCGCCGGACTGGCGACCCCCGCCGATGTGGCCCGGTTTGAGCTGGAGCAGGCGGGCGCGAAGGCCTCCCTGACCGTCGACCCGGCGATGGGCGAGGGCTGGGAGATCAGCGGCGACGGAATCACCGGCGGCGAGACGGGCGTGCTTTACGGCGCGTACCGGCTGCTGATGGCGCGGGCGGCAGGGGAGGCGGTCCCCACCGGCGTGCAGCGGCCCCGCTACCCCCTGCGGATGATCAACTGCTGGGACAACGCCGAGGGCGACATCGAGCGCGGCTATTCCGGGCGGTCGCTGTTCTTCGAGGGCGGCAGGCTCAGCTATGATCCCGCCCGCATGCGGCAGCTTGGACGGATGCTCAGCTCCGTGGGCGTGAACGTCCTGTGCATCAATAACGTCAACGTCCGCGACCCCGCGCACCGGCTCATCGAGGACTGGCTGCCGGAGCTGGCTGCGCTGGCGAATATCTTCCGGCCCTTCGGCGTGCGGCTGATGGTGTCCATCGACTATGCCCAGCCCATGCGCCACGGCGTGCCCACCGCCGATCCGCTGGACCCGCAGGTGCAGGACTGGTGGACGCGGCAGACCGCCAAGGTCTACGAGGCGATCCCCGATCTGGCGGGCTACCTCGTCAAGGCCGACAGCGAGCACCGGCCGGGGCCCTTCACCTATGGGCGCAACCATGCCGAGGGCGCGAACATGCTGGCCCGGGCGCTGGCTCCTCACGGCGGCGTGCTGGTGTGGCGCTGCTTCGTCTATAACTGCCAGCAGGACTGGCGCGACCGCGTCACCGACCGCCCCATGGCCGCCTATCAGCACTATTCGCCGCTGGACGGGCAGTTCGATGATAACGTCATCCTGCAGGTCAAGAACGGCCCCTTCGACTTCCAGGTTCGGGAGCCGCTCTCGCCCCTGCTGCTGGCGATGCCGAAGACCCGGCTGGCCATCGAGCTCCAGCTCGCGCAGGAGTACACCGGGCATCAGATTGACGTCTACGCCATGCCGCCCATGTGGCGCGAGGTCTTCGACGACATGGGCGCCGATACGGTGCAGGCCATCGCCGCGGTGAGCAATCTGGGCCGGGACGAGAACTACACCGGGCATCCCTTCGCGGCGGCGAACCTGTTCAGCTACGGCCTGTTCGCGTGGAACCCCGACCTGTCCGCCGAGGCGGTCATCCGCCTGTGGTGCCGCCTGACCTACGCCTTGCCCGCCGATCAGGAGGAGGCCCTCTGCCGCCTGCTGATGGAGAGCCGCTCCGTCTACGAGCAGTATACCTCGCCGCTGGGCCTGTGCTGGATGGTCAACAAGATGGGTCACTACGGCGTGGGCCCGGACGACTATGAGTTCGCCGCGTGGGGCACCTATCACCGGGCCGACCGGGACGCCGTGGGCATCGACCGCACCGCCTCGGGCACGGGCTATCTGCTGCAGTACCCGCCGGCGCTGCAGGCCCGCTATGCCGACCCGGCGACCTGCCCGGACAACCTGCTGCTCTTCTTCCACCGCCTGCGCTACGACCACGTCATGGCCGACGGGCGGGCGCTGATCCAGCGCATCTACGACGACCACTTCGAGGGCTATGAGCGGGCCGAAGCCATGGCGAAGACCCTCGCCGGGCTGTCCCTGCCGTCCCCCGACCGGGAGGAGGCCGCCCGCCGCATGGACATGCAGCTCCGCAATGCCCGGGAGTGGTGCGACGTGATCAACACCTTCTTCCACCGCTTCTCCGGCGCCGATGACGCGCAGGGGCGCACGATCTATTAACCCCCACAGCAAAACAAGGGACATGGCGCGCGTTCGTTATGTCCCTTTTTGCTGCTCGACAGACCGGCTGATATCGTACAAGCGGTATGCCCGACGAACCGGGGGTTCGTCCAAGCGTCAATATGGCATCACGCAGATCAGCCACGCCCCAAAAAACGCGGCATCCGGAGCCCATCCTGTTCTATTCGTATACTCTCTCGGAAGCGCTTTTCGGGAGGGTGCGGGAGGGCTTTTCTCACTCGGCCATCCCAGCCATTCTGGCAGTGATGGCTACAGCCCTGCGGCGGTTTCACCATCCTCGGGCTTAGGCGGCTTATAGCCTCCCTCGATAGGCCGCCTCCCGCGTCGTTTCCCCCAAGCCGCGCCTCAAAGCCGCTCGAACCGGAAGCCGAAGAAGTCGAAGCTGCTGCCCGGCAGGAAGACGAAGCTCACCTCGCACATCCCCGGCAGCACGTCCACCTCGAAGGCCTGCTCCGACCGCTCACCGCCCCGGAAGGGAGCAAGGGCGGTCAGCTCCTGTCCCTCGGCGTCGCGGCAGCGGATGGTGACGGGCTGCTCGTGGAGCCCGGTCGCGCCGTCGATCACCAGCCGCGCGCGGTTTGCCTCGCCGAAGTCCATGCCGCCGAAGATCAGCGTCACGTTGTTGCCGATGCCGAGAATCCCTTCCTCCGCGCGGCGGAAGCTGTCGCCGTAGACCGCGTCCGCCCCGAGGGCCCGCTGGGGCAGCCACGCGCGGCTCTGCCTCGTGAAGGAGAAGCCCTTCAGGTGCACCTTGGCCTCCATGGCGAAGCAGAGCGTCTGCAGTCCCGTCAGGCGGCGGGGCAGGCGGTAGGTCTCCGGCTGGTAGACGTTCCAGCGGCTGGGCTTCTGATAGCGCAGGTCCGCCAGGCGCTCGCCGCCCTGCCGGGGGTCGCCCAGCCAGAGCTGCATCACATATTCCTTGTCGTCCAGCGCGAAGATGGGCAGGGTCACCTCGTCGGAGCCCACCGGGCCGAAGTCGACGCGGGAGAATCCCGCCATGCTCCAGCCGTCCCGGGCGAAGGACACGCCCTGCTCGTTGCCCGCGCCTAACTCGCCGCCGGACAGGTCATGCAGCCCGCCCGCCACAAAGCCGTAGGGGTCGAGGTTCGGCGCGCCGAGGCCGCTGATGAACACCTCCTGCTGGGAGATGACCCGCGGGTGGTCATACCCGTTGTCGCAGGTGGCCCGGAGATACACCGTGCCGTCGCCCAGCGCCCGCACCGTCACCCGGTCGGGCCCCTCGCTGACGATCTCCGCGCAGGCCGTGTCGATGCCCGCCTCGGTGGTGACCCGATAGCGCACCGGCTGCGGGTCGGCGTCCGCGGGCCAGCGGCGCAGGGCGAAGGTGACCTCCCGCCGGTCGGGGGTGAGGCGCGTGCTGCCCTCGGGGATCAGCTCCAGCTTGCGCACGGGGCGCTCGGCGGGCATGGGCGCCTCGGGGCAGCGGAAGGCCGCGCTGAGGCCGGGGGTCTTCGCCGCGGGCAGCACGGGGATGTCCAGCGCGGCGTCCGCCTTGCCCGGCGAGGAGACGACGATGCGGGCCGTGCCGGGCTCCTCCGCCGCGCCGATGATGGCCAGCAGCTTGCCGCTGAACAGCCGCCGGGTGGTGGTCTGATAGCCCTCGCGGTCTGTGCTGTCGCCGTTGTCGAGGCCCAGCAGCCGCCCCGCGCCGCTCACCCGCACCTGAACCCGGTCGACGGCGTTGTCCACGGGCAGGCCCTTCGCGTCCGCCATGCCGATGGTCACGAAGGTCATGTCGTCGCCGCCGGAATAGAGCGCGCTGTCCTCGGCGGTCAGGACGATGGCCGCGCTGTCCCCGGGGGTGCGGCGGGTGTCGACGGCGATCAGGTTCCCCCGCGCGTCGTAGGCCCGGAGGGTCAGCTCGCCCGGCTCAAAGGCCGCCTGCCACTGGGGCCAGCAGCGCTCCGGGTCGAGGCGGTCGACCGCTTTGCGCCCGAGGGAGCGCCCGTTCAGCAGCAGCTCCGCCTCCGCGCCATTGGTCATCACGGGCACGTCGATGAGCTGCCCCGGGTTCCAGTCCCAGTGCACGCCGATGTGCGCCACCGGCTCCTCCGTCCACAGGGCCTTGAACAGGTAGAAGAAGTCCTTGGGGAAGCAGGCCGTGTCCGCCATGCCGAAATAGCAGCTCCGGGTGTGATAGGGCGTGGGCTCGCCGATGTAGTCGATGCCCGACCAGAGGAACTGCCCCAGCGACCACGGCGTGCGCAAATCGTCCGCGATCATGCGGCGCAGGTCCTTGGTGCCCCAGCTGGTCAGGCTGTTGCCCAGCGAGGAGCACTGCAGGTCCTCGTCGGAGAGGATGCCCGCCCGGCTCGGGAAGCGGTACACGCCGCGGCTGGAGAGGATCGACGCGGTCTCGCTGCCGTAGATGACCCAGTCCGGGTGCTCGCTGTGGTGCTTGTCATAGTATTTCTCGCCGTAGTTGTAGCCCACGGCCTCGATCAGCTCCGCGCAGCGCTGCGCGCCCTCCCACGGCATGTAGTTGGAGCCGATGGTGACGTGGCCGTTGCGGCCCGGGTCGTGCCTGCGGGTCTCCTCGGCCAGCCAGCGGGTGAGCTCCTCGCCGCGCTCGCTCAGGTGGGTGTCGACGATCTCGTTGCCGATGGACCACATCGCGAGGCAGGGGTGATTCCTGTCCCGGCGCACCCAGCTCGCCACGTCCTCCGCCGCGTGCTCGGGGAAGAACCGGGCGTAGTCGAAGGGGTTCTTCGGGCGCTCCCACATGTCGAAGGCCTCGTCGACCACGAGGATGCCTAACTCGTCGCAGAGATCGAGCACCTGCCGGGCCGGCGGGTTGTGGGCGGTGCGCAGGGCGTTGACCCCCATGGCCTTCATGGTGGTGAGCTGCCGCCGGGCCGCCTTCAGGTGGAAAGCCGCTCCCAGCGCGCCGAGGTCGTGATGCAGGCACACGCCGTGGAGCTTGAGGGGCTGTCCGTTCAGCAGCAGGCCCCTGTCCGGGGTCAGCTCGATGCGCCGGAAGCCCACAGTTTGCCGGATGCGCTGATCGCCGAGGGTGGTCTCCAGCGTGTAGCGGTTCGGTTCGCCGCAGCTCCAGAGCCGGGGGCTCGCCACGGTGAGCAAAGCCGTCGCGGCGCTGCCTGCCGCGGGGAGGACAGCCTCGGCGACGCACGCCCCCTGTCCGTCCAGCAGCCGGTGGGTCAGGGATTCGCCCTTTTCCGGGCCAACCAGCTCCGTCCGGACGCTCATCCGCCAGAGATCGCCCTGCCCCTCGGCGGTCACATAAACGCCGTCCAGCGGGATGTGGCGCGGAGGCAGGACGTGCAGCGTCACGTCCCGATAGATGCCCGCGCCGGAGTACCAGCGGCTGTTCGGGCTGCGGTGGCGGATGCGCACCGTCAGCGTGTTGTCGCCGGGGCGCAGGCGGCCGGTCAGGTCAGCGTCAAAGGCCGTGTAGCCGCAGCGGTGGGTGACCACGGTCTCGCCGTTGAGCAGCACGTCGCAGTCCATGTATACGCCGTCAAAGCGCAGCAGCCACACCTGTTCCCGGGCCGCCTCCGGCACGGTCAGCACCCGGCGATACCAGCCGTCGCAGCTCTCGTAGAGATCCTCCGCCTGCCCGATCAGAAAATCGTGGGGCAGGTCGACGGGCTCCCAGCGGGCGGCCTCGTCCAGCGGCGCGTCGCAGGGCAGCTTCACAAAGCTCCATCCATCGTTGAGCAGGCGTTCCATGCGCATTCCTCCATCCTGTGCGCCCATTATACCGCGGAGCGTTCCGGCAATCAAGACAGAAAAAGCCCTCCGCTCCGTGAAGAAGCGGAGGGAAGAAGTTATTCCTTGGCGGCCGCGATGAGGGGCAGCTCGGGGAACTGGATGGCGATCTTCGGCTCCTCCGTGTCCTGGAACATGGCGAGGAGCGCCTCGAGGGAGATGGGCTTGGAGTAGAGGTAGCCCTGATACATGTCGGGCTGGAAGGCGTCGACGGTCATCAGGGAGGGCACGTCCTCCACGCCCTCGACGCAGACATGGATGCCGAAGTCCTTGGCGCACTGGATGGTGGACTTGACGATGATCTGGTCGGGGCTGTTCTCGACGATGTCGGAGATGAAGGTGCGGTCGATCTTGATGCAGTCAAAGGGCAGGTCGCGCAGGAGGGCCAGCGAGGAATAGCCGGTGCCGAAGTCGTCCGCGGAGATGCGGATGCCCGCCGCGCGCAGGCTGTTGAGGTTCTCGGTGAGCACGTCCTGCTGGATGGAGCGGCAGTGCTCGGTGAGCTCGATGGTCAGGTTCCTGGTGGGGAAGCCCATCCGGTTGACGATGGCGAGCACGTCATCGCTGAAGATCGGCAGCTCGAGCTGGCGGTAGGAGACGTTGACGCTGATCATGAAGTCGGGGTGCGCGTCGACAATGGGGAGCACCTCGCGCAGCGCGGTCTGGAGAATCCACAGGCCCAGCTCGTAGAAGCAGGAGTCGTTTTCGAGGATCGGGATGAAGTCGTTGGGCGGGATGCGGCCCCAAGTGTCATCCTTCCAGCGCACGAGGGCCTCCGCGCCGACGACCCGGCCGTCGAAGCGCACCTGCGGCTGATATTCGAGGAAGAAGCCGTGGAAGTCGCCCAGCAGCACGCTGCGGATGAGGGTGTCGATCAGCTCGAGCTGGCGGCGGGCCTTGGAGTGGCGGGCGTCGTCGTAGTGGTTCAGCGCGCCCTGACCCTCCTTCTTGGAGACGCTGAGGGCGTATTCCAGCTCGGCCAGCACGGCGTTGGGCTCGGTGTCCACGCGCCTGAAGCTCGCGGAGCCGCCGGCGAGGGTGAGGCGGATGGTCCGGTCGTCCACCTTGAGGTGGTTGCGGGCCAAGTCGCTCACGTCGCGGTAGATGGCGTCCAGCTCCTCAAAGTCCGCCTGCCGCTCGATCAGGACGCAGAACTTGACGCTGTTGAGCCGGAAGACGCTGCCCTGATCCCCGACCCGCTCCTGAATGGACAGGGCGAGGCGCTGGAGCACCTTGTTGCCGAACTCGAAGCCGTAGCTGTTGTTGATGCGGCGGAACTGGTTGATGCTCATGACCAGCAGGCTGGCGGGCTTGCGCTCGGACTTGAAGGCGCGGAGCTTTTCGATGAGGCGGTAGACGTTGTACAGGCTGGTGACAGGGTCGACGTTGTCGATCATGCCGTGGTTGGTGATGGAGCCGGCAAAGTAGTCCGGCTGGCCGTTCTCGTCCTTGAGCATGTAGCCCTTGCAGGTGCACACGACGTAGCGGCCGTTCTTGGTGCGGACGCGGTAGGTGATGCTGTGGGTCTGCTTGTGGCCGGAGAAGACGGCGTGGATGTCCTTGAGATAGGCGTCGCGGTCATCGGGGTGGATGCGGTCGGCCCAGATGTTGCCCGCGTCGGCCATGTATTCGCCCGGCAGGTCGAAGTCCTTGACCGCGTTGAGCGACCAGCGGGAGATGTTGGTGCGCACGTTGCACATGTAGAGGTAGCGCTGCGGGTCGGTGGCGGCGAAGGCGTCAAAGGCGCGGCTCTTGAGGCCGTTGCGGTTCAGGTCCTCGTCCTCCATGTTTTCCGGCTGGCCGTTTGCCGGGTCGCGGCGGACGTAGCGATAGTGGTACATCTGCTCGTCGGCGTCGGCGAGGAAATGGTTGTAGGAGGAGGCGGAGGTCGCGTCGGCAATCGCGCAGCCGTAGCTGAAGCTGCGCCGGTAGGCGAGGCCCTTGTTGGGCGCTTCACGCAGGCGCGTCCGGGCGTCCTCGAGAATCTGCTCCATGGCCGCGATGGTCATGGTCTCGGAGATCACAAGGAACATGTCGCCGCTGATGCGGAAGATGTGCTCGTCGCCGGGGATGCTGTCGCGCAGGATGCGGTATACCGCCTGCAGGAAGCGGTTGCCCTCGGCGTGACCGTAGGCGGCGTTGCAGGTTTTCAGGTCGTCCAGATCGACCATCGCGACGGTGAAGCTGCGCTTTTCCTGCCACAATTCGTCCATCACCCGGCTGGCCGCGCGCTGGTTGCCCGCGCCGGTGAGGGAGTCGGTGTAGGCGCTCAGCTCCAGCTCCTCCTTCTGGGCCCGGAGCCGGTCGACCATCTCGTTGAAGGCGCTGGAAAACTCGCCCGAGAACTCGGACTTGCGGGCATAATCGCCTGCCGCGACCTGCTTCATCAGCTCTGCCAGCTGGTGATGCTGGCGGCGCAGCTCGTTCAGTCCGGCGGAGATCGCGTCGTCCCCGGTGATCGCGTCGGGGGTCACGGCGCCGGTCGCCAGCCCCACGGCAAGGTCATTGCTCTTGCGCAGCGCGTCGCCGAGCTTCGTCAGCTCCGTCCCCAGCGGGCGCAGCGCCTCGGGCAGCTCGTCCACATGCAGGACGGCCTCCTGAGGCGTATATGTCAGGGCCCTGATATAGTCCAGCAGGGCCTGCTCGTTGATCGGGTTCGGCATTCACTCGTCTCCTTTGGTCAAAGGAAGTCTTGCTGATAATCAATAGGATGAAAGCCTGCAGCCGACACAAAGGGACAAAAATCGCCATGTCGGCAGACTCCAACGGTGTGATTATAACCTGCCGCCCCGGGGCTGTCAAGCGGCAGACAGCGCAGGAAGATACAGGAAACGCTGTTTTTTTTCAGTCCGCCATCGCAGCGGCTGTAGCTGTTGAAAAAAACCGCCCGGCTGGCTGCCGGGCGGCGGGAAGGAAAGCGTTTATTCAGCGTTGTCGGCTGCCTCGGACGGGACGGGCGTTTCCGGCGCGGCGATCAGCTCGGGGGTCGGGGTGTCGGTGGGCGGGGGCGTGGGGGTCGCCAACTCCTGCGCGTACAGCGCCTCGAGGGTGCCCACATCCGCGGTGCCGTTGGCGGTCAGGCCGTGATCCTTCTGGAAGGCCTTGACGGCGTTCACCGTGCCGTCCAGATAGGTGCCGGTGACCTTGCCGCCGTAGTAGCCCAGCTCCCTGAGCTTGCTTTGCAGCCAGAACACGGCCTCGGAGGAGTCGTTCTTCTTGAGCTTCTGCAGGGGCAGGGGCGGCTGGGCGCCGCTGACATAGCGCGGTTCGGCGGTGGGCTGCTCGGTGGCGTAGGGCAGCATGTTGCTGCGGTTGAGGCCGGGCAGCTTGAGGGAGGCGCGCAGCTCCGGGTCGGCGGGGAGGTGCTCGTCGATGGTGACGACGGTGCCCGCGCCGCAGTTGTCATAGATCCACTTCGCGTCGGCGACGGTCAGGCGGATGCAGCCGTGGGAGGCGCGCTTGCCGAGGTTGTTGTAGCTGGAGACGGACAGGTCCATGGTGTTGACGGTGTTGTAGATCACGCTGTGGAAGGCGATGGATCTGTTGATGCGCGTCCAGTACTGGGCATAGCCGCCCCACTTGGGGAAGTAGCACCAGCGGGCGGTCTTGCCGTTGAGCGTCCAGTCGCCGGGGTCGCTGGGATTCGATTTTGTGCCGGTGGAGCAGAGCATCTGCCGCACGACGATGGTGTAGTCGCCGACTTCGTCCCGACCGTAGACGGTGGTGACCTGATTGTTCACGTCCACCAGAATGTGGAAGGCCGGCGGCTCGGGGGTGGCGGTGGGCTTGGGGGTGTCGTCGGGCAGGACGACGGCCGGGTCGTTGAACAGCGCGTTCCACGTCGCCTCGCCCACGATGCCGTCCACGGTCAGGCCGTTCTGCTTCTGGAAGGCCTTGACGGCGTTGCGGGTGTTGCCGAGGAAGTTGCCGGAGATGGGCCCGGAGTAGTACCCCAGCGCCGTCAGCCGCTCCTGAAGGGCGAGGATCGGCGAGCCGTCGCTCTTGTCGCTGTCCTCATACTTGAGCTGCTTGACGAAGGGCACCGCGGGCTCGTCGTCGAGCATGACCTCCTCGGCGTCGCTGACCACAAAGGTGTCCGACACCGGCGGCGGGGTGATGGTGGGCAGGGCGGCGTCGTTCTTGCCGCGGGGCTTGCCGCTGAAGAGCGCGGACTGGGTGGCCGCGTTGGCCTCGCCGGTCACGCCCAGCGCGTTGCGGGACTGGAACTGCTCCACCGCCTCCCGGGTCGACTCGAGGTAGTTGCCGGAGATTTTGCCGGTGTAGTAGCCCAGCTGCATCAGCGCCGTCTGGAGCTTCTTGACCAGCTCGCCCTGCGAGCCGAAGCGCAGGGGCCGGTAGACCGTGGCGAACATGGTCGACTGGAGGGACGCGTCCGCCACGCCGGTGATCTCGACGCCGAAATCCGCCTGAAAGGCCTCGACCGCCGCGCGGGTGTTGGCGCCGAAGCTGCCGGAGATGTCGCCGCTGTAGTATTCCAGCTCGGTCAGGCGGATCTGCATCAGCCGCACGTCCTCGCCCTCCATGCCCTGGGAGAGCGTGCGGAAGGACTGCTCCTCCACGAGCAGCCCGTCGTCAGCCGAAGCGGGCGCTTCGTCGGGCGCGTCGCCGTCCTCGACCCATGTCAGCTCGTCGAGGGGCACGGCCTCGGGGTCGTCTTCAGCCAGCGCGACGCAGGGAAGCATCGCCGCCAGCAGGATGGCCAGCAGGATTCTGATCTTCATGGCGCACCGCCTTTCCGCGGAAAGTTATCGTATCACATCCTATTGTAGCGAATTGCGGCGGCGATTGCAAGGCTTTCAAAGAATTTACAAATGCGGCGGAGAAGGGGAAAAGCAAGGGCTGCACGAGACGTTTCCCCTTTCCTCCTGCCGGGCTCTGCCTTTTCCTTGACAACGGCGCGCGGTATTCAGTATAATGACGGGGAATCACCGGCGAAGGCTGTCTGCTGGAACCCGCTCATTCCATCGCTGGAGGTGCTGATGGTGACCTATGAGAAACCAAAGACCATTGAGGAATTGAAGGCGTTCTGCGCTGAAAAGGGCATGCCCTTGGAAAGGATGCGCTTTTTCATCGGCGAGGACTGCCGCGAGCCCCGCGCGTTTGGCATCTACCGGGACGAAAACGGCGATTGCGTCGTCTATAAGAACAAGGATGACGGCTCCCGCGCCGTGCGCTATCAGGGGCCCGACGAGGCCTATGCCGTGAACGAGCTGTATGAAAAGCTCAAATCGGAGGTGGAGCTCAGGCGGCGCGGCGCAGCCGCGGCGGCGCCGGATAAAAAGAAGAACAAAGCCGGGCGGGCGATCCTTGCGGTGTTTCTGGCCCTTTGCGCGGCGCTTGTGGTCGTGAGCGTTTCGATCTTCGCCAGGAAGCCGAAGGGCTATTATCAGTATCAGAATCAGACCTATTACTACGATTATAACGACTGGTATGTGTTCAGCCATGAGCTGAACGCATGGACCCAATGGCGCGGGACGGCGGACTGGACGGAGCAGCCGAAAGACTATTACCTGTCCTCAAAGTACGACGATGCCTATGGCGCGGAGGACTTCAAGAGCAGCGATTACTATCACGAGAGCAGGGACTCTTATGATTGGGGCTCCAGCTCCAGCTATGACAGCTGGGACAGCGGCGCGACCAACTGGAGTTCGGACTGGTAAGGTCGGGGAAGGGAAAACCATCCCCGCTTTGTACAGGCGCCAGACGCTGGCGCAGCGATGAAACAGCGGCGGGCAGGGGGGCACCTGTTCGCCGTCTTGTCTGCTGAAGAATAAGAAAAGGAGACCATCCCATTGCAGAAGCAAGTCCTTGCGATCAACGATCTGTCCTGCGTGGGCCGCTGTTCGCTGACGGTGGCGGTGCCGATCCTCTCGGCCTGCGGCATCCACGCGTCCGCGCTGCCGACGGCGCTGCTCTCGACCCACACCGGGGAGTTCACGGGCTACACCTGCCTCGACCTGACGGGGGAGATGCGCGGCATCCTCGACCATTTCGCGACCCTGCCGCTGCGCTTCGACGGGGTGTACAGCGGCTTTCTGGGCTCCTTTGAGCAGATCGAGCTGGTGGGCAGCGTGATCGAGCGCTATCGCGGGCCGGGGGGACTGACGCTGGTCGACCCGGTGATGGCCGATCAGGGGCGGCTCTACGCGACCTACACCGACGCGATGGCCGCGGAGATGGGCCAGCTCTGCCGCCTGGCGGACGTGATCGTGCCCAACCTGACCGAGGCGTGTATCCTCATGGACGCGCCCTACGACCCGGAGCCGGACAAAAGCGCGGTCAAGCGGCTGCTGGAGGGCCTCGCGGCGAGGTACGGCTGCGGGCAGGCGATCATCACGGGCGTGAGGCGGGACGGTCTGTTCGGCGCGGCGGGCTTCTGCGCGGCGGACGGAACCTTCTCCTACGCGGGCGCGGAGCATCTGTCGCAGGTCTTCTACGGCACGGGCGACGTGTTCGCCAGCGCGCTGATGGGCGCGATGCTCTGCGGAAAGAGCACCTCCGAGGCCACGCGGATCGCCGTCGACTTCACCCACGACGCGATGCTCCGCACGCTGAAAAACGGCCTGCCGCTTCGGTACGGGGCCGCTTTTGAACAGGCGCTGCCGGGGCTGATCCGGGCGCTGGGGCTGTGAGGACGGGGGCTACTCCGCGGAGGAATCGTCCAGCCGCAGCCCGTAGATGTAGCTCTCGAAGGTGATGCCCATGTGGTACTTATCGAAACTCGCCTCCCGCAGCACCTGAAAGCCGTAGTGCCGCAGCAGCCGGTTGGAGCCGACGTTGTCCTTGGCGACCTCGGCGGTGATCTGCGTGCCGCCGTGGGCGCGAATCCAGCCGATGAGCAGCCCCACCAGCTCCGTGCCGACGCCCCTGCGCCAGAACTCCCTGTGCACGCAGTAGCCGATGTCCCAGCACTCGCGCGTTTCATCGGGGAACATGCAGCAGGAGCCGATGACCCTGTCCGTGCCGCGGAGCAAGACGGCGAGGTAATAGCCCTCCGGGTTGTCCTCCATCTCCTCCAGCGCCGTGCGGTACCAGTCGTCCACATAGTCCGCCGTGGGATCGATCATGTATTGCCCGTTGACCGGGTCAAACCACATCCCGGTGATGGCGGGCTGGTCCTCCCGGCGATAATCGCGTATCGTGATCCGCTCGCCCTCGAGCGGCTTTTTGATTTGCATAAGCTTCCTCCTGAGGGGGATTACTTCTTCTTTTTCGCGGCCCACTCCGGCGGCTCGGTGGAGTCGATGCCGGTATAGCACTCGGGATACTGGCCCGCGGTGGAGGGGCGCTCCCCGGCGGCGTAGAGGTGGGACAGGTCGCCCAGCTGCATGCAGCGGAAGATGACCTCGCCCTTGATCCGCTCCTCGGTGACGAGGGTGGTGACCGACGAGGGCAGCGCGGAGAAGCACTGCCACAAAACCATCGGCGAGATGCCCGTCAGGTGGCCCATCACCGCCATGGAGATGCCGAAGTGGCAGAAGAACATCAGCGTGTCGGGGCGGTTGTCCTCGCAGCGGTAGATGCCGCCGTCGCGGACGTAGCCATGCCGGGCAAGCAGCGCGTCGATGCCCTCGCAGGTCTCCCGCCAGATGGCGTCGGTGGTGCCGGAGCGGGTCAGCTCGTCCTCCGTCCAGTGGTTCACGTCCCAGAGCAGGGGGCGGTGCATCCACTCGAGGGGCCGGTAGTCCCACGGGATGCGGTCGTGGCCCGCGAAGGGGTCGAAGCTGTGGCCCCGGAACTCCGCCAGCCATGGCATCACCTCGGCGGTGCGGCCCAGCTTGTCAAGGGTGTAGGCGGCGGTTTCCCGGGCGCGGCCCATGGGCGAGACATAGTAGTTCTTCACGTCGACCCTGCACAGCCGGGCGGAGAGAATCTCGGCCTCCACGCGGCCCTTTTCGGTCAGGGAATCGTGGACGTAGTCCGGCTCGGCGTGCCGCACAAAAATCAGTCGCATGGTATCTCCTCCGTCAGATTTGGAAGGTGAACCGGTCGCCGCGGATCACCTGATGCGAGGTGTGCAGCGGGCGGTCGTGCTGGTCGTAGATGACCTGATCGAGGCGCATCAGGGCGCTGCCGGGGTCAACGGTCAGGAGCCTTGCCTGCGCGGCGGTGGCGTAGGTCAGGGAGATCTCGTGGATGCCCCGGCTGGCCAGAATGCCCCGCGCCTCCAGCAGCGCGTAGAGCGAGCCGGAGAGGGTCTCCTCCAGCAGCCACGCGTAGGAGAGCGGGAAGCGGTTCGTCTCCAGCATCACGGGCATGTCGTCGGCGAGGCGCAGGCGCGTGATCTCCACCACCTGCGGGTCCGGGCAGCCGAGCTTTCCGAGGTCCTCCTCGCCGGCGCGGACGAGCTGCGCGTGGATCAGCCGGGCGCCGGGCTGGCAGCCCATCAGGCGGCAGGCGGCGTGGAAGCTGTTGACGTCCTTGAGGTCGGAGTAGAGCCGCGGGATGCACACAAAGGTGCCCTTGCCCTGCTGGCGCTTGAGCAGCCCCTCCTGCGTCAGCTCGCCCAGCGCCTTGCGCACCGTGACGCGGCTGACCCCGTAGGTCTCGCACAGCTCCTGCTCGGAGGGGATGCGGCTGTGGGCAGGGTACACCCCGCCGGAGATATCCGCGCGCAGCCGCTGCATGAGCTGCCTGTAGAGCGGGCTGGCGCTGTCGTGGGTCAGTGCGGGCGTAGTCATGGCAATCCACCTCCGTCAATGCCTCCAGTATAGCATGCCGGGCGGCAAATTTCCACAACTTTGTGGTGCAAAGGCGCTTTTTCGCAGCCTCTCCGCTGACAAATTTCCACACCTTTATGGACAAATCGCGCGTTTGCGAGTACAATAGCAGGGAAGCGAACGTCGTTTGAGGCTGTGCCATCTGATCGAATTCCGGAGGGAGCGTATGCCGTATTTGACCAATCCCATCCTGTCCGCCTGCATCGTGCTGTACCATTCCGGCGCGCAGGTGCTGAAAACGGTGCAGTGCCTGCAGGATTCGGACATCATGCTGCAGCTGTATATCGTGGATAACTCGCCGCAGGACAGCATGGGGCAGAAGATTCTCTGGCAGTGTCAGGGCGCGACCTATCTGCCGCAGGGGCGCAACATGGGCTACGGCGGCGGGCACAACGCGGTGCTGAACAACCTGCAGTCCCGCTATCATCTGGTCTGCAACCCGGACGTGACCTTCCCGCCGGACCTGCTCTCCCGGATGGTGCAGTACATGGACGCGCACCCGGACGTGGCGGTGCTGACCCCCCATGTGCTCAACGAGGACGGCACGGTGCAGTATCTGCCCAAGCGCGCGCCGACAGTGCGGTATCTGTTAGGCGGCAAGCTGGAGCGGCTGGGCGGGCGGTTTGCCCAGTGGCGGGCGGACTATACGCTGGCCGGGGCGAGCATCACCATGCCCACCTGCGTGGAGTTCGCCACGGGGTGCTTCATGCTCATCCGCACGGCCTATTTCCAGCAGATCGGCGGGTTCGACAAGCGCTTCTTCATGTATCATGAGGACTCCGACCTCAGCCGCCGGGTGCTGCGCAAGGGCGCGATCGTCTACCACCCCGATATGATCATCACCCACGCGTGGAGCCGGGACAGCGCCCACACCCTCGGCGGCGTGATGCGTCACGTCATGAGCACGATCAAATATTTCAACCTCTGGGGCTGGAAATGGTGAGGGTCAAAAGGGTTTTGCCCGCGGGTGTTTCAGTTCCGGCATTGTGCGGTATCATAGAAACAAATCCTACAAGTGCGGCTACAGGAAGTAAGCCGCTCTCCAGACGCCATCAGAACTCCTCCGGGCGACCGGAGGGGTTTTTTGCCGGGAAGCGTCGCCCGGGCCCGTGGAATCGGCCTGTCGTTTTTTTACAAGACGGCGGGAGCGCCTGATGTATAATGAACAGGCGTCCGTTCCCGCGGCGAGGGGACGTGACAGCACGCGAATGAAGGGGAGAACAGACATGCATTTTGTGCCCACGCTGAATTTCGGCGGCCAATGCCGGGAAGCGATTCACCTGTATGAGAAGGCCTTTGGCGGAAGGATCACCTGCCTGACGACCTACGGCGAAGCCAATGACCCTGACTACAATCCGCTGCTGAGGGAGCATCAGAAGGAGTATGTCTATCATTCGGAGCTCCTGCTGGGCGGCCAGAGAATCATCATGAGCGACAACGTGAACATTGACTTCCAGACGTGCTACTCCAATTTCCTCACGATCATGTGCGACACGAAGGAAGAGGTGCGGCGGGCCTATGAGGTCATGAAGGAAGGGAGCAGGACCATCTATCCCATGGAAGCCACGCCCTACAGCTCGTGCCGGGTTGTTTTTGTCGACAGGTTCGGCATCCGCTGGGGCATCATGACCGAGCAGACAGAGCGATAAAAGCCGGATTGGAGCCGGATGCGGGGACATGGCCGTCCGTCAGCGCGCCGTGTCCCTGTTTGCTTTTCCGCGGCGCGGGGCGGCTCGATGACCGTCAACCAGATCCGCGAGGGCGCCTCCGGGAGCCGGATAGCCCGGACAAACAGCGTGTTATTCATCAATTTTCCAGTAAAGACTTGTAAAACGGGCTTCCTTGCGGTATAATCAGAGAATAGACAGAAAAAGGCACGCCGGCCGAACCCATCTGTCTAAAAGGAGTAGCTCAAGATGAAACGGGTGTTTGTGCTGATTCTGGCACTTATGATGATCCTGATGCTCACCGCCTGCGGAAAGGAGCCCGACACAAGCGGCAGCCTGACCTTTTCCACCGGCAGCGAGACCGGCACTTATTTCGCCTTTGGCACCGTCATGGGCGCGAAGGTCAGCGACACCACGGACACGCAGGTCACGGTCGTCTCCTCCAACGGTTCCCAGTCCAATATCGAGGCCCTGAAGGCCGGTGAAGCCGATATCGCCTTTGTCCAGTCCGACGTCATGGCCTACGGCTACAACGGGACCCGCCTGTTTACGGAGACCGGAGCCGTGACCAACTTTTCCGCCGTGGCAGCCATGTATCTGGAGCAGGTTCAGATCGTCACCCTCGATCCTTCCATCAAGAGCGTCGCCGATCTGGCGGGCAAGCGCGTCTCCATCGGCGCGACGGGTTCCGGCGTGTACTACAACGCCATGGACATTCTGGGCGTCTACGGCTTGACGGAAGCCGACATCGCTCCCGCCTTCTATGACTTCAGCAAAACGATCGAGGCCCTCCGGGAGGGTGAGATCGACGCCGGATTCGTGGTCGCCGGCGCACCCACCAACGCCGTCACCTCCCTGACACAGACCAACGACGCGTATCTGGTCAGCCTGGATGACGAGCACATCAGCGCGCTGGTCGCCTCCTCGCCTTATTACGCCAAGAATACCATCGGCTTCGAGGTCTACGACACGCTTGAGGATGTGATCACGGTGGGCATCAGCGCGGTCGTGATCGTCAGGGACTCCGCCAGCGAGGAGGACGTGTATAACTTCATTTCCGCTGTCTTCAACAATCTGGGCACCCTTGAGCACGACAAGACCAAGGAAGTGAGCCTTGACTTCGCCGCCTCCGTCACCGACGTGCCCTACCATCCCGGCGCGGCCCGCTATTTCAGGGAGAGGGGCCTCACCGTTCCCACTAAGTGACCGAACCCCTTTGGACTGCTCATCAGACAAGATCGCTGGATTTGGCCTTGCGGCTGAGTCCGGCGTTTTTGCGTGTCGAAAAAGTGGCGGAGCCACCTTTTCGAGTTTTGCAGGCATGGTCAGTCCGATGCCAGACTGCCCCTGCCTGCAAGGAAATTTTTCGATTGAAAAATGCAAAAGCTGACGCGCATGTCGTCAGTTTTTGATTGAAGTCGGATGGCTTGCGAGCCCTCCGACGCCACCCGGGGTTTTGGGTAGCCAAGATCGCTGGATTTGGCCTTGCGGCTGAGTCCGGCGCTTTTCTTTGTCCGGGGGCATGCATGATCCTGCCGAAATGATGCTTGCGTTCGCCGGGGGAAAAAGGTATAATGGATACTGGAGCAGAATCGTCTGGGGGTGAGGGCGTGCTGGCGCAGGTGATTGTGGATATCGTCCATGAGAACGTGGCGCGCACGTTCAGCTACCTGATTCCCGAGGGCATGGCGCTGTCGGTGGGGCAGCGGGTGGCCGTCCCCTTTGGCCCCCGGGTCAAGGAGGGCGTGATCGTGGGCTTCAGCGAGGCCTGCGATGTGCCGCCGGAGAAGCTCAGGGCCGTCAAGGCGCCGCTGGAGGACTATCCGGCGATCCTGCCCTGTCAGCTCGAGCTGGCCCGGCGCATGGCGGAGAACGCCCACTGCCCGCTGGCGGAGACGCTGCGGCTGATGCTCCCCGCGGAGATGCGGGGCGGCCGGGTTCAGGTGCGGCGGCAGACCGTGGCGAGGCTCGCCATCCCCCGCGAAGCCGTCGACGACGCCCTCGAGGGGCAGGGCCGCTCCCAGAAGCGCCGCATGCTCCTCAACCTCCTGCGGGACGGCGGGAAGCACCCCGTGGACGAGCTGCGGATGCTCGTGCGCGACCCGCTGGAACCCCTGCGGCAGCTCGAGGCCGCCGGGCTGGTGGCGTTCTCCGAGGAGGAGCTGCTGCGCCGTCCGGGGGGCGACGGGCCCGATGTGGAGACCCCCGACCCGCCGCTGACGCCCTCGCAGGAGGACGTGCTGTCGGTGATGCTGCCGGAGCTGCGGCAGGGGACGGGACGGTTCCTGCTCCATGGCGTGACGGGCTCCGGCAAGACGGAGGTGTTCATCCGGCTGGTGCGAGAGACGCTCCGGCTGGGCAAAAGCGCCATGATCCTCGTCCCGGAGATCGCGCTGACCCCGCAGATGGTGAGCTGGTTCCGGGGGCGCTTCGGGGCGGTGGCGGCGGTGATGCACTCGCGGCTGTCCGCCGGGGAGCGCTTTGACGAGTGGCGCAGGATTCGCCGCGGGGACGCGAGGGTGGTCATCGGCGCGCGGTCGGCGGTGTTCGCTCCGGCGGAGCGGCTGGGACTGATCGTGGTCGACGAGGAGCACGAGACCACCTACCTGTCCGACAGGCACCCGCGCTATGACGCCCGGGAGGTGGCCCAGTGGCGCTGCGAAACCGAGGGCGCGACGCTCCTGCTGGCCTCGGCGACCCCCAGCATCCTGTCCTTCGCGAGGGCGAGGCGGGGGGATTTCACGCTGCTGGAGATGCCCCGCCGCGTGCTGGACAGGCCCCTGCCGGAGGTCACGGTGGTGGACATGCGCCGCGAGCTGGAGCAGGGCAACCGCTCGATCTTCTCGGGGCTGCTGACCGCGAAGCTGAAGGACTGCATGCGCCGGGGCGAGCAGGCGATGCTGCTGATGAACCGCCGGGGCTACAACGCCTTCATCAGCTGCCGGAGCTGCGGCCATGTGATGAAGTGCCCCAACTGCGACGTGTCCCTGACCTATCATGTCTCCGGCGGCGACGGGCAGCTCCACTGCCATTACTGCGGGCATGCCGAGCCTCCGCCGTCCGCCTGTCCCGAGTGCGGCAGCGCCTACATCCGCTATTTCGGCGCGGGCACCCAGAAGGTGGAGGAGGAGCTGCACCGGCTCTTCCCGGGCGTGGGCGTGGTGCGCATGGACATCGACACCACCTCCGGCAAGGACGGCCACGGCAGGCTGCTGGAGGAGTTCCGCTCGGGCCGGGCGCGCGTCCTCGTGGGCACGCAGATGATCGCCAAGGGGCTGGATTTTCCGCGGGTCACGCTGGTGGGCGTGGTGGCGGCGGACATGACGCTGAACCTGCCGGACTACCGCTCCCGGGAGCGCACCTTTCAGCTCCTGACGCAGGTGGCGGGCCGCGCGGGCCGGGGCGAGACCCCGGGGCAGGTGGTCATCCAGACCTACAAGCCGGAGGACGAGATCATCGCCGCCTCGGCTAAGCAGGACTACCGCGCCTTCTTCGAGCGGGAGTTCGCCCGGCGCAGGACGGGGCTGTATCCGCCCTTCACGATCATGGCGCGGCTGCTGGTGGAGAGCCCGAACCCGGCCATGGCGCAGAAAAGGGCCGAGGAGCTGCACGCCCGGTGCCTCGCGCTGCTTGAGGAGCGCCCCGCGTGGAAGAAGCGCGTGCTGATGCTGCGGCTGGATCAGCCGTCGGTGACGGTGCTGCGGGGCAAGACCCGCTGGCAGGTCATGATGAAATTATTGGTGAACCCCGCCGCGGAGGAATTCGCCGCCGCCCTGACGGAGCTGGCGCGGGAGCCCTTCGACGGGGCCGAGACGTACTTTGAATATAATCCGACGACCATGATGTAAGGAGAGAATGCCAATGGCGATTCGCACGATCGTGAAGTTAGGCGACGAGAGCCTCCGCAAGGAGTGCCGCCGGGAGGAGAAGTTCGGGCTGCGGCTGGCGCTGCTGCTCAAGGACATGGCCGAGACCATGTACAAGGCGGAGGGCGTGGGCCTTGCCGCGCCGCAGGTGGGCATCCTGCGCCGGGTGGTGGTGATCGACGCGGGCGAGGGTCTCTTCGAGCTGGTCAACCCGGAGATCATCGAGCGCGACGGCGAGCAGACCGGCCGCGAGGGCTGCCTGTCCCTGCCCGGCCGTCAGGCGATCGTCACCCGGCCCCGGAAGGTGAAGGTCCGCGCGCAGGATCGCAAGGGCGAGTTCTTCGAGTTTGAGGCCGAGGGGCTGTTTGCCCGGGCGGTGTGCCACGAGCTGGATCACCTTGACGGGCAGCTGTACATCGACGTGATGGACCGCGAGCTGACCCCTGAGGAGATCGAGGGCCATGTGCCGGAGGACGACTGCGAATGAGAATCGTGTTCATGGGCACCCCGGAGTTCGCGGTGCCTTCGCTCAGGGCCCTGTGCGAGGCGGGGTATGAGGTGGTCGGCGTGTTCACCCAACCGGACAGGCCCCGGGGCCGCGGCAACAAAGTAGCCTTCTCGCCGGTCAAGGAGTACGCCCTGTCGCGGGGCATCCCGGTGTTCCAGCCCCAGCGCATCCGCCGGGACGGCATCGACGACTTGAAGGCCCTCGCGCCCGACCTGTGCGTGACGGCGGCCTTCGGTCAGATTCTCTCGCAGGAGGTGCTGGACATTCCGCCGCTGGGCAATATCAACGTCCACGCGTCCCTCCTGCCGCGACACCGGGGCAGCGCGCCCATCGCGTGGGCGATCATGCAGGGAGACGCGGAGGCCGGCGTGACCACCATGATGATGGACAAGGGCATCGACACCGGCGATATGCTGCTCAAATCCGCGACGCCCATCCGCCCCGGGGAGACCTGCGGCGAGCTGACGGAGCGGCTGAGCGAGATGGGCGCGGCGCTGCTGCTGGACACGCTGCGGGCGCTGGAAAACGGCAGCCTGACCCGCGTCCCGCAGGACGAGGCGCAGATGACCTACGACCCCATGCTGACGAAGGACATGGGCGTCATTGACTGGGCGATGCCCGCGGCGGTGATCGTGAACCGCGTCCACGGCCTGAACCCGTGGCCCGGGTGCTCCACGGCCTTTGAGGGCGGGCGGCTCAAGCTGCTCAGGGCGGAGGTCGCAGAAGGCAGCGGCCAGCCGGGCGAGGTGCTCGTGGCGGACGCGAAGAACGGCCTTATCATCGCGGCGGGCGAGGGCGCTGTGCGGGTGCTGCTCATGCAGGCTCCCGGCGGCAAGCCCATGGCGCCCACGGTGTACCTGAACGGCCATCCGATGCAGACAAAAGTGGTATTGAAAGAGGAAGTTTGATGGATAACCAGCGTCAGAATCGCGGCCCCGGTGGAAATCACGGCGGAAAACCGGCGGGAAAGCCGGGCTTTGGTGGTAATCGACCTGCAAACAGCGCCTCCCGTGGGAAGGGCGGCCCCCGTCCGGCGGGAAAAGCGCCCTTCCGTGGGAATCCGGCGGCGAAAAAGCCCTATTCCCCGGCGAACCGTGGGACTCGTCCGGCTCCGGCGGGTCAGGGGAAGCCTGTCCGTCCCGTGCCCGAGGGCATGCCCGCGCGCCGTCTGGCCCTGTCGGTGATCCGCGCGGTCACGGAGAACGGCGCCTACGCCAATCAGGCGCTGGACGCGAAGCTCTCCAACTGCGGCCTGCCTCAGGTGGACCGCCGTCTGGCGGCGCGGCTCGTCTACGACACCCTCGAGCACCTGCTGACCATCGACTGGGTGCTCGCGCAGGTCATGGCCCGGCCCGACACGGACATGAAGCTCCGCAACATCCTGCGGCTGGGCGCCTGCCAGATTCTCTACGAGGATCGCATCCCCGAGAGCGCCGCGACCAACACGGCGGTCACCCTCTGCCGGGAGCTGGACATGGAGGGCCTCGTCGGCGTGTGCAACGGCATCCTGCGCAGCCTTGTGCGGATGAAGGAGCACCTCAAGTGGCCCGACCCGGAGACGGAGCCCGTCAAGGCGCTGTCGGTGAAGCACAGCGTCCCGGAGTGGCTGGTGGAGAGGCTCGTGGCCGACTGGGGCGAGCGGGCCGAAGGGCTGATGAGCTGGCACGAGGAGGAGACCTCCGTCACGGTGCGGCCCAACCTGACAAGGCACGACGACGCGTCCTTCGAGGCGCTGCTGGCGGGGAAGGTCTGGGAGCACGAGAAGGCCGACGTTCCCTTCGCGTGGCGCGTGCGTCACATGGCGGACATCGGCCGGGACGCGGGCTTTGTCGGCGGCGACTTCTCGATTCAGTCCGAGAGCAGCATGATGGCGTGCCTCGCGGTCGGCCCCAAGCGCGGCTGGCAGGTGCTGGACGCCTGCGCGGCTCCCGGAGGCAAGGCGTGCCTGCTGGCGGAGTTGATGGGCGGCACGGGCCGGGTTCAGGCGTGGGAGCTGCATGAGCACCGCACGGCCCTGATCGCGGCGCAGGCCAAGCGCCTCGGCCTGGACAACATCCGCCCCATGACCCGCGACGCGGTCAGGCACCGCCCTGACTATATCGAGTCCATGGACGCGGTGCTGCTGGACGCGCCCTGCTCCGGCCTCGGCGTGATGGCCGGCAAGCCCGACGTGAAGTACCGGGTCACCGAGCAGAGCGTGCGGGAGCTGACGGAGCTGCAGCGCAGCCTGTTGGACGCGGTCGCGCCCTATGTCAAGCGCGGCGGCGTGCTGGTGTATTCCACCTGCTCGGTGCTGAAGGACGAGAACGTCCGGCAGATCGAGGCGTTCCTCGGGCGGCACCCGGAGTTCGAGCTGGCGCAGCTCCCGGAGACCATCCCGGAGCGCTTCCGGCAGCACGCTGACGTCGGCCTGCAGCTCCTGCCCGACAGGGACGGAGTGGAGGGCTTCTACATCTGCCGCCTGCGGAGGAAGCGCCTGTGATGACGGAACTGACGGGCATGTTCCCGGCGGAGCTGGGCGACTGGTGCGGGGCGCAGGGACTGCCGGCCTTCCGGGCGAAGCAGATCTTCCGCTGGATTCATCAGGGCGCGGACTTCGGCGAGATGACCAACCTGCCCCTGCCCCTGCGGGAGAAGCTCTCGCGGATCGCCTTGGCCCAGCCGGTGAGCATCCTCGAGACGAGGCGGTCCCGGCTCGACGATACGGTCAAGTTCCTCTACGGCCTCACGGACGGCAACTGCGTCGAGGGCGTGCTGATGCACTATCACCACGGCTACACGCTGTGCGTCTCCACGCAGGTGGGGTGCCGCATGGGGTGCGCCTTCTGCGCGAGCACGCTGGAGGGCTGCGTCCGCGACCTGACCGCCGGGGAGATGCTGGGGCAGATTCTCTGCGCCAACCGCTATCTGGGCGGCGAGGACCGGGTGCACAACGTGGTGCTCATGGGCAGCGGTGAGCCGCTGGACAACTATGACAGCGTGACCCGGTTCCTGCGGCTGCTGCGGGAGCCGGAGGGGGTTCAGATCGGCCTTCGCAACGTGAGCCTGTCCACCTGCGGCCTCGTGCCGAAGATGATGCGGCTGGCGGAGGAGGACCTGCCGGTGACGCTGTCGGTGTCGCTCCACGCGCCCAACGACGAGATTCGCCGGCAGACGATGCCCATCGCGAAGACCTACCCCATGGAGGAGCTCCTGCGGGCCTGCCGCCATTATGTGGAGAAGACCGGGCGGCGGGTGATCTTCGAGTACGCGCTGGTGGGCGGGCTCAACGACGGAGAGCAGCACGCCGCCGAGCTGGCGGCGAGGCTCCGGGGCCTGCAGTGCCATGTGAATCTGATTCCGCTCAACAGCGTGCCGGAGCGCGGGCTGCGGGGCGTGAGCGAAGCCACGGTGCGGCGCTTTCTCGCAAAGCTGGAGAGCCTGCACATCTCGGCCACGAGGCGCCGGGAGATGGGTGACGATATCGAGGGCGCCTGCGGACAATTGCGGCGCCGGATCATGACGGACAAACAGGGCGGTGAGCATTGATGAGCCACAAATTCCGCTTTTCCAAGGAGAGCCGGGCACGAATGAAGAGCTTCGCCATCGGCGAGGAGAGCCCCGCGAAGGAGCCGGCGGAGGAGCTGCGCGAGGCGGAGGAGCCGGAGGAGCAGCTTCCGGACCTGCCGCTGATCGTGGAGACCCGCACGGACGTGGGCCGGGTGCGCGCGAGCAATCAGGACACGCTGATCGAGGGCGAGAGGCTCTGGGGCGTGGCGGACGGCATGGGCGGGCACAACGGCGGCGAAACGGCCTCCAAGGGCGCCCGGGACGCGCTGATCGAGGCGCTGAGGGATCTTGAGCCTTCGCCGGAGGCCCTTCGCGCGGGCATCGAGGAAGCCAACGCGCGGCTCTTCCAGCAGCAGAAGGAGGACGCGAGCCTCGCGGGCATGGGCACGACGCTGACGGCCCTGTGGCTGAGCGATCATTTCGTTTACATTGGCCATGTGGGCGACAGCCGGGCCTATCTGGTGCGCGACGGCCGGATGCGGCAGATGACCAGCGACCACTCGCTGGTGGCGGAGCTGTTCCGCATGGGCCAGCTCACCCGGGAGCAGGCGGCGAATCACCCCATGCGCAATGTGATCACCCGGGCCGTGGGCACCGAGGCGGGCATCGAGGCCGACCTGATCGTCGAGGAGCGGCGCAAGGGCGACCTGTGGCTGGTCTGCTCCGACGGGCTCTACGGCATGGTCGAGGACGACCGCATCGAGGCCGCGCTGACGGCCCATACCCCCGCGAAGGCCGCCGATCTGCTGATGGACATGGCCCTCAAGGCCGGCGGACGGGACAACGTGAGCCTTGTCGTCCTGCTTGACAGGGAGGGCGGCCAATGAGCGAGAAGATTCTGGCCGAGCGCTACCGCCTTGTCGAGCAGATCGGCATGGGCGGCATGGCGATCGTCTACCGGGCCATCGACCAGCGCACGGGGCATTCCGTGGCGGTCAAGGTCTTGAAGCCCGAGTTCAACAAGGACGCGGAGTTCGTCAGCCGCTTCCAGCGGGAGGCCGAGGCCGCCAGCAAGATGACCCACCACAACATCGTCAACCTGTTGGACGTGGGCATGGACGGCGAAAACCGCTACCTCATCATGGAATATGTGCAGGGCAAGACGCTCAAGGAGGTCATCCGCGAGAAGGGCAAGCTGTCGCCCTCCGTCGCGGCGCAGATCACCATCCGCATCCTCTCGGCGCTCCAGCACGCCCATCAGAATGGCATCATCCACCGGGATATCAAGCCCCAGAACATCCTCGTCCACGCCGACGGGCACATCAAGGTCGCGGACTTCGGCATCGCCCGCATGGCCAATAGCTCCACCCTCACCCGGGGCGACAGCGTCATGGGCTCGGTGCACTATTTCAGCCCCGAGCAGGCCAGCGGCCAGAACACCGACGTGACCAGCGATATCTACTCCGTGGGCGTGACGCTCTATGAGATGCTCACGGGCCGCGTGCCCTTCGACGGGGACAATCAGGTCGCCATCGCGATGCAGCACCTGCACGCCTACCCGGAGCCCATCGAGAACCTTGCGCCCGACGTGCCCCCGGCGATCATCCACGTCTGCGCCATGGCGATGGAGAAGAACCCCCGCTACCGCTACCAGTCGGCCCGGGAGATGGCCACGGAGCTGCGGATGGCGCTGGAGGGCCGCACCGACGAGATGCAGCCCCGTCTGGCGGCGGTGGAGACCACCCCTCCCAGCGGCGCGAGACAGGCGACAGGCCCGCAAAGCCCCGCGGAGAGCGGAGGAGTGTACACGCGGCGCAGGCGTCCCTCCGGGCAGCGCACACGGCACAGGGCCCGCTGGTGGCTCATGACCGCGGTGGTCGCCGTGGTGATCGGCTACGGCATCTTCGTGGGCAGCATGGCGATCTACGAGCGGGTGGTCAACAGCGCCCCGGTGGCGGACTGCGTCGGGATGGATCTGGCCACCGCCGAGCGCAGCCTCAATCGCCTCGGCCTGCAGGCGCAGGTGCTGGAGGTCAATCACCCGACGATCTCCACGGGCACGGTCATCATGCAGTCCCCTGAGGACGGCGTGACGCTGCGCAAGGGCGACGCGGTGGTGCTCACCGTGTCGAAGGGCCCGGCCCAGCAGACGATGCCGAAGGTCATGGGCATGTCCCTGCAGGACGGCATCACCGCCGCCTCGGCCTACGGGCTGACGCTGACGGTGGTGGAGCGCGTGGTCTCCCCGACGGTGCAGGCGGACTTCATCATCACGCAGGTGCCCGAGGCGGGGACGCTCTGCTCCGCAGGCGATATCGTGCAGGTGACGGTCTCCGGCGGCGTGGCCTATGTGCCGCAGCTGACGGGCATGTCCCTCGCCGAGGCGCGCCGGACCATCGAGGACAATAATCTCTCCATGAGCGTCAACGTCCGCTACATCGAGACGGGCGACCCGGCGCTGCATAACCTCGTGGCCGAGCAGACCCCCGAGGCGGACACGGCGGTCATTCAGGGCACCATGGTCGCGGTGGGCGTCTACCGCGTCACCTCCATGGTGCACCGCACGACCGTGACCCTCGACCTCCCGGCCTCCGACAGCCTGACCAGCGTCCGCGTGACGCTCTCGGACGGCCTGACCGAATACAACATCTATCAGAACGACTTCCCGGCCAACGCCAGCCGTCACCCCGAGGTGGAGCTGCTGAGTCAGGAGGCGGGCGAATTCACCTACCGGGTGTACTGCGACGAGAAGTTCGCCTATCAGCAGCAGGTGGTGATCCCATGAGCGAGACACTGATGCGCGGCACCCTCGTGCGCGGCTTCGGCGGGTTCTACGTCGCGGCGGACGCGGCGGGCGCTGAGTACACCCTGCGCTGCAAGAAGAAATTCCGGCGGATGAAGCTCTCTCCGCTGGTGGGCGACGAGGTGCTGTTCACCCCCGGCACGGGCGAGGAGGAGGGCTGGGTGGAGGAAATCCTTCCCCGGAAGACCTCCTGCGTCCGGCCGCCGGTGGCCAACGTCTCGCTGCTGCTGATCGTGGTCTCGCCCGCGCCGGCCCCGGACCTGATGCTGGTGGACCGGCTGCTGGTGCGTGCCCGTCAGCAGGGCATGCGCGCGATGCTGATCGTGAATAAGTGCGACCTTGACGACAGCATTGCCGACGCCCTTCGGGAGCAGTACGCCGGAGCCGAGTGCCCCGTGATGGCGGTCAGCGCCGTGGATGGGCGAGGCCTCGGGGAGGTGCGCGGGGCCATGGCCGGAGAGCTGTGCTGTCTGGCGGGCCAGTCCGGCGTGGGCAAGTCGACGCTCATCAACGCCATCCTCGGCCTCGACCGGGAGACGGGCGAAATCAGCCGCAAAATCCTGCGCGGCAAGAATACCACCCGGCACGCGGAGCTGCTGCTTACCGGCGGCTTGCGGGTGCTGGACACGGCGGGCTTCAGCCTGCTGGAGTTAGAGGGCGGCATGGAGCCGGTGACCCTCAAGGACTACTATCCCGAGTTTCTGCCCCACGAGGGCGCGTGCCGCTTCACCCCCTGCTACCACGACCGGGAGCCGGGGTGCGCCGTGACCGCCGCCTGCGACGCGGGGGAAATCAATCACGAAAGGCTGTCACGCTACCGTCAGCTTCTGGCGGACGTGAAACAGGCATGGAGGGAACGCTATGATTAAGATTGCCCCGTCCGTCCTCGCGGCGGATATCCTGAACATGGAACGCGACGTCCGCCGGGTCATCGAGGCCGGCGCGGACTGGATCCACTTGGACGTGATGGACGCCCACTTCGTCCCGAACCTCAGCTACGGCCCCGCGCTGGTGGAGGAGCTGCACGACCGCTTCCCGGATACGCCCATCGACGTGCACCTGATGATGGACAACCCGCAGTATTACATCGACACCTTCTGCCGGGTGGGCGCGTCCTGCCTGACCATCCACACGGAGGTGAGCGCGGACGTGTCGGATATCCTGCGGCGCATCCGGGCCCACGGCGTGATGGCGGGTCTGGCGATCAAGCCCGGCACCCCGGTGGAGATGATCCGCGACCTGCTGCCCCTGACCGACATGGTGCTGGTGATGACCGTGGAGCCGGGCTTCGGCGGGCAGAAGTTCAACGCGGGCATGATGGCCAAGCTCACCGAGCTGCGCAAGATGGGCTATGTGGGCCTGATCGAGTGCGACGGCGGCCTGTCCATGGATAACCTGCCCGAGCTGCGGGCCCACGGGCTGGACGTGGCGGTCATGGGCACCTACATGTTCACGACCCAGACCCCTGCCGAGGATATCCAGCGCATGCGGCTGATGTGAGGAAGCTATGACGGGGCGTGAACAATGGAAGCTGCTGCGCTGGGCCGTGCGGTTCCTCGGCGGCTTGGCGGCGGTCGGCGTGTTGGCGCTGGGGCTGCGCTATCTGATCGAGCGCGGCTTCATCGGCGAGTCCAGCACGGCGGAGGAGATTCGGGTCATCGGGCGGCAGCTGGCGATGCTGCTGGCGATGATGCTGGCGCTGCTGCTGGTCTCTGTGCCGCTGACCCGGCATGCCATGCGCACGGACAGTTGGCGGGAGGCCCTGAGCTGGACGGCGGCGTCCTTCTGGCAGGGCGCGAAGGTCGGGGCGCTGGCAGCGGCAATCCTGGCGGTGCTGGCGCTTTTGGCGATGGGCCTGTGGGCCTGACGCGAGCGAAACGGCGCTGGGGCTGGGCGTCCTTGCCGTGGGCGCGCTCCTGATATGGCTGACGACCCTCGTCACGAACCCGATCATCGCCGCGCAGTGTCAGGCGATCCGCTGGGACTGACCGCGCATCAAAGCACCTCCATGGAGGCAAACTGTCCGCATGGAGGTGTTTTCATATGCAGAAACCGGAGGAGAAGAAGAAGCTCTTCTCACAGCCCAAGCGGAAAAAACGCATGCGCCTTGTGCCCAAGCCCCAGTGAATCCACAAGATGTTGCGGTTTGTTAAGAAAAATTCATCAAAATGTATGTTTCACTTTGCGAAAAATGGTGTATCATATCCATGAAGGAGTGATACACATGGCATGCACCGTGAACGTTACCGGCGGCGCGCTGGAACAGCAGGAGATTGACGCTTACATCGCCCGGGCGAAGGAAAAGTTCGGCCGCGAGCCCTTCGGCATCGACATCAAGGTGGACGGCGAGTTTGTCGAGCTGTCCTACGACTTCGGCAGCCAGCCCTTCCAGCGGATTCGCCGGATCACCGGCTATCTGGTGGGCACCCTTGACCGCTTCAACAACGGCAAGCGCGCCGAGGAGCACGACCGCGTCAAGCACGAAATCTCCGCGTAAGACGGCATTCCATCGCAAGGCCAACCAAACACAAAACAGCCTGTGTCGGACAATGGGCTCCGGCACAGGCTCGTTCTGTTAAAAAGGTCGGTACAGAATCCCAAACAATCCAGCCGGAGCCGACCGGAACTGTCCGACGGCCCGGGGCCGTCCCAAAGCTTTTCGGGATAGCGGTATCGGGAGCAGACCCTGTGAGCTGCGACGATACCCATAGAAGCATCCGGAACCAACATGGCTCCTATATGAATCTCTCATCGGAAGTGCTTTTCGGGAGGGCGTGGGAGGGGCTTTTCTCAGAAAAGCCGCCTCCCACATCGTCGTTTCCTCAGTTTTTTTGACAGTCTGTGTCGGACAATCGGCCTCGACACAGGCTGTTTGTTTGCGTTACGCGCCGTATTCCTGAACGAAGGCGTCGGTGCCGCGGAGAATCTCCTCGGCGGAGAGGCGGCCCGAGAGCTCCAGCACCTTGATGGGCGAGGCGAGGATATACGCGCGGAAGGGAGCCAGCACATGACCGGGCAGGGTGCAGGGGGCGTAATGGTCGAGGCCGTCCGCCGCGTCGTGGATGTGCATGCCCACGATGTTGCGCTCGGCGACAGGGGAGAGGGGCAGAGCCTGCAGGCCCATCTCCTGCATCATGATGCCGTGGCCGGTGTCCAGCCACAGGCCGACGGGGCCGCCGTCGAACCGCTCGGCAATCATGTCCATCTCCGGGTAGATGGGGATCTGGTGGCACATGGCGCGGTTTTCCATGCCCAGCTTCACGGGCAGGCGGTGGCGGGTCACATGGTCGGCCAGCTCCTCAATGCTCTTCATCATGCGGCTGAGGTAGGGCGCGGCCTGACGCGCGGCGAACATCCTCGCCTGAAGCTGGCGGAATTCCTCCGTTTCCGTCTGATGCGCGGCGATGAGCTTTTTGAGGGGCACGTCGAAGTCGGCGGGGGCCATAGGCACCTCGGTCGGATGGAAGACCACCGCGCCCGCGCCCAGCCTGCATGCCCACTCGATGCTGATCTTGGCGAGCTCGATGGCCTGCCGGCGCAGGGACTCGTCCTCGTAGCCCAGCATCACGGAATCGGTGCTGAACCGCTCGTCGAAGGTCTTGGGGAACACGTTGTGCACGCTGGAGACCTTCATGCGGCCTGCCTGCACATAGCTTTCGATGCCCGGGAGCCATTCGGGCCGCACCTGATAGTTCAGCTCGACCCGCCCGAAGCCCAGCTCTGACAGCTGATCCAGCAGCTCCTCGCCGCTGCGGGCCCTGCGGAAGTTCCACATGGTGGACAGGGCCAGATCGGCCTTGGTAAACGGCATGACGATTTTCCTCCTTTATTCGCGGGTGACGTCGCAGTTCTCGATCGCCATCTCGTAGCCGCAGGGGGCCTCCGGGAAGCCGCTGAGCCGGACGTGGCGCAGGGTGAGGCCCTGCACGTTCTTGGCCCAGAGGGGGCAGCTCTCCCGCTCGGTCACGGCGGTGAAGCGGGGGCTGGGGCGCAGGTCGTAGCGGTTGACGGGCCAGCGGCTGCTGCGGCGCAGGGCGATATCCACGTTTTCCATCAGGATGCTGCGGATGCGCCCCTCCTCGCCCCAGAGCAGCGCGCCGTTCTCGCCCCGGCAGGTGACGTTGATAAAGCGGACGTCCTCGACCGTGCCGCCGGGGATGGCTGCGTCCCGATCCAGCGCGGTGATGGCGATGGGCTCGGCGCAGCCCCACCAGTTGTCGGCAAAGCGGCGGGTCTCGATGATGATATCCGTGAAGCTGACGTTGCGCACGCAGCCCTTGTCCCGAATCTGGATGGACAGGCCGCGGTTGGAGCGGCTGATGACGCAGCGGGAGATCAGCGCGTTCTCAAAGTCGTCCACGCCCTCGGTGCCGATCTTGATGGCGGCGCTGGTGGAGGTGAGGGTGCAGTCGGAGATGATGACGTTGCGGGTGTGCGGATATTCCTGATTGCCGAGGGTGTTTTTCAGGCAGATGCAGTCGTCGGCGCACTCCACATGGCAGCCGATGATGCGCACGTCGGAGCTGTGATCCACGTCGATGCCGTCGCTGTTGGCGATATCCAGATCGTTGAGGATGCGGATATGGCTGATCAGCGCGTCATGGCAGCCCGCGATGTGCAGCGTCCAGAAGGGCGCGCCCCGCAGGATCACGTCCTGCACGGTCAGATGGTCGCAGCGCTCCAGATAGATCAGCGTGGGCCGGGGATAGACGTCGCTGGTGACGTAGTAGGGCGACACCCGGCGCACAAAGGCGTGGGCGTTGCCGTCGATGGCGCCGCTGCCCGTGATGCGGACGCACTCCGCGTCCAGACCGTAGAGGAAGACATAGCTGGGCTTGCCCACCACCGGGGTGCCGACGTGGGATACATCCCCGGTCTGATCGGGCTGACCGGGGCGGTAATAGGTGGACAGATCGCCGCTGGCGAGGAGCACGCTGCCCTCCTGCAGATGCAGCGTGGTATGCCTGCGCAGCATCAGCGAGCGGGACAGATACGTTTTGCCGGCGGAGAGCACCACCCTGCCGCCTCCCGCCGCGGCGCAGGTATCCAGCGCGGACTGCAGGGCCAGCGTGTCGTCCGCCTGACCGTCGCCCACCGCGCCGAAAGCATCGACCATGTAATCCATGAGAAACCCTTCTTTCTGTCAAATCCCCGGATCATTCTATCACAGGAATACCCCTCGGGTCAAAACGCCGCAAAGATGCCGGCAAGGCAGCCTTTGCGGAGGATTGCAGCCCATGGCGGTCCGATATCAAACCGCCATGGGCTGTAAGGAAGCTATTTGTACCAGGCAGGTCGCAGGGCGGCAGTGACGCCTCCTTGCGCATCAGGCTTCTTGGCTGTAATCAAACCCGCGCAGGGACAGCTCATCCGCCCGATGGCAGGCGACCATGCGGCCGTCCACCTCGCGCCACTCAGGCGTTTCGGTGCAGCACTTTTCGGTGCAGTAGCGGCAGCGGGCGTGGAAATAGCAGCCGGAAGGAGGATTGGCGGGATTGGGAATCTCGCCCTCCAGCGGGATGCGGTCCATCTGCACGTCGGGGTCGGCCACGGGCACGGCGGAGAGCAACGCCTCGGTGTAGGGATGCCTGGGGGAGGCGAAGAGCTTCTCGGTCTCGCCGTACTCCACCAACTTGCCCAGATACATGACGCCCACCTTGTCGGAGATGTGCTCCACCACCGACAGGTCGTGGCTGATGAAGATGTAGGTGAGCTGCATCTCGCGCTGGAGATCGCGCAGCAGGTTGATGATCTGGGCCTGAATGGACACGTCCAGCGCGCTCACGGCCTCGTCGCAGACGATGATCTGGGGCTTGAGGATCAGGGCCCGGGCGATGCCGATGCGCTGGCGCTGACCGCCGGAGAAGGCGTGGGGATAGCGCTTGAGATAGGTGGTGTTCAGGCCGACCTTCTTGGCGATATCCATGACCAGCCGCTCCCGCTCCTCCTTGGGCATCTTGGGATAGTTGGCCTTGAGGGGCTCGGCGATAATGTCGACGACCGTCATGCGGGGGTCCAGCGAGGAATAGGGATCCTGAAAGATCATCTGGATTTCCTTGCGGATCTTCTTCATCTGCTGCTTGTCGACCTTCAGGAAGTCGACGGTCTCGCCCGCCAGCGTCTGATAGAGCACCTCGCCCTCGCTGGCCTCGATGGCGCGCACGATGCAGCGGCCCAGGGTGGTCTTGCCGCAGCCGGACTCGCCCACGATGCCGATGGTTTCGCCCTTGTTGACTTCAAAGGATACGTCGGTCACCGCGCGGACGCAGACGCCCTTGGAGGTGAAGCGTTTGGAAACGTGATTGACCTTCAGGAGAACTTCCTTCTTCGCTTGCTCACTCATTGGCGGCTTCCTCCCTCCTCATGCAGTGGACGCAGGCAGCGCTGTGGGTGCCCTCGATGGAGAACAGCTCGGGCTCGTCCTTGCTGCACACGCCCTCGATCCGCTTCTGGCACCGATCGTAGAATCCGCAGCCGGGCTTGAGGTTCAGGGCCAGCGGGACGGTGCCGTCGATGGAGAAGAGCCGGTCCAGCTTGCGGGTGCCGATCTTGTGCACGCTGCCCATCAGGCCCTGCGTGTAGGGGTGCTGGGGATTCTTGTAGATTTCCCGCGCCGTGCCCGTCTCCACGATCTTGCCCAGATACATCACCGCCACCCGGTCGCACATCTTGGCGACGGTGCCGAGGTCGTGGGTGATGAACAGGATCGCCATGCCGAATTCCTTCTGCAGCTCCTGCATCAGCTCGAGAATCTGGGCCTGAATGGTCACGTCCAGCGCGGTGGTGGGCTCGTCGGCGATGAGCAGGCGGGGCTTGCACACCAGCGCCATGGCGATCAGCGCGCGCTGCAGCATGCCGCCGGAAAACTCGTGGGGGTACTGATCGTAGCGCTTTTCAGCGTTGGCGATGCCCACCTTCTTCATCATTTCCAGCGTGATTTCCTTGCTCTTCTTCTTGTCCTTGGTGATGTGCAGGCGGGTGCACTCGTTGATCTGGTTGCCGATGGTGTACATGGGGCTGAAGGCCACCATGGGCTCCTGAAAGATCATGGAGATCTGCCGTCCGCGAATGTCGCGGATTTCCTTGCCGCGGGGGTTGAGGGCCAGAATGTCCTGCATCTCGCCCTCGTCGTTGCGGAAGAGAATCTGGCCGCTGGAGGAGCACTTCTTGTCGTTGATGGACAGGATGGCCTTGCTGGTCAGGGACTTGCCGCAGCCCGACTCGCCCACCAGACCCAGCGTCTCGCCGGGGCGAATCTCGAAGTTCACGCCCCGCACGGGGGTCAGAGTGCCTTCGTCCATCTTGATGTTGACACACAGGTCCTTGACCTGAATGATAGGCTGATTGTCACTCATTCTCAAGCGTCCTCCTTACTTGTAGGGATCGGCGGCGTCGCGGATGCCGTCGCCAAGGAAGTTAAACGCCAATACAGCAAGCACGACGAAGATCAGCGGGATCAGGCGCCAAGGATAATTGGCGATGTTGGAGATGTTCTGCGCGTCCTTGAGCAGCACGCCCCAGCTGGTGGCGGGGGACTGAATGCCCAGACCAAGGAAGCTCATGGAGGTCTCGCCGATGATCATGCCGGGGATGCCCAGCGTGAGGCTGACCACCAGATAGCTCATGAAGCCGGGAACCAGATGCTTCATGATGATCTTCATGTCGCTGACGCCGGCCAGCTTGGCAGCGAGGACGTAATCCTCGTTCTTGAGGGACATGAACTTGCCGCGCACCACGCGGGCCAGACCGGTCCAGCCGATCAGCGAGAGGATGACGGTGATCATCAGGTACATCTGGGCGGGCGGGATGTCGGCGGGGATCGCGGCGGACAGCGCCATCCACAGGGGGATGGAGGGCAGCGAGTTGAGCACCTCGATCACGCGCTGGATGAAGGCGTCCACCTTGCCGCCGAAGTAGCCGGAGATCGAGCCGATCACAAGGCCGAGGATGAAGCTGATGAAGGTTCCGGCAAAGGGAATGGTCAGGGAGATCTGGCTGCCCAGAATGATGCGGGACAGCATGTCGCGGCCCAGCGAGTCGGAGCCGAAGATCATGACCTTGGCGCCGTTTTCAGCGCCGAAGAGATGGATGCTGCTGGGGATCAGGCCGAGAATCTTGTATTCCTCGCCCTCCACGAAGAAGTTGATGCGGCAGGGCGAGGAGGTGTCCTCGACAAAGACTTTCTGATAGGTCACCGGGTCGCGCTCCTGCGCATACTTGTACACGAAGGGGCCGATGAACTCGCCGTCGTGATAGAAGTGAATCTTCGTGGGCGCGGTGTCCTTGTAGGAGGAGTCGTAGGCCGTCAGGCTGTAGGGCGCGAAGAAGCCGCCGAACAGCGCCACGAAGTAGAAGATGCCCAGCACGATCAGGCTGAACCGCGCCAACTTGTGCTTGCCCAGCTTGCGGGCCATCAGCGTCCACTGGGAAGCGAGGTAGTATTTTTCT
Organism: Christensenellaceae bacterium; assembly: GCA_022510815.1. Classification (GTDB taxonomy): domain Bacteria; phylum Bacillota; class Clostridia; order Christensenellales; family Aristaeellaceae; genus UBA11524. The sequence goes on along the minus strand of JAFLST010000005.1, from coordinate 24,946 downwards.
TCTTTTTTCCGGGCCTTTTCCAGCTTGCGCTGGAGCCGCGCCTGCTTTTTATCAACCGTAACGCTCATTTAGCTCGCACTCCTTCCCGTGAAACGAATGCGCGGATCAAGCCATGCCAGCATGATGTCGCTCAGGAGCGTGCCCAGACAGATCAGGAAGCCCATCACCAGCAGGATGGTGCCCGCCAGATACATGTCCTGGCTCTTGAGCGCCGTGTAAAGCCGGGGGCCGACGATCTGCAGGTTCATGACGATGGCCGAAATGGTGGAGCCGGAGAAGATGCTCGCCAGCGAGCCGGACAGGCCGGACACCGTGGGGTTCAGCGCGGCGCGCAGGCAGTATTTGTAGATGATCTTGCGCTCGGAGACGCCCTTGGCCCGGGCGGCGAGGACATAGTTCTTGCCCAGCTCATCGAGCATCTGCGCGCGCATGGAACGCAGCGTGCCGCAGGTGCCCGACGTGCCGATGACGATGACCGGCACCAGCACGCGCAGCCAGAACTGCGCGTCGCCGAAGCATTGATACCACTGCATGGTGCCGTTTTGCAGGGCGATCTGCATCTCCTTGGTGAACAGGCCGATAAAGGCTGTGCCTGTGCCTATGTAGGTGCCGAACATGATCAGGATCGCGAAGAGGAAATTGGGTACGGCCATGCCGAGGAAGCCTATCGTCGTCAGCACATAATCCCCGACGGAGTATTGGTGAACCGCGCTGTAGATACCCAGCGGGATGCCGACGAAATATGTAAACAGCATGGTGATCAGGGACACCGCCAGCGTCATCGGCAGCAGCGGCCCCACGACCGTCCAGACGGGCTGAGAAAGGTCGAAAGAATAGCCGAAGTCAAACTTCGTTATGATGTTTGTCATCCACTTGAGATATTGCATGTACCATGGCTGGTCCAGACCAAAGCGCTCCCGGAGCAGCTCCATGGTGCCGGCGTCCACCACGCTGCCCTCCGCCTTGAGCGCGGAAACATAGCTGGTGGCGTAGTCGCCCGGAGGCAGCTGAATGATGAAGAAGATGACCACGGACATGATCAGCATCGTGGGAATGAAGATGAGTAGTCTCCGGTAAATGTACTTTGCCATATGGCCAGTGAAAGGATTACTCTTTTTCGCTTTCGGCGCTAACGCGACTTCCGCCATGTGGCCACCCCTCCTGTCTGACAGAATAGAAAATCGGATGCGGGGGAAGGACTGGGCTGTCCGGCTCTTCCCCCATGTTGAGAGCAGGGCGGCGCAGGCTGACCTGCGCCGCCCTGCCTGTTGGAAAACCTTCGGGTGGTGTCGGAGGGTTCGCAAACCATCCGACTGCCATCGAAAACTGATGACATGCGCGACAGTTTTCGCGCCATTTGCAGGGAGGCCTTAGGCCAACACAAATGGCTTCCTTACAGTCCATGACGGTCTGGTATCGGACCGTCATGGACTGCATGCTCGGCGAAGGCCTGCCTTTGCCGATACGCTGAGCGGCGCAGGCTGACCTGCGCCGCCCTTCAGGTTTGGATTACTCTTCGATCCACCAGCATTCCGGATGAGCGATACCCGTATCACGGAACTCATCGCAGAAGATGGAGACCTCGGGGAAGTTGTGCAGCTTGGCGTTGGTGATGAACAGGGTGGGGATGGGGGAAGCGTAGCCGATTTCCCACACGTTCTCCTTGTGCAGCTCCAGCATCTTGAGGGCCAGCGCCTCGCGCTCGGCGGAATCGGAGCTGGCCTTGTACTGGTCGTACACATTGAGCAGCTCCTTCACGGCCTCAGAGGGCTCCATGCCGTCGCTGCTGTCGGACTGATCGTACCACGCGCCGAACTCGGAAGCCCACGGCGGATACGCCCGGGTGGGAACAAGGTAGTCGGGACGCAGGCCGATGTTCACGGTTGCGAACTTCTCGTTGGGGTTCACGACGACTTCGTGCTCGTTGTTCGCCTGCATGGTCTCCACATAGGAGCGGTCATACATGCGCTGCGTGCACTTGAGGCCGATCGCCTCGAAGTAGTTGACCAGCAGCTCGGCGAAGGTGGCGATGTCCTCACGCTGATAGATCATGTTCAGCACGACCTGCTTCTGGCCGCCCGCGAAGTACCAGGTGCCGTCGGCGCCCAGCTCGAGGCCGCACTCTTCCAGCAGGCTCTTGGCCAGCTCGGGGTCATACTCGGTCCACTTGTTGACCCACTCGGGATCGTAGCCCTGCTGGCCCTCCTGAGGAGCGGACTGGCTGGGCACGGAGAAGCCGTCGTCCACCAGATCGCAGATCGCCTGACGATCCACGGCCGCGGACAGGGCATGACGGAAGTTGATGTTCTGGAACAGCGCGCGCAGGTCGTCGTCCTTGGCGGCCTGATTGAGCTGGATCGCCTGGCCGGACCAGGAGGTGTTGTTCCACATGTTGACCTTCACGCGGCCCTCGTTTTCGGCCTGCTTGAACTCAACGATGTTGCCCCAGTTGGCGGAGTAGAGGTCGATGGTGCCATCCAGCGACCACATGAGGGGCTGGGTGTCATCCTCGAAGCGCAGGAAGACCAGGGAGTCGATGTAGGGCAGCTGCTTGCCATCGGCGTCGACCTTCCAGAAATACTCGTTGCGCTCCATGGTGAAGGTGCTGGCGTTGTAGTCGCCCTCCAGCTTCCACGCGCGCAGGGTGGGGCGGTCGGCCACCAGCCAGTAGTAGTAGGAGATGATGCCGTTGAAGGTGCTCAGGTCGGAGTAGCCCATCGCGGTGGCCTTCTCCAGCGCGGCCTCTTCGCCGATGTAGGAAGCCATGTACTGGCTCAGCCAGTGCTTCGGGGCGAAGAACCACTTGCCGTTGATCGCCAGCTCGGGCAGGAAGTCCGGCTTGGGCGAGACAAAGGTCATGGTGAAGGTGTAGTCGTCGATGATCTCCAGCTTGGCGGCCTCGGCCTCGCCGGTCGCGGGGTTCACGGCCTGCACCGCGCCCCAGACGGAACGGCCGGAGAAGCCGCTCAGCAGCACTTCCTCATAGAAGAAGCGGCAGTCCTCAGAGGTGAAGGGAACGCCGTCGGACCACTTCATGCCCTGACGCAGGTAAATGGTGTAGACGGTGCTGTCCTCGTTCACGTCATAGCCCTTGGCGACGTTGGGCTCCACGGTGCCGTCGGTCTTGAAGCGGAAGAGGGGCTCCTCCGTCAGCTTGCCGGTGGTCCAGTTGCTGGTGCCCTGAGAGAGGGTGAAGTCAGCGGTGTACTGGCCGATATCGTCCATGGTCTCCACCATGATGTCCTCGGCCACGGGCAGGCGCTCTTCCACGGGCGGGAGCTCGCCGCTCTCAACCTTGGCGGCGGAAGAGGGCGATTCCGAGTAGGTCGTGCCTTCGGCGGAGGCAAACGTGGTCATGCCGAGCAGCATAGCCAGCGCCATCACCAAGGCAACAGCTTTGTTCAGGTTCCTCATGTCTTTTCCTCCTTGAATGATTTATCTACCCGCTCTCTGCGGATCGATTCGTGGTTCAGGGGCGGTATTCGGGGTCGACCGCCCGGATGCGGATCACCCGGTCCACCGGGGTGTAGGCCGTGAAGAACACGGTGTGATGACCGGCGCTCAGGGGATAGGCGCCGCCCATGCGCTGCTGCACGCAGTGCTCGCCGAAGGCCGGGCCGATCGAGATGCCTTCGCCGCCGGGGCCGATAGCCGTCACGCTGCCGTCCAGCACATTGACGCTCCCGCCGGGGAGCGCCGGCTGAATGAAATGCTCCGTGCGCACCAGCCCGCCGGGCAGGAAAGCGAATTCCAGCCGCAGGGGGAGCTGGTCGATGCCCTCGGTGGTCAGGCGCAGGTCGACGCCGTCCGGCTGCTTGATGATGGTCAGCGTGGTGTCCAGCGGCAGGCCCTCGATCCGCTGCCGGGTGTTGGGGTTGTCCATCGCCCACCAGTCGCTGGTGGCGGGCGGCTCGTCGAAGGGCAGGTAGTACCAGCCCGCGGCATGGGCGCGCATCCGGTAGCCGTCGTCGGTCTTCTCCAGCGTGTCGGCGAGGAAGTTCCGCCGGTCGCAGAGGTTGCCGTAAATGACCAGATACACGCTGAAGGCGCCGTGCTGGAAATACAGGCAGTTGGCCTTGCCGCGCAGGAGCGAGCAGCTCCATCTCCCTTCCCGGATGCGGGCGATATCGCTGGCGGGGAAGAGGCGGTCATACCGCTGGAAGGGCGGGGTGAAGGGCTCCTCGGCGCCGTAGCCGTCCATCTCGGGGAAGAGCAGCAGCCACTCCACGCCGTTCGGATAGGCGCCCCGGCCGCGGCAGTCCTGATAGATCCATTCCGCCATCCGGCCGAGATCGGGCCGCTTGAGCAGCCAGCCCACCAAGAGGAACAGGATGTAGTAGGTGTCCGCGTAGACCTTTCTGCCCAGGTCCTGCCGGGTGGAATTGTTGGTGAACACGGAATGATCGGGGTCGAGGTAGCAGTACATCATTTCCAGATTCCGCGCGGCTGCCTCGAGGTATGTCCGGTCGCCCGTGGCAAGGAACAGGCGGATCATCTGGTCGTCGTTGACCTGATTGTAGTTGCCCGCGCTGCGTTCGGCAAACTCGCCGTCCTCGTTGATATCCAGCCCCTCGCTGAGATACTGCCGGGCGCGCTCGCCCAGCGCCGGATTCCCGGTGATCTTCTCGCAGCTGAGCAGGCAGGAGGCGATGGCCCAGCGGTGGTTGGGGGTGTGGAACCCGCCGGCCGCGATGCCCCGGCTTGCCTTGTCGATCAGGCGGCGAATGGGCTCCCGCATGAAGTCGCACTGGGGCGCGCCGCACTTCTCCAGCAGCCACCAGCCGTTCAGCATGGCGTTGACCATGAAGGCCGTGTCCGGCGGCGAGGCGAAGTTGCAGGGGGAGAGATCGAAGCAGCCGTCGGGGCGCTGGTGGCGCTCCATGTAGGCAAGAACCCGGCGGATGGCCTGCTCCACCTCGGCGTTCAGGTAAAGCCCGCTCCCGGGCGTCACATAGACGGTGATCAGCTCGGACAGGAAGAAGCCGCTCTCCCGGGGCTCAACGTGAAATTCCGGCGTGCGGAACCCGCCGCAGCGGGGATCCCCTTCGTCGGTGATCTGCCGGGAGATCAGGAGCCTGACATGCTCCTCCCGGACCTTCAGCAGTTCCAAACAGTGTTGCACGAACGCCTCGCCCTTCCATAAATGAGTAAGTTTGGCAAAATTTGAGCAACTATGACATAAAACTCGTTTGAATGTGCTTATTATATCAAACGTCTGCCATATTTGCAATATGCTTTTTTAATCTTTTGATGAAGTTGCTCAGTATTTCATATTTTTGGGCGGGTTTGACCAAGAATCCTCGTTTTTGAGCAACTGCGCCGGCTCAGCCCATTTTTTCGGTGAGCATCAGGAAGGGGAGCCCCTGCCCGTAAGCCGTGGGCTGGATGGGAATCCGGCGGTAGAAGTCCAGATCATGGCCCATGGGCGTGCCATAGGATACGCCGCCCACCACGCCGTTCTCGCCCACCTGCGCGAGCACACCGGCCACGGCCTTCTCGGCGGCGGGGGCAAAGGAGGCGTCCAGATAGCCCATGCGCACGCCCTTCAGCAGCCCGTAAGCGATGGCGGCGCTGGCGGAGGTCTCCAGATAGCTGTCCTCATGATCCAGCAGCGTGTGCCACAGGCCGGTGACCTCATCCTGCAGCTTCACCAGCGCGGCGCACTGCTCCCGGAAGGTGTTCAGGACGATCCGCCGCACGCTGCCCTCCTCCGCCCACTCGAGGAAATCCGCCGCTCCGGCGGTGAACCAGCTGTTGCCCCGGCCCCAGAAGGCGCGGCCGAAATGATGCCTGCCTTGGAAGCAGAAGCCGTGGAACCACAGGCCGGTCTCCTGACAGTGCAGGTACTTAATATGAAGCAAAAACTGATACTCCGCCTCCTGCTGCCACGCGGGCACATGGAGCGCCATGCCGGCCCGGTAGAGGAACAGGCAGGTCATGTACAGGGTGTCGTCCCAGATCTGCTCCTCGTTCACGTCGTGGGTGGTGATGTGCTGGAAGCCGCCCTCCTGCGTGCGGGGCAGACCGGTCATCACCCAGTTCGCCCAGTCCTCGATCAGGGCGCGGTAGGCGTCGTCGCGCGTCTCCTCATAGAGGAAGGTCAGGGCCAGCATGGGGGCGGTGGTGTTGATGTTGCGGGTGGGCAGGCCCTTGGCGAAGTGGCTGGCATACCAGTCCCTGATCTGGGCGAGCAGGGCGGCGTCCCGGGTCTTGAGGTAGACCTTCATCATGGCGTAGACCGCCACGCCTTGGGGCCATTCCCAGGTGTCCAGCGTCAGGTGGTCGTTTTTGCCGCCGCCCTCGTGGGTGTCGGTCAGGCATTTCAGCATGCGCCACGCGATCTGATGATACTGTTCCATTTCATATACGCTCCCTTTCAGGCTTTTACGCCATCTGCTTACAGTATAGCAAAGCCGGAGGGGGTTTGCAATGACCTGTGCAAAATTTTTTCTTAAATAACTCAAAATATGCCCAAAAGATACTTTACAAAATCCAAAAAAGCTGTAAAATAGAGAGCGGATGACATCGTTGAGACAAACAGCCCAGGCGGGGAGGCGGCAACGCCCGTTCGCTGAAAAGGAGCATTCATATGAAGACTGATCGTATCCGGGAGATGCAGGAGTACATCGTGCAGCGCAATTCGGCGACCATGGAGGAGCTGAAGGCGCATTTCAACGTCTCCATGAACACGGTGCGCCGGGACGTGAACGAGCTGATCCAGCGCGGCGTGCTGGACAAGGTGTACGGCGGCGTGAGTGTGCGGCGCTCCGATCACGCGCTGACGCCCTACGAGGTGCGGCGCATCAACAGCGAGGCGGCGAAGACCAAGATCGGGCGCAGGGCGGCGGAGATGGTGCGCGACGGCGACATCATCTTCATCGACTCGGGCACCACCACCATGCAGATGATCGACTTCCTGCAGAACCGCCGGGAGCTGACCGTCATCACCAACAATCTGGAGGTCATCATCCGGGCGCTGCCCTACGAGAACATCAACGTCATCGCGCTGCCGGGTCAGCTGCGCCGCAAGACCAATTCCTTCGCCGGGAGCGACGCGGTGCGCTCCCTTCAGCGCTACAACATCCGCACGGCCTTCATCGCCGCCACGGGCATCTCGGCCCACGGCGTGACCAATTCCAGCCCCTCGGAATACGAGATCAAGAAGTGCGCCGCGGAGATCTGCGAGGAAAAGGTGCTGCTGGTGACCGGCGAGAAGTTCGGCGTGACCGGGCTGATGACCTTCGCCCCGGTGAACGCCTTCCAGCGCGTGATCACCGATCGCCGGCCGGGCGAGGAATACTGCCAGTTGCTCAAAAACGCTCGGGCAGAGCTGATTCTGGCCGACTAAGAAAGGAGTGCGGATGATGTCCCTCGCCAACATGCGGGACTTGATTTTGCGGGCGAAGGAGGAGCGCCGGGCCGTCGGGGCCTTCAGCGTATCCAGCATCGACATGATACTGGGCGTGGTGGCCGCGGCGGAGGAGCTGAACACGCCGGTCATCCTGCAGGTCGCCGAGAGCCGGCTGGACGTGTCGCCCCTCCGGGTGCTCGGCGCGGCCATGCGTGCTGCGGCGGAGCAGGCCCGCGTGCCTGTGGCGGTGCACCTTGACCATGGCGTGACCTTCGGCTGCATCCGTCAGGCCCTCGACTGCGGCTTCACGTCCGTCATGTTCGACGGCAGCCGCCTCCCGCTGGAGGAGAACATCGCCAGAACCCGCGAGGTCATCGCCATGGCCCGGCCCTACGGCGCGGCGGTGGAGGCGGAGATCGGCTCCGTGGGCAAGACGGAATCCGGCGAGGCTGCCCCGGCCGTGTGCGCCGATCCTGCCGAGGGCATCCGCTTCGCCCGGGAGACCGGGGTGGACGCGCTGGCCGTCGCCATCGGCAACGCTCACGGGGTGTATGTCGGCTCGCCGAACCTCCGCTTCGAGGTGCTGGAGGAGATGCGCAGGGGCTGCGACACGCCCTTCGTGCTCCACGGCGGCACGGGCATCTCCGACGACGACTTCCGCCGCGCCATCGCCCTCGGCATGGGCAAGATCAACATCGCCACGGCGACCTTCATCGCCGCGTATCAGGCCGCGCAGGAGAGCTCCGACTACTTCGACATGTCCCGCCGCATGACCGCCGCCGCCCGCGGGGTGGCGCAGCGCCATATTCCCATTTTCGGCCTCGCAGGCCAGAAGGAGGCATAACCCATGTCCTATTTCCCCGACGGACGCGCGCTGGATATCATCCCTGTCGGCCGCGTCGCCATCGACTTTAACCCCACCGACTACAACAAGCCTCTCTCCCAGTCCGAGCACTTCAACAAGTATCTGGGCGGCTCTCCGGCCAACATCGCGGTGGGCATGGCGCGGCTGGGGCGCCGGGTAGGCTTCCTCGGCCGCGTGTCGGACGACCAGTTCGGCGACTTCGTCACGGATTACTTCCGGGGCGAGGGCATCGACGTGAGCCACATCTTCCGCTGTGAACACGGCGAGAAGCTCGGCCTCACCTTCACCGAGATTCTCTCGCCCACCCAGAGCAGCATCCTCATGTACCGCGAGGGCGTGGCGGACCTGCAGCTGTGCGTCGACGACGTGGACAGCCAATACGTTGCCTCCGCGGGCGCGCTGCTGATCTCCGGCACCTCCCTGTGCACCTCTCCCACCCGCGAGGCGGCCCTCAAGGCGCTGACCCTCGCCAAGGCCGCGGGCTGCACGGTGATCTTCGACGCGGACTACCGGGCCTACACATGGAAGAACAGGGACGAGATCGCCATCTACACTTCCATGGTGGCGGAGAAGAGCGACCTCATCCTCGGCTCCCGGGAGGAGTTTGACCTGATGGAGCGGCTTTTGTCCCTGCCGGGCACGGACGAGGCCTCCGCGGACTACTGGCTCGGCAAGGGCGCGAAGATCCTTGTCATCAAGCACGGCAAGGAGGGCTCCCGCGCCTATTCCGCCGCCGAGGGCAGCTGGGCGGTGAAGCCCTTCCCGGTCAGCGCGCTCAAGGGCTTTGGCGGCGGCGACGGCTATGCCAGCTCCTTCCTGCACGCGCTGATGGCGGGCAAGTCCCTGCCCGAGGCCCTCGAGCGGGGCAGCGCCAGCGCGGCGATGCTGGTCGCCAGTCATGCCTGCTCCAAGGACATGCCCACCGAGGCGGCCCTCGAGGCCTTCATCGCCGGGCAGAAGCCGACCTGCGGTGACATCGTGACAAAATTATAATTTCATGATAAGGAGATGAACCCCATGAGCGAGCTGCCCATCATGAAGCCCTTCATCGGCGGCGAGTACGTCCAGAGCAAGTCCGAGAAGTTCTACACCATCTACGATCCCTCCACCGGCAAGCCCATCGCGCAGGTGCCCCAGTGCACGAGAGATGAGGTCGAGCAGGCCATCGCCTGTGCCAAGGCCGCCTTCCCCGCGTGGAAGAACACCCCCGTCCGCAAGCGCGCGGCCATCATGATGAAGCTGCGGGGTCTCATCGAGCGGGACATGGAGGAGCTGACCCGCCTGTGCGCCACCGAGAACGGCAAGTGCTGGGACGAGGCGGCCGGCGACGTGGGCAAGGCCCTCGAGATGACCGAGCTGGCCTGCTCGGCGCCCTCCCTGCTGATGGGCGAGAGCCTGATGGACACCTCCTCCGGCTATGATACGACCCTCTACCGCGAGCCCATCGGCGTGTTCGCGGGCATCGCGCCCTGGAACTTCCCGGCCATGATCCCCGTGGGCTGGATGGCGCCGCTGGCGATCGTCTGCGGCAACACCTTCGTCCTCAAGCCTGCCTCCACCACGCCCATGACCAGCATGAAGTTCGCCGCGCTCTATAAGGAAGCGGGCGTGCCGGACGGCGTGTTCAACGTGGTGCCCTGCTCCCGCAACGAGGCGGAGCTGTTCCTGACCCACCCGGACGTGAAGGGCGTCACCTTCGTCGGCTCCACGGACGTGGGCCTGCATGTCTACTCCACCGCGGCGGCCCATGGCAAGCGCGTTCAGGCCCTCTGCGAGGCGAAGAACCACGCGCTGGTGCTCAAGGACGCGCCCATCACCCGCACCGCGGCGGGCATCATGAACAGTGCCTTCGGCTGCGCGGGCGAGCGCTGCATGGCCCTCCCGGCGGTGGTCGTCGAGGAGGAGATCGCCGATCAGCTCGTCGCCGAGCTGGTGCGCCTGTGCAAGGAGCAGAAGGTCGGCCCCGCCTATGACAAGACCAGCAACCTCGGCCCCGTGGGCAGCAAGGGTCATCAGAAATTCGTCCTCGACTGGATCGAGAAGGGCGTCGAGGAGGGCGCGCAGCTCGTGCTGGACGGGCGCAGCGTCAAGGTCCCCGGCTATGAGGACGGCTACTACATCGGCCACACCATCTTCGACCACGTCACCGAGGAGATGACCATCGGCACCCGCGAGGTCTTCGGCCCGGTGCTGTGCATCAAGCGCGTCAAGGACTTCGAGGAAGGCCTCGCCCTGATGAACCGCAATCCCTTCGCCAACGGCTCCGTCATCTTCACCCAGAACGGTCATTACGCCCGGGAGTTTGCTAAGCGCACCGACGGCGGCATGGTCGGCGTGAACGTCGGCATCCCGGTGCCCATCGGCGTGTTCCCCTTCTGCGGGCACAAGCAGTCCTTCTTCGGCGACCTCCACTGCCACGGCAAGGACGCCTTCCGCTTCTATACCGAGTCCAAGTGCGTCACCACCCGCTGGTTCGACGAGGAAGAGAAGAAGAAGCAGAAGGTCGACAGCTGGGACGGCTCGCTGTAACGAACGACGACAGGGGAACGGCGGGAGGATGCTTTGGAGCCCAAAGCACCCTCCCGAAAAGCGGCGACCTTCTTCGGAAAGCATATAGGCTCTGTAATTTGATGATAAAAAGGAGATTGATTTCCATGAAAAAGCTGAACATCGGTATTGTCGGCGCGGGCCGCATCGGCAAGGTGCACGCGCAGTCCATCGTCTACCACATCCCGGAGGCGCAGGTCGTCATGGTGACGGACGTTGTGGGCGCGGCGGCGCAGGCGCTGGCGGAGCAGTATGGCATCGAGCGCTGGTCGACCGACTACATGGATATCGTGAACGCCCCGGATATCGACGCGGTGCTGGTCTGCTCGCCGACCCCCACCCACGCGGATATCTCCATCGCCGCCATGAAGGCTGGCAAGCATGTGTTCTGCGAGAAGCCCGTCGACCTGACCATCGAGAAGATCAAGGAGACCGCGAGGGTCGCGCAGGAGACCGGCCGCAAGCTGCAGATTGGCTTCAACCGCCGCTTCGACCACAACCACGGCCGGGTGCAGCAGCTCGCCGCGAACGGTACGCTGGGCAATGTGGAGATCGTGAAGATCACCTCCCGCGACCCCGAGCCGCCGTCTCCCGAGTATGCCGCGTCCTCCGGCGGCCTGTACATCGACATGATGATCCACGACTTTGACATGGCCATGTTCCTCGCGGGCTGCGACGTCGACGAGGTGTACGCCACGGGCGTGAGCATCGTGGATCCGCGCATCGGCGAGGCGGGCGACGTGGATACTGCCATCGTGACCCTCAAGTTCGCAAACGGCGCCCTGGGCGTGATCGACAACAGCCGCCGCGCCGCCTATGGCTACGACCAGCGCGTGGAGGTCTTCGGCTCCCTCGGCATGGCCGCGGGCGAGAACGACGGCGACAGCACCGTGAAGGTCTCCACCGCCGCGGGCGTCATCGGCGACAAGCCCCAGTACTTCTTCCTCGAGCGCTACATGGCCTCCTTCATCGAGGAGATGAAGCAGTTTGTGGCGGCGGTCAACCATGACACCGAGGTGCCCGTGGGCATCCACGCGGGCCTGATGAGCGTCGTGCTCGCCAAGGCCGCGAAGAAGTCCCTCGACGAGCATCGCCCGGTGAAGATCAGCGAGATCGTGGAGGGCTGATATGGACAGCATCATCAGAGGCCCGAAGGAGCATCCCTTCGGCTACACGGCGCTGACCGAGCAGCACGGCAGAAACGGCGGGATGCTGATGGACTTCGGCGTGCTGCGCCTGAGAAAGGGCGAAGCATGGACCGAGGAGCAGCCGCTGGAGAAGGCGTATCTGCTGGTCTATGGCGAGGTGACCTTCGCGTGGGACGGGCAGACCCACACCGAGCTGCGCCCCAACTGCTTCGACGTGCCGCCCACCGCGCTGCATGCGAGCAGGAGGACCGCCGTCACCATCACCTGCCTGTCGGAGGACTGCGAGATCAATATCCTCCGCACGGACAACGAGACCGAGTTCGACGCGAAGCTCTACCTGCCCTCCGACACCCCCGACGAGTTCCGCGGCGCGGGCACCATGCACGAGACCAGCACCCGCATCGTCCGCACCATCTTCGACCATTCCAACGCCCCCTACGCCAATCTGGTGCTGGGCGAGGTCATCGGCTTCCCGGGCAAGTGGAGCAGCTATCCGCCGCACCATCACCCGCAGCCGGAAATCTACTACTATAAGACCAACCCGGCCGGCGGCTTTGCTTACGCGGAGCTGGGCGAGGACGTGGTGAAGGTGCACAACAACGACACCGTGCTCATCGCCCCCGGCCTGACCCATCCGCAGTGCACGCCGCCCGGCTACGCCCTGTGGTATCTGTGGGGCATCCGGCACCTGCCGGGCAATCCCTACGGCACGCCGACCTTTGTCCCCGAGCACCTCTGGGTGCAGGAGAAGGACGCGCCCTACTGGGGTGACGACTATCAAACCAAAGCAAGGTAAACGCAGATGACGAATCTGCCGTCTGCAAGACTGCCATCGTATCGGCCGGCTTCGCCGGTCGGGCGGAGGGAATCATTCATCAGCTTCACTCGAAAAAGCGGCTTCGCCACTTTTTCGACACCTCGACGCGCCCTACTGGGGTGACGACTACGGGAGGTAACCCATGGAACGGATTCGACTGACCATGGCGCAGGCGCTGGTGCGCTTTCTGGACGCGCAGTATGTGGCGCTGGACGGCGTGGAAAACAAGTTTGTGAACAATATCTTCGGCGTGTTCGGCCACGGGTGCGTGGTCGGCGTGGGGCAGGCGCTGAGTCAGGGCGGGCACTCGATCCGCTTCCTGCAGGGCAAGAACGAGCAGAACATGGCCCTCGCCGCCGTCGCCTTCGCCAAGCAGAAGAACCGCCGGGAGATCATCCCCTGCGTCAGCTCCATCGGCCCGGGCGCCATGAACATGGTCACCGCCGCCGGCTGCGCGACCGCCAACCGCATTCCGCTGCTGGTGCTCCCCGGCGACACCTTTGCCTGCCGCCAGCCCGACCCGGTGCTCCAGCAGGCGGAGTTCTTCGACAGCTACGGCCGCACGGTGACCGACGCCTTCCGCGGCGTGTGCCACTACTTCGACCGCATCGAGCGCCCCGAGCAGCTCATGACCGCCGCGCTCCATGCCATGCGCGTGCTGACCGACCCTGCCGACACCGGCGCGGTGTGCCTTGCCATGCCGCAGGACGTGGAGGGCGAGGCCTACGACTACCCGGTCGACTTCTTCCGCAGGCGCGTCTGGCACATCGACCGCCGCCCCATGACCGACGGGCAGCTCGAGCGCGCCATGGATATCCTGACCCACGCCAAGAAGCCCATCGCCATCCTCGGCGGCGGCGTGCGCTACTCCGAGGCAGGGGAGGCCTTCCTCAGGCTCTGCGAGGCGGCGCATATCCCCTTCGGCGAGACGCAGGCGGGCAAGGGCACCGTCTCGTGGCAGCACCCGCTGAACCTCGGCGGCATCGGCGTGACCGGCGGCAAGGCGGCGAACATCATCGCCCCCGACGCGGACGTGGTGCTGGCTGTGGGCACCCGCCTGAGCGACTTCACCACCTCCAGCAAGTGGCTCTTCCGGGACGACGCGAAGTTCATCGGATTGAACATCTGCCCCTTTGACGCCCTCAAGATGGACGCCGAGCCCATCCTCTGCGACGCGAAGGCCGGCCTTGAGCGCATGACCGCGGCCCTGAACGGCTACCGCAGCGCGTGGGGCGGCGAGATCGGCGCGGCGATCAGCGAGTGGAACGCCATCGTCGACGAATATGTCACCAAGCCCCTGCCCGGCGGCCTGTCCCAGACCCTCGCGCTGGGCGAGATCAACCGCTTCATGGCCCAGAGCGACGTTGCGGTCGGCTCCGCAGGCAGCCTGCCCGGGGACATGCAGCGGCTCTGGCGCTCCGGCGAACCGGGCACCTATCACATGGAATACGGCTTCTCCAACATGGGCTACGAGACCAACGGCGCCCTCGGCGTGAAGCTGGCGGAGCCCGACCGGGAGGTCTATGCCTTCTTCGGCGACGGCACCTACATGATGGCTCACTCCGAGCTGCTGACCTGCGTGCAGGAGGGCGTGCGCGTGCACTTCTGCCTGTTCGACAACAGCGGCTGGGGCTGCATCGAAAACCTGCAGAACAATCAGGGCAACGACACCTTCGGCACGGTGTTCCGCTTCCGCAATCCGGAGACCGGCGAGCTGGACGGCCCGATCATGCCCATCGACTTCGCGAAGAACGCCGAAGCCTACGGCCTCAAGACCTACACCGTCCGCACGCTGGATGAGCTCCGCGCCGCGCTGGAGGACGGCCGCAGGCAGCCCCTGCCCGTGCTCTATGACATCAAGGTGCTCCACGGCTCCATGACCCCCGGCTTCGAGAGCTGGTGGCGCGTGGGCGTGGCGGAGGTGTCCGCGCAGCCCCGGGTGCAGGCGGCCTATGAGGACCTGATGCGCCATGTGAAGGAGACGAGGGATTACTGATTTTTGCGGGAGGGCAGCTTTTCTGAGAAAAGCTGCCTCCCGCGCCCACCCCGAAAAGCGCTTTTTTTCACATTTCACGAGAAAAGAGGAGATCATCATGCTGAATCCCAACAAGGTCAAGCTGGCGATTGCGCCGATTGGTTGGACGAACGACGACATGCCCGATCTGGGCAAGGAAAACACCTTTGAGCAGTGCGTCAGCGAGATGGCGCTGGCGGGCTTCAAGGGCAGCGAGATCGGCAACAAGTATCCGCAGGACGTGGCGGAGCTCAAGCACAAGCTGGACGTGCGCGGCCTCACCATCTGCAACGCGTGGTTCTCCAGCCTGTTCACCTCCGAGCCCTATGAGGTGACCATCCGGAACTTCATCAAGCACCGCGACCGGCTCCACGCGCTGGGCGCCAAAGTCATCGGCGCGAGCGAGCAGGGCAACTCCATTCAGGGCAAGGATATCAACATCTTCGGCGACCAGAAGCCCGTCTACACCAAGGAGCAGTGGGCGCTGATCGCCAAGGGCTACAACGAGATGGGCGCGCTGGCGCAGGAGAAGGGCATGGTCCTGACCTGCCACCATCACATGGGCACCGGCGTGCAGACCGCCGAGGAGATCGACACCTTCATGGAGCTGGTCGACCCGGAGAAGGTCTTCCTGCTCTTCGACAGCGGCCACCTGACCTTCGCGGGCATCGACCCGGTGCCGGTGCTCAGGAAGTACATCAGCCGCATCAGGCATGTGCACCTCAAGGACGTGCGCCTGAACATCCGCGAGCAGGCGAAGCAGGAGGGCTGGAGCTTCCTGACCGCCGTGCGCAATGGCGTCTTCACCGTCCCCGGCGACGGCGACGTGGACTTCGCGCCCATCTTCGCGGTGCTGGAGGAGGCGGGCTACGAGGGCTGGGTGGTCGTCGAGGCCGAGCAGGACCCCGCGAAGGCCAATCCCTTCGAGTATGCCGTGAAGGCCCGCAAGTACATCGCCGAGAAGACCGGCCTGTAAGCGTGTCGGAAAAGCGGCGGGGACGCTTTCCTGACCGCGAAACGCGGGAACTGACGCCCATGCCGTCGGCTTTTGATGACAGGGTGAGGTGTTTTCGCGCCTGCCGCCCTGTGCCCGCTCATGATGCCTGTATCGTTATTCTGCCGCGATAAGCGGCTTTGAAAGGAGTTTTCAACATGACTGACCACGAACTTGCCCTGCGGTATGCCCCTATTATCCATTTTGACCGCAACGAAACGATCCCGCTCCTCGCCGCCGGCTACACGATCTTCCGCGAGACGAAGAAGAGCTGGTCCTTCCCCAAGCGCTCCGTGCCCGTGCCGCCGGAGGCCGATTTCGTGATCGAGTATGCCTATTTCTGGGATTATGACATCGGGCATATGTACGATCTGGAGCACATCTGGGTCACGGTGGACAAGCAGGGCAAGCTGATTGCCGCCGAGAGCAGCTTCCACGGCTGGTATCTGACCCTGCTGGTGCCCGAGCTCAGCGGCACCATCCCGCCCACCGACGAGCATGTGCATGCCTTCTGCCAGCCCGGCAAGCACGCCTTCCTGCCCATCGGCGAGTTCTACCGCATCATGCCCTACTGGTATGAGTGCTGCAACAAGTATTCCGGCGGCCCGGTGCTGATCGGCAATCCCTTCAGCAAGACCTACACCGCCGACGGCAAGGACGTGTTCTCGCCCACGCCGGAGGATGACGAGCGCTGCGCCCGCTACCTGCGGGAGCACAAGGCCTTTGAGCCCACGCTGGACTTCTCCCAGCCCATGCCCGAGGACGTGAAATACATGCCTTGGGAGGAAATGTTCAAGTGGATTCCCGAGCGCGTCAACGCCGAATGCGCCCGCCTGAAGAAACTCTACGAAGGAGCGTAACGCCATGCTGGATTTAGGCCGTCAATCTGCGCAGCGCCTCAAGGCGTGGCGGACCGAGCTGTTCCGGCATCAGTTTGTTCCCGTCGGCAAGGTATCCTTCGAGGGATTCACGACCTTTGACCACCTGACGCGCGAGCAGGCGGAGGGACATGCCCGCCGCCCGTTCCCCGTCGGGGAAAAGTGGGGACAATGCTGGGAGTACGCGTGGTTCATCGGCGACGTGACGCTGGGCCCCGAATGCGAGGGGAAGCGCGTCGTGCTGCTGAGCAACGTGGGCGGCGAGCAGCTGGTCTATTCCAACGGCAAGGCCATCGGCTCGGTCGACAAGGGGCATCCCTATGTCACGCTGACCCGGGAGGCCAGGGCAGGGGAGCGCTTCCACCTGCAAATCGAGACCTATGCCGGTCATGGCGCGCGCCTTGAGAACCTCGATCCCTGCCCCCCGGAGCGCCGGGCGATCCCCGAGACCCCGGAGGCCCAGTGCGTGGTGGGGGATACCATCGTCGCGGTCTGGAACGAGGACGCCTATCAGCTCCTCATCGACGTCGTGACGCTCGACCGCCTTCTGCAGGCCCTGCCGGACAACAGCCTGCGGGCGCAGAAGGTCGCCAAGGCGCTCATGGACTTCACCCACATCGCCGATTTTGAGCTGCCCTTTGACCAGCGGCAGGAGAGCTTCCGTCAGGCACGGGAGGCGCTGAAGGAGGCGCTCAGCTGCCACAACGGTTCCACCGCGCCGCTGATGTGGATCATCGGACAGTCCCACATCGACCTCGCGTGGCTCTGGCCCTTCGAGGAGACATGCCACAAGTCGGTGCGCACCTATTCCAACCAGCTGACCCTGATGGAGGAGTATCCCGAATACCGCTTCCTCCTGTGCGAGCCCGCGCTGATGGACACGCTCAAGGAGCGGGACGCCGAGCTGTGGGGCCGCACGGTGGCGGCTGCCGAGCGCGGGCAGATCCTGCCGGAGGGCGCCTTCTATGTGGAATGCGATACCAACATGCCCTCGGGCGAGAGCCTGATCCGGCAGCTTAAGTGGGGCAAGAAATGGTATCGGGAGAACCTCGGCAGCGAGACGAGGGTGGGCTGGCAGCCGGATACCTTCGGCTTCTCGGGCGCGCTGCCCCAGATCATGAAAAAGATGGGCGTGCCCTATTTCGCCAGCCAGAAGCTGCTGCGGGCCGATCCCGAGGCGGAACGGTTCCCCTACCAGCACTTCTGGTGGGAGGGCATCGACGGCACGTCGATTCTGGCCCTGTCCTTCATGAAGAACAACGCGCCCATCGACCCGCTCTCCCTGCATCAGCGCTGGGAGCAGGATCGCGTTCAGAAAACCGACATTGATACCATGCTCTACCCCTACGGCTACGGCGACGGCGGCGGCGGCCCCACCCGCGACTTTGTGGAGATGGCGCGGCGGCTGACCGATCTGGAGGGCGTGCCCCGCACCCAGTACGGCGGGCTGAGGGAATACTTCGAGCGGATCGAGAGCCAAGGCGTGAAGAACCGCTGGGTTGGCGAGATGTATCTGCCGTGGCACCGGGGCACCTACACCGCGCAGCGCAGGCAAAAGGCGCTCATGCGGCGGCTGGAGTTCGTCCTGCGGGACGTGGAGCGGCTGGTGAGCCTGCTGCCGGAGAACCCCTGCGCGGATCAGATTCATGGCGCGTGGGCCGATCTGCTGCTGTCCCAGTTCCATGATCTGGCGGGCGGCGTGGGCATCGCCCGGGTGCACAAGGAGACCTGCGATTCGCTGGCCCGCTGGATTGACGTCCTGCAGGCCCTCATTCCCGAGCTGGTGAAGCAGGTCTATGGCGTCAGGGTCGGCGCGGGCACCGTCGCGTGGAACCCCCTGCCCTTTGCACGCGAGGAATGGCTCCGTCTCCCGGACGGCGCGTGGCAATATGCTCGTCTGCCCGCGGCTGGCGTCGCCGCCCTCGATCAGGCCGTGCCCCAGCCGCAGGACGCGCGGGCCGAGGAGCAGCATGGCCGCATCCTCATGGAGAACGCCTGCCTGCGCCTGACGGTGGACGCTCAGGGCCGCATCGTGAGCCTGCTGGACAAGGAAAACGGCGCCGAGCTGCTGGAGCCCGGGCAGGTCATGAACGACTGGCGGCTGTACAAGAACGTGGAAACGGTGTACGACGCGTGGGAGCTGAGCCGTGACTGGCCCGAGGGTCTGATGGAGAACGCGTTCGCCGCCAAGGCAGCGCTGACCCGGAACACGCCCGAGTGCTGCGAGATCACGGTGGAGCGCGCCTTCGGGGCCAGCCGCGCCACGCAGGTCATCCGCCTGATGGCCTCCAGCCGCCGGGTGGACTTTGAAACCAAGGTCGACTGGCACGAGCGGCGCAAGATGCTCAAGGTGCACTTCGAGAGCAATGTGCTGGCGGAGAACGCCCTGCATGAGATTCAGTTCGGCTACATCGCCCGCCCGGCCCATCTCTCCAATCGCTACGCCGCCGACCGCTACGAGCGCTGCCAGCACCGCTATTCCGCCCTGTGCGAGGAAAACCGCGGCTTTGCCCTGCTCAACGACGGCATCTACGGCTGCTCGGCGAACCGTGGCGAGCTGGCGCTGACCCTGCTGCGCGCGCCGCTGGTGCCCGACGACACCTGCGACCGGGGCGAGCACGCCTTCACCTACAGCCTGTATCCCATGGCGGCGGCCTTCCAGAGCAGCGGCGTGACCGAGGAAGGGTACGCCCTGAACTGCCCGCCGGTGCTGCTTGCCGGCTCCTGCGAGGAGAAGAGCGGCCTCTGGGCCGATGGCGCCGTCCTCGAAACGGTGAAGCCCGCCGATGACGGCCATGGCATGATCCTGCGCCTGTACGAAGCCAAGCGCGCGTCCGCCAAGGCCACGCTGCACCTGCCCTTCGCCGCCGACGTCTGCGAGTGCGACATGGCGGAGGAGGAAACGGGCACGCCGCTGGGCCATGGCGACACGCTGACGCTCACCCTGAAGCCCTTCGAGATCAAGACGCTGCGGGTCATCCCGCTGTAAACGAGCAGCAAAAAGCCGGTTCTCCATGGCGCTTGGCCCGGGGAACCGGTTTTTTGCGGGAATCATCGTGTCAGGTATCATATAAGAGCCGGGGCGGCAGACGTCCCGGCTTTGCTGCGCTTCTGCGCTTACGGCTTCAACAGTGCCATGGCGGAGGCGATATCCTCCCGGATGGTCGCGATCTTGCCCTTCTCGATCAGCAGGTTGCCGCCCGTGATGATGTAAGAGGGGAAGACGCGGATGCCGTCGAGCATGTATTCGTTTCCGCGGATGCGATAGGTGGGCTGGCTGGGTATCAGGTTTTTGCCGGTACGCTTCCGGGCGATCATGTTGAAGGCCTTTTTCGCCACATCGCCCATCAGCAGGATGGCCTTCAAATGGCTGAACAGCGCCAGCTCCTGCTCGAGAATGGGCAGCTGGCTGGCGATGACCCCAGTCGGGACGGCATAGCCCTCCTTGGGGGTCTTGATCGCGGTGGTGATGTAGATGCCGCGGTGAATCACGTCGTCCATCCCGCGCACGTCGAGCCCGGCTTCGTTGAGAATCGGGATGGCCGTGGAGAGGTACGCTGCGTCCGGATTCCGGCTGTAGAAGAAATCGTCAGGGTTCTTCGGCACCGCCTCGCTGATCATGACGATGCGGATGTCGTCCGTCTCAAGCACAGCGTCCGGCAGCTGCATGGATTCGCGGCCCTCGATGCCGGGGGCGGCCTCCAGAAACTCGTTCAGGCGGGATTGGACGTTCAGCCTCATGGTACCCTCCTCAGATATGCTCGAAGAACGCCTCGCCGCTCTCCTGCCGGAGCACCCCGTCCTCGAAGTGCAGGGGCGTGGGCTTGGCAATCATGTACTTGAGAATCTCGTCCATGCGCACGCTCTCCTGAAAGGTCACCAGCGAGAAGCTCACGCCGTGCTTGTGGGCGCGGCCCGTGCGGCCGATGCGGTGCAGGTAGTATTCGTTCTCCGCGGGCAGGTCGAAGTTGATCACGGCCTCCACGTCGTCCACGTCGATGCCGCGGGCCGCCACGTCCGTGGAGACGAGGATCGGGAACTTGCCCTTGCGGAAGTCGCTCATCACCACGTTGCGCTGGCTCTGGCGGATGTCGCCGTGGAGGCACTCGGCGCTGTAGCCGTCCTTCTTGAGGCGGCTGGTGAGCTTGTCCGTCATGAACTTGGTGTTGCAGAAGATCATCACCCGCTGGTACACGTCGGAATCCAGCAGGTAGAGCAGATCGTCGATCTTGCGGTCGCGCTCGGTGGCGATGACGTACTGGGCGATCTGCGGCCTGTCCGCCTTGGTGGCCTCAACGGTGATCTCCACCGGCTCGTGCTGATACTTCCACGCGATGGTCAGCACGTCCTGATTGGTGGTGGCGGAGAAGAGCACGAGCTGCCGGTCATTGGGCGTGTATTCGATGATCTTCGTCACGTCCTTGACGAAGCCCATGTTCAGCATCTCGTCGGCCTCGTCAAGCACCATGGTGTGCACCGCGTCCAGCCGGAGGTTGCCCCGGTCAATGTGGTCGAGCAGGCGGCCGGGGGTCGCCACGATGATCTGGGGCTTGCGCTTGATGGCGCTCAGCTGCCGGGAGATGGGCTGCCCGCCGTAGAGCACCGCGATGCGCACGCCCTTGATGTACTTGGCCAGCCGGGTCAGCTCGTCGCCGATCTGCAGGGCCAGCTCGCGGGTCGGGGCCAGCACGACCTCCTGAATGCGGCTGTCGCCAAGCTGCACATATTCCAGCATCGGGATGCCGAAGGCGCAGGTCTTGCCGGTGCCGGTGGGGGCGATGGCGTTGATGTCCGCGCCGCGCATCATCAGCGGGATGGTCTTGAGCTGCACCGTCGACGGCGCCTCAAAGCCCATGTCGGCAATCGCGCGCAAAATCTCCTTCGACAGGTCCATCTCGTCAAAGGATGTGGGGAAAACTTCGGTATCTGGCAAAGGGAAAAATCTCCTTTCGGAATGTATCTGCACTGCCATCGGGATGACAGGTGACTGACAAAAGACGCTTGAAGTCACCGGAAGACCGGAAAAGACCGCAATACAAAGACAAAGACAAATACAAAGAAAAAGAAGAAGACAAAGACAAGGACAAAGACAAAGAGGGTATAGGGTATAGCCCGCGGAGCAGACCCCCGATAACCCCATTGGCGTCAGATTCCATGTCGGCGCTCAGCTTCAATCACCATCGCGATGGTCGAAGGGCTTTTCGGGAGGGCTGCGGGAGGCGCTGCCTGTCCCCGGGCATCGTCGGCCTGAGGGACTCGCTCCATCGAGCCGCCTCCCGCCGTTCCATAGGTGCTCTCCCGGCTCCCGTTACGCCGTGTACGCCTTGATGGCCTTGCTGAGCTGATCGGGGCAGGAGGTGGTGCCGCGGCAGGGAACGCCCTCGAGACGCTTGGCGACCTCGTCGGCCTTCTGACCGATGACCATGCGCGCGAGGCCCTCGGTGTTGCCGGCGCAGCCGCGGGTGAACTTGCAGTAGGTGATGACGCCGTCCTGAATCTCGAGGTCGATCTGCGTGGAGCAGGTGCCGTTGGTCTTGTAGGTGAACATAAGCATCGTCCTTTCGTGTCGTAAATTATACCAACTTCTCTTATTCGCCATGCAGGAGCGGATTCCTGCCTGACAGGGCAGACAATCAGCAAACCTTCGGGAGGCGTCGGAGGGGCCATACGCCGACGATCCCCGCGGCGGGTATCGGACAGAGCGTGCCTGCTCTCCTCGACAAGGGCCTGCCTTTGACGACCGCCCGCCAAGCACCTGACAGGCGCAAAAGGCATACGCTGGCTGTGGAGGTGGAGCGCATGGCCATCCTGCTGGGGTGCGGCGAGGGGCTGATCATGCTGGAGCGCAACTGGCGGAGGGCGGAGTGCCCGCTGGCGTGCGTGACGAACATCGCGCTGGAGAGCGGCCGGGTGGCGGCGCTGGATAACGGGGCGCATCAGCTGTGGCTGGGCGGGCAGCCGGTGCCGGTGGACACGGGGATCGAGGCGCTGCAGCTCTGGCAAGGGCACTACCTGACGCTCTCGGGGGACACGGACTGCCTGACCCTCGGCGACGCGTCCACCGGGGAGATGCTGCTGACGACCCCGGCGGGGGTGTATCCGCAGGACATGTGCGTGCTGCCGGGGATGGGGATGGTGGCGGTGTGCGGCGGCGCGGACGGCACGGTGCGGCTGCTGACCCTGCCCGACCTGCGCCCCGTGAAGACGGCCCACGTCCCCGGCAACGCCCAGCGGATCGACGCGTCCTGCGGGTGGCTGCATGTGCTGTGCCTGACGGAGGAGGACGGCCTCAAGTGCCTCTTGTGCCGGGTGCCGATCCGGGGCGATCGCTATGACCCTGTGGCGACGCTGCCGGGGCTGCCGGGGGCGATCCGCGCGGACAGGGCGGGCGGCGTGTGGACGGCGGCCAGCGAGCGGCTGTATCACTTCCCGCGGGACAGCCGGGTGCCGGACTGGTCGCTGCCGGGGTTCGGGCTGATCCGCCACATCGACTGCTGGGATCGCTGGGTGCTGGTCACCGACCCGGTCATGGGCCTGTGCGCGCTCATCGACGGCTCCGGCAGGCAGCCCGCCCGCGTGCTCTATGAGGGCGACGTGGGGCAGGGGGCCTTCCTGTGAGGAGGGCGGCACAGGGCGCGCGGCCCATGTCGGTCCGGTGCCTGATTCGGCCATCATCGGGTTAAGCACGGCGCAGGCCGCAGCTGTCGATCCCTGCGCGATCTGTGGGTCTCCCGCCCGCCGCCATCGGCTGTCAGGATGCCCTTTGTATCCAAGGGCATGAAAACGGACGCGCATGTCGCCGGCTTTCGATTGAAAGGCGGGAGCGCAATTCGGCATAGTCGCGCGGCAAGCGGCTGTTTCCCGCGCTCGGCGCCTCATGGGGCCTCCTTCGGCCTGTTCCTGCCGCTGGCAGCCGACGCCGCCCGGGGGATTCCGGAACGAAAAAGAGGCCGCTGTCCGGGCTGGACAGCGGCCTGCGCGATAGCTGATTATTTCTTCTTGAACTCCGTGACCTCGCCGGTCATCAGGACGATCTCCTTGAGGCCGAGGTTGCGGTTGAAGGCCCGGCTGCTGAAGCGCTCCTTCTCGCAGAACAGCCGCACGCGGGAGACGGAGCGGTTGCCGAGGAAGGGGTCCTCCAGCTGGGTGAGGGTGCGGGGGAGCCACAGCTCGCCAATGCTGTTGTTGCGCAGGGTGCCGACGTACTCGACGCCCTCGGCGATGACCAGCGTGCCCATCTCGCACTCGCCGCGCACGCCCTGCACGCGGGTGTGATCCTGACTGAGGACGAAGTAGCCTGCGTCGACCATCTCGTCCCACGTCATGACCAGCTCGTCGCCCTGATACAGGCCCGGCTCGCGCCAGCCGCAGATGGCGCAGGTGTGGTTGTCGAAGCTGTGCTCGGCGATCATGGGGATGACCTCGTCCTGCAGGGTGAAGCCGCAGACCGTGCAGACGCGGGTGCCCAAATGGCCCTCCCACAGGCAGGAGACCGGGACGGCGTCCTCGGGCTGGGCGAAGGTGTGGTCAACGGTGTCGAGGGCGTGGCCGCTCTCGAGAATCTTGCCGCAGACCTCGCAGGAGATCACGCCGGAGAAGCCCTTCGTGACGCAGGTGGGCTCGGCGGCCTTCTGGGGCTGACCGGGGGTGTGTCCGGCAGCGGGAATGGCCTCGCCCGCGTCAATGATCGCGCCGCAGACGGTGCAGGCGACGGTGCCGGTGAAGCCTTCCTCCGTGCAGGTGGGCTCGACAGCGCCGACAGCCTCGCCGGGGGTGTGGCCCGTGGCGGGGATGGCCTCGCCCGCGTCAATGACCGCGCCGCAGACGGTGCAGGCGACGGTGCCCGTGAAGCCATCCTCGGTGCAGGTGGGGTCGGCAAAGCCGGTCAGCTCGCCGGGGGTGTGGCCCGTGGCGGGGATGGATTCGCTCGGCTCCAGCACCTTGCCGCAGACGGTGCACTTGACCGTGCCGGTGGCGCCGTCCTTGGCGCAGGTGGGCTCCTTGGCGCCGGTGCGCTCGCCGGGGATGTGGCCCTCGGCGGGGATGACCGTGCCGGACTCGAGCACCTTGCCGCAGACGGTGCAGTAGACAACGCCGGTGAAGCCGTCTTCGGTGTGCGTGGCGGCAAAGCCCTTGACGGGTTCGCCGGGGACATGGCCCGTGGCGGGGACGACCTCGCCCGCTTCGATGATCTCGCCGCAGACGGTGCAGGTCACGCGGCCCGTCGCGCCGTCCTCGGCGCAGGTGGGTTCGATGGCGCCGGAAGGCTCGCCGGGAGTGTGCCCGGTGGCGGGGATGGCCTCGCCCTCTTCGATGATCTCGCCGCAGACGG
>JAFLST010000049.1:4728-18196 GCA_022510815.1 Christensenellaceae bacterium | reverse complement strand
CGCGAATCTTGCGGCAGGGTTCCGCCACGCCGGGGGTATAGGCGGTGGACAGGTCTTCCCGATTCTCCACCTTCACCTTGGAAGTCACGGCAATCTTGCCGCGGTTGCTCTCGTGCATCTCGAGGGCCAGCTTGTTATAATCCATTCGTATCGCTCCTTTGTGGTGTCAGGCCAGCGCCCGGGCCAGCCGCTTGATGCCTTCCTCGATGCTGCGGCGGGGGCAGCCGATGTTCACCCGCAGGAAGCCCTCGCCGAGGTCGCCGAAGAAGGTGCCGCCGGTGAACTGCACGCCTGCGGCAATGCTACGCTGCATCAGCTCCTCGGTGGTGTACCCGTAGGCACGCAGGTCGAGCCAGCCCAGATAGGTGGCTTCCAGCGGGGTCAGAACGGCCTTGGGCAGCAGCGTTTTGACCAGCTCGGTCAGGCGGCGGCGGTTGCCGTCAAGGTAGGCCATCAGGCCGTCGAGCCACGCGTCGCCCTCGTTGTAGGCCGCGCGGGTCGCCTCCAGCGCGAACAGGTTGCCGCTGCGCACGCCCGAGGCCTCGATCTGCGCCTGAAGGGCCTTGCGCACCTGCTCATCCACGCACAGACAGGACGCCTGCTGCAGGCCCGCGAGATTGAAGGTCTTGCTCGGCGCGCACAGGGACACGACGTTCTCCTGCTCCACGGACAGCACCGGGACGAACTGCTGCGGGGCAAAGACGAAATCCGCGTGAATCTCATCGCTGACCAGCGGTACGTCGTACCGCTTGAGGAGTGCCAGCAGGTCGGACAGCTCCTGCCGCGTCCATGCCCGGGACACGGGGTTGTGCGGGCTGCACAGGAGCATCAGGCTCGCGCCGTTTTTCAGGTGCTCCTCGACGGCAGCGAGGTCCATGTCGTAGCGGCCGTCCTCCCGACGGATCAGCGGCGCATCCAACAGCTTGCGGCCCGTAGCCTCCACGGAGAACCGGAAGGGCCCGTACACCGGGGACTGGATAATCACGCCGTCGCCGGGCTGGGTCAGGGCGTTGATCGCCACGCGCATGCCCGTGATGACGCAGGGCAGCAGCATTACGTCCTCTTTGGTGACCGTCAGGCCATGGCGGCGCTGCCAGAAGGAGGTGAGGGCCTCATAGTCATCGTCGAGCAGCTCGGTGTAGCCGTAGGTGCCGTGCTGGGCGCGGCGGATGAGCGCCTCCTGCACCGCGGGCGGGCTGAGGAAGTCCATGTCCGCGACCCACAGCGGCACGATGCCCTCGCCGTGCTCCTTGCGGGAGCCGTCCCACTTTTCGCACCGGGTGCCTACGCGGTCAATGCCCTGATCGAAATACGCCTCGTCAAACCTCATCGATCGATTCCTCCCTGACCGGCCCGGACGCCCGCAGCACCCAGTAGCCGTTTGATTTGTCCAGCTTCTCCACATCGGTGAAGAGGGTTTTCAGATACTTGACGCAGCTCTCCGCGCCCTGCTGCTTGCGGATGACCAGATACAGCGCGCCGCCGGGGTTGAGCTGCCCAGCCGCGTCGGCGAACATTTGATAGATCACCTGCTTGCCCGCGCGGATGGGCGGATTGGTGACGACCGCGTCGAAGGTGAGCCCGGCTACAGCGGCAAGGCCGTCGCTCTCGAGGCATTCGACGGTGACGCGATTGCAGTCGGCGTTCTCCCGGCACAGGGCGAGGGCACGGCGGTTCACATCGACCATGGTGACCCGGCAGTCCGGGTACGCCTTTGCGACGGCGATGCCGATGGCCCCCCAGCCGCAGCCCACGTCGAGCACGTCGCCCGTCATGTCGGGCAGCGCATCCAACAGCAGCCGCGTGCCGGGGTCCAGCTCGCCCTTGGAGAAGACCCCCGCATCAGTCATGAAGTTCAGCCCATAGCCCCGGTAAGGGAACGCGCAGGGCACGGGCTTCGACGCGCTGGTAGGATCAGCGGTGTAATATTGCTCGGTCATAGGGTCTCCTTCATCTGCGCATCATGGTAGAGGGCGGTCAGCTCGGCCTCCGTCAGCTCCCGCCACTCGCCGGGGGCAAGGGCTTCGTCCAGCGTGAGGCTCCCGAAGGTCAGCCGGTGCAGCGCGGTGACGTGCCTGCCGACCGCCTCAAACATGCGCTTGATCTGGTGGAACTTGCCCTCGTGCACCGTCACCAGCGCGACGGATTCAGCCGCGCCGGAGGACAGGATGTTCAGCGCGGCAGGCTGAGCATCAAAGTCGGATAAGTGCAGCCCCGCGGCAAAGGCGGCGACATGCTCGTCGGTCAGCGGACCATCCACGGCGGCGCGGTAGGTCTTGTCCACATGCCGTCCGGGAGCCAGCAGCCGATGATTCAGCTCGCCGTCGGTGGTCAGCAGGAGCAGCCCTGTGGTGTCCTTATCCAGACGGCCCACGGGCATGCATCCCAGCGAGGAATAGGCGGGCGGCAGCAGGTCCATGACGATAGGCTGCTTTTTGTCCCGGGCGGCGGTGAGCAGACCTGCGGGCTTGTGGAGCATCACATGCCGGGTCAGGCGGCCGTCAAGGGGCGTACCGTGCAGGGTCAGGGCCTCATCCCCGGCAAAGGACTGCGACGGATCGCGCGCGGGCTGACCATTCACCTGCACAGCGCCGGATTTGACGAGCTTCTGCACCTGCGAGCGGCTGCCGACGCCCAGCGCCACCAGCCAGCGATCAAGCCGCGTCATGGGTTACGCCAATGGCCCCCGCGTCCTCAGCCTTCGCGGCCCGCATATAGACGGCGGGCAGCAGCGAATGCAGGGGAATGGCGGGCAGCAGCAGCACGACGACGAAAACAGCCACCAGCGTCAGCGTCGAGCCGGGGCTGGGGATGGACAGTCTGAGGGTGGAGAAGAAGGCGAGCACCGCGTCGATGACGCTTCGGACATACCCGACGCAGGGAATGGCGGCTGCCACAAGGAAGGGCGCGAAGACAGTGAGGCTGCTCAGCCACAGGAGCATCAGCCCGCCGTGCCGTCCCTTTGTCATCCGGGGATGACCCAGCGCCTCCGCGTGCCTCGCGCCGCAGTGGAACGCGCAGCCCAGCAGCACGGGCACCAGCGTCAGGAGATACCCGCCCAAAATCAGCCGGATGCCGTGGAAGACATTGCCGCCGCCAACGGAGCGGATCGAACGGTAGAGCGTGAAGCCATCCATGGAGCCATGGGTCGCCCAGATCGCCAGCACGACGCCGGCAATCAGCGGCACGCACCACAGGAGCATCCGCAGCGTCGCGGTCAGGCCGCGCAGCACCTTGGCGCCGTAGTCCTCCGTGGAAATCAGCCGCGCGGAGAAGGGACTGCCGCCGGAGAGCATATCCTGCATTGCCAGAGCGGCGTTCTGCCTCGCGGGCAGGACGATCAGCAGATAAAGCGGAACGCATAGAAGCGCCAGCCATTTGGTCTGGGGCGCGGCCAGAAACAGCAGCGGCGTCAGGGCCATGCCGCGCAGCGCAAGCTGGAGCAGCAGGGTGAGCGTCAGCGCCTTGAAATGTTCGCGATAAAGGCGCCAAGCTTCCCGATAAACAGACATAAGCTTCATCATAAAGACTCCTTTCTTGCCCTTCTATTATACAGGACGCGTCCTGCAATTGCAAACCTAAATGTTGCGGGAAAGGGCGAACTGTGGTATCATGCTCATGCCGATAGATAGAAAGAAAAGGAGGCGAAGGGCATGGCGGGTCTCAGGCGGCGGCTGTCTGCGCCGCAGATCATTATTATCAGCTTTGCGGCGGCGATTTTGCTGGGAAGCCTTGTGCTGATGCTTCCCTTTGCCACCCGGGACGGTCTGGGCGCTTCCTTCCCGGACGCGCTGTTCACGGCGATATCAGCCACCTGCGTGACGGGCCTTGTGGTGCGGGATACGGCGACCACATGGTCCGGCTTTGGTCAGGCGGCGCTCCTCGTGATGATTCAGGTGGGCGGCATGGGCGTGGTGACCATGGCGGTGGCCATCGCGACGGTCTCAGGGAAGAAGATATCCCTGATGCAGCGCAGCACCATGCAGGAGGCCATCTCGGCACCGAAGGTCGGCGGCATCGTGCAGCTCACCGGTTTTATCCTGCGGCTGACGTTCCTCTTTGAGGCGCTGGGCGCAGCGGCGCTGGCGACGGTGTTTATTCCAAGATTCGGATTATGGAAGGGCGTCTGGTACAGCGTCTTCCATGCGGTGTCGGCCTTCTGCAATGCGGGCTTTGACCTGATGGGCGCACAGGAGCCCTTCTCCTCGCTGACCGGGTTTGCCGCGCAGCCGGTGGTCAACGTGGCGCTCATGCTGCTGATCGTGATCGGCGGCATCGGCTTCCTGACGTGGGAGGACGTCATCACCAACCGCCTGCATGTCCGGCGCTACCGGATGCAGACCAAAGTGATTCTGGTGTCGGCGGCGGTGCTTGTGCTGCTGCCCGCCGTGTATCTGTTCTTCTTTGAGCTGGGTGAGCTGCCGCTGACGGAGCGCGTCTGGACGGCGCTGTTCCAGTCGGTGACGATGCGGACGGCGGGCTTCAACACCGTCGATCTGGCGGAGATCAGCGAATCGGGGCAGGCCATGATGATCGTGCTGATGCTCACGGGCGGCGCGCCGGGCTCCACCGCGGGCGGCATGAAGACGACCACGCTGGTGGTGATGCTGTCGACGGCGGCGGCAGTCTTCGGCAGGCACGCGGATACCCGGCTCTTCGGGCGCAGGATTGACGACGACACCGTGCGGCGGGCGGCGACCATTCTAACGCTGTATCTGCTGCTGTTCCTCATCGGCGGATGCCTCATCAGCCGCATCGAGAGCCTGCCGCTGACAAGCTGCCTGTTCGAGACGGCTTCGGCGGTGGGCACGGTGGGCGTGACGCTGGGGCTTACGCCGTCGCTGGGCATGGCGTCGCGGGTCATCCTGATGCTGCTGATGTTCTTCGGTCGGGTCGGAGGACTGACGCTGATCTTCGCGGCGCTGGCGGGCTATCATCCGGACAGGTCGAAGCTGCCGCAGGAACGGCTGACTGTGGGATAAAGGAGATAAGGATATGAAAAGCATTCTGATTATCGGCCTGGGCCGCTTCGGGCGGCATATCGCGATGAAGCTGAACGAGATGAACCATCAGGTCATGGCGGTGGATTCCAGCGAGCAGCGGCTGAACGACGCGCTGGATTTTGTGACCAGCGGTCAGATCGGCGATGCGACCTCCGAGGCGTTCCTGTCCTCGCTGGGGGTGAGCGATTTCGACGCGTGCATCGTGGCCATCGGCGACGACTTCCAGAGCTCGCTGGAGACGGCCTCGCTGCTCAAGGAGCTGGGGGCGCGGCATGTCATCGCCCGGGCGGCGACGGGCGTGCAGGAGAAGTTCCTGCTCCGCAATGGCGCGGACGAGGTGGTCTATCCCGAAAAGCAGCTTGCCTCGTGGACGGCCATCCGCTGCACCTCCGACCATATCCTCGATTACATCGACCTCGACGGCGACTGGGCGATCTTTGAGCTGGAGGCGCCGCAGGAGTGGTGGGGCAGGACCGTGCTGCAGCTCGACATTCGCCGCAAGCATGGCATCAACATCCTTGGCGTGCGGGTGAACGGGGTCATGAACATGAACGTTGCCCCGGATACGTCGCTGCCGCCGGGATCGTCGATCCTCGTTCTCGGTCAGGAGAAGGCCGTTCACCGCTGCTTCCGGGTGTAACGCCGTCTCGACAAAAGGTGTCGATAATGTCGACACCTTTTTTTCGTGCGGGGAAACAAGGGTATTCTGCCGGAGTTTGTCAGCGCTGGAAAACCATCCCTGAACAGCCGCAAAACTCGACAGGCTTTCCGGCGGGGTGTCGATTTGCGGGATGTTGCATCGGAACGCCGCCCTTTTCCCGGAAGGATGCTATAATGCACCTGAATCGGTGATGGTTAAGCACCTTTCACGGAAGATACGGTCAAAAAGCAAGGAAAGATGGAAAGGAGACAGATGTTTATGGGTGATATTCGGATCATGCTGGTGGACGATAACGCGGAGCTGCGGCGCTGCGTGAGGGAGTATATTGAGCAGCAGGAGGGCATGAGCGTGTCGGCGGAGTGCTCAAACGGCGTGGAGGCCCTCGAGATGCTGGGCAAGACGGCGGTGGACGTGGTGGTGCTGGACATCATCATGCCCCAGATGGACGGCTACAGCTTTATGGAGGAGGTGCGCCGCCAGCAGATCGAGAACCCGCCGCAGATGATCGTGGTCTCCGCGCTGGGCCGGGATGATTTCATCATGCGCGCGGTGGAGGCGGGCGCGAGATTCTACATGATCAAGCCCTTCGAGATGTCCGTGCTGGTCAGCCGGATTCGTGAGGTCTGCGGGCAGGCTGTCAGCGCGCCGGAGAACCTGCGGGTCATGGGCCCGGGACATGCGCCGTCGCTGGATGAGAAGCTGGCAGGGCTGTTCCTGACCATCGGCATCCCGGCGCACATCAAGGGCTATCAGTTTCTGCGGGAGGCCGTCAAGATGGTGGTTGAGAATCCCGACGTGATCAACCGCATCACCAAGGAGCTCTATCCCGGCATCGCCCGCAGGTTCAACACCTCCGCCAGCAAGGTGGAGCGCGCCATCCGCCATGCCATCGAGGTCGCGTGGAGCCGCGGGCGCATCGACACACTGAACAAGGCCTTCGGCTGCAAGGTTGCCGTGCGCGAGGACAAGCCCACCAACGGCGAGTTTATCGCCATGATCGCCGACAAGATGGCCCTCGAACAGCGCACCGCTTGACAAAAGGGACGCGTCCCTGCTATGATGTCTCCATATAGCGGCATCACCAAGGAGGCAGGCACATGGCGGATAGGGTACGCATTTTCGACACCACGCTGCGTGACGGCGAGCAGACCCCCGGCATCTCCTTTCACCTGCGGGAAAAGCTCGAGATTGCCCGGGCGCTGGAGCGGATGGGCGTCGATGTGATCGAGGCGGGCTTTGCCGCGTCCTCGAAGGGCGACATGCGCGCGATTCAGGCCATCAGCGCCGAGGTGAAGGACAGCGTGATCTGCTCCCTCTGCCGGTGCGTGGAGGCGGACATCCGCGCCGCCAGCGAAGCCCTTGAAAAGGCCGCCCAGAAGCGTATCCATGTCTTCATTGCCACAAGCCCCATCCACATGGCCGCCAAGCTGCACATGACACCTGATGAGGTCTACGACGCGGCGGTGCGCTCCGTGACGCTGGCGAGGAACCTCTGCGACGATGTGGAGTTTTCTCTCGAGGACGCCACCCGCACCGAGCCGGAATTCCTCTATCGCATGGTGGAGGCGGCGATCAGGGCGGGCGCGTCGACGATCAACCTGCCGGACACGGTGGGTTACGCGGCGGTGAGCGAGTACGGGCAGATGTTCCGGGACGTGCTGGCGAAGGTGCCCGGCGCGGATAAGATTATTCTCTCCGCTCACTGCCACAATGATCTGGGCCTGTCCGTGGCGACCTCGCTGGAGGCCATCCGGGCCGGAGCGCGGCAGGTGGAATGCACGGTCAACGGTCTGGGCGAGCGGGCCGGCAACGCGCCGATGGAAGAGATCATTATGGGCCTGCGCACCCGGAAGAATTACTACAGCTGCGATACCCGGGCTGACACCCGGCGCATCTATCAGCTCAGCCGGATGCTCTCGTCCCTCACGGGCGTGGAGCCGTCGCCCAACAAGCCGGTGGTGGGCGCCAACGCGTTCCAGCATCAGAGCGGCGTGCACCAGCATGGCGTGCTGTCGAACCGGGAGACCTACGAGATCATGAAGCCGGAGGAGCTGGGCATCCCGCAGCAGAGCCTTGCATTGGGAAAGCTCAGCGGCAAGCACGCGCTGGCCGACCGGGCCAGTCAGCTCGGCTACAGGCTGGAGGGCGAGGAACTGAACAGCGCCTTTGCCAGCTTCAAGGACCTGACTGACCGCAAGCGGGAGATCACCGACCGGGATGTGCTGGCGATCCTGCGGGACGCACGGGCGTCGCTCAACGGCGCCTACAAGCTCTTTGCTTTCCAGATTTTCACCGGTAACCGCATGACATCCACAGCCACGGTGACCCTTGAAAAGCAAGGCGAAACCGTGACCCGCGCCGCTACAGGAGACGGCCCTGTCGAGGCCATCTTCAACGCGGTGGACGACATTGCAGGCATGACCTGCACGCTGATGAGCTACAACATCAAGGCCGTCACCGAGGGCCGCGACGCGCTGGGCGAGGTCACGGTGCGGGTCAATCATGAGGAGGACACCGTGCTGGGCCGCGGCGTATCGACGGACATTCTGGAGGCGTCCTGTCTGGCATATGTGAATGCCGTGAATCGGCTGATCCGGCACCGCGAGGCGGAGAAGCAGACGGAGGAAGCGACATGAGCGGCTGGCTGCTGGTTTTATCCCTGCTGGCGCTGGGAACGCTGGCGGCGGCGCTGGTACGGCTTCGGCGGTTCCACAGCCGTCAGGAGCTGCTGCAGGAGCGCATCCGCACCTCCGAGACGTATCTGTGTGTCAGGCCGATGCTGGAGCGGTGCCGCAAGCTGCGGGTGGAGAGCATCAGCTTCCGTCCCCATGCCGTGATCGTGAAGCTTTACGACCCGCCGGGAAAGACGCTCAAATGCGTCTTTGAGGAGCGCGGCCTCGATGACGCGGAGCCGGAGCCTCTGATGGCGCTGGCGCAGGCCGCGGCAGAAGAGCTGCCGATGCTGGCGGACAACCGCAAGTACTTCTTCAAGGCCTACCGGGAGGAAGTCGGCGGCGATGTGCTGCGCTGGTACGAGTACATGATCCAGCCGGGCTACAAGGACAAGGTGCTCCGGGAACGCTACGATCGGATTGATGTTTAACCATCAACACTTCATGCTTGTGACGAGCATGAAGTGCTGCGGAGCGGCTCGGAAGGCACGCTGAAGAATGTCGACGCTGACTTCGGCGAGGACGTCGACGGCGAGGTCGAGCTGTTAGTGTGCGAAACGGCATAATCGCCCAATATCAACAAACCCGCCTGACATTCCGTCAGGCGGGTCTTTTGCATGCTGCGAGGTTATGCCAGCGCGTCGGGGGCAAAGCTTTTCAGATGCAGCATGTTCTTGATGATGATGTCGCTCTTCCACCAATTGACGGCGAGTTCGTATTCCTTGTGGTCGTTCCACCACTGCCATGGAACGATGAAGGAGCCGTCGGGAAGCTGACTGCGCAGGATGTAATCGCACTGGGCGTGAACAACCTCC
This sequence comes from Christensenellaceae bacterium, assembly GCA_022510815.1. Classification (GTDB taxonomy): domain Bacteria; phylum Bacillota; class Clostridia; order Christensenellales; family Aristaeellaceae; genus UBA11524. The sequence continues at coordinate 9,045 of JAFLST010000049.1, read as the reverse complement.
GCGTTTTCGGCGTAGAAGGCGCTGGCTTTGGTCGGGATCAGATCGGAGGGCATGGCGGCGTACTCCTTGCCCCACTTCTCCGCGACGCCGTCGAGGCAGCAGCGAATCTGTCCCGCAAGGCACTCGCGCAGCTTGTCGAGATCGAAGGGCGCGCTGCCAGCCGCGGCGCAGTCCTCGTAGAGCCCGACGAAGCAGCCGGCGATATGCTGGTCGTCCGAGAGCTCCTGAGCAAACAGCCACGCCACCGCTTCCCGGGCGATTTCGCAGGCCTTTTGACGGAGGGCGCTGCCGGGGTCGGCGCAGCGGATTGCAAAGCCTGCCAGACCGGCGGTGGGGTTGTACCTGAAAGCGCTGCCCTTGTCGCCGTACTTCCACCAGACGGCGCAGGGATAGTCGTTGTTGGAGGGAACGACGTTGAGCCACTGACGGTGCGCCTCGTCGAAATCCGCGCCGCTGTCCAGATAGCGCAGGATACCCTGAATGATCGGGTGCGCCGGGTCGGTCAGGCCGATCTCCCGCAGAATGGCCACGGCGGTCAGGGCCTGGATGGGGCAGGAATATGGATTGAAGCTGTCAGCCTCAAGGGCGTGGCCGAATCCGCCGTCCTCGTTCTGATAAGCGGCCAGCGCGTGAAGGACGGCCTCCCGGGGGCCGCCCTCGAAGTGGTACTGCCAGCGGGCAAGGTCGATGGGGCGAGCGTTGCGATAGATAAAGGTTCGGGCTTTCTCGAAGGGATTCATGGCGACCTCCTGCATGCTTATTTTCAATCAACATAGCATAGGTTTCGCGCTTTGTCTTGTAAAAAAACGACGTCAGCCCCGAGCCAGCCGGATGGCCTGCGCGGGGGTCATGGTGTGGCGTTTCTTGAAATCGTTGAGCAGGTGCGCCTGATCGTAATAGCCGTACTTCTCCACGAGATCGAGCGTGCTGCCGCCCCGGCCAAGGCACAGGTCCTGCCAGAGCATCTGATAGCGCACCAGCGAGGAGAAGCTCTTGGGGGAGAGGCCGATCTGCTCGTCAAAGACGCGCTCGAGCCGCTTCGGAGATATCGCGGAAGAGGCCGACAGATCGGCGATTTTCATGCTGCCCCGGGAGATAATGATGTCGCAGACCGCGTTCATCAGGATGTCGCTCATCCGGTCCGGCCGGAGGCGCTGCAGGAGATACCTTGCGGCAATGTCGGCGCGCTCGGACAGGGAGGAAACGCTCATGAGCATGGGCGTCAGCGCTTTGGTCAGGGATGGAAAAAAGACCTCCGCGTCGTACACCTGATTCTTGCTGCCGGAGAGCGGGCGCTCGGCAAACAGCGCCGCCGTCCATGCGTAGAACCGGATGGCGAACATTGAGGTCAGGGTGGGCTCAGGGCTGCCGCTCGTGAAGATTGTGTCTTCACCCATGGCGCAGTAAATCCCGTCGATCGTGCTGTGCGTATAGTCCAGCGTGAAGATGATGTCCGTGCAGGCGTCGGGAATCACAAGGCGAGGCCTTGACGTGTCGGCAGCGGGTGTGCGGACGGGCTCCGGCATGCCCCAGAAGCAGCGGATATAGGGCTTCAGCGCGGGGCAGGGCGGCAGCTCCGTGTAGAATGCGTCACGCTGGAAGGGCGTGGCGGTCATGGGGTAAAACAGGCGGCTCGGATCGAGGCGGCTCATGGGTCAGGCCTCGAGCAGCGCCCGCATGGCCATGACATAGCCATAGAAGCCGAAGCCTACGATCTGCCCCCGGCAGGCCGAGGCGGTCATCGAAACATGCCGGAAGGATTCCCGGGCGTGCACGTTGGACATGTGGCATTCGATCACCGGCATGGGCACCGAGGCGATGGCGTCGTGCAGGGCGACGGAAGTGTGGGTATAGCCGCCGGGGTTGAATACCGCGCCGTCAAAGCCGTCAAAGTAGGCTTTCTGCAATGCGTCGATCAGGTCGCCCTCGTGATTGGACTGGACGCAGCGCAGCTCCACGCCCAGCTTCCCGGCCTCCCGCTGGCACAGGGCGATGAGGTTGTCGTAAGTCTGTTCGCCGTAGACGCTTTTCTCGCGCAGGCCGGTCAGGTTGATGTTGGGGCCGTTGAGGATCAGAATCTTTTTCACAGCAGCGTCAGCTCCTTCATAAGGGTGTCGGTGAGATCGTCGGGCATGGGATGGCCCTGCCAGAGGGCTTCGGCTTCCACGGCCTGACGGATAAGCATGTACAGACCCGTGCAGGCGGGAATGCCCGCGTCATGGGCCGCGCGGGTCAGCACAGTTTCCGGCGGGTTATAGATGGCGTCCACCACGCCGCTGGCATGGCGCATGGCCTCTCCGAGGCGGTCGGGCGCGATGGGGCAGGTGTCGGCGACGTTCTTCATGCCGGCTGGGGTTGTGTTGACGATCAGGCCGCCCGTCTCCAGCAGCGAGGTGTGAAAGCGGTCATAGTCGAGGATGCTCTCGTCCGCGGGCCTGCGGGAAACCACATGAACGGACTTGGCGCCCATGGCCTGCAACACATGACAGGCGGTGTTCGAGGTGCCGCCGCCGCCCAGCACATAGCAGACCTGCCCGGCAGGGTCGATGCCGAAGCGCCGAAGCAGCGACGCAAAGCCTGCCGCGTCGGTGTTATAGCCGTGGGAGGATGCGCCGGTGACCACGGTGTTGACGGCATGGATGGCTGCGGCCTGCGGGTCGATCTCGTCCAGCAGGGGCATGATCTCCTGCTTGTAAGGGATGGTGATGTTGAAGCCGTCCAGCTCCCCAAGCAGGCGGCGGGCTTTGTCGGCAAAGACGCCGCGGGGCAGCTCAATGAGCCGGTAGTCCGCGTCAATGCCCAGCCGCTCGAAGATGGCCTCGTGAATCGGCACGGACAGGCTATGCCCCAGCTTTTCGCCGAGAAGAGCGTAATGCTTCATGCTGCTGCTCCTTTCACGGATAAGACCGCGTTTGGTCGCCATCAATGACTGGAAGGCTGAATCGGATGGATTGCTGAGATCAGGGCCTGCGTCAGTTGTGGCGCTTGATATCGCCCATCGCCTTGTCCGGCTCCATGGCCTGCTTCTATGCTCCGGCGTCCATCGGAAGATTCTCGGTTTCTTCGACTTTATCATACATCCGGTAAAGGCGCTCGTCAAGATCGACTTTCCGCTGGAGCTCATGCCTGCCGTCAAGGTCATATCGGCTTTTCATAGGCGCCGATCTCCCGCGCAGGAGCTGATGCTGAATGATCTCAGAAAAGTCGGGCATAGCGCGTGTTTGCCCTATAAGCCCTTCGTGGGAAGAATATCGGCGGGAACGTGTCAGGGCACTATCTATTGCGGACCATGAACATCGTTGCTAATACTTGGAAGCAATTCATAAATATGGAAAACGATGATACAATGCATAATGTTTGTTTTGTTATCATGCGGGCAAACAATGCCATTGAGAAACAAGCTGCTTGGCTTTTTTCGTGAAGAGTTTTGCGTGCCAAGGGGGTCATGAGCATGAAGCGGAGGATGGTTGCGGCACTTTTCATGCTTGTGCTGTGCAAGGCTTTGCTGTTTGCAATGACCATGACAGCCAGCGCGGAGGGCTATAGCGGCGGCGATGGTACGGAGAACAATCCGTATCTGATCTCCTCAAGAGAGGATTTTAGTGGGATTGCGGACGCTGTCAACAACGGCAACGACCTCTATGGCGTGTACTTCAAACAGACCGCAGACATTGATATGGGCGGCGAAGATGACCCGTGGTCAACGGTTGGAATTACCATCGACAATGCCGCCCATCAGTTCAGGGGCATGTTTGACGGTGACAACTGGCAGATCATCAATCTGTATGTGAACAGGAACGATGATGACGCCGGATTATTCGGCTATGTAGGACAGGACGACGTGATCAGAAATGTCCATGTTGTAGAAGGCGATATCAGCGGCACCTATTGGTGCGGAGGTATTGCCAGTCGCAATTATGGCCTGATAGAATACTGCTCTTTTTCCGGTTATGTTTACGCCAGTCAGCAGTTTGCCGGCGGCATTGTGGGCGATAACCACAGCGGGGGAATCATACGCTATTGCTATAATACCGGCGATGTGGAGGGCGATCAGATCTGCGGCGGCATTGCGGGCCGCAACTCCAGCGGCATCGTGGAGAACTGCTACAACAGAGGCGACGTATATGCCCGCAATATCATAAGAGGTTACGTCGGCGGCGTTGTGGGTGAAAACACTGCCGGCAGCACGATCGACAACTGCTACAGCACCGGCAACGTAGAAAACGTCCTGCCGAAAACAGAAGAGGAATTTGAATCCGGCGAGGTGGCATGGGAGCTTTCCAAGGGTACGGATGGCGATGGCTGGGGGCAGAACAT
>JAFLST010000049.1:0-4628 GCA_022510815.1 Christensenellaceae bacterium | reverse complement strand
AGGTGGCATGGGAGCTTTCCAAGGGTACGGATGGCGATGGCTGGGGGCAGAACATTGCAGAAGGGGAAAGCCATGACAAGCATCCGCACTTTACACAAGCGCCTGACAAGGATTATGACACGACCGAGGTATATCGCGTTACCTTTCATTCGACGAATCTTCCGGTCGACCAGAAGCTTTATGTCGATCCGGGCGACAATGTTGACCTTCCATGGCTCCCGGAGAACGCAAAGTGGTACGATGCGGACGGGCAAGAATTCAACGGTCTGAACATCCAGTGTGATGTGGACGCCATAGCAGGTCTGCGCATTCTCTTTGCCGGTGAGATGAAGACGGTCGAAGTGGCCGGGATATACAGCCCTCTCGAACAGATACTGCCCGTGAATCTGAATCAATATGTGCAGTACGCGGACAACGGACCGTCCTCCGACGACCGGTTCGAGTATACGATCATTGGCGATCACGACGCCTTCCACGCGACATTAGGCGAAGACGGCAGAACGCTGACCATTCCGGCTGGCACGAACGTCAATGAGACCGGCTATGCGCTGACCGTTCAAGTCCACGAAAAAGAGCCGTACATCATGCCGCTTTCGCTGGGCGACTTTGGCACGGATGACGTGGTGCTGAACATAAGGGTCATCATCAACAAGGCGACCCCGTTGATCGTTGTCAAGCCGACGGTATCGGAGATCCGCTATGGACAGTCCCTTCGCGAAAGCGCGCTCTCCGGCGGCGAGGCCCAGCATCCTACGGCAGGGGTAAACGTGCCGGGTGCTTTCGCGTGGGAAAAGGACAGCGCCATCCCCACGGTGCCGGAAGCCGCTGCCGTCGGGTATGCGGTCACGTTTACGCCCGGCGATACAAAGAATTATAACGCCGTAACCACCATGGTCACGCTGCCGGTCAACAAGGTCAACCCGACTATGATGAAAGAGCCGGAGCCGAAGGGCGGCGTATATAACGGCGTCGCGCAGGAATTGGTCGAACCGGGCATTGCCGCCAACGGTACGATGATGTATAGCCTTGAAAAGGACGGCGAATACCTGCCTGACAGCCCTGCCCGCGCAAACGCGGACAACTATACCGTCTGGTACAAGGTGGTGGGCGACGAGAACCACAACGATCTCGGGCCGTTTTCCGTCGAGGTGACCATTCGGCCGTATCCTGTGTCCATTGCGTCCCAAACCGTCACCTATAACGGCACCCAGTCCTTCACCGTCGTGCTGGAGGGCGTGAACAACGAGACCGTTGTCGCGAACCTGAAACCATACAGCAAGGATGCGGGGGTCTATACATACGCCGCTGAAGAGGAAGGCGGCAAGTATACCGTCGGGCTTTCCAGCAGCAACTATGCGGTGGAGAATGGCGGCGAGCTGCTCATCAACAAGCTCCAGGCGGTGCTGCACTGGCGTCACCCGTTGGTCTTCATTCATGACAATCAGCCGCATGAGGTCGCCGCTGTGGTGAGCAACGCGGTTGAAGGCGATGCGGTCGAACTGCTTTATCAGACGGATCTTGCCAATAAGATCACCAATTCCGCAACGGACGAAGGCAGCTACACCGCTGTTGTGGAACGCTTGGAGAATAGCAACTATACGCTGGATGGGGTGCAGAACGCAAGCCAGAGATGGTACATCATTGAAAAGAACGAGAATTACAAATTGTCGGCAGACCGTTCAGAGGAAATTGTCTATGGTGACGTCCTGAACCTCGCCTTTACGATTTCCTCAGATGCGCTTCGGGAGTATCCGGATGGTCAGATTGTCTTTCTCGTCAACGGCGAGAAGATTGGAGAACCTGACAACACGTCCGAAGCCGCGGGCGGCCTGATTGCGACCAAAGCCGTCAAGATGACATCGGCGAACAATTTCTCTGCGGGCGCGAACACCGTGATGGCCATATACAGCGACGCCGAGGATGGTCCGCATGGCTTTGACGCCGTCTCTGTTTGGGTCATTCCCAAGCCCATTAAGGCCGAGGTGACAGGCAATGCCGCCAAGACCTACGACGGCAACGATGTCGCTGCCAACCTTATCCTCGAGCTGGATGGTGTCGAGGATTGCGACGAAAAGGCTGTGACCGTCGCGGCGGACTCTTTCACCTACAGCAGCAAGAACGTGAACGAGGCGGCAACGATCATTGCCAATCAGGTTGTGCTGAGCGGCGCGCGGAGCGGCAATTATACGCTGACCTCCCCCGTCGAGACCGTCGGCAGGATCACCGCACGGGCTGTGAGGCTGGAATGGAGCGGCTATGAGGGGCTTGTGTATACCGGGACCCCGTCAATGTTACGGCCGCGGCCACAGAACTGATACAGGGTGACGTTTGCACCGTTGGGGTGGCTGACGGGCAGGAGATCAATGCGGGCAACTACAAAGCTGCGGCCGTTAGTCTGAGCAATGCGAATTACGCGCTGCCGGAGAATCCGACCCAGAATTATACGATTGAACCGGCTGCGCTGTATATCCCTGAGCAGTCTGTTACCTACAACGGCACGAATACGCTCACGGCAGACCATGTGCCCACCGGTGTGAAAGGTGATATGGTCACTGTCACGCTTGTGGCCAGCGCGGCCGATGTCGGCTCATATGCCTACGGATCCGGGGATCAATCTTATACGGCGACTGCCGCCAACACCAACTATCGCGTCATCGGCGGCGGGATGCTGCATATCACCCCGGCAACGCCTGCTGTCATCTGGCCCAAAGTCAATAAGACCGTATATGTCAATGATCCGCCTTTGACGTTCGGCGATTTGTCCGGTGGCAGCGCCACTGGCGTGAACGGCGTAAGCCTCCACGGCGATTTCATCATTGAACAGGTCGCGTTGAGGTCGTGGGACAGCAGCGGCTCCCACCTCTTCCAGGTCACGTTTAAGCCCGAAAGCACAAACTATATTGATGTGACCGGCTCTTTGCTGATCAAGGTCGACAAGCGCATTGTGGCGTCCGTAGAACCGCAGGCGGCGATCACGGATAAGCAATTCGGCACGGCGCTGGCGGACTTGGGGCTGCCCGCTGCCGTCACGATCACCACAGCCGATGGCAGGACGTTTGAGAATGTTCCTGTCACATGGTCGGGCTATAACCCCTATACGTTGACCGAACAGAGCCTCACAGGCGCATTGGATTTGCGCGATATTGCCCATGAGGTGGAGAACCCGCAAAACCTGATGGTCTCCATCGTGGTCAGGCTGTTGTGGTTCAACTCGGAAGCGGTGGATTTCCCGGATAAGACAGTGGTTTATTCCGGTTTCTCCGCCAGCCATGAGATTGAGGGTCGCATCGCCGGTGTGGCGGGTATTGCCTACACCTATGCAGGAAAAGACGGCACAGTCTATGGCCCGTCTTCGAGCGCGCCCATCAATGCGGGCACTTACGCTGTCACGGCTGCTTTCACCATGGAAAGCGGGTATCCGCGGATTGATGCCATGACCGCTGCGCTTACGATCAAACAGGCTCCGCTCTTTGTTCCCGAACAGATTGTGGCCTATAATGGAACAACGAGATTCGTCGTGCAGGATGTACCGACCGGCATCAATGATGAGAAGATTACCTTCGTTCTTATCTCGACGGCTGCTGCTGCGGGTGAATACACCTATGGCAGCGGGGTCTGGACCTATACAGCGAGCATTACAGACCCCAACTATGTCATCGCAGGCGGTAAACTGCTGACGATCGTCGCTCCGGAGGCTCAGACAGGCGCGGTAACGGTGCGCAAGCAGGTGAAGGGCAAGGACGGAGATGAGCAGGCCGGGTTCGCATTCACGGTCATGCTAAGTGACATCAGCCTGAGTGGTACTTATGGCGATATGGTTTTCGTGAACGGCGTTGCCACGTTTACGCTGAAGCATGGGGAGAGCAAAACGGCGATCGGGCTTCCGGCGGGCGTTCGCTACTCTGTGGTTGAGCAGATGGCGAACCAGGATGGATATACCACCACGGCGATGGGCGAATCCGGAACAATTGCCGCGGACACGACCGCGACGGCCGTTTTCGTGAATGCAAGAGACGCGGCGGATGTGCCGCAGACCGGCGATGATAGCCATATTGAATGGTGGTTGATGCTGATGGGTATATCCGTGTTGGTTATGGTTGCCGGTGGATTCGGCTTGACGCGAAAAAAAGAAAAATAAGCCATAACAGCCAAGCGCCGCAGTAAATTGCTGCGGCGCTTTTTATATGAAGAAGACAGACTTTTATGCGGGATTTTCCATGCATGGGGATCAGTCTGACTGCTGTTCTTGTCGGTGCTGTATGCGGTTTGGATGAGGAAAGCTGTTTTTTATGGCAGAGTGGAGCGCCTTTAAATGCAAATGCAGCTGTGCAGATTCAATGCTGATAAGTGTTTCATGCACTTTCATGGTCATGCTGCAGGCGTCATCTGGAAATGCTTCGCAGACTTTTCAATTGCCCGCCCTTCGCCGGAAGGTGTTTGTGGACGCAGATGCCTTCTGTCGGGGCTTATTGGTAGCAATCCTGTTCAATGATCCTGCGCTTCATTTTATATGGGCAATATACAGGGAAGAAACCTTTAGCCCTGTTTGCTCCGGCACATAGGCATTGCTTTTCTCGTGGGTCACCATGGCCTCCGCTTTTATCACATCCGGATCGATGCCGATGCGA
>JAFLST010000048.1 GCA_022510815.1 Christensenellaceae bacterium | reverse complement strand
AAAAAACTGCATGACCGAGAATGTTTGCGTCACTTCGTTCCGTCAAGGTGGCTACACCCCCTTGCGCCGCTAAAGCGGCTATCCCCTGTGGACTTGCCGTCCGCAAACGGTTTTGACAAACCGTTCGCCGCCAGCAAGTTTGAAAAACTGAATACCGAATAATTGACCGTTGACTGGAGTTTTCCAACAAAAGTCGATGCTTATAAAAAAGGAGTGGCATAGCATCTAAGCTATACCACTCCAAAACTGTCTTATGGACACCCACAAATGCGGTCATGGATTTTTTGTTTGGCTTTTCGCTTTGTCAGACATAATAGGGATTGGGCTTGAACAGCAGGGCAAGGAAATCGATGAAAACACCAATACCAAGAAGCCCTCCGGTAAACAGATAAAGAACGCCCATCACTGTTTTGCCCTCATAGAACTTATGCGCGCCGATGAAACCAAGGAAAAAGCACAGCAGCAGCGCCACCCATTTGCTGCGGGCATTGGCCGCCTTGATATAAGTATTACCGTTCACATTGCTATTGACATTTCTGTTGTTATTGGTGTTGGTATTCGTATTGGTGTTCGTATTGGTATTATTTATGATGATGTTAGGAATAACCGGCTGAGCAGTGGCAAGTTGCTCCACCTGCCGCCCACATTGAGGACAGATCACCGCATCCTTGGCAATGATCTGACCGCAATGCTGACAGAACTTTGTATTCCCGTCCATATTCGTCCCTCCCGCGCGTTCGTGAAATGTGGCTTCATCATAGCACATTTCACTATTTTACGCAAGTGCGTACACGTTATCGCGTGAAGATTTTTATCCTGATAGGCGGAGGTTGAAGCCTATGTCTGTCAAAGATGCTGTTGCCACGCGATTTCAGGAACTCTGCCGGGAGCGGGGTATGCGGCTGAATGAACTCGCGGTTCGTTCAGGCGTCACGCCGTCAACCGTATATAGCATGATGGACGCCAAGCGGCGCGAGCTGTCGATCAACGTTATCAAAAAGCTATGCGACGGAATGGACATTTCACTCAAAGAATTTTTCACAGCCGATGTGTTTGATCAACTGGATCAGGAGATCAAGTAACCCTTTTTCTCAAAAAAGCACGACATGATCGTTTCCGTCATATCGTGCCTAATATATCAGTTATTATGCTTAGCCGTTTCTGCGCTTGTTCACCCGCTGCACGGGCCTGCCGATGGGAGGCCTTGACTGCGGTGCGGCGTTTTTCGCCTGCGCCTGATTCTGCCGCTTTGGTGGCTGGGCCTCCCGCACCTTGCCGTCCTTGCCGATCACGACCGGCTGACCCTTCCGGGGCTGCGGGACGCGGGACTTGCGCTGCGGCGCGGCTTCACCCTGCGCGTTGAGCTTCGAGGGCCTCGGCTGGCGGGGCTTGGGCTCCGAGGGCGTGGTGATCAGCATCGGCCAGTCGCTCTCCCGGCGCGGCAGATGCTGATGGATCAGCTTTTCCACCTGCTCAAGCTGCTTGATCTCGTCAATGCAGCAGAAGGAGATCGCGTTGCCCGTGCGTCCGGCGCGGCCCGTGCGCCCGATGCGATGAACATAGGCCTCCGGCTCCATGGGCATATCATAGTTGAAAACGTGCGACAGTCCCGCAATGTCGATACCCCGGGCCGCGATATCAGTCGCCACCAGCACCTTGCACTCGCCGGTCTTGAACTTGGTCAGCGCCGCCTGACGGGCATTCTGGCTCTTGTCGCCGTGAATAGCGCAGGCGTCGATGCCCGCCCGCTTGAGCTCCCGGACAATGCGATCCGCGCCGTGCTTGGTGCGGGAGAAGACCAGCGCGTTCTCCACATCCGGCGCGCTGAGCAGATGCGCCAACAGATGCTTCTTGTTCGCCTTGTCCACCATGTACAGACACTGGTCGATGGCCTTCACTGTCGAGGATACCGGATCGACCTTCACTGTCTCGGGATGATCGAGCAGATCCATCGCTAACTTCTCCACCTCCGGCGGCATGGTCGCGGAGAACAGCAGCGTCTGATGCTTCTCCGGCAGCTTCGCGGCGATGCGGCGCACGTCGTGGATGAAGCCCATGTCAAGCATGCGGTCGGCCTCGTCCAGCACGAAGGTCTGCACCCAATCAAGCCGGACATAGCCCTGATTCATCAGGTCCCACAGACGACCGGGGCAGGCGATGACCACATCCGCGCCGCGATGGAGCGCGTCCACCTGCTGCTGCTGGCCCACGCCGCCATAGATGACCGTCGGATACACGGGCAGGCCCTTGCCGTAGATCATGAAATTCTCGTAAATTTGCAGCGCAAGCTCCCGGGTCGGCGTCAGGATCAGAGAACGGATCACCCGCGGCATGCCGGGGCGGGGAGGATGCTTCGCCAGATTCTGAATCATGGGCAGCGCAAAGGCTGCCGTCTTGCCTGTGCCGGTCTGCGCGCAGCCCAGCACGTCCTTGCCCGCCATCACCAGCGGAATCGTCGCCCGCTGAATGGGCGTGGGGGTATCATAGCCCGCGCTGTGAACATTTTTCAGGATCACGGGCATGAGGTTCAATGCTTCAAAAGTCACGGATAGTCTCCTATTCTGTCATCAATCGGTTCGGAAGCGCTTCATCCGCGGCATCCATCTGGAAGCGCCGATGAGCACCAGTGCGCCTGTGAGCGCAATCGCCGCCAGCGCCATGATCTGCGCGGGGCTGAGCAGAGCCAGAAAAAACACATGTCCAAAGAGCAGCACGGAAGCGGCAAAGGCCGCGCACATGGCTGCCAGCACCGCCGCGCGGAGCCGTGTCCACGGCCTGCAGACCGTGGAGAGCATCATCAGCCCGACGCAGCCCGCTGAAAGGGTCGCCAGCGTCGAGCAGACCTCCCGGGGCCAGCCGAGGAAGGACGAAAGCATCGACAGCGCCGAGCAGACCGTCACCGCCATCGCGCCCGGAACAGCGCGCAGCAGTACCGTCTGCAAAAACCGTCCCTGAACACGCTCCCGATTACCCTCAAAGGCCAGCACAAAGGACGGCGCACCGATGGTCAGGGCGCTGACCAGCGTGAGCTGAATGGGCTGAAAGGGATAAGGGGCGGGAATCGCGAGCAGCAGCAGCGTCAGGGCGAAGGAATACAGCGTTTTGACAAGAAACAGCGACGCGGCTCTCGTGACATTGCCGATGACTCGCCGGCCTTCGCCAACCACCAGCGGCATGCTGGCAAAATTCGCGTCCAGCAGGGTGAGCTGTGCGGCATGCTTCGCCGCGTCTGAGCCGCCCACCATGGCGATGGAGCAGTCCGCCGCCTTGAGCGCGGGGATATCATTGACGCCGTCGCCAGTCATTGCTACGCTGTGTCCCTGCCGCTTGAGCGTCTCAACGATGAGGCGCTTCCTCTCGGGCGTAACGCGGCCGAACACCGTACAGGTTTTACAGGCCTCCGGCAGCTCTTCCTCTGTCAGCGCGGACGCGTCCACCCAACGATCCCAGCCTGTCAAACCGACTCGCTTGCCGATGGCCGAGGCTGTGCGCGGATCATCACCGCTGATGATCTTGACCGTCACGCCCTGCTTGCGAAAATAGGCGAGGGCATCGGCGGCGTTTTCGCGTATTTCATCGAAGAGAACGCACAGACCCAGCACCCTGCTGACCGGAGGAAGCTGCTTGTCCTCAATGATCCCGCGGCATTGAACCAGCGCGAGCACCCGGCTTCCGTGAGAAGCCAGCCCTTCCGCCGTTTCCAGGACGGCGCCGTCATAGCGGCTGCCCAAGACGAAGGAAGGCGCACCCAGAACAAAGGTCATGCCGTCCGCAAAGGACGCGGCGGAGCACTTTCTTGATGAGGAAAAGGGAAGGGTGGCAACCGGTTTTTCGTCTCCCGGCTCAACCGCGCTCCGCAGGGCCTGCAGCGTGCCGCCGACGCCGTCAAACGCGCCGAGAAAACGCCTCAGGGCCGCTCGCATTGTCTGCTCATCCGCATCGACAGGCTGCAGACGCGTGACCGTCATTTTTCCCGTGGTGAGGGTGCCTGTCTTGTCCAGACAGAGCATGTCCGCCCGGGCAAGGGTCTCAATGCCGTAAAGCTCCTGCACCAATGTGTTCCGTTTTCCCAGCCGCACCACGCCCACGGCCATCGCCACGCTGGTGAGCAGCATCAGGCCTTCAGGAATCATGCCGATCATCGCGGCGACACTGGAGGGCACAGCATGGGCCAGACCGGCATGCAGGATGAAATGCTGCTTGAGAAACAGCAGCAAACCTGCCGGAACGAGGATATAGCTGACCCAGCGAATCAGCCTGTTCAGATCGGTCATCAGCGCGGATTTCGCCCGGCGGATTTCCTTCGCGGCCCTCGTCAGCCTCGCGGCATAGCTTGCGTCGCCTACATGCACAAGCTGCGCGGTCAGGCGGCCTTCAGTCACATAGCTGCCGGACATGAGCCAGTCCCCGGGCTGCTTCGATACGGCGTCGCTCTCGCCCGTCAGCAGGGATTCATCCGCCGCGCCAGAGCCCTCCGTGACCACCGCGTCGGCCGTCACCTGATCACCCGCTCGGAAGATGACCAGATCACCTTCGACCAGCGCCTCGGGGCGGCAGGGGCGCTCCTGACCGTTTCTGATCACATGGGCTGTCGGCGCGCTCAGAAGCTGCAGCTTCCTGATGGTGCGGCGCGCCCGGAGCTCCTGAACCGTGCCGATGGCCAGATTCGAGACGACCACCCCGAGAAAGAGCATGTTGCGCCAAGACCCCACCAGCGCCAGACACACAGCCAGCCCGATGTTCAGAAGATTGAACAGCGTTAGCAGATTTTTCAGGATGATCTGCGGCGCGGTCAGGTCCGGCCGGGACGTGATTTCATTCCGGGCACGCCCTGCCGCTTCCTGATCTGTCAGCCCTGACGGGTTCGTCGGTATGAAGTTTTCCGGCGGCTCGCAAGGAATATGCAGCGAATCGGACATTCATGCCTCCGTCAAGCGCCGAGGAGTTCGACAGCCTCGGTCAGGCTCCGCAGCACCGTCGCGCCGGTTCTGTTCAAAACCTCGTCATTCTGATGCCCGCCGGAAATGAGCAGGCATCTGACGCCGATGGCCCGGGCGACCTCCGCGTCATGGCTGGTATCGCCGATGAACACTGCATCCGCCGGGTCGACGCCGCTGCGGGACAGGTAATCCTTCGCGATCTGCACCTTGCTGGACGCGTACACATCCCCGATGCCCAGCACCTCATCAAAGATGCCGTCCAGCTCCCTGAAGCGGACAACCTGATCCCGAAGCTGGTCAATCTGACTGGCGGAGAGAATCACCTGACGGAAGCCCGCTTTTTGAAATCTCTTCACAGTTTCAGGCACATGCGGAGCCAGCGGCACCTCGCCGAATCCCTCAATATAAATCCTGTTCCATTCCCGGGCGATGACAGGAAAATCCTCCTCCGAAACGCCGTATTCCAGATAGTAATCCCTGACGGGAAAACGGAACAGCCTGCGATATTCCTCGGCGGTGGTATCCCGGTAGCCATGGGCTGCAAACACCAGATTATTGACGTTCACAACGTGGGGCACATCCGCAATCAGCGTGCCGTTCCAATCCCACAAGACAGTCATGCCCGCATCCTCCTCGTATGATCCCTACCATGATACTAATCCGCTGGGCTGATGTCAAGGATCATCTTCGGCTGTTTTTCACCTGAACGCTATTCCTCCATCATGGTAAACGCTCGGCTTTTTTATCCACAAAAAGATATTCTTTTCTGTGGATATGTTTTCTTTCGCGTCAAAAAAAAATGATTCAGCTTTCTTCACAGCCAACAGGGGATGCTTCCACAGTCTGTGAAAAAGGTGCATGAAAAGGTCAAACCCTTCTGACAACGCAACTGATTTTTGCTTTTTGGGTCGATTTTTTTCTTTTTTCACCCGCCGCGGACAGCAGGAAAAGCATGCCTTTCCATGGAATATTATCTTGAAGCGGCAAAGTGTCCACCAAAGGACGTTTTCTTTGCTCTGCTTTTCCACAGGTTATCCTGCGGAGAAGAAAAGGGACTGCCTGCGTTTGTCGGCTTTTCCACAATCTTCACAGAACCTACTCCTACTGCGGATAAAATATAGATACGACATAGTACCTGTCAGAGAGGATGATCCGATGCAATTCACCATGAATGCCCAAGACCTGCTGGACGGCCTGAATACCGTCACCCGGGCACTGGCGGCGAGGCCGGCCAAGCAAATCCTTGAAGGCGTGCTGATCGAAGCGGATGAGCATGGGATCGTGCTCACCTGTTCCGACGGCAGTCTTTCCATTGAAACAACTCTGACTGCTGAGGTAACGGAACCCGGCCGGACAGTGCTTCCGGGCCGTCTGTTCACAGAGCTTGTTCGCAAGCTGCCCGGCGGCAGCGTGACCATCAAGGTCGGCGCCAATCACGCGGCGTCCATTCAGTGCATGTCCTCCAAGAGCAATCTGGCGGGCATGAATCCCGTCGAATACCCGGAGATGGCTGAGGTGGAGAGCGGCAGCGAGGTCAAGATTCCGCAGAGCAAGCTCAAGGAGATGATTTCTCGGGTCGTCTTTGCCATCGCGACGGATGAGAGCCGTCAGATTCTCACCGGCTGCCTGATGGAGGTCAGCCGCGACGAGGCCCGTCTGGTCGCGCTGGACGGCTTCCGGCTGGCGATTCAGAAGGTATTCCAGCCCTTTGATATGCCCGAGGGACAGGATGTCATCAAATCGGTCATTCCGGGCCGGGTGCTCAGCGAGCTGAGCCGCATCCTGCTGGACGAGGACGATTTCTGCACGCTGCTGCTGGATAAGACCCGCATGCAGGCGAGCTTCGGCAACACTCATCTGTCGACTGTGCTGCTGGCTGGCGAATACATTGATTATCGCAAGATTCTTCCGCCGTCCTTCCGCACGCAGGCCAAGGCGAACAAGACCGAGGTGCAGGACGCCATTGACCGCGCGTCCCTGATGGCCCGGGAAGGAAAGAACAACCTTGTCCGCCTGAGCTTCACGGATGGCAGCCTCGCCATCACCTCCAACGCCGAGTTAGGCGATGTGCACGAGGAGCTGAACGCGGTGCTGGCTGGCGATCCCATTGACATCGCCTTCAACGCCAAGTATATCACGGATGTGATCCGCAACATCACGGACGATGAGCTGTGCATGAAGTTCAACTCCAATGTCAGCCCCTGCGTGGTCAGCCCGCAGGAAGGCGATCAGTACCTGTATCTGATCCTGCCGGTTCGCGTTTTCCAATAAGAGACAGGAGTTCAGGAAGGGGTCGGCGTCATTCGCAGGCCCCTTTTTGATTCGGATGATGGAACGATGCAGATAACGTCGATCAAGCTTCGGGATTTTCGGAATTATGAGGAGCTGACCCTTGCGCCGCATCCGGGCGTCAACATCCTTTTCGGACAGAATGGTTCCGGCAAGACAAATCTGCTGGAGGCCATTCATTACTGCGCCCTCGGACGCAGCCACCGGACGAGCCTTGATCGGGAGGTTGTGCGCAAGGATCGGCCTATGGCTGCGGTTGGTGTGCAGCTCAAAAAAAATGGCGTGAGAACCGATGTGGCGGTTCGACTGACGCCGCAGGATGCGAGAAGAAAAACAGTGTTTATTGACAACAAGCGGGCGCCGCGGCTATCCGATCTGATGGGCCGCGTACAGTGCGTCATCTTTTCTCCCGAGGACCTGATGTTGGTGAAGGAAGGGCCTTCCATTCGCCGTCGCTTCCTCGACATGATGCTCAGTCAGCTCTCGACGGCTTATTTCGTCGCGCTGCAGCAGTATCAGAAGGCTCTTGATCAGCGAAACGCGATGCTCAGGAGCGCCCGGCGGGGCGAGCGCATTGATACGGGAATGTTGGATGCCTTTGAGGAGGCTATGGCGATTCCGTGTGAAACCATCATTCCGCTCCGGCGGCGCTTTGTCGCTTTGACGGATGAAATCGCGTCCATGAAATACGCGTCCGTCAGCGGTCGGGAAGCAGAAATATTTACCATGAGCTATCAGTGCTGTCTGCCTGAGGATGACGGCATGGCGCAGAAGATCAGGAAGTGCCTGCGTGAGTCACGGAAGGAAGACATCCAGCGAGGCTCTACCGGACTCGGGATTCATCGGGAGGATATCGCGCTGACACTGTCCGGGCGTGAAATGAAGGTTTTTGCTTCACAGGGGCAGATTCGCACCGCCGCGCTGAGCATGAAACTGGCGCAGCTTGAGATATTTCAGCGTGAATCAGGGGAGTCGCCTATTTTGCTGCTGGACGATGTGATGAGCGAGCTGGACATGACCCGCCGAACACGGCTGCTGGATGAGATCAGCGGCGTGCAGACTTTTATCACTTGCACTGATGAAAGCGATCTGGAGGGCTGCCGGGAGAAGCGCAGCTATCGGGTGTCTCTCTGTGGTGAGGGGATGGCTCGGGTCATGGAGAGCACAGCCGGCGAATCAGTGAATGAGAATGCGCCTTTCGATGATCTGGACTTGGGATGATGTTTCACATGAAACAACGCATGATTAAATATCATGCGTTGTTTATTATATCGGGAAATAGCATATCAAAGATATATTCGTCCGGGAAGATTCTGATGGGGTTTCTGATGGTTTTTGATAGAAGATTTTTATGCAAATCCATTACTGACAATGGTTTGAAAGAATATGATTATTATGAATGTAATATTTTATTAAATATCATAAGTTCTTTATGAAATGCTTTCTCTTTTCTTGCTCCTGTGATACAATGAACGAAAGAGGTGATGGGCATGCCGAATTGGACGGCCGAGCAGCAAGCGGCAATTGAAGCGCAGAATCATACCATTCTTGTCAGCGCAGCCGCTGGCTCGGGAAAAACGGCTGTTTTGATTGAGCGCATCGTTACGCTGTTGAAAAAAGGATACAAGCTTGATCGCATGCTCATTGTCACCTTTACCAAGGCGGCGGCAAGCGAGATGCGCGAAAGGCTCAACCGCCGGCTGCTGAAGGAATCGCGCATGAATCCGGACATCATGGGTCAGGCATTGGATGATCTCGAATCCTGCGAGATATCAACCATTCATGCCTTCTGCACGCGTGTGCTGAGAGGTGAATTTCAAGCGGTTGGTATCGACCCTATGTTCCGAATCTGCGAGGAAAATGACAGGCAAGGCTTATTTGAGGCTGCGTTCTGCGACGCGATGAACGAACTGTTGGAGGATCGGGAGCATTCGGAAGTACGTTCCCTTGTCTCGGCTTTCGGTCAGGAGAAGGTCAGGAGTATAGCCGATGATACCTATACCTTCATGATGTCCATGCCCGATCCTTTCCAGTGGCTGAAAGAGAAGATAGATTCCGTTGAGACAAAACCTTACGAGGAGCATCCGTGGTATCAGGTGCTGTGTGCTGAAGCAAGGCGTCAGATTCACGGTATGGGCGATTTGCTTCGTGCGCAGGAAGCATTGTTTCACGTGGAACATGCTGTCGAATTGCTGCGGGAAACATGGCAGGCGGATGAGGAAGCGTATCGCGTGCTGCTTGAAAAATCAAATGAATCCAACAGCGCGTTTTATGAGGCACTTGCCAGTTTCGGGTTTGTGAAGGCCGTAACCTGCAGAGGGCTGACGGATGAACAGAAGGCTTGGCAGAAGCAATATCAGGAACTGCGTAAACAGATGAAGGATCTGATTGCGAAGATTGCCGGATATCTGTTCATTCATGAGGAGCGTCTTGATCTGGAATTCTCTACTATGACGAGCCATTTGACAGGATTATATGATCTGATCAAGCGCGTTCATGAACTGTTTATGGCCTATAAGCAGCAGAAAAATGTGGTTGACTTTGCCGATCTGGAGCAGTTGACCTGTGAGATATTGCATCAGGAGCATCTGAAGCGGCAACTGCAAGCCGCCTATGATCATATTTTTGTTGACGAGTGTCAGGACGTATCGGCGATTCAGGATACCATCCTTCAGGCGATCCATGGAGAAGACAGTTGTCTCTTCATGGTGGGCGACGTTAAGCAAAGCATTTATCGGTTTCGTCTGGCTGACCCGACACGCTTTCTGCACCGGATGAGAACATATTCGGATGAAGAGGACAGCAGGGAACGCCGCATTTTCCTGCAGAAGAATTTCCGCTCGTGCAGTCCCGTGCTGGACGCAACGAACAGAGTTTTCCGGCATTTGATGAGGCGCGACGTTACGGAGCTTGATTATCTGCAGGAGGACGAGCTGATTGTTGGACGTGAAACATCGTCCGCGGAGCCGATTGAGGTTCACGTCATTGATAATGAAGCGTCGGATGATGAAGAGAAAGTAACAGGACTTGAAGCGGAAGCAGCAGTTCTGATTGAAAGAATCCGCGCGCTGCTGAATCAGACCTTTGATGACAACGGATCGCAGAAAACATATTCCTATCGCGATATGGTGATTCTGCTTCCGAAGGTTGCGGGCGTGGGCGGAAAGCTGGTGGAATTGCTGACCGCTCAGGGTATTCCGGTATACTTTGATGGCTCGGACAGCTATTTTGATCTGCCGGAAATAAGAACCATGAAGGCGCTGCTCTCCATCATTGACAATCCTCTGCAGGACGTTGATCTGATGGCGGCGCTGAAAACTGTGCCGTTTTCCATGACAGATGAGGAGCTTGCGCAGATACGCTTAAGCAGAACGGACAGAACTGTGCCCTTTCATGAAGCGTTTCTTGCGTGCGCGGCGCAGGATACGCCCTTGGGTTATCAGTGCCGCTCAGCAAAAGAAACGCTGGAGAATTGGCGCTTTCAGGCTGAAAACATGCGCCTGTCGGACTTCATTTGGCAGGTTTTGAGGGAGTCCGGCTTCTATTCAGCGTGTGCCGCTCTGCCGAAGGGTGAATTGAGACAGGCGAATCTGCGCTTGCTGTGCCAGCGTGCGGCAGAATATGAGGCAAATGATGGCTACACGCTGAGCGGATTTCTGCAGCTTGTGGATCAGCAGCAGGCCGCAGAAGATAAGCGCAGCGCGAAGACACTTGGCGAGAATGAGAATCTTGTGCGCATTATGACGATGCACAAGGGCAAAGGCCTCGAGTTTCCCGTGGTTTTCTGCCTGCAGCTGGGCGGAGGGCTGCATCGGGCCTACACGAGTGAAGTCAATCTGCACAGCGGGCTTGGCGTCAGCCTGCCATATATCAACCGCAGGCTCAATATTCGGCGCAGAACGATGGCTGATGATGCGTTCGCGGTGCAGAGGCTGCTGGATGAGAAGGCGGAGCGGGCGAGACTGCTCTATGTGGCGATGACGCGGGCAAGGGAGAAGCTGATCCTCATCGGCTGTGTTCCGGAGAAGAGACGTTCATCGTGGACGCTGCCCGAGAATGATTATCGCGTTTATCGAGCGAGAAGCATGATGGATTGGGTCATGCAGGGCATTTTGACAGACGATCCGGGGGCTTTATCCACAAATGATCCACAGCCTGTGATGCCTTGGAGAATCAGGCTTTGGAGCAAAATAGGGCCATTGATTGTGGATAATGAAAGAACTATCCACCATATGATGGAGAATATTCAGACCATGCTGCAAACGGCATCCGGCGACCAGTGGATAAGTTGGGAGCATTTGCAGGATCAGCCACCGGCAATGCCGCTGAAAACGTCCGTGAGCAGTCTGGCAAAGAAAGCGGCGATAAACAGCGCGATTCCGCTGACGGATGAGGACGAATCCTTCGATGACAAGCGGCAGGAGGAACCCATGATCGCTCCGCTGCGGCTGTCAGAGCTTCCGTCTCGCCCGGCCTTCATGGAGGAAAAATGCCTGACAGGCGCTGAACGCGGAACGCTGACCCATCGCGCGCTGTCTCTGATGCCGCTGGACAGGCTTTCAGAAACCGATTCTTCCGCATTGCATGAAACAGTGATGCAGGAGACGCATGCCATGGTGGAGCGTGGCCTGTTGACCAGCGAGGAGCTGCTGGCTCTGCCAATGCAGGCTGTCGAGCGCTTCTTTGTTAGTGAAATCGGACAGAGAATTCTCCGCAGTCCTGAAGTTCGGCGCGAATGGAGCTTCAATCTGCGCATGGATGACGGAGTGACGCTCCTGCAGGGCGTGATGGACTGCGTCTTTCTGGAAGGCGATCATTGGATTCTGCTCGACTATAAGACGGATCGGATTGACGATGAATCGGCCTTTGTGCAGCGTTATCAGGCGCAGTTGAACTGGTATGCCCGGGCGCTGGAGAAGATCACGCGCCGTCCGGTAGCCGAAATGTGGCTCTACGCGTTATCCACAGGAAAGGCTTATTCAGTGGAAAAGTGCTGAAAGGGGATGTTTCACGTGGAACAACGTCGAATGGACTACCATCTGCATACAGTTCATTCTATGGACGGGCGGCAGACCATGGAGGATCTCTGCGCCGCCATGGTGGCGAAGGGCGTGCAGGAAATCTGCCTGACAGAGCATATCGAGCCCGGTCATCCCGGCAAGGGCGTTGACATACCCCCGGTGTGGGACGTGTGGTTTCAGGAAATCAGGGACATGCGGGAGAAATTCCCCATGCTGACAATCCGTTCGGGTATAGAGATTGGCGATAATCCGCTGTGCCGGGAGGAGACAAAGCGTCTGTTGGATACGCTGCCGCTGGATTTCCGCCTGCTGTCGCTGCATCTGGTGAACGGCGTGGACTGCTATGACAACGAGAAGTATTTCACTGGTAAGTCCCGGGCACAGGCCTACCGGGAATATGCGGAAGCGAAAGTTGAATCCGTAACGGACTGGACGGATTTTGACAGCGTGGCACATATCGGTTATGTGGCGAAATTCTCCGTCTACACGGGACAGGACAGACCGCTGCGATATGAGGACGCCCCGGATGCCTTTGACACGCTGCTCCGTTTCATGATTGAGAAGGGCAAGTGCCTTGAAATCAACACGTCCGGGTACGGAACGACAGGGGATACGCTGCCCCACAGCAGCATTGTCAGGCGATATATCGAGCTGGGCGGCGAGCTGTTCACCTTTGGCAGTGACAGCCATGATGTGGGCAGGGATTACGCCGACATCGAGCGGGCCAAGGATGCCGTGCGGGCCATGGGCGGAAAGTATCAGGCGGCGTTCTGCCAGCGCGAGCGGACACTGTATCGGATTTGAGGTGACAGGGATGCGGAAGATGGTGCTCATATCGCTGGACGCGGTGTTTCGCGATGATCTCGAGCGGCTGGAACCCGGCGGCTTTCTCGATTCGCTGCTCAGGCGGTCGACCGTCTGCGATCAGGTCAAGACGGTTTTCCCAGCGCTGACCTATCCGGCGCACACAACGCTGGTGACGGGCTGTGACCCGATTGACCATGGCATTGGACAGAATCAGCCCTTCCAGCCGGATCAGGAGCCGTCCATGCGCGCTTGGTACTGGGATGCCGCGGCAGTGAAGTGTCCGTCGCTGTTTGACGCGGTGAGTCAGGCAGGGGGCAAATGCGCGTCAGTGCTGTGGCCGGTCACGGGGAAAAGCCGCTCCATCCGCTGGAATTTCCCCGAGGTATTGGCGCTGCCGGGAGAGAATCAGGTGCTCAAGATGCTTTCCTATGGCACGCCTGTGTGGATTCTGAGCACGGAGCTGCGCCTTGGCCGGCAGCGGGTGAGCACGAAGGAGCCCCATCTGTCGGACTATGGCTGCTTGCTGACCTGCGACGTGATCCGGCACAAGCGTCCCGATCTGACGGCGCTGCACATGGTGGATGTGGACGATATGCGGCATCATCACGGCGTAGCCAGCGAGGAGGCGCTGCAGGGCTTGAAGCGCCTTGAACAGCGGGTTCAGCGCATCTATGAGACGGTACAGTCGACGCCGGGCATGGAGGACACGCTGTTCGTGCTTGTCAGCGATCATGGGCAGGCAGATGTGGACAGGCTGGTGTGCGTCACTGAGGAGCTGGAGAAGGCGGGCTTTGGTGATGTGCTGCGTGTGCAGTCTAACGGTATGACAGCCTATCTCTACGAAGGCTGCGAAGATATCCACAAAATGTCGACAGCTTGTTCATATTTGGAAAATAATGGTATATCTATCGGCATCGAACGCCTTCACAGCGCACAGACCTTGGAAAGAATGGGATGCTTCAAGGGAGATGGCGGCAGGATTTTCGCGGCTGTGGAGGCGGCGCCGGGGGTGGTGTTCTCCGATGCGCTGCCGGAGGCCAAGCGAGAGAAGGCGACCCATGGCTTTGGCCCGGGGCATCCGGCGGAGGATTGCCTGTTGGCGATACATGGCCGGGGTATCCCTGAAGGAATGGCCCTGCCTCCCATGCCCATGCGGGACGCAGCACCGACGTTGGCGGAACTGATGGGGGTATCGCTTCCCAAAGCGACGGGCAGCAGTCACGCGCCTTTGATGTCAAAGTGGGTTTCATCCGTCGAAAAAATGTCGAAAATGCGCGATTGATGGTTTTGATCCCCTGATTTTGTCGATAAATTTGACAAGAAGGGTAAATCGTGGCATAATACAGAGGATGAGCGAAGATGTGCCGCCTGTTCATGCTGGCGGTTTGATATAGATTCCGTCAGCGCGGTTCACCGGCCCTGTCACCCGGCGGACGGCGCAACATCAGAGCGGCACGAGGCCGTTCGTACGGAGGTGCTCATTCTTGGGTCGATCGTTGACGGTGACCTATTACCATCACAGCGGCTTTTCCATTGCGTGGGAGAAGGTGCTGCTTGTCTTTGACTACTGGCTGGGCGAACATGGCGAGGTGCCTGAGGAAAAGCGCATCACTCCTGAATTTCTGGCCGGATTCAAGGAAATCTATGTGTTCATCAGCCATGAACATCCGGATCATCTGGATCCCGTGGTGTTTGAATGGCGAAACAGCATCCCGGGCATTGTATACATCGTCTCCATTGATATGCCCGTGGGAACCCGGGGAAAGCGTATGTCTCCCGGTGACGTCATGACCCTGTCGGAGAGCGTGACGGTCAAGGCCTTTAAATCGACGGATTTGGGCGTGTCCTTCCTTGTGGACGTGGCGGGCGTGAAGCTGTTCCACGCCGGCGACCTGAACTTCTGGCACTGGCGGGAGGAGTCGACTGCCCGGCAGATCGAGGAAGCGGACGCGGCCTTCCGCGCGGCGGTGGAGCCCATCTCCAAAGAAATGGTGGATGTGGCCTTCTTCCCGGCGGATCCGAGGCTGGGCCTGCTGTTTGACGCGGGAGCCAATTACTTCCTGCTGGCGGTCAAGCCGCGCCTGCTGATCCCGATGCACTTCTGGGGCCGCGGGGACATTGCCATCGAGTTTGCCCGCCGCAGCCGCTGCCGTCAGACGGAAATCATCGCCATGACCCAGTCCGGCGAACAGATCGGGCTGGACTTCACGGACGACGGCTACCTGACGGTGCATCTGCCCAGCGCGGAGTATACCTCTGCCGCCGACACGCAGGTTGATCTGGGCGGCTATGAGGGCCGCGACCCCTTCAACGACACGGATCTCCCTGTCGATATCGGCGAGTGAAACGCCGGGACGTCTTGACAATCCGCGCAGGATGGCGTATCATGATGGAGAATATTATTCCAGAAAGGAACGATCGTCATGACGGTTGACAAGACGATGTCCATTGGCGAGGTTCTTCGCGCCAATCAGGGCACGGCCCGTATCTTCATGGAGTTCGGCATGCACTGCCTCTATTGCCCGCATGCCACGGCGGAATCGCTGGAGGAAGCCTGCGCGGCGCATGGTGCGAACGTGGACGAGCTGGTGCATCAGCTTAACGAGTGGTTCGCTGAGAACGCGTAAAACGAAGAGGCTCCTCCCAGAAAGGTTGCTGGGAGGAGTTTTTTTGTCGAATGTTCACCGGTTTATGTGGATAAAGCTGTGGATTCAGTGGATAATGGTGGATGATTCGACAAAATCCCCGTAAAATGTCGAAGATATCCACAATAATGTGGATAATTCGGTGGATAAACGCGATAATCTGTGGATTTTTTGTCGATATCATGTGAAAGGAGCGGTTTTATGGTTGTGCATAACGAGCGGGAAGCCCTGTGCGTCGCGGTCGAGATGGAGCGGCGTGCCATCCGCATGTATGAGCGGGCGCTGCTGCTGGTGGAAGACGAGGCGGTGCGCAAGGGCATTGAGTCCATTCTCCAGCAGGAACGGAGGCACTTGAGCAGCTTTATCAAGATGCGCGAGAGCCATCCAGCCAGCGCGGAGGAGGAAAGCCTGCTCGTGCAGGCTATGGGCGCTGAAGCGCTGTTTCCCGGCGGCGTGATTCAGATGGAGCGGTCGCAGGGCCTGACGAGCCTTGCCGGGCTTTACAGCTTTGCGATCGACAGCGAGCAGCACGCCATGGAGACCTATCGCTCCTTTGCCGAAAAATGTCAGGACAGCAACGTGTCCGAAATCTTCCGCATCATTGCGGAGGAGGAGAGCGCGCATCTCGTCAGCCTGCGGAACGCCGAGCTCCAGTGAGGGTGAAGGGCGGCGTCTCCCGGCCTGTGAATCATGGCCCAAGCGGTCCATACCATGGCAGGCAAGCAGCTCATTTTATCCGCGGACAGTAACGCCGGATTCCTGCTGCCCTTGAAAAAAACCTTTACAATTCCCTTATTCTGTGCTATACTTTTTGCACTAATCGCGATGAACGGGAACGCCTTTCCGTCCGCCTGTCCAGAGAGCCGCGCAGAGCTGCAAGCGCGGTCAGGCAGAGGCTGGGCCGCTCGCCCCGGAGCGATACCGGATATCCGGCGGCTGGCGACCGATAAAGCGCATGAGAGGTCGGGGTGCTCCCCGGCAAGCAGAGTGGTACCGCGAAACAGGCCGTTTCGTCTTTGCATGAAGATGAGACGGCCTTTTACGTTGAAGGAGGAGTTCGCTATGGAATTCAGGCCCTATGTCCCCGCTGCCATCGAGAAAAAGTGGCAGAAGATATGGGACGACAACCATGCTTTTGAAGCGTCCGAAGACTACACCCGCCCGAAGTTCTACGGGCTGATTGAGTTCCCTTATCCCTCCGGACAGGGCCTGCATGTGGGTCATCCGCGCTCGAATACGGCCATGGACATCATTGCCCGCAAGCGCCGCATGGAGGGCTATAACGTGCTGTTCCCCATCGGCTGGGACGCCTTCGGCCTGCCCACGGAGAACTATGCCATCAAGAACAAGGTGCATCCCGCCATCGTCACGAAGAAGAACATCGATCATTTCCGCGAGCAGCTCAAGCGGATCGGCTTCTCCTTCGACTACAGCCGCGAGGTGGATACCACCGATCCGAATTACTTCAAGTGGACGCAGTGGATATTCCTCCAGCTCCTCAAGCATGGCCTTGCCTACAAGGCGGAGATGCCCATCAACTGGTGCACCTCCTGCAAGTGCGGCCTTGCCAATGAGGAGGTCGTCGGCGGCGTGTGCGAGCGCTGCGGCAGCCAGGTCATCCGCAAGGTCAAGACCCAGTGGATGCTCAAGATCACCGATTATGCCCAGAAGCTGCTCGACGGCCTCGACAGTGTTGACTTCATCGACAAGGTCAAGGTGCAGCAGCGCAACTGGATCGGCCGCTCCATCGGCGCGGAAGTGGACTTCCAGCTCACCGCGCAGGGCGAAAAGGTGCGCATCTTCACCACCCGTCCTGATACCCTCTTCGGCGCGACCTACATGGTGCTCTCTCCCGAGCATCCGCTGATCGACAAGCTGAAGGATCAGATCACCAACTTCGACGCCTGCATGGCCTACCGTGATGAAGCGGCAAAGAAGAGCGACTTCGAGCGCGCCGAGCTGGCCAAGGATAAGACCGGCGTGCAGATCGAGGGCGTGCGGGCCATCAACCCAGTGAACGGCAAGGAGATTCCGATCTGGCTCTCCGACTATGTACTCATGAGCTACGGCACCGGCGCGATCATGGCCGTGCCTGCCCATGACACCCGCGACTGGGAGTTCGCCAAGAAGTTTGGCCTGCCCCTCATTGAGGTGGTGGCTGGCGGCGACATCGACAAGGAAGCCTATACTGACATTCAGGACGGCGTGCTGGTCAATTCTGAGTTCCTCAACGGCATGACCGTTGCCGAGGCCAAGAAGGCCATCATTGAGCATCTGGTCAAGATTGGCGCGGGTGAGCAGAAGGTCAACTACAAGCTGCGCGACTGGGTGTTCAGCCGCCAGCGGTACTGGGGCGAGCCCATCCCGGTGGTGCACTGCGAGAAGTGCGGCATCGTGCCCGTGCCGGAGGATCAGCTCCCCGTGCTGCTCCCGCAGGTGGAGAACTATGAGCCCACCGACTCCGGCGAGTCGCCCCTCTCGGTGATGACGGACTGGGTCAACACCACCTGTCCCTGCTGCGGCGGCCCCGCCAAGCGCGAGACCGACACCATGCCCCAGTGGGCCG
>JAFLST010000047.1 GCA_022510815.1 Christensenellaceae bacterium | reverse complement strand
TGGTGAGCCCGGCGGGATTCGAACCCACGACCTTTTGATTCGTAGTCAAACACTCTATCCAGCTGAGCTACGAGCCCACAGCCATCATTTCTGACAGCTCAATTAGGATAGCACGGTTTCCGGCATTTGTCAAGGGCTTTTCTGAAATTCACAGAAAATATTTTCAAAACGGACATGGCACGGTGAATGTCCGCCCGTCGAGCTCCGGCAGCTCGCCAGCCGTATCAAGGGTCAGCGAGGTAGCGCACAGCATCAGCCGCCGGGCCTTCTGCTGCCGGTTGAACGCCCTGTCGCCATAGAGATCGTCGCCCAGCAGCGGATGTCCCAGCGCCGCCATGTGCGCCCGGATCTGATGCGTCCTGCCGGTAATCAGATGCACCGACAGGCGGCTGACCGGGCCTGCTTCGATGGTCTCGTAAGCGGTGACGATGGGCTTGCTCCCCGGCACAGGCGCGTCATGGATGGTCACGCGGGCGGCCTCGGCGTCCTTGCGCAGCCAAGCGCGGCAGGTAGCGGCGGGCGGTTTCATCACCCCGCGTACCAGACAGGTGTAGCGCTTATCCAGTGTGCGCTCACGGAAAGCCTGCACCAGCACCGCCTCGGCATGGTCGTTCTTCGCCAGCAGGCACAGGCCGCTGGTGGGATTGTCCAGCCTGTGGCAGGGCCGGGGCGGCAGGGCCGACGAATCAGACAGCAGCAGATGCCGATGCGCCAGCTCGATCAGGCTCGCGCCTCCCCTGTCATCCGGCACCACCGAGACGCCTGCCCGCTTGTTCACCAGCAGCACGTCCGCGTCCTCATAGACAACCTCGATGGGATCGGCAGCCTGCTCCATGCAATACAGCGCGACGGTTTGCCCGCTGCGCACCCGGGTCTCCGGCGGCACGCGCTTGCCGTCCAGCTTCACGTCCCGGCGTCGGAAGCTCTCCCGCACAGTCGGCTGGGGCAACTCCGGCAAAAAACGGCGGACGCACGCGTCAATCCGCTGCCCTTCCGCCGCTTCATCCAAGATAAATTCGTACTTGGCCATGATACTCCTTACTGCATATCCGCGGCACTCATCGTGCCCCAGCGGGGCGTCAGGCGGTGGAGCTGCTTCACGCCGTCGATCATCGCCGGAGTGGGCTGCACCGTCAGAAGCGACGAGAGCACCTCTTTCATTTCCTCGATGGACACGCCCTGCTTGGCCAGCATACGCAGGTCCTCGACGGCCTCCTCCTCGGTGATCTCGGGGCGAACCGCGCCGTAGAGCAGGCCGAACATCCGGTCAAAGAGCGCCCGCTCCTCTGGCAGCAGACCGTCCATCGCGCCCAGCAGCGAGGCCTCGTCAAGCTCAAAGTTCGCATGGTTCATCACCATGCCCTGCGCGATCATCCGCTCCGGCTCGGCCAGACCGGGATGCAGCAGCAGCATGTCCCCCTGCGAATCATAGCAGTAGTCGAAGGTGTTGCGCAGATAGCGGATGGCGAGCTGCGGTTGATCCGCGTAGCTCCCCTGCAGCACGTCCCGGCGCAGATGCTCCAGCGGCTCGGCGTAGTGCAGCAGACCGCCGATATAGAGCAGCCCCCGGATCGCCGACTCGAACCGCAGCAGACGTTCCCGGAGCTCCGCGTGCTCGTCCGAGGCCAGAATCACCGTCAGCGGGAACAGCAGCTCCCGCGGCAGCCGCACAATGATCGCCTCGTCCCGGCGTTCCAGCGTGCACCACAGCCGCCGCACAAGGCCCTCCGCGCCGCGGGTCTCCTCCCAGTCCATCAGCTCCGCCCGACCGTCCAGCACGATCAGCCGCTCCAGCAGCAGATGCTCCTCCACCGACAGAAGCGCCGCTTCCATGGGCAGAGACAGCATCACCTGACACTGAAGCTGCTTCGTCGTGTGCAGCCGCGCCTGAACAGGATGCTCCTGCGCGTCGTAGGAGCACCGCCAGAGCGTTTCGACCCGCGCGTCGTCGCAGCCGCTGAACAATCCGAAATCCGGAAGCTGCGCCAGACGGTTCTCGCACGCCTCGAGCTGCCGCTCCTTCAGGACGCTCATGGTCTTGTCCGCCCACGTCAGGGGCTGCATGTTGGCTTCTCGTAACATGGATAACTCCTTCGGTGTTTCGCCGAAGTGGCGTAATTGCTTAGCTCAGCTTGGTCACCCAGCCGTGATCATCGGCGATGCGGCCATACTGGATGCCGGTCAGCGTATCGTAGAGCCTCTGCGCCACGGGGCCGATATTGCCGTCGCCGACGGTGAGGATCTCATCCTTCCACGCGAGGGTGCCCACGGGCGAGATAACCGCCGCGGTGCCGGTGCCGAAGGCCTCGGTCAGCTTGCCGGACTTGGCGTCGGCAAAGATATCCGCGATGGCAAGGCGCTCCTCGACCACCTCATAGCCCATTGCCCGGGCCACGGTGATGATGCTGTCGCGGGTGATACCCGGCAGAATGGAGCCGTTGAGCGCGGGGGTCACGATCTTGTTGCCGTAGGCAAACATCATGTTCATGGAGCCGACTTCCTCGACGTACTTCTGCTCAACGCCGTCGAGCCACAGCACCTGCGAGTAGCCCTTCTTTGCCGCGACCTCGCCCGCAAGGATGGACGCCGCGTAGTTGCCGGCGCACTTGGTGAAGCCCACGCCGCCGCGAACCGCCCGGACATACTCGTCCTCGACGTAAATGCTGACGGGCTTGAGGCCTTCCTTATAGTAGGAGCCTACGGGCGAAAGAATGATGTAGAAGAGGTAATGATGCGCCGCGTGCACGCCGAGCTGGGCGTCAAGGGCGATCATGGTCGGACGGATGTAGAGGCTGGTGCCGTCCTGATGGGGCACCCAGTCCTTCTCGATCTCGAGGAGCTTCTTGAGGCCCTCCAGCGCGGTCTTCTCGTCCAGAGCGGGCATGCCCAGACGCTCGGCGCTGCGGGTCATGCGGGCAAAGTTGGCTTCCGGCCGAAAGAGCTGCAGTCCGCCGTCCGCCCGGCGATAGCACTTCGTGCCCTCGAAGATGGCCTGACCATAGTGGAGCACCATCGCCGCCGGATCCAAATGGAAATCGCCGTAGGGCACGATGCGCGCGTCCTTCCAGCCCTCGCCCGCCTCATAGTCCATCAGGAACATATGATCCGTAAAAATGCTGCCAAAGCCCAGCTTGCTCTCGTCTTGGGGCTTGGCCCTGAGCGCCTCGGAAAGGGTGACTCTGATATCCATATCGCATGGCCTCCGCTTCTGTTCATGTACCCTTCTATTATACGTCCCACGCCGGGTCTGTCAAGTGTCGAAGGATGCCGCTGACAAGGGAATGTCATGTATTTACAGTGTTTTTTGACAGTTGCGGCTCAAGTCGGCAGCGTTCTCCCCGCTCCGCCTTCCCTCGGCACGCGGCGAACATCTGTTTTTCCCTTTTCGTCACAAAATATGACCAGATAATCAGCTTTTCACGCCGCACAGATTGTGCTATACTTTGTTGCAATTGCGCTGATGGTTTCCCGCGCAACGATCACGCCCGCGAAGGGCCCGACGCAACGGAGGCATGGGACACACATGGAACAAGTCAAGTGGATCTGGTCAGTCATGGATCGATCCTACCACAAGTGGCATATCATGGCGCTGGTCATCAGCGCGGTCACGTCCCTGATGCTGCTCATCAACCCGACGCTCACCGCCCGGCTGGTGGATGAGGTTATCATCGCCCAGAACCCCGAGCCGCTGGTGGGGCTGCTGCTGACAATGTTAGCCGTCAAGGTGCTGCGGGAGGGTTCCCGCTACCTGATGGTGACGACGCTGGAGCGCACATCCCAGAACATGATCTACAACCTGCGCCGCCGTCTGTTCCACAGCCTGCAGTATCAGGACGCCCGCTTCTTCGACCAGAACCGCGCCGGCGACCTGATGACCCGCATGTCCGCTGACACCGACTGGTGCCGCCATTTCCTTTCCTATATTGATTACATGGCGACCGACTCGGTGGTCATGTTCCTGTCGGTGTCCATCTACCTGTTCTTTGTGAGCTGGAAGCTGGCGCTGGCGCTGGTGTGCGTCACGCCGGTGCTGATGCTGATCACCAAGGTCTACTCCAAGGGCGCGCGGCGGATGTTCATCGACATGCGCGACAAGCTGTCCGAGATGAACGCGGGTGCGCAGGAAAACATCGCCGCCAACCGGGTGGTGAAGGCCTTTGCCCGGGAGGAGCACGAAAAGGAGGGCTTTGACCACAAGTCCGCCGCCTATCGCGACGCCAACCTCGCCATCAACAAGCGCTGGCTGTCCTTCTACCCCTTCATCGAGCTGCTGGCCAACGCCATGACCTTCATCACGGTGTTCTTCGGCGGCATCCTGCTCATGCGGGGCGAGCTGACCCCCGGCGAGCTGACCATCTTCACCAGCCTGAGCTGGGCGCTGTCGGTGCCCATGCGCAATCTGGGCAACCTGCTCAACGACTGGCAGCGCTTCTCCACCTGCGCGACGAAGGTCATGCAGCTCGACCTGAGCCGCCCCGATATCCGCGACCCCGAAACGCCTGTGCCCCACGACCACATCGAGGGCAAGGTGGAGTTCCGCAACGTTTCCTTCACCTACGACCGGCAGGAAGTGCTCTCAGACGTGTCCTTCTCCGCCGAGCCGGGACAGACCGTCGCCATCATGGGCCCCACTGGCTCCGGCAAGACGACGCTGATCCAGCTTCTGGCCCGGTGCTACGACACGACCGGCGGCGAGATTCTGGTGGACGGCTGCGATGTGCGCCGCTGGAACCTGAACGAGCTGCGCGGAGGCATCGGCACCGCGACGCAGGACGTGTTCCTCTTCTCGGACACCGTTGAGGGCAACATCGCCTTCGGCAATCAGGAGCTGACGGTCGACGTGGTGAAGGACTTCGCCCGCCGGGCCGCGGCGGAGGAGTTCGTGCCCCATCTGGCCGACGGCTACGACACCATCATTGGTGAGCGCGGCGTGGGCCTCTCCGGCGGTCAGAAGCAGCGCATCGCGCTGGCCCGTGCGCTGGCCATGCGCCCCGGCATCCTCGTCATGGACGACACCACCTCCGCTGTGGACATGGAGACCGAGCAGTACATCCAGCGCGAGCTCAGGCAGCTCCCCTACGACTGCACCAAGATCATCATCGCCCAGCGCATCTCCTCGGTGAAGGACGCCGACCTGATCCTTATCCTCAAGGACGGCAAGATCACCGAGCGCGGCACCCATGAGGAGCTGCTGCGCCAGCGCGGCTACTACTGGGAAACCTACTGCCTGCAGAACGGCCTTGATGTGGACGCGCCGCTGAAGGAGGCGATGTAAGATGGCCCGCAATAAGTTTGACGTTGACGAGACCCTTGAATCCCCTTTTGATCTGGGACACTTGAAGCGCGCCTTTGGCTATATCGGGCGGCACAAATACATCATGCTGCTGGCGCTCTGCCTCTCCGTGGTCGCTTCGGTCACCGGCCTGTTCGTGCCCAAGATCACCCAGTGGGTGCTGGACGACGCGGTGCCCAACAAGGATATGGCGCTGCTGGCCCGTCTGGCGATCATGTTTGTGGGCATCCTGCTCATCAGCATCGTGTTCACGGTCATCCGCTCCCGGATGATGGCCCATGTCAGTCAGGAAATCATCTACGACATCCGCAAGGACCTGTTCGCGCACCTGCAGCGGCTCCCCTTCAGCTACTACGACAGCCGCCCCGCCGGCAAGATCCTCGTGCGTGTCATCAACTACGTCAATTCCGTCTCGGACATTCTCTCCAACGGCATCATCAACTCGATTCTGGAGATCATCAACGTCCTGTTCATCATCGTGTTCATGTATGCCACGGAGCCCACGCTGGCCACCATCGTGATCGCGGGCCTGCCGGTGTTCGTGACGATCATCGTTCTGCTCAAGCCCCGCCAGCGCCGCGCGTGGCAGAACCAGTCCAACAAGAACTCCAACTATAACGCCTACCTCGCCGAATCCATCGACGGCGTGCGGGTCAGCCAGCTTTTTGCCCGGCAGGACGTGAACTGCACCATCATGCAGCGTCTCGCCGCCGCCTGCCGCAAGGCGTGGCTCAGGGCCATCTACATCTCCAACAGCGTGTGGCTCTCCTCGGAGCTGATCACGCAGGTGGTCTTCACGCTGATGTACTTCGCGGGCGTCTACTGGCTGGGCGGCAGCATCGTCTCCTACGGCGTGATCCTCGCCATGGGCCAATACGTCAGCCGCTTCTGGCAGCCCATCACCAACCTCGCGAACATCTACAACTCCTTCGTCAACAACCTCGCCTATCTGGAGCGCATCTTTGAGACCATGGACGAGCCCGTGGTGGTGGACGATCATCCCGGCGCGCAGGCCCTGCCCGACATCGACGGTCAGGTGGACTTCAACGACGTGACCTTCGGCTATGAGGAGGGGCAGACCGTCCTGAGCCACATGAACCTGCACGTCAATGCCGGCGAGAGCATCGCGCTGGTCGGGCCCACAGGCGCGGGCAAGTCCACGGTGGTGAACCTGCTCTGCCGCTTCTACAACCTTGTCGGCGGCAGCATCACGCTCCACGGCGAGGACGGCAAGGACTACGATATCAGCGAGGTCACCCTGCACTCCCTGCGCACGCAGCTCGGCATCATGCTGCAGGACAGCTTCATCTTCTCCGGCACGATCCTGGACAACATCCGCTACGGCCGTCTGGACGCCACGGAAGAGGAAGTGCGTCAGGCGGCGAAGATCGTCCGGGCGGACGAGTTCATCAGCGAGATGCCGCAGGGCTACCAGACCACCGTCAACGAGCGCGGCTCCAGCCTCTCGCAGGGGCAGCGGCAGCTTGTGTCCTTTGCCCGGACGCTGCTCTCCGACCCGCGCATCCTGATCCTTGACGAGGCCACCTCCTCCATCGACACCAAGACCGAAAAGCTGCTGCAGGACGGCCTGCAGGCCATGCTCAAGGGCCGCACGAGCTTCATCATCGCGCACCGGCTCTCCACCATCAAGAACTGTGATCGCATCCTGTACATCAGCGACCACGGCATTCTGGAGGCTGGCAGCCACGACGAGCTGATGGCCAAGCATGGCGCTTACTGGGAGCTCTACACCGCGCAGGCCCGCGAGCAGGGCATGATGACGGCCTGATGCCGTTTCGTCGAGGTGTTCGGGCATGGGCAGTCTGACACCGGGCTGTCGTACCCGCCAAGTGATTTGGCAAGACGCTTTTCTCCGTGTGAAACATTCTGAACGGCTGGAGTTTCCTCTGGCGATCACAAGGCGGCTGCGGACTACACCACAGCCGCCTTTGTCGACGGTGAATTGAAGCCCCCCTTCGTATAGAGCGGGAAATCTTGAAATCGCATTTTCAATGTGCTATCATGTCAGCAGATTAGAATTGGCGAACCGTGACCGGGAATCAGCGAGGTATCAATGTGAGCGAGATGGTTGAAAGGAAGGGTTATCCTGATCGCCCTGCAGCGGAGGCGTTATTGCGCGAAGCGGAAGCACGCAATCCGGGGCCTTGGGGAAATCATAGCCGGATGA
The DNA here is from genome assembly GCA_022510815.1 of Christensenellaceae bacterium. GTDB lineage: Bacteria > Bacillota > Clostridia > Christensenellales > Aristaeellaceae > UBA11524. The sequence goes on along the minus strand of JAFLST010000047.1, from coordinate 11,081 downwards.
CTGCAAAATGCGCGGAAGCCATCGCCGCGGCATGCGGAGATATTCAGCTGGAAAAAGCCTATGTGCTGGGGCTTCTGCATGATATCGGGAGACGCTTTGGCGTGAAGCATTTAGCGCATGTTTACGACGGTTATGTTTATATGCTGGAACTTGGTTATGTGCAAGTCGCTCGCATATGCCTGACGCATTCCTTTTCTACGCACCAATTAAAGGACTTCATAGGCCACTTCGATGTGACGCCGGAGTAGCAGCAGATTATGGAGCATGCGCTTTCCGGCTTGGATTACGACGACTATGATCGGCTGATTCAGCTTTGCGACGCGATCATTCTGCCGGATGGCGCTGCTGCGATTGAGGAGCGCATGAGTGATGTGAAACGGCGTTACGGCTATTATCCGCAGGATAAGTGGGACAAGAATATAGAATTAAAAGCATACTTTTCGCATAAAGCGAATCGCAGCATCGAGGAATTGACCGCCGGAATCAAGCCATAAGACATACATCCGTCAAGATAGCATTTCAGCAATGCGGCTTCCAATTCAAAGATAAAGGGACATGGCGACCATCGCGCGCCATGTCCCAGTTTTGTTGATATGCCTTACTTCCGCTCTTCCAGCACGCCGCCAATGTCGAAGTGTCGCTTATCGCCATGGAAGCCGCAGAAGGAGAACTCATTGCCCAGCCGCCGCAGCTCCGTGCGAATCTCCTGCCCGGGGCGGATCTCCGCGTCGAAGTTCAGCATAAAATGGCTCAGGCAGTGGGTCTTCATGGTGTCGATGCCCAGCGCGTTGCAGCACCAGTCCAAGTACTTGGTGTTGTTGACGTGCTGGTTGCAGTCGAGGTCAGTATAGACCGGCAGACGGGTGGCCGTCTCCAGCGTGCCGGAAATCTCCGTCACAGGCGCGGGCAGTCCCAGCGGAGCGATCATGTCCGAGTTATCCGGCAGCAGCGCGGCAACGCTGTCCGGCCTCGACATCCGGCGGGAGGTGAAGTCCAGCAGCACCCACAGGCTTCCAGCCCGGCCAATCTCAAGGCCCGCCGCGTCGCGGAAGACAAAGTATCGCGGGAAGAACCACCGACGCACCGGCATCGGGAACGTCTCCACCGAGACGATCTCATGGCTGCTGGGGTAACGGTTCATCTCGACCTCCACGCGGGTCAGCACCCACGCCAGATTTTGCTGCATCAGCGCGTTGCGTCCCACGCCCAGCAGCTCGGCATGCGCCCCGGCCATCTCCTGCATGACCTCCAGAATCGCGCTGGGACGCCACTGGTTCGCCACGTCCGACTGATAAGAATAAATGCGGAAATCCTCCTGATAAGCCTTGAGCATAAAAACCCTTCTTTCCTTAATAAGCGCTGAGCAGGATGGGCAGCGCGGTCAGGAGCTGCTCCAGATAGCCCATCGGGACAAACTCGCCGTCGCGGGCCATCCGCCTGAGCTCTGCGGGCGAGACATACTTCGCGTCGATGACCTCCTCCGGCTGCAGGGTGAGGCTCTCCAGCGGCACGTCCATGCGGAATACCCAGACGTCGTGATGCGCCGTCTTGCCCGTATAGACGAAGGCCAACGCGCCGCGCTCGAAGTCGGGCGTCACGCCGATCTCCTCCTGTGTCTCGCGGATGCAGCCCTCCTCCGGGGTCTCCGACGCCTGTATCGCGCCGCCGGCTGATTCGCACCACAGCCCGGGGAAGTTCGGCTTGGTCAGCGCCCGCCGCTGGATGAGAATCTCGCCCTTTCCGTTGACGATCCATACGTCGCACACCCGCCAGTATTCACCCTTCGCCACCTGGGGCAGTCCGTTCCCCCGCTGGATGAACCGGCCCAGCGGCCGCCCGTCCCGGTCGTACAAAGCCAACGTTTCCATCTTTGATCACCTCGAGGAGGTATTATACCCCTTTCCGCCCCGGCAGGCAAGTTCTGCGGGGAAAAACGCGCGCATAATAAGAGGACGGGTCATGCCCGTCCCGGTGTTTGCGTGGTTCGATTCAGTCCGGATTGCCGCGAAGCTCGTTCAGGCATTTCTGACAGATCAGCTTGCCCTTGTAGGGGACGACGTCCTGCGCGTCCGCGCAGAAGATGCAGCTGGGATGATATTTCTTCAGAACGATCTCGTCGCCTTCAACAAAAATTTCCAGCATATCCTTGACGCCAATGTCCATGGTCCTGCGAAGCTCAATGGGGAGAACGATACGGCCCAGTGTATCCAGTTGACGAACAACACCAGTGGATTTCATTGAGTTGACCTCCTCATCTTCAGGATCGGGGTGCCTTTGTCCATTGTACGGGAAACGTCGAAGTATGTCAAGTGCATAAGTTTATGTTTCTAAAAAATATGTGAAAAGAGGAAATTCATATGAGTATCATTTGGTCCGCAGCGCTGGCACTGTCGCTGCTGGCGGCAGCGCTGACAGGACAGGCGGGGTCTGCGTCGCAGGCGCTTCTGGACAGCGGGAGCGCCGCTGTTTCGCTGATGATGACGCTGCTGGGCACCATGACGCTCTGGAGCGGTCTGATGGAAATATTGGCAGAGACAGGCGATGTAGCGCGGATCGCGCGGGGGCTGCGGCGGATGACGGGGCCGCTCTTTCCCGGTCTGAAGGACGACGCGTGCTGGGAGGCCATGAGCCTGAACCTCTCGGCCAACATGCTGGGGCTGGGCAACGCGGCGACCCCAGCGGGCGTGGAGGCGGCAAGATTGCTGGCAGCGCAGGGGCAGACGGGCCTGCGGGCGCTGGCGATGCTGCTGGCGCTGAACAACTCCAGCCTGCAGCTTATGCCCACAACGGTGATCGCGCTGCGGGCGGCTGCGGGGTCGGCAAGTCCGGCGGATATCTGGCCCGCGTCCTTGGCGGCTTCCGCGGCGGCAACAGTCACGGCGGCAGCGCTGATGAGCTGGCGGAATCGGAGGCGGGCAAGGCATGGATAACGTGTCGGGGATGGCGGTGCTGACGGCGGCGGGGCTGATCGTGCTGCGGGGATTGACCAGCGGCGCGGACGCCTACGGGGCGTTCCTGCGGGGGGCGGAGCGGGGCATGAAGTCCGCATTGTCGCTGCTGCCCGCGCTGTGCGCCATGACGCTGATGATCTCCCTGCTGACCGCCTCGGGGCTGACGAAGCTGCTTGCCGGGGTGACGGCGCCCCTGACGAAGCTGCTCCGCCTGCCTCCCGAAACGGCTCCGATGCTTCTGCTGCGGCCCCTGAGCGGCTCCGGAAGCCTGTCGGTGATGCGGGAGATATTCGCTGCCTGCGGCGCAGACAGCCGGGCTGCCCGGGCCGCCGCCGTCATGATGGGCTCCTCGGAGACCATCGTTTACACCATGACGGTCTACCTGAGCGCGGCAGGGGTACGCCGCCTGCCCGACGTGGTCTGGGTCTCGCTGGTCTCCTATGCGGCAAGCCTGCTTGTGTGCGGTCTCATGATATAAAACGGTCTGTATAAATCCCGGATGGTCATAAGCATCTGAAAACGCGGATACCGCTGAGCGCGGTATCCGCTTGATTGGTTACATATCGTTGGAGGGACAGCAGTCGTAGTCGTTGTCGATATAGTGGGCGATAAAGCGGGCACGGAAGTTCCGGCGGTTGCAGATCGCCGTGGGAGAGCCGGTCACATCGAGGCTCTCCGGGAGCACGAACTTGATGCAGCGCACGGTCACATCGCGGCAGGTGGCACGGGTATGGGCCGGGATGGCCATGGTCTTCATGCCGCGCTTGTGCTCCACGCCGGCGTTGTCCACCTCGGTGAGGATCGCTGCCAGCGCCACGCGCTTGTTGGGGCAGACGTTGCGCAGCCGTACGTCAAGCTGCACGATGCGGCCCAGCGATTCCATCCCCAGATCGCCCGCGGCAAACTCGACCGTATCCTCGCAGCCGTCCACCGCCAGATCGACGGGCGTCGGGCAGGTCTCGGGCAGCACCACATCGCACTCCACGTCCAGCCTCGGCGAGGGGAAGGTGACCGCGTTGCCCTCGTTGTCGCTGTAGTAGACGGCCTCGTTGACCGCCACATCGCCGGTGCAGGAGCCGACATGCTCCACCGTGAACTCCAGCACCGCGCCCTCCTGCTGTGTGGTGCCGAGCTGGTCGATGCGCCACTGCACAGAGGTCGCGTTGAGCATGCTGGCAACGCCCTTGGTCGGCCTTGCCACCGAGATGACCCGGAAGCAGGGATTGATCATGTCGTTGATCGTGATGTTCGTCGCGCCGGGCTTGGAGATGTTCCGGGCCAGATCGGCGAAGAGGTCTTCCAGCTCCGCGTCGTTCGGCGTGATGACCACATAGGAGGAAGAGGGCTTGGAGGCCCAGTCGTACAGGGCTGCCGCATCGAAGCCGTCGCTGCCGGAGAGGCCGATGCAGTAGATCGTGGCGCCCGCCGCCCTTGCCGCCGCCGCGATGGGGCTGGCATTGCCGCCGACGGTGGTCTTGCCGTCGGTGAACATGACGATGACCTTGGCGTTGCCGCAGGGCTGACTGAGCAGCTCCATGGCCTTGGTGAAGGCGTCGGCGTGGTTGGTGTCGCCGCCCGCGCTCAGGCCGTCCACCGCGGCCTTCAGGTCGCTGACGGAGGTAATCATCTGCGTATCCTTGGTGGCGGTGGTGGCGAAGCTGACGATGCCGATCCGGCTGCCGGAGCCGATCTGACCGTCCTTCACACCGTCGGTCGCTTCATCAATAATGTCGATAAAGGCCTTCGCGCCGTTCTTCAGGTTGGCCAGAGCGCTGCCGGACATGCTGCCGGAGCGGTCCAGCACCAACACGATATCAGTGGGGTTGTTGGTGATCGTCGGGGCCGCCGTCAGGGAGAGGCGAACCTGAAACGTGTCGTTGCACTGAATGCGCGTTGCGCTGACTTCTTTATTCGTGTTAATAATGCCCATGGCATGAATTTCCTTTCCGAGCCCTGTGTGTGCGGGGGCTCAGCATCATCCTATGCCGGAAAAGGGCGATTGGTTACGGATACGGGAGGCTGTCGGCTTGACATCGGGCGGGCGGAACCGTATAATGGAAGCAACGCGCTGATTCCATGATACAGAAAAGAGGTTTTGAAAGATGAAGTATGTTCTGGGTATTGATCTGGGCACCTCCGGCACCAAAACAGTGCTGTTCGATCAGGAGGGACACGGCGTCTGCTCGGCGACGGTGGAGTATCCCATGGCGCAGCCGCAGAATGGCTGGGCTGAGCAGGATCCTGCCGACTGGTGGCATGCCGCGGTGAGCACCATCCGCACCGTGCTGGAAAAGAGCGGCGTAGACAAAAAGGACGTCGTCTCGCTGGGCATTTCCGGCCAGATGCACGGTCTGGTGATGCTCGACAAGGACGGCAACGTGCTGCGCCCGTCGATCATCTGGTGCGACCAGCGCACGCAGGTCGAGTGTGACGAGATTCACGAGAAGGTCGGCAAGGAGAAGCTGATCTCCATCACTGCCAACCCCGCGCTGACGGGCTTCACCCTCTCCAAGATCATGTGGGTCAGGAAGCATGAGCCGGAAATCTACGCCAAGTGCCGCCACATCCTCCTGCCCAAGGACTATGTGCGCTACATGCTCACCGGCGACTACGCCACCGAGGTGTCCGACGCCTCCGGCATGCAGGTGCTGGACGTGCCGAACCGCTGCTGGTCCAAGGAGCTGCTGGGCATCCTCGACATCGACGAAGCCCTGCTGGCGAAGGTCTACGAATCCCCCGAGGTCACCGGTCACGTCTCCAGCGAGGCGGCAGCGCTGACGGGCCTGTCCGCGGACACGCTGGTGGTCGGCGGCGCTGGCGACAACGCGGCGGCTGCGGTCGGCACGGGCGTGGTCGAGGACGGCCGGGCCTTCACGACCATCGGCACCAGCGGCGTGGTCTTTGCCCACACCAGCAAGCTGGCCATCGACCCGCTGGGCCGCGTGCACACCTTCTGCTGCGCGGTGCCGGGCGCATGGCACGTCATGGGCGTGACGCAGGCGGCTGGCCTGTCCCTCAAGTGGTATCGCGACACCTTCTGTCAGGCGGAAAAGGACGCTGCCGCCATGATGGGCTGCGACCCATACGACCTGATGAACCAGCAGGCGGCCCAGAGCCCCATCGGCGCGAACAAGCTGCTCTACGCGCCCTATCTGATGGGCGAGCGTACCCCGCACCTTGACGCGGACTGCCGCGGCATGTTCTTCGGTCTGTCGGCCATGCACACCCGCCGCGACATGCTCCGGGCCGTGATGGAAGGCGTGACCTACGCGCTCAAGGATTGCCTCTGCGTGCTGGAGGGCATGGGCGCGACGCCCGAGACCATGCTGGCCTGCGGCGGCGGCGGCAAGAGCCCGCTGTGGCGGCAGATGCTGGCGGACGTGTTCGGCCTGCCCGTGGCGACCACCGTCAACACCGAGGGCCCGGCGCTGGGCGTGGCGATCCTCGCGGGCGTGGGCGCCGGTCTGTATCCGTCGGTTGAGGAAGCCTGCCGCGCGATGATCCATCAGAATCCCGCGCAGATGCCCATCGCTGAGAATCAGCCCAAGTACGCCGCGGTCTACGAGGTGTACAAGCAGCTCTACCCGGCCAACAGGGAGCTGTTCAAGGCGCTGGCGAAGCTGTAAAATCCCGCTTGACAGGAAAACGGAAAACATGCTATCATAGGCGAGCAATCGCATAGCTCGCACGACACATGTGGTACGCAAGTACGTAAATCTGATGACGGTACGGAGCCTCGTCAGATCGTACGCGTGCCACATGTTTTTTTGCGGTCATGCGAAAAGAAAGGAGTGTTTTCCATGCCTCAAACGAAGTTCCAGCGCGCCATGTTCGCCCTGCTGACGGTCGTGGTGACCGTCCATGCCTATGTGTTCTACAGCCTGTACGTCGTCAACGGCGCGACGCTGATGGAGGTCAATCAGGCGGGCAGCGTCATTGCGGCAATCCATAAGCAGGGCGGCGTGATGCTCTGCGGGCGCATGCTGCCCATCTGGGGCATCATCCTCGTGGAGTTCTGCCTCGCGTATCTGCTCGAGCTGGTTATGGGCAGCCCGCTGTCCTTCAAGCTCGCCAGCAAGTGCTTCGACCCGCGCACGACTCACCCGGTGCTCTTCGAGACGGCGATCATCTCCGCGACCGTCGGCCTCATGTGCCCCGCGATGAGCTTCCTCGCCGCATGGCTCTATTATCCCTACTACACGGGCTTCAGCCTTGTCACCCTGCTGGCGAACTGGCTCAAGCTGGTGTGCTTCAACTTCCCCTTCGCATGGTTCACGCAGGTGTTCTTCATTCAGCCGTTCATCCGGACGGTGTTCAGGAAGCTGTTCGCGAAGCAGCTCGGCGGACAGGCCCACGCTGCTTAATCTCGATATGGCAAACAGAGGACGGCATGACCGATGAGGTCATGCCGCTTTTTTCTTTGAACTGTATTATCTTAAAACAATCCGGTCGTCAGCAGGAAATCCGGTTTCTCGTGAGAAGTTGAACAAAACAAGCGATTCCTTAAAAAAACTTTTCCGCATCCGCGAAAATGGAAACTATTGCGGCAAAACTTTCGTCTAATCGGTGTAAGGAGGTGAGCGGCAGATGGGAGCTGTGAAGGGCCCTGACAGCATCCGAGAAGAAAATCTGCGCCGCTTAATGTCCTTGTATAAAAACGATTTGATGCGTATCAGCTATGTCTATCTGCAAGACGCCGCTCTGGCGGAGGACGCGGTGCAGGAAACCTTCATCAAAGCGTATCAGGCGCTTGATTCCTTCCGCGATGAGTCGAAAGAGAGCACATGGCTGACCCGGATTGCGATCAACACCTGCAAGGATATGAAGCGCAACAGTTGGTTCCGGCTCTTTGACAGGCGCGTGTCGCTCGACCAATTGCCGGAGCCGATCCAGCGTTCTCTGACAGAGGAGGACGGCTGGCTGATGGAGGACATTCTCAATCTTCCCGACCGGGAGAAGGACGTCGTCCTCATGTACTACTATCAGGGCATGAGCGTCTATGAGGTAGGCAAAGCCCTGAACCTGCATGCGGGAACGGTATCAAAACGACTGGAAAAAGCGCGGCGGAGGCTGCGCGGCATTCTGGAAGGAGGGAACAAGGATGGATCGCAGACCTTCACCCGATAATCGCATCCGGCGCGTCATGGACGCCAGCCTTCCGGGACTGGAGGATGAATACTGGTTCGATGAGCGGGTTCTCCGGCGGATCAGATCAACGAAAGCGAATCGGCGCAAGGCGCAAAGGAAACGTCCTGACGGGCTGATCATTGCGCTGATGCTGGTGATGGTGTTAACGACAGCGGTGCATGTCAGCCTGTGGCGCAGGGGCGCGGCCGATCAGCAGTTTGCCGCAGCCGCGCTGCTGAGCGATGACAGCGTTCAGCAGCCGGAAGAAACGCCCTGCCCCGAGGAGGTCAGCAACGAAAGCGCGTATGAGCCGAATGGGCTTTCCGCTGACCCGGGCGACGGGGCCATAGCCCTGATTCCAAGCACGCTGGCTGGCTGCGGCCATGGAAACGTGATCCGGGACAGCATCAGAAGATATACCCCGATCAATGACTCGGAGCACAAATACGTCGAGACCTTCTACACGATGTGTGCCGACTGCGGTCAGGTCTTTAATGTCCACGATGTGACGAAGATTCGGGAAACGCATCTGCGAAAGGGTGATGAGATCGTGGAGGTGCGCGATGACGATCTCGGCGGAGGACACATGAGGTATCAATATCAGTATTGGCGCTGCTGGTATTGCGATTCCCGCTGCTTTACGGTCATCACCTACGCGAAATAGCGTCTGAATGCTGTCAAAATCTTCCATACGTCCTACGGAGGTTGCGCATGAAGAAAATCAAATGGATTCTCGCATTCACTCTGCTTTTCATGGTTGTGACGCTGGGTGCCTCGGCGGATGTGGCCCGCATCGAGCGGCAGCCGGGCTATTTGATGGCGCGAAATTATGTGCTGCGAAACGGCGATGAGCTGCATTGGCTGACCATCAGCTACGACAGCGACATGATCGACAGCTCAGACGAATCCGGCTGGACGATGAAGCTGAGCATGGATGCCAACTGTCAGGCGCTCAGGGATGGCGCATTCGTTCCCTGTGAGAGCCATTGCGCGGATCGCTGGTGCGGGGAGCGCGTGTTCAAGTCAACGGAGCTGGTTCGGATTACCTGTCAGGACCCGCTCAACGGCATGGCCGTCAGCCCGCAGAACAGAACCTACATGATCGACTGGAATGACGACCTGTATCTATGGAACCCAGAGGAAGCCGATCCGTGGCAGTATCTGTGCACGCTGGACTCCTCGCAGGTGCCTTATGACGGCGCGACGGAGACCTACAGCGCTTCGGACGACGGCTATCTCTATACCTGCTACACCATCACAAACGACAACGGATACCTCACGGAGGGCACGGCCTTTGCCTATTCCCTGCAGACCGGAGCAGGCGAAAAAATCTGCACCATGCCCGTCCTGCACGCGGTTTATCCGGCCAGCGGAAATCAGCTGCTGATCTTGGGCGACACCGCGGAAAGCCTCGGCGCCCGTTGGCTTTTGTATGATACGATCACCCGCAAAACGACGTATCTCAATCAGTTTGTCAGCAGAGGGTCGCCCATCGCGGACGGCGATACAGGCTGGTACAGCGTGTATGAGAACGCGGTTTATCGTTTCGGCGAGGACGGGAGCAAGGAGACCGTTGCGGAGATTCCCAAAAACAACCACTGGGCATTTACCATGAGCGATGACAAAACAACCGTCTACTGCTACAATCCCTACGACAGCAATCCCGCAGCCTATCTGTACATCTATTCGCTGAATATCAGCAACGAGGATCATACGCTGGTGCTCGCGGGCAGCATGCAGTATTATGGCTATCCTACGAATTCCCTGCCGGATATGGACGACTTCTATGCGGAAAACCCCGGCGTGGAAATCAAGACCCTTGACTATCCCGCCACCTTCGACGATATCGCGCTGGAACTGCTCACGGGCAGTGATCGCTTCGATATCATCGTGATGGATTGCTCCATCGGCAATCTGCAGAGCCTGCTGGAAAAGGGCTTCTATGTCGACCTGTCCGGCGATGAGAGCATCTCATCGTTTGTGAACAACACATATCCCGTCTGGCGGGACAAATGCGTGTACGGCGACAGCATTGCCGCCTTCCCCATCGGCGCGCGGGATATCTGGTCGTTCATCTATGACCCGGACGTGTGGGCAGAGGAAAGCATGGGTCCCGTTCCGACGACCTATGACGAGCTGTTCGACCGCATTGTGGCGTGGGACGAGCAAGGACTGCTGGATTCCTATCCGCTGTTCTACTTCTATTCGGGTCTCAGCTCCTTTGACCGTCTGTTCAACCGGATCATGCTGAGTTACATCGGCAAGTGCATGCGGGAAGGAACGCCGATCGTCTTTGAGAATGAAACGCTGCTGCGTCTCCTGAACAGGCTCAATGAGATCAGGCCCATTCTGCAGGCTCATGACGCACGGAACATCTCGGGCATTCCGCTGGTTCCGGAAGGCAGCTTCATGCCGCTGATTCATCGTTCAGGCGGCTCCGGCAGCTATGATAACACGCAGGTCTGCGAACCGCTGCCGATCGGCATCGACAGCGTGGAGGACAGCGCGGAATCCGTCTTCCTCACGGTGCTCATCGTGAACCCGAAGAGCACGCGCATTGAGCTGGCGAAAAAGTATCTCGCTTACGCGGCTGAGCATCCCTCAGTATGGGCCCAGTGCGCGCTGCTGCGGGGTACGCCGGACGGCGTGCGGGAGACAGGCTATGAGGACATATCGGAGCAGTACGAGCAGCTCCTGCCCGAGCTGCAGGAGAAGCTCGATGCCGCCGCGCGCGTTCATGACGAAGCCGTCATGAATGCTGTGGAAGCGGAGATCAGCGAGCTCACCGGCGACTATGAGAACCAGTGGATCGTGCGGCCCCAGATGGCTGAAAAGCTCTACCGGATGATGCCGTACTTCAGCGTGCTGACCTCGGACGGCTACGGTTTCCTTGAAAAGAACGCCGATCTGACGGACATGTTCTCCGCCAATCAAATGGACGCCCTGACCCTCGTCAAGCGTCTGGACGAGCGGATGCAGATGATGAGGCTGGAAGGCATCTGA
>JAFLST010000046.1 GCA_022510815.1 Christensenellaceae bacterium | reverse complement strand
CATAACCGCAATTCGTTCACCACAAATGAGCCGCAGTCATGATGTATTCTGAGGGGTGAAACCCTCCTTGATAGAGTACATCATGATTGGCGACTGAGTTACTGCCCCCAGCAAGTTCATCGTCACGACCGAGCCTACAGTAGATTGCTGTAATCTTGTCAGACTGCCTGTTCATTCTTTCTGCTCCTTTCTTTATCGGGCAGTCTGCCATAACAGGATTGCTCGTGTCTATTATAACATTGTCCTGCATGAATTTCACCCCTTTTCCGAATCTTTTACAGCGTCATCGTTGGTCATGTGAGTAAGCAGCTTTGCAGTTAAAGCATGATCTCCATCATAGCTCCCGGTGAAACGATAAGTTGTTTTGCCTGACGTGATTGTGACCGTCACATCCGGCAATTCGTTATCAAACCAAGCGACGATTTTGTAGTCAGTCTGGAGCTTAAGACTATGTGTTTTATTGGTGGCATTTTTCATAGGACAGATCTCCTTTTCTTTTTTATGATTGATGATTGCGTGGGGATTGAAGCACTTGCATCTGCGCCTCGATAGACAAAGGGCAAATGAAAAAAAGTTCCTCTTATACACCGTGACAAAAAAGGAACAAAACGTAACCCTCAAAGGGAGATATTCACAAAAAGTTCACATAAATAAGGCTGTACCGATCAAGAAATAGTACATTTGAGTACATCGCTTCATTAAGTGATCAAGGTATCAACATAGGCCCGGTATTTTTGCGCTTTCAATACCTCGCAAGCAATGCCTGTGGCTATCCACAGGCGTTTTCTTGTTGGTGGCAGCGCCCCCAAACCCCTTTGAACGCATGAAAAAGAGTCATGCGGCTACTCGAAAAAAGCAGTTGCTTTTGCGCTGACAAATAAGCCAAGAACTATGCGCACAACAAAGAGAAATGAAGAATTTGAGTATCCCATATGGATATGCTTTTTGCGCCTGCCTTGCCGATATGAACTGTCCTTTTCTGTTCAATTCTCAGCAATCACCGGTCAAAAATCAAGCGTTTTCAAACGCGCAGCCGCATGATTTTCAATCATGCGATCAAGGGACTTGGGGGCATCGCCACCAACAAGAAAATCGTTTGTGGGTACCCTCAAACATTGCTTGCAACTTTTGAAAGCGCTAAAACAGTCTCGCTATTTACCAATCTTACCATTGCTCCTTGCATAAAGGAACAGGTTGCTCGCGATCAAACCAACTATGCTGCCGATCCGAATCAAGCCGCTGTAAAACCTAATCGATAATACGTTTTCCGTGCTGGTGTTATGCAGAACCATTTGTTGTTCCAACGCACTGCGAATCGCATTCCCGTAGCTGCTCAATCGGGACGGATCATCAGGAATCCAGTCTCGAAAGATGTATGCAGGCGCAATGGCCAATTGCAATGTGATATACGCAGCGGCAAGCCACAAACCATAACCAACAAGACATAGGGCTGCAAGCCGTAGAGATGGGAGAATCATCTCTTTGCCATACACCAGTGCATGCCGTGCTTTCCACGCATCCAACTGTTGACGATTCAGTCGATTAACTTGTTTCCGGAACCAGCTTAAAAAGATCAGCATGAACAACACAACGAGATAGCGCAATGGCAGTTCGGCGCGGGCACGTTCCTTTTCCAACGAGCAGCTTGTGCCGCCGGGGAGTACGCTGCTCGCGGCAGCAAAATAAACCGTTTGCCGTTTACCGTTGCTCGCAAGCACTTGAATGTCGCCGTCCAATCCAATCTCAACCGCAGCGGAGAGAGGAATATACAATTCATTGGAATCCATTTGACCGGGCGCTTTTTCATGGTGGACGATGCCCACCACCCGGAAATGATCGCCGCCCAGCAGGATGGAATGCTCCGTAACCGTCGTATCGCCCCATAGCGCATAAGCGAGGCGTTCGTTCACCAGCGCAACCCTTTCCCCGCCGGCTATTTCACTCTCCCCAAGCAAGCGCCCTGCATGCAGCGCACGATGATACAGGTCAAACCACCCTGTCGCTACGCTATAAACGGAGCATTCTGCTTCACGACCGGAAGCAGCTTGTATAGATAGGCCTCGCTTGAGCATGAAGGCAGACACATCAGCTTCCGGCAGCGCCTCCCGGAGTTGCGCCAGCGCGGAAAGCAAAGGCGAATCAGTCAGCTCTGTGCTTTGCCGGGATGTATCGCAGGGCACGGCATACTCCAGGAGCGGCTTGATGTGGCACAGTCCCCACTCACCAGCAGTAAGGCAACCTACAGCCAGCAGCAGAAGGATGACCGCCAGCGCAGGGCATTTCTTCTTTGTCATTCCGCGCCTCCGATCACGGTGCAGCCGTCGCTGAGCTCCTTGTCTTCCATATACGCCAAACGCACCCGGTTCAGGGGTTCTTCGACGCTTGCGTACCCATCCGCTTCCGCAAGGACTGTGATGGCGTATTCTCTGACGCTCCATTCGGTGCCGCCCAAAGCGGAAGCACTCTCCTCAACCACATAGACGTAACGATGTTTTCCCACCCCATGAATGGCGCTGACTGGGACGAGCGCATGGGCTTCGCCGGAACGAATCGTGGCGCTGATGGTGATGGCGCTGTCCGCAAGGCGACGCAGGGAAACGCCTCTTTCTGTAATTTCCTGCGGAATGACCGCATCAAAGCACAGGCGCCCATCCCGTGTCATTTCCGTCGTGAGAAGCTTGCTGCTGAAATCGCCCCACTCCGTTTGAACGGTTATTTCAGCGCCATCCGTCATGCTCCTTGCCATACTGCTGGCGTCGGCTTCCAAGACGGGACCTCCATTTTCGCCAGTCAGAAAGCAAAGAGGCGCTGTGCCGTCGTAGGCATCTCCAACGCGGACACAAACTTCCGCGATATAACCATCATGGGGTGCGGTGATTGTTTTGACTGTATCTTGCGCCATTTGAAATGCCAACAGGGCTTCCTTAGCGCTTTGAACATGGCGTTCCATTTCCTGCTTGTCAGCAAAGAACCGGAGAATGCCGTCCCGCACTTCATCGGCAGGAATGCTGTTGAGGGCATTTCCCGCGGCTATTCTCGCTGTGTGGCTGGCCCGGTAGCTGTCGATGGCGTGGATCAGCTCTTCATCCGCTTCTTCGGGATAGCCTTCATCGGGAAGGTCTATGCCGGGTGGGAGCAGCTTTTCCATGATCAGACGGGCGTCGCCCTCTTGGATGACAGACTGCTCCCATGCTTCATGCGCGGCATAGTAGGCTTCCTCGTCTGCGGTGGGATTGTCGGAAGCGTGCTCGCGAAGAAAGGCCGCTTCTTCAATCAGCGCCGTATGATACGCTTCCATCAGCTGAGCTTCTCTGCTTTGCTCGTCTTGGAGGCGCAGCGAAAACAGCGGATCTCCCGCCTTCACTGCATCCCCTGTCTGGACGGAGCATTGACCGATGACCATGCCCTCCGGCACCTCGTGGCGAAGCCCCTCCGTTTCCCGGTAGACCAGCGTGCAAGGCAGACTGAAGCGTTCTGTCAGAACGCCGGATTTGACCGTCACAAACTGTACCTTGGGCGTGACAATGGTTTTGATCGTGCCCGACAGAAACAGGCAAAGACCAATCACGATGGAGAGCGTCAGCAATCCGACAACGGCGATTCTTTTGAGCTTCATGGGATGATCTCCTTTGTATCCGCTGTTATTTCAGCTCTGTCAGCTGAATCCCGGAAACGATGTCCTCCAGGAAGAACAGATAGACGAACAGCGCCGGTAGCATATACAGCGCGGCACCCGCAAATTCGATGCCGGATGGCACGTCGATCAGCCGGTTAAAGACCGTGCTAAGCGGCTGCAAGTCCTCCCGGTGGCTCAGGAAGGTCAGCGGCTGTTCGATCATGTTCCAAATGTCCGCGAAGGACAGTGCCGCCGCAGCGCCAAGCACAGGGCGGCTCACCGGCAGCGCAACGTGCCAATAGCAGCCGATCGTTCCTGCGCCGTCCAGCTGGCAGGCCTCGTAAAGCTCACGAGGAATGCCCACCATAAACTGCCGGATGAGGAATACATAGAAGGGCGCGAACCACATGGGCAGGATCAGCGCCCACACGGTATCCAGCAGCGACAATGCCCGCAGCATCAGCATATTGGGCACCATCGTCACCTGAAAGGGTAAAAGCATCAGCAGCATCATGAGCAGGAAAAGGGCGTTCCTGCCCCTGAACCGGAAGGCGCTGAGCGCATAGGCCAGCGCGGGGATGAACACCGCCTGCCCCGCCACCACCGCCACCTCATAAAACACGGAAAGCAGGAAGCGCTGCAAAATGCCGTTGTCTTTCAGCAGCACCTCGTAATACTGGCTCATGGAGATCATCCGGGGGATGAGCAGGATGGGCATGAAGCGGGCTTCGGAGAAGGAACCGCGCAGCTGCAGCTGCTCCAGCACTTCTTCCGGGGAAAAGAAGGAGTAGAGCAGCGTCAGGCCAACCGGCATGAGCAGCATCAGTGCGACAACCGTCAGACACAGGCGGCTGAGGCGGTGCTTTTTCGTTCGGCCGGGGCGAAGATGGTCAAGGTGCATGATCATTCCCCCTCCACCGCTTTCGTGCTTCTGTGCTGGATCAAAAACAGGAGGCCAAAGAACAGAAACAGCATCCCGGCGAAGGTATAGGCCGCCGTGCTGACATGGGGGTAGTTGAGCTTGCCATAGAGATTGTTCATGTAATTTTGCAGGGTGTAAGCCGCCTCGTCCGGATAAGCGCCGCCAATCAGATAGACTTCCTTAAAGATCTTGAACGCGCTGACCCACGCCAGGATCAGCATCAGGAAGCAGGTCGGCAGGATGCAGGGCAGCGTAATGGATACGCACTGCCGCAGGAACCCCGCGCCCTCCAGCGCGGCGTATTCATAATAGGCGTCGGGCACAGCCTGCATGGCGCTGAGAAAGACGATGACGGCAAAGCCGAGATTCTTCCAGACGAACAGCAGCAGGACGGGCAGCCGCAGCGCTTCGCCCGACAGAAAGAACACGCGCCCGCAGCCCAGCGCTGTGATCAGGCGATTGATCGGCCCGCCGTAGTCGAACAGCATCAGCCAGATCAGCAGCACAGAGGAGGAAGGCATGACATATGGCAGCAGGATGCTGTTGCGCAGGGCGTTTCCGCTGCCTTTTAGCCGACATAGCAGCGCGGCGAGCAGGAAGCCCAGCAGCCACACGGTCGGCGCGCACATCACGGACAGCAGCAGGGAGTTTTTGAGCCCCAGAAGGAACATGCGGTTGCCCCATACGGCTCGGTAGTTGGTCAGCCCAACCCACCGGAACGGCACATGCCCGTCCGTAAAGGAATAGGCCATCCCGCCCAGAAACGGCACGGCATAGAACAGCAGCACGCCCGCCAAGCCGGGCAGCAGGAAAAGCATCAGGCTTTTCTTGCGCTCAAACATGCCGATCCCTCCCGTCATTGCCCCTCGTAGAACATCATGGCGACCCGCTGATCCAGCTCCCTCAGCGTTTGCTCAAGGGAAGCGCCGCCCTCGAAATAGCGGGTGAACAGCGCCTGCGTGTCGAGCTCCTCCATGATCTCCCATGCCCAGTGATGATTGCGCAGGCTCAACCCCTGCGCCACCGCCTGATATTCCGCGATAACTTCCGGCGAGATGATGTAGCGGCTGGTCTCCGCCAGCGACAGGGAGGCTGCGCACTCCGCGAGTTCGTCGCTGTAGGCTGTCAGCATTTTCTGCGCCGCAGTCAGTTCGGCTTGAAGGGCGGCGTAATCCTCCGCGCTCCCTTGCATGCCTTCCAGCAGCTCCGTGATGACGCCGACGGACGCCTCTTGCTGCAGGAAGCTCTCAGCCAGCTGGTCGGCGCGCGATTGCAGCGCTTCGATCTGCTCCTGATACTGGTCATTCAGAACAGGCTCGGCCTGATCCGGCGCGAGCAGATACGCGTCTTTCGGGTCAAGGTGCTGACTGTAGTATTCGAGGAACGCGATCGCTTCCTCCTGATGCTGGCTGTTGGGATTCACAATGAAGTAGTCCATGCTGGCCCCGTTCGTCGGCGCGTCGCCCTCGAAGAAGACAGGCGCGTCGATGGTTACCTCGCCCCAGTTGGCAGGGTTCACAGCGCGGGAAAGAGGCGTAATCGACTTGCCCGTGTGGAAGATTCGCGGGAGAGCGCCCGCCTCCGCCGCGTCCATCAGGTCGAGCTCCGTGCCCTCGTACTCGGAAAGGAGTTCGAGCTTTTGGAGGAGCTGCGCAAAAGCAGGCGTGTTGAAGGCGACGGGCTCATCGCTCGACGCATAGGCGTACACATAAGCGTTCAGCAGCATCTGCGCGGTGTTCACTTGCTGCATCCGCACGCTGCCCCAGCCGTTGAAGGTCACGGCCTGCCGCTCGTCGGCATGGGCGTCGTACCAGTCCAGCAGCATATCGACATACGCTTCCATCGTCCGGGGAGGCTCGCTCCATCCGGCCGCTTCAAGAAGATCGGGCCGCACCGTCCAGAAGTCCGGCCACAGCGCCATCGGATAGCCATATAACGCGCCGTCTCGCATGAGCAGCTCGCCAATCTGCGGGAGCATGGCGTGCATGTTCTTTTGAAGCCGATCAGATCGGATCGGCGCGGCAAAGCCCCGCTCAAAAATGAGCTGACTGTCGATCATGTATGAAGACAGAATGAAAATGTCGATGCTCGCGTCCCGTGACAGGCTCTCGTTCATCAGGCGCTCCATCGGGTCTTCCTGCGCGCCGACCTGCACCTCCAGCGGAATCTCCGGATGGCTTGCCCGGAAGCCGATCAGATCGTCCGACGTCAGCAGATTGCTGTTCGACCAGATCCGCAGAGCATTCTTGTCAGGCTGAACCGGCTGCGTCTGGTCTGTGACACAGCGATACAGTCCCTGCGAGGTCAGCGCCACAAGCTCGCCATGCCAGACACCAGCCCAAGCGGTAAAGCTCATGTCGTCAAAGGGAAGGTTCTCCGCCTGTTCAAAGCCGCCGCGATAGCGCATCAGCGTAAAGCCGGACAGGAAGTAGACAGCGTCCTCCGCCGGGTGATAGACCGCATGACGGTTATTGATGGCAGGCAGGCGCGTCAGCACCTCCGTCCGACCGCTCCCGTCGGGCTTCAGCGCGACAACGCTTTCGTCATCCCGGTTCACGGTCAGCAGCATGCCGTCCCGATAGGGCACGAGACCTTCCGGCTCCATCAGGCCAATCTCAACGCTGGAGCATTCGCCCGTGTCCAGCGAGAAGCCGTAGAGCTCATACCCCTGCCACGCGACCGTGTCCATCGACAGCAGGTAGAGCCTCCCGTCCATCATCACCGGGTGACAGAACATGACGTAGCGCTCACCGGGGGTCAAGGTTTCCCGGCCAAGGGAGGAGATGTCCAGCCGCGTGGCCAGCGTGAGCGCGTTTGGTTCGACGCGGTACAGCAGGCCTTTCCGGGGCTGGAGCAGATACAGCGCGTCGCCGTCGCCGGTCAGCCACAGATAGTCCCATTCGCTGGGATCGATCTCCGGGAAGTCCGCCAGATTCACCACCGTCTCCGCGCCGCTCTCCGGCGAGGCAAGCGCGATAATCCTGCCGTCGGCAATCGCATAGAGCGTGTCGCCCAGCACCCGCGCGCTGGTAGGCAGTGAGTCCGTATGCGTATCGACAGGTTCAGCGGCCTGTGCGGATGAACACAACAGAAGCAAGCATAGAAGCGTGAACAATAGAATTGGGTTCAAAAGCTTTTTCAAGGCGATTCCTCCTTATTGGGTCAAGCGCGTGACAGGAAAAATCATCCGTCTGCACCTCAGTATCCCACGATTCACTCCATATGACAAGGAAAATCTCCATACAATTCGGGAACGGACGGAATCTCCCCATTCATTGAATAATGAAACAGATAGCACCTGTACATCACAAAGGGGTGAAGCATCAAATACACCCGTCTTTGGTGCTCCACCCCCTGGCAGATTAGTTATCCGACTACCGGGGAAAACTGCATCTTGTTACTTGCTCGCACCGCAAACCGAGCACTTGCCGTTCACGTAGGTGTGGTCCTTGTAAGTGCCTTTCGTGAGGCCACACACATAGCAGGTTGCAAGCTTTGTGCAGGTAGCGGTAGAATAACGATGAGCGCCAAGATCTCCCTCGGTCTTCGCACACCTCACGCACTTTTTAGGTGAAACACAAGTGGCGGCGGCATAGGAATGCCCCAAGGCAGAACCTGTTGTCGTTCCGCACTTGTACTTACAGGTTTTCGGCTGTTCACAAGTAGCGGGCAAGTAGTCATGATCGGCTTTTTGGACGGTTCGACGATCGTGCGAACCGCAGCCTGAGAGCGTACACGATCTGACCTGACGCCCAGTTTTCTGGCACGTAGGCTCAATCTCCCATGCCCACTCCCCCCATACATGCGTGTGGGCAAAAGCAGTAGACAAACAAAGCATCACCAAGATGCATACCGTGACAAAGGCAAGCAGCTTCTTCATGTGAGTTTCCTCCTTATCTTGTCGTGTGAGAATGTATCTCTTTACAAAGTTGATGGTGTGTGCTATAATTCATGACACCTTGCAGAACAGCACATCGTTTCCGATGTGTGCCGGCCAGCACGTTTTGCAAGGTTTTTGCTTGCCTATAGCGAAGCAAGCGGGGGTGTCAGGCCAATGGAATCATCTCCAATCACGCACATAGAGCGTACTGTTTATCCACAACGAAATGCAGCTGCGGCCACATTTCACATGTGTCTGGGAATGGGCAGTCCGACCACTATTCCCCTGTTTGCATGGTGCGAAGCCGCTTTACGGCTCGCATCCAGTAAACCCGGACAGTAGAGGGGGAGAGATCTAGGAGCGTGGCGATTTTCGTAAAGCGAAGTCCTGCACACCGTAAATGAACGATCTCTCGTTGTCGCTTCGTCAGATGGAGAATCCTGTCCTCGCAGGTATCATGCTGGTGTGTAAACGCATCCAAACCCTCAAGGCTCATCATATGATCGCAAGGCGGTTGTTGCTTCTTTCTCGCGCTGGTCCGCAGGAAATCCGTGATCTTGTTGTCTAGACTGCGCATGATGTAAGTCGAGCGCGCCTTATCATCCAGCATGAGCAAGCGCTGCGCATGACTGATCAACGAGACCCAGCAGTTGCTGACAATGTCTTCTGCGTCGCTTACACTGCCCGTGCGGTGGTATGCCCTCCTGAGCATTGCCGGCTGATAGGCATCGTAGAGTTGGGAAAGTATTTTCTGCATCTCTGCGTCGCTCATACTCAATACGTGCGTGTTTCGCTCACAAGTGTCAGCGTCTCGTTGAGGTTTCCAGAGCTGTCATAAATCTTGCATATGGCGTAAGCGCGGTAGGTCACCCCTTTGATCGCTGACGCAGAAGCACTCACGTCCCGCGTACCCGCTGCAGATGCTACGTTAGTCCATGCACTGCTCACTTTCTTCTGCAGTGACACGGACGTGCTGACGCTATAACCGACTGGAATCGCTGACACTGAGACTACAGCTTTTGCGTTTTTGCCCAAAATGAAGACATCCGCAGTTGCTTGCGTATTTGAAGACAAAAGTGGTACAGTTGCGTCGGCCAATGCGGAACCTACCATGAGCGCGGCAACCATGGCAAAACAGAGGACAGACACTAAGATTTTCCTCATCAAATCACCCTTCCTAATTTGCTTTTCGTCTAGTAGACGCATTAGGAAGGGTGATTGTTACATTCATTTGATTACTTTTTTTACGCTTCTTGCAATTTGCAAAACCTCATCGACATCCATGTCGTAGGCATAGACCGAGAACATGGTTGTGTCATTGGCCCAGGTAACCGAGGTTACACGGAAATCCCCGGTCGAGGCCATTCCGTCATACAAAGTGGCGGTATACCCTTGCACATCCACATTGCTAACGGTGCCATTTTCCGTACCCTGAAGAATGGTTCCGCTGTTCTGCTCGGAAAAGCTGAAGCCGCGCATCCCATTGCTGATATACTCAATTGCTGCGATGTTTTCACTGCGCCAGCTTTCTACCATGCCTTCCGGCACATACGACGGGAAGTATTCCCCCATCCAACCCTCTGGCACGAAAAACTCTGCGTCGGGATCCTCTCGAAATGTGAAATAGGCTGCTTCGTTGCCCTGATCGATCCGAACAAGCAACTGCATGACTTTGGAGCGGAACACCGCAGAATTGGCGAAGGCAATGGGCGTGGCAATGGCAAATACCACGATCAAGCATGCGGCTACTTCCAAAACCCGCATCACCATCCGGCCCGCTGTACCCTTGGGTCGGCTTTTTCTCTTGGCAGCTTCCTGCTTCGCCGCTTTCTCTCGCGTCAGCGCAAGAATACGCTCCGCCAACTCCTGCTCCTCCGGCGTCAGCTCGGGCTCCGTTTCTTCCAGGATCTGTTGTACAGCTTCCGCATCTTCCTGGTCAAAAGCCAGGCGTATCATTGTATCAAGGTGCCGCTCCTGCAGCTCGGCAAAATCGATCGGCTCGTTCATTCCTGCTCCCCTCCATACACCGCGGCCTTCAGATGCGCCCGCGCTCGCATCGTATACACGCGGACGCTGCTGTCTGACAGCCCAAGGCTCTCGGCGATCTCCCGATCGCTTTTGTCCTGCTGATACTTCAGGCGCAGCACCAGCCGCTCGCGCTCCGGAAGCTGCGACATCGCCTGCCGCACGCTTCGCAGCTCTGCTTGCAATAGGATTTTTTGCTCCACCGTCGCTGGATCGGCGACCTCCTGCACACACTCACTGTCAGCAGGGTAGAACCTCGCGTTGTCTGCCTGCTGCCTCCGGCAGTGGCTGATGGCGGTGTTCCTAATAGTAGAAACGATATAACTTCGCAAAACGTTACGTTCCATGTGCCGAACCGTATCTATTTTTTGTATGATCGCCATACAGCCGTCTGATACGATGTCCTCAACGTCAGCCTGATCTCTTGTAAACTTCCACGCGGTCGCAAGCATCAGGCGCTGATGTTCCGCATACAGCCATTCCATATAGCGCTTGTCAACCTCGTCCGTCATCGTCAGAATCACGACAGGCATCATTAGCATCTTTCATCTCTCCGACACAGATAACATTCGAGCCTTTTTGCTCTCACTTGGATTATACCACGGTGGAAGACGGGCATCAAGATCATGCAGAGAAAAGCGCAGCGACGTACGCGTATTTTGGCGTTATCATCAGGTCTTGCTGGAGTTACCCGCAGCCATCTTGCGATGATCGAAAGCGGCAGCAAGATTGCCAGTGTAGATATTCTATGAAGCGTCTCGTCGGCGCTGTGTATACGAATGAGAGAACTGGTGCAGATGGTTGAAGATGAGATTGCAAGTCAGGAGGTGTTGGAATGAAAGTATCGGTATTCATCGTTGAGCTTTCCAATTCTTTTCTTATGGCGATGCAGGGCATATTGGCTTGCATCTCCGTTGCTTTCGCATAAAGAAAATGAGCAGACCCACCCCAAGATCGTCCTGCTCCGATTTGGCTTTCGGGAAGCCTTGACTTTCCTACACTTTTTTCGCTCTAAAGAGTAACACTGCAACGTTGCCATTTCCGCTTGCGGTGCGGTGCCACTTAACCATACTTCTGGTTTGACTTGCTTCTACCATCAGGTGATTTGCATATACAAATCAGACTCGGTAGTAACGATGACTTTTTGTGTTCATGCAGGGTGAAGGCGTTTTTCCCTTATGATTTATTGGCCTGAGAATATGCAATATACACCGGCATGACCCACAGAATTCCATGCCGGTGTATCAACTATTGCATCTTTCATTTGAATTTGAGCTAAACCTGTATGACAGCTGCCTGTTACCAATGACCCGCTATCCTGTCATATCGACAGCCACCGTGTGCGTCAGTTTTGCGCATTTCGGTACGAAATGCCACCTTACAGTCATGGGCGGTCTGGAATCGGACCGACCATGACTGCCATTCTCGACAAAGGCCTGCCTTTGTCGATGCCCTGAGCGGTTCCGTCGCGAAACCGCTTTTTGTTTACTGTTCTTCGATGCGGTAGATGCGAAGCCTGTTGTTGGGCTCGTAGCCATACATCCAGAAAGAGCCGGAGCCAGCGGTCAGGAGATAGCCGTCCTCCAGCGCGACGGGGATGCCCTTCACCGAGAAGCGGGCGATGAGCTTGCCATCTGCGTCCATGAAGGCGACGCCGCCGTGGAAATTGGTGAGCATCAGCCGCCGGTCGCCGAAGAAATCGAAAAAGTAGAAGCCCGGGGGAAGCGGGAACGTCTTGCCGCCGAAGGGCTCGGGGGCGTCCGGCAGGAAGCGCACGGCGTTGAGGTCGCAGCTCGCAGAGGCCAGAGGGTCGGCTGCTGTGTGGGTCGCGTAGACGATCTCCTCCTCGGGGAGCGGGAGCAGCTTTCCCTGTGAGAAGCGCACCGGGCGCAGGTCTTTCAGGCTGGACGCGGGGGTGTCCATCCCGAACAGGAAGCCGTTGCTGATAGAGCGGTCAACCTCACTGAAAGTGCTGCTGAACAGCTTACCGGGGAACTCGTCCACCAGCAGGGCACCGATGGGCGCGCGCTTGCCGCGGATGCTGCGCTCCTGCTCGTGAAAGGCTCGGTAAAGCTCGTCCCCGCGGGCCCGGCGGAGGGTATCGGGCGCGTCGTCCGCGAAGACCATCAGCGCCACGCCGAAGAACTCCTCCAGCAGAGCGGCCAGCAGCTCCACATCGCCGCAGGAGAGAATCTCGGCGGTGCGCCGCTTGTGGCCCTCCGGATACCCCACCAGCCCCGGAATCCTGAAGATGCCCTTCTTGGCCTCGTAGTCAAAGGTGCTGAAAAAAGCGGCGGTGCGGCCCGACTCAAAGAGCGCGAAGAGCAGCTCGTCGCTGTCGAACATGCGGAAGACCAGCACAGGCGCGGCGGCCTTTTTGGAGAGTTTGCGGGCCGCGCCGTAGAGATCGTCCTCCGGCCGGATGTCCGAGGGCAGCATCGTCTGCCACCCCGGCGAAAAGGACGCGAACCGCCCCAGCGCCGGGTCGACCGGCTCGCCGGAATAGATGTGCAGGCTCGAAACCGTTACGCCCATGTTGTCCCTCCGTTGTCAGCTCATTTGAACGCCGCGTCCTTCGCGTCCCTCGACCAGTACATCTCGCTGATATCCTCCTCGAGGAACACCCGCAGCATGTCGCTCATGCCGGGGGCCAGCGGCAACACGGGCAATTTGTCCAGCGGCGCCCAGCGCACGGCTCCCTCCTCGGAGGAGGTCAGCGCCCCGGTGAACTCGTCGGCCCGGTACAGCAGCACCATGTAACGCTCGCCGCTTCTGCGGAACCAGTTTTTCACGCCGCACAGCCGCGGATGCGCGATGGTCAGCCCGGTTTCCTCCCGGATCTCGCGAATCACCGCGTCGGTGAGGGATTCGCCGTTCTCGACGTGCCCGCCGGGAAAGGCCAGTCCCGGCCAGTCGCCATGGCGCTCCTGAAGCACCACGTTGCCCTGCCTGTCCCTGATCATGCACATGTTGGTCATGATGACGCTCTCGGGTGCGTGCATGCTCAGCCCTCCCTGAGGTCAGGATTCTTCTGAATGATGAAGCACTCCGGCGCGCCGGGCCCCGCGTTGAGGAAGCGGTGATGCAGGACATTGAACGCCTGCGGCCTGAGCGCGGACAGCCAGTCCGTCAGCGCCCGGCGCTCCTCGTCGCCTGCCGCGTGACCGGGATAGGCGCAGACGGTGCAGATGCCGCCGGGCTCCAGCAGTCCGATCACCCCGGACAGCGCGGCATGGGTGGTCTCCCAGCGGGTGGTGATGGCCTTGTCGCCGCCGGGCAGCCAGCCGAGGTTGAACACCGCCGCCCGGATGGGGCCGGTCACGCGCTCCGCGATGTGCTGATGGCCCACGGCATGCAGCTCGCAGCGGCCCAATAGCCCCGCCTCCCGCAGGGACGCCTCCGTCCTGTCGACGGCCTCCTGCTGGATATCGAAGCCGATGACGCGGCCCGTCTCGCCGACCAGCTCCGCCAGCATGCGGGTGTCGTGGCCGTTGCCGAGGGTCGCGTCGATCACTCTGTCTCCGGGGCGCACCACCTGCCGCAGCGCGTCGGCGGCAATGTATCGGGCGGATCGCAGAATGTACGCCATGGTCACAGCTCCTTGAGCCGGGCCACTTCGCGGTCGGTCAGCCGCCGCCACTGGCCCCGGGGCAGGTCGCCCAGCTTGATGCCCGCGAAGCCCACGCGCTTGAGGGACACCACCTCGTGTCCCACCGCGGAGAACATCCGGCGCACCTGCCGGTTGCGGCCCTCATGGATGGTCACCAGCACCACGCTGGCGAAGGTCTCGTAGCGCACCAGCCGCGCCTCGGCAGGGGAGGTCATGCGTCCGTCGTCGAGGGTCACGCCGGCGCGAAGACGGCGCAGGGTCTCCTCGCTGACATGGTTCGAGACCTTGACGAGATAGGCCTTCTCCACCTCGTGGCTGGGGTGGAGGAGGCTGTTCATCAGGTCGCCGTCGTTGGTCAGCAGCAGCAGGCCCTCGCTGTCGTAGTCCAGCCGGCCCACGGGGTAGAGCCGCACGGGATAGTCCCGGAAGCGGTCCATGACCGTCGCGCGTCCCTCGGGATCGGAGACGGTGGTCACCTCGCCGACGGGCTTGTAGTAAGCGAGGTAGTGCTTCTCGGTCTCGAGGGTCACGGGCTGCCCGTCGACGGTGATGAGGTCGGCGGTCTCGTCCACCTGCACGCCCATCTCGGTGACGGTCGCGCCGTTCACAGCCACATGCCCCTCGGCGATGAGCTTCTCGCTGGCCCGGCGGGAGGCGACCCCGGAGAGGGCCAGATACTTTTGCAGTCGCATCATAGCGGAGAATCAGCCTTTCTGAATCGGTTTGTAGAAGGTCAGCAGCGCGGCCCGGCGGGAGAGGGGCTTGTCGCGCTCGGCGTCGGTGTAGGCGAGGGCCTTGCTGTCCACGCCCGCGAGGGTAAAGCCGCAGTGCTCGCAGAACTGGCACAGGGCCGGGTTGGTGTCGGTGCAGGCGAGCTTCAGGCCGTGCATGCCCCGCTTGAGGGCAAGGCGCTCGCAGAAGTCCAGCAGGTTGCGCCCCACGCCCTGCCGCCGGTGCGCGGCTTCGACCCGCAGATCGGTCACCTCCGCCCAGCGGGTGGCGGGATGAACGCGCAGGGACGCGGCGCCCACGAGCAGCCCGTCCTCAAAGGCGGCAAACAGCGCGCATCGCTCGTCGGACAGCACGGCATAGGGGTCTGCGTCAGCCGCCGGGGGAAAATCGCGCCACTCCGCCCGCTGCAGGGGCACATACCCCAGCGCAAAGCCGCCGCGCCCTATCCGCAAAAGCACGTCCTCGCCCACCAGACTGGCGCTGCTGATGGGCTTCAGGAGCGAAATATCGTCGATGGTCAGTCGTTTGATCGTCAGCATAGCGGCTCCTCGTCAGTGCCAGCGGACGCGCTCGGCGTCGGGCAGGCGGGCGGACAGGGCAGGCTTTGGGTCGACCAGCACCGGGTGCCCGGTCAGCTCCAGCATCGGCGCGTCGGACAGGGAATCGCCATAAGCCCGGCAGGCGGGCCAGTCGGGGGTCAGGCCCTGCGCGTCCAGCCATGCCCGGATGCGCCGCGGCTTCTCGTCGCCCTTGCAGTTCTCGCCGATCTCGCCGGTGTAGCGGCCCTGATCATCTGTCGGGCATCGGGTGGCGATCACGTCGTCCACCGGCAGATAGTCCGGCAGAAGGCGCATGTAGACCTCCGTCGAGGCCGACACGACCACGACGCGGAACCCCTCGCCCCGCAGCCTTTCCAGCTCCTGCCGCCCCTGCGGAAAGAAGCGCTTCTCCAGCCTATCCCGGAAGAAGTCCCGACTGAGCGCGTCCAGCTCGCCTCGGGTGCGGCCCCGGATGTAGGACAGCGTCAGATTCTTAGCGCTGGTGGCGCGGCTTGGATTGATCCGCCAGCGGACATAGCCCCACAGCGCGCGCAGCACCTGCGTGGCGGGCGCATACCCCCGCCGGACGCTGTAGAGCAGGAAGGGGAGGATCGAGTCGCCCCGGCAGAGGGTGTCGTCGAAATCAAAGAAAGCAATCTTCTCCGCCATGTCGGCCTCCTGTCAGGGGACTGGCCGGACACGCTGCTTCCCGGCGGCTGTCCGATGCGTCCTCCTTTTCCATTATATCAGAATGTTCGCGGCTTGCAAAGCGGTAAAGACTATGATATAATGAAAAAACGCGAGAGCAGGGGAGGTGGCGCTGTGCCGCATCAGAAGGGCATCAAGGTGGTGGCGCAGAATCGCCGGGCCTTTCATGACTATTTCGTGGAGGAGCGCTATGAGTGCGGCCTGCAGCTCTTTGGCACCGAGGTCAAGTCCATGCGGCAGGGCCGGGTGAACCTCAAGGAGTCGTGGGCGCAGGTGCGCAAGGGCGAGCTCTGGGTTGAGGGCATGCATATCAGCCCCTACGAGCAGGGCAACATCTTCAATCGCGACCCCATGCGCCCCAAGAAGCTCCTCATGCACCGCAGCGAGATCCGCAAGCTGGACGGCCTCGTCGCCCGGCAGGGCTACACGCTGGTGCCGCTGGAAATCTACCTCAAGGACGGTCGCATGAAGCTGCAGCTCGGCCTGTGCAAGGGCAAGCAGCTCCACGATAAGCGCGACGCCATGGCCAAGCGCGACACCGACCGGGAGATCCAGCGGGCGCTCAGGGAGCACAACAAGTAAGCGATTGAACCACAAGGACATTGACAATCTGACTTTTTGGGACATAGAATAGAGAAGCGAAGCATTGTCAGCGGAGCCATGTTTCCAACCTCATGGGGATGATCCGGTTTCGACGGGGGTCATCGAGGACGGGATAAGCGAGCCGTGGACCCTGCACCACGTTAAAACGGGGAAAAAAAGTAACTGACAATAGCGATTTCGCTTTCGCGGCTTAATGCCGTGACGGCGGCCCGGATTGCCCGCGTGTCCGGTTCCCGCCGTCATCAACGCGGGGAACGAGTACGTCTAAGCTTTGCGGCGTCACCCGTAACATGAAGCTACTGACCCCGGAAGCCCGTCTGTGGGCGGCCGGGTGAGGGAATGTTAAATCGCAGACTACGCCCGTAGAAAGTTCCGCCAGCGAACCTTCGGACAGGGGTTCGACTCCCCTCATCTCCACTTCAGCGCACAGGTACGAACCCGAAAAGTTCGTATGCTGTGCGCCTTGCTTTATTCCATGATCGACAGGGCTCACCACGGCCTTGCCGATTTTTTGAAATGGACGTTATGTGCGGACGGTCAGCCGCGCGAGGGGACGGCCCTCGGCAAACAGCCGCGCGTAGACGGCTCTGCACTTGTTCAGCCGCGCGAAGGTTCGCCGGGCCTCGCATTCGTTGGCGTAGGCCTTCCAGCAGCCGGAGCAGAGGCAGTTGCGACCGCCATTGCGGATAAAGCCGATCACGTCCTCCAGCGGATAGCCGAGAAACACGCCGATCTCGTGCGGAAAGCAGGGCGCTTCGTCGAGACGCCGCCGCAGGGTACTCAATGCCATAGAAACGCCGAAGCTCTGATAGCCGCATGCCGCGAGCAGGGCCTGCACATCCTCCCGGGCGAGGGAGTCCGCAAGCGTCTGCTCCCGGTAGAGGTAGAGCAGCGTCCGCTGTGGCTCCCGGCGCAGCACGATCAGCCGCAGCCCTCGGGGCCGGAGAATGTCGTTCACCCGTCGCAGGTCGCCAGCCAGCGCCGCGCATTCACAGGGCACCGCAAACAGACTGCCGGCCTTGAGCCGGGCCAGCGTCGGCGAGGCATAGGCAATCAGCGCGCGCTCGAGCATATCCGCCCTCCTGATTCATATTGTTAGCTTATTCTGACCGCATGTCAATGGACGATGCGCCGCCGGCACAGGGAAAATCTGGATATATGGCGGATGGCGAGAGAGCGTCTTATTGCTGGCGCAGAGCAGTTCACGCGCTCTGCGGGCGATGCCGGGGGATGGCCGCAACAGAGACTCGACGGCATCCATCAATGCGGAAATGGACCAACCGGTGATTCAGCATTCGCCAGCATCTTGCACGGAAAAATGTCGTTAAAAAAATTGGGAAAGGGTATTGACAAATGAGAGGAGATCGTGTAATATATATCTCGTCGCCTGCGGGAACGAACTCGCGGAAGATCAACCGGGGTGTAGCGCAGTCTGGTAGCGCACGTGCTTTGGGAGCATGGGGCCGGGGGTTCAAATCCCTTCACCCCGACCAAACCCTCACTCCAGATGCAGGCGTGGCCCCGTGGTCAAGAGGCCTAAGACACCGCCCTTTCACGGCGGCTACTCGGGTTCGAATCCCGACGGGGTCACCATTTTCTTCTGCTTCGGGCCTTTAGCTCAGTTGGTCAGAGCGGCCGGCTCATAACCGGTTGGTCCCGGGTTCAAGTCCCTGAAGGCCCACATGGCCCGGTAGCTCAGTTGGTTAGAGCGCCAGCCTGTCACGTTGGAGGTCGAGGGTTCGAGCCCCTTCCGGGTCGCCATTATTCCTTCTGGACTTGACGAATCGCGGTTCCACCAAAGCGGCTTCATGCTGGTGTAGCTCAATTGGCAGAGCAGCTGATTTGTAATCAGCAGGTTGCGGGTTCAAGTCCCTTCACCAGCTCCATCCTCTTGGATAACAGAGGAAACTTCATATGGATGGGTTCCCGAGTGGCCAAAGGGAGCAGACTGTAAATCTGCCGTCACCGACTTCGGTGGTTCGAATCCACCCCCATCCACACCTGCGGGAATGGCGGAATTGGCAGACGCGCTAGATTCAGGTTCTAGTGTTCGCTAAGGACATGCAGGTTCAAGTCCTGTTTCCCGCAC
>JAFLST010000045.1 GCA_022510815.1 Christensenellaceae bacterium | reverse complement strand
TCCTTCTGAATCTTGAAGGTGCCCAGATCGCCGGTATTCTCGGCATGGGGGCCGCCGCAGATCTCGAAGGAATACTCGCCCATCTTGTAGGTGCGGACCTTCTCGCCGTACTTGCTCTCGAACAAGCCGATAGCGCCCGCCGCCTTGGCCTCGGGCACGGTCATCTCCTCGCAGACAACCGGCACCTTGGCCTGAATCGCCTCGTTGACGAGCTGCTCGACCACGGCCAGCTCCTCCTTGGTGACCTTGCGGCCGAAGGAGAAATCGAAGCGCAGGCGCTCGGCGGTGATGTTGGAGCCCTTCTGCGCGACCTCGTCGCCCAGCACCTTGCGCAGCGCGGCATGGAGCAGGTGGGTCGCGGTGTGGAGCTTCGCGGTCTCCTCGCTGTGGTCGGCCAGACCGCCCTTGAACTTCTGCTCAGCGCCCTGATGGGAGAGCTCCTGATGCTTCTTGAAGTTCTCCTCGAAGGCCGCGAGATCCACCTCAAGGCCGCGCTCCTTGGCCAGCTCGACGGTCATCTCGATCGGGAAGCCGTAGGTATCATAGAGGTGGAAGGCGCTCAGGCCGTCGATCTTGCCGTCCTGCACGCGGGAAGCCACTTTGTCAAACTCCTTGTTGCCCTGCCGCAGGGTGCGGTCGAAGCGGGTCTCCTCCAGCTTGAGCTGGTCGAGCACGAAGGCGCTGTTGCGCTCCAGCTCGGGATAGACGGCCTTGTACTGGTCGATGATGACCTGCGCCACCTCGGCGGTGAAGCCCTCGGCCATGCCAAGCTGCATGCCATAGCGCACGGCGCGGCGGATCAGGCGGCGAAGGATGTAGCCCTGATCGGTGTTGGAGGGCGACACACCCCGGTCATCGCCGAGGATGAAGGTAGCGGTACGCATGTGGTCGGCGATGATGCGGAAGGCCTTCGTGGTCTCCGCGTCGTCCTCATAGCCCTTGCCGGAGAGCTCGGCGATGCGCGCGATGATGCCGGAGAAGGCGTCGGTCTCGTAGACGGTCTTCTTGCCGGTCAGCACGCAGATGGTGCGCTCGAGGCCCATGCCGGTGTCCACGTTCTTCTTCGCCAGCGGGACAAAGCTGCCGTCCTGCTGCTTGTTGTACTGCATGAACACGTCGTTCCAGATCTCCAGATACCGGCCGCAGGAGCAGGCGGGCGAGCAGTCCGGGCCGCAGGGCTCCTTGTCGGTGATGATGAACATCTCGGTATCCGGGCCGCAGGGGCCGGTGATGCCAGCGGGGCCCCACCAGTTGTTTTCCTTGGGCAGGTAGAAGATGTGGTCGTCGGCCACGCCCATGGAGCGCCACAGGTCATGGCTCTCCGTGTCGCGGGGGCAGTCCTCGTCGCCCGCGAAGACCGAGAAGGCCAGCTTGTCCTTGTCAAGGCCCAGATACTCCGGGCTGGTCAGGAACTCCCACGACCAGGAGATGGCTTCCTTCTTGAAATAGTCGCCGAGGCTCCAGTTGCCCAGCATCTCGAAGAAGGTCAGGTGGCTTGCGTCGCCAACCTCGTCGATATCGCCGGTGCGGATGCACTTCTGCACGTCAGTGAGCCGGGTGCCGGCGGGATGGGGCGTGCCCATCAGATAGGGCACCAGCGGGTGCATGCCGGCGGTGGTGAACAGCACGGTGGGGTCGTTCTCCGGGATGATGGAGGCGGACTGGATGCGGTGATGCCCCTTCGACTCCATAAAGGACTGGAACATCTCCCGCAGCTGGGCGGACGTGATCTGCTTCATGGTGGTAACTCCTTCCCTATCAGGAAAAGCCTGAGCTTTGGTTTTCGATGGATATGATAGCACAGACCCGCGGATTTTGCAAGGAAAACAGCGCGTTTCGTGCAGGTCACCCGCTTACCATTCGTTCCAGAAGCGCCAGAATTCCTCGTCGGTCACCCTGCCGCCGCTGGACAGGATGGCATAGTGCTCGCCACGCCAGCGGTAGGTCACGCCGGTATCCTCATAGCCGCAGCGCTCGTAGAATCGGCGTCTGCTCAGACGCTGCTCCGCGTTGGGGGCCGCGCTGTCGGGGGCTTCCAGATCAGCGATGAGCCGCAGACCCGGCTTTCTCTCCCGCACAAGTTCCAATGCCGCCGTGCCCAACCCACGGCCCCGGCAGTCCTCCTCCATGGCAAAAAAGAGGATGTGGCAGATATCCATGCGGGTCAGCAGGCTGATGAACCCGCGAAAGGCGCCGTCCTCGAGGATGGCCAGCATCTCGCTGCCCTCGCGGCTGAGCAGCACGTTCATCGGCATCCGCTCGTTGGCGGGGAACGCGCGCTCCATCAGCGCCGCCAGGGCGGACAGCTCCGGCGAATCAAAATCAACTGATTTGAGCGTCAGCATACGGAAACATCACCGTTTTTCAGTATGGCGCAGCCACCCGGGAATTGCAACGAAAAAGCGCGGCTGCATGCCGCGCCTCATTCATTTGTTCACCGCCGCGTTGAGAATGGGGATGAGCAGGAACACCAGCCAGCCCGGGTGCCACAGGTTGCAGAAGCAGCCCAACAGCAGGTAGATGATCGTGATCATCACCGGATTGCACAGCAGGCGCACCGGCGTGCGCTGGGCGGCAGGCAGGTAGTACAGCGGGATGGTCAGGAAGATGATCCACCCCGGATGCCAAAGATTGAAGACAAAGCCCAGCACCAGATACGCAAAGGCCACCGCCACCGGATAGGGGAAGCTGCTGCGCTGCGTCTCGCGCACATGGTCGAAGAAGCTGCCGTTGGGCAGCGGGTTGTTGGGGTCGATGTCGTCCGAGCCGGGGAGCGGACGCTGAAGCAGGCTGTCCACCGTCACGCCGTAGAGCGAGGCCATGGTCAGCAGGTGATCCGCGTTCGGGGCCTCCTCGCCGCGCTCCCACGCGGCAACGGTATCGGCATGCACGCCCAGGCGGTCTGCCAAGGCCTCCGGGGTCAGGTCATGGGATTCGCGCAGATCCCTGAGCCGCGCGGCAAGATCAGCAGTCATAGCTGAAATCCTCCTCTGTTGAATTCACGCTGTAATTATATCACATCGCCCTCCGCTCTGCATGAGAAACCGCTTCGCCAAACATGAAAATTTCATGAGAAATCATTGCGTCTGACAAAAAGCGCAAAATTTTTTTCATTTTCTGCATCAATGCGTGAACATTTCCACTATCAAAACCGTCTAATAAGGTGTACAATTGTTTCATTGAATCGTTGAAAGGGGTGAAGGGCCATGGGGAGGCGTCTGCTGCTGGCAGTGCTGCTCGCGTGGCTCTTTCTCCCCTTTTCGGGGGCATTGGCGGCGCAGGGCACGAACCGGGCGCTGCTGGTGGGCTGCGATCATTTCGTGACGCAGGAGGACACCTCGCCTTCCTCTGAAAACAACGTCATACGCATGGCGGAAGCGCTCTCCGGCGGCGCGATGAACCTTGAACGGCTGGTCACGCGCTCCACTGGTCTCTCCAGCCCCGAGGAGCTGGCCGAGCTGATCAGCGACGCCTTCGAGGGCGCCACGGAGGATGACGTAAGCTATTTCTACATCAGCACCCATGGCCTGTGGCGGCAGGGCACGCCGAACAGTGAGATGACGCTGCTGCTCTCCGACGGCCGGAACGAAAGCGGCGTGACAGCGCAGCAGCTCCGGACGCTGTTCGATCAGGTGCCCGGCACGAAGGTGCTCATGCTGGACGCCTGCCATGCGGGAGCCGTGATCGGAAAGGGCGTTCACGCGCCCTTTGATAATGTGTTTGAAGGCCCGGACTACAAGGTGATCTGCTCCTCCGGCGGCGCGGAGGAAAGCTGGTTCTGGTCTGGCACCATCGGCGACGCGCAGCTCACCGGGGCAGGGTACTTCTCCGGCGCGCTGGTGAACGGACTGTCCGTGGCGGGCGGCTACGGCGCTGACGACAACAACGACGGCGTCATCACCCTCACGGAGCTCAAGCGTTACCTGCTCGACCATCACGGCGCGTCCACCGTCCGCGTTTATCCTGAGGAGGACGACTTTGCCGTCATGAGCTACGACGCAGCCTCCTTCACCGGCAGGCGGCGCGACGCATCCGTCACCAGCGTGGACTTCGGGGCCGACGTGCTCTCGGCGGAAAGCCCGACCGTCAACTTCATCTTCAATGTCGTGCGCGCCACTCAGGTGGCGTATCAGTTTGTTTATCACCGCAGCGGCCGCTGGGATTTTGATCGCAGCCGCCTGCTCTATGACGACGCGGAGCGTTTCGGCACCTTCGGCGATGCCCGGGGCTTCCTGTCCCCCGGCATGAAGGAGCGTGCCATCACCCTCGACCGGGCGGACACGGGCTCCTACGGCTATGTGCTTCTGCAGCTCATCGCCATCGACAGCGGCGTGCCCTCGCTGACCACCTCGCGGGTGCTGTGCGTGCCCCCGGAGCAGGGAGACCCCGCACTGGACATTTTGACGGAAGACTGCTTCGCGCCGGAGAGCTGGGACGAGCTGTGCTTTGTCGTTCATCACCGCTTCCCCTGCGAGCTGACCGTCACCGTGGAGGACATGGAGGGCCGCACCGTCCGCCGCCTTGCCTCCCGCGAGCCAACCCGCCCCGAGCAGCTCCAGCCCGAGGGCTCCGCCTACTGCTGGAACGGCCGCGCGAACGACAGCTCCCTTGCCCCGGCAGGCCAGTACCGCATCCGCGTCAAGGCCTACGTCGGCAGCGAGCACTACGAGGCCGTCAGCGAGCCCTTTGAGCTTTTAGGCGCAAACTGACGCTGCAAAACAATCGAAAACCCGCCCGGCGGCCTCCCCGCGGAAGCTGTCAGGCGGGTCTTTCATGTCAGGAAAAGGCCTCATCAGCGCTTTTCAAAGTAGATTGTTCTGTCCGTTGAACCATCGTCCGGGTCCAGCGGGTACAGGTCACCCTCGGCAATCCTGCCCTTTCGCGTCAAGAGCACATCGCTGTCCAGATACCGGAATCCGACGCCTTCACAAAAGGCCATGAAGGTCTCGAAGGACGCCCAGACAGCCCCTTGAGCGTTCAGATGCTCGAAGGTTTTGCAGCCGTGGTCGAAAAACAGCTCTATCGCCGCAAATCGTCCGCCCGGCTTCAGGCAGCGGTGAATCTCGCGAATCAGCTCCGCGTAATGATCCACATTGTTCAGCAGATTGCCGCTGAAAGCATCGACGCTTTCGTCCGCAAAGGGCAGCCTCTGATCGAGATCGACGTCGAAAATGAAGCAATTGCCTCTTTCACAGGCCTTCGCGTGCGCAGCAATCACCGACGGACAGGCATCCGTAACAATGAAGATATCGTCGTCCTCCAGCCTGTCCAGCATCGCGGCGAAATACCCCGACGGGCCGCTGGCCAGATCAACCTTGACGCCGTGCGCGCCGGAAACGAAGTCCACAAACCGCTTGCGCCGCGTATCCCCGGTCATGATCTTCCTTTGCGCCTGATACCGCTGGGGCATGCAGAGATCAACGCCGTTCAGCGCGCCCTCCAGCGCCTTGGACCACGCAGGCCGGGCTTCCTCATCAAGGATGAATCGCACAACCTGTCCGTCCCGGACAAAGGGAACGTCCTGCCTGATCAGCGGCTGTAGTTCCATTCCGTTCATTTCTTCGCGATGCCGATGACGATGGTCTGTCCGCCGTCCGCTTCGATCTCAGCGGTAACTTCGGGCGCAGCGACGGCGCCCAGTTCGGCCAGCGTCTCGCCGCAGATGTAGTCCGCCCAGCCCTCGGGCAGCTCTCCCGCCACAGCCAGCACGATGCGGTCGGAGATATCGCAGCCCATGCGCTTGCGGGCGTCCTGAATGTTGCGGACAATATCGCGGGCAAGGCCCTCCCGGCGCAGCTCGTCGGTGATGGTCAGGTCGAGAGACACGACCATGCCCTTGCCGCTGGCCACATGCATGCCGGGCTTGCCGTTGTAGGACACGAGGATGATATCCGCGTCGAAGGTCTCCTCCGCGCCGTTCAGGGTCAGGACGGCCTTGTCGTCGTCCATGCGGAACGCGCCGGACTTCACCGCGCGGATGATATCGCCCTTGCGGGTCGGGTACTTCGCGCCGATGACCGGGAAGCAGGGCTTGTAGTCCACCGTCGCGATGCTCTCCACATCATCGAGAATGTCCAGCTTCTTCACGTTCAGCTCCTCGCTGATGATGGCCGTGAAGCTGCGGATGACCTCCGCGCCCGCCGGATCGTTGAGGGCAATCTGCATCAGGCTGAGGGGCTGGCGGTTCTTCACCCGCTGCTTCTCGCGGATGGAGCGGGCCAGACCAATCACGTCCTGAACCAGCTCAACCTGCCGGAGCAGCGCCTCGTCGGCGTAGTCCACGGGGATCTCCGGCCACGCGGCCAGATGCACGGACGCTTCGCCGGTCAGGTTGCGGTAGAGCTTCTCAGAGAGGATCGGCGCGACGGGAGCCAGCAGCTTGAGGGTGTTGACCAGCACATAGTAGAGCGTGTCATAGGCGTTCTGCTTGTCCGCGGACATGCCGCTCTCCCAGAAGCGGCGGCGGCTGCGGCGGATGTACCAGTTGGTCAGGCCGTCGATCAGGGAGATCAGCGGCGTGACATAACGGTCCACCTGATAGGCGTCCATGCTCTCGCGGATGATCTGCTCGGTCTGCTGGAGCTTGGCGAGCATCCAGCGGTCAAGCTGATTGTCCGACTTGGGCGCGGGCAGCTGATCCGGGTGATAGCCGTCGAGGTTGGCGTAGGAAGTGAAGAAGTTGCAGGCGCTCCAGAAGGGCGCGATGAGCTGCTGATAAGCGTCCTTGATGCCCTCGTCGTCGAAGCGCAGGTCGCCCAGCAGCATCGCGTTGCTCTGGTAGAGGTAAAGCCGGAACGCGTCAGTGCCGAAGGACTTCATCAGCTCCATGGGGTCGGTGTAATTCTTCGAGGACTTGGAGAATTTCTTGCCGTCCTTGGCCAGCAGCGTGCCGTGCACCACGCAGTTCTTGAAGGCAGGGCGATCAAAGAGCGCCACCGCCATGACATGCATGTAGTAGAACCAGCAGCGGATCTGGCCCGTGTATTCCACCACGAAGTCGCAGGGGAAGTGGGTCTCGAACCACTCCTTGTTTTCAAAGGGATAGTGCTTCTGGGCGTAGGTGACCGAGCCGCTCTCGAACCAGCAGTCCAGCACCTCGGGCACGCGGCGCTTGGTGCCGCCGCACTGGCACTTGAAGGTCACCTGATCCATGAACTGGCGGTGCAGGTCGGTCAGCTCGATGCCGCTGACTTCCTTGATCTCCGCCACGCTGCCCAGCACGGTGCGCTCGCCGCAGCAGTCGCACTCCCAGATCGGGATGGGGGTGCTCCAGTAGCGGTTGCGGGAGATGTTCCAGTCGCGGGCATTCTCCAGCCAGTTGCCAAAGCGGCCGTGCTTGACCGTCGAGGGCACCCAGTTGATCTCCTCGTTCTTCTCGATGAGCTTGTCCTTGATCTTCTCGATGGAGAAGTACCAAGCGTTCATGGCCTTGTAGATCAGCGGGTTCTTGCAGCGCCAGCAGTGAGGATAGTTGTGCTCGATGGTGCCGTCGGCGACGGCCTTGTCGTTCGCGTACAGGAAGCGGATGATGATGGGGTTCATCTCGATGACGTTGCGGGTCTTGCTGTCCTCGTAGAAGTCGGTGACTTCCTCGGTGAAGTGGCCCTTTGCGTCGACGGGATTGAC
Source organism: Christensenellaceae bacterium (assembly GCA_022510815.1). Lineage (GTDB taxonomy): Bacteria > Bacillota > Clostridia > Christensenellales > Aristaeellaceae > UBA11524. The sequence continues at coordinate 13,444 of JAFLST010000045.1, read as the reverse complement.
CTCGTCGGTGGGAATCTTGTTGTTGCGGCAGGACCAGTAGTCGTCCTCGCCGAAGGCCGGAGCGGTGTGGACGATGCCCACGCCCTCGCTGTCGTCGACATAGTCCGCGGAGATCACCCGGAACGCGCCCTGATCCTTCATGTGCGCGAAGTAGGGCAGCAGCGGCTCATAGGTGTTGCCGAGCATGTCCGCGCCGCTGACTTCCTTCACGATCACCGGCTCCGCGCCGAAGACGTTCTTGTACTTGCCGATGGTGTTCTTGCAGGCGACATAAATCTGCTCGCCCACGTCCACATAGGCATAGGTCAGCTTGAGGCCCACGGCAAGGCAGAGGTTGGACGGCAGCGTCCACGGCGTGGTCGTCCACGCGAGATAATAGACGGGCTTGCCGCCGAGCTCCGGCTCGGACAGGGAGCGGAACTTCGCGATAATCCAGCGGTCCTGACGGGGCCGGGTAGAGTCAGACTCGCGGGTGTCGGAGATGGACAGGGACGTGCCGCAGTGCATGCAGTAGGGCGTGACGCGGTTGCCGCTGTAGATCAGGCCCTTGTCATAGCAGGTCTTGAAGGCCCACATGACGCTCTCCATGAAGGAGGGGGACATGGTCTTGTAGGCGTTGTCGTAGTCGACCCAGCGGGCCATCTCCTCAACATACTCGCGCCAGCTCTCGTTGTTGCTGGACACGATGCCCTGACATTCGTTGTTGAAGGCGGTGATGCCAACGTGCATGTCCTTGAAGGCGGGATTCGCCGCGGCCTGACCGGCAGCCTGCTCCACGGCACCGACCCAGCGGTCGTTGCGGCTCAGGAAGGTATGGCCCTCCTCGGTCTTCTCCACCTGCGAGGCAGCGTCGGCCGCCTCCACGCTGGTGGAGCGCTCGATGATGCTCTTGTCCGCGATGCCCAGCAGCTTCTCGGCCTGATTCTCGATGGGCAGGCCATGACAGTCCCAGCCCCAGACCCGGGGCACGGAATAGCCGCGCATGGTCCAGTAGCGGGCGATCATATCCTTGATAAAGGACACCAGCACGGTGCCATGGTGCGGCTTGCCGGTGGGGAAAGGCGGGCCGTCATAGAAAACCACCTCGCCGGGCTTGTCCTCGAGGGACTTCTCAAAGATGTTGTTTTCCTTCCAGTAAGCCAGCACTTCCTGCTGCGTCCGCGCAAGGTCGGGCTTGCTCTCCAGCTCCTCGTAACGCAAGAAAAACCCTCCTATTCCATCGCCGCGTCCGGCGAGAGAGACATTTACACAATTACTAATTATAGCACAGTGAGGAATCGTTTGCAACCCGCAGATGCTGCCTGTCGGTCTCCCTTGAACCGCGAAAAGCATGGGCTTGACAGTCCAGCAGCGTCATGCTATCATGAGAGAGTGAATCGGGGACGGCACCCATCACAAAAAACAGCATTCACTCATCAAAAAGACAAGCGCAGGTGACAGGCCATGCCGAAGACCATCGCTGTCGTTGATGAACAGGGACATACCTACGAAGCGACGTATCCCAAGCGGGCCAAGGGCCTTGTGAAAAAAGGGCGGGCGCGCTTCGTATCGGAGAGCATGATATGCCTTGTGCGTCCGCCGCAACTGGAGGAAAAACGCATGAGCACTACCATCACGTTGGAATTGATATTGGAGCAGCTGAGCAAGGTTGTCAACAACAACGACTTTTTTGAGAACGCGCTGCAGACCCTCATCAACATGACCTCCTCCGCTACGCCGACGGATTGCGGCGCTCCGCCGGATCTGGCCGGACAGGCCCGCGCTCAGGCTGTGGCGGACATCTGCCGCGCAAGAGAGACGACCAACCAGCAGCTCATCCGCTTCTACGAGAAGATGTACGACGATATGATGACCATGGAAGGCCTGCGGCGGGAGCAGCCGGTGTTTTGGGGCAAGAAAGTCTTTGATGAGCGGCGGGAAGAGCCGTCGACGCCCGATGTACCGCCCGTGCCGGAGATTCCGGATATGCCTGACATTCCGCTGGTACCCCCTGTTTGATCAACGGATTCCTGAATACCGGGAGCCGGAGCCACTGCGCTCCGGTTCCTTTTTTGTTTATAACCTGTACTTTTTGGAGAAAATCCGACCATCGCGCACGTTTGCATGGACAAACCGACGCGATCGTGGTATGCTTATCCTATCATGACACGATGGGCAGGCGGTACGCGTTGCAGGAATTCCTTATTACCATGGATATTATGATGCCGCTGCTGTTGATGCTGGCGGTGGGCTGGATGCTGGGGCGCATCGGACTGATGAAGGAGCCAGTGGCCTCCCGGATGAACCAGCTCGTTTTCCGGGTCTTCCTGCCGGTGCTGCTGTTCAATAACATCCGCACCCTGAATATCGACGAGGCGCCGGGGCTGGGCTTCGCGGCCTATTGCTTCTTCGGCGTGCTGATCATCTTCCTGCTGGCGTGGTTCATCGTGCCAAGGTTCGAGCATGACCCGCGCAAGGTGGGCGTGATGGTGCAGGGCATCTTCCGCTCCAATTTCGCCATCCTGGGCGTGGCGCTGATGACCGCCATGTACGGTCAGTCGGGCATTGCGGCGGTGACGCTGGGCCTGCCGCTGGTGGTGCCGCTGAACAATATCCTCGCGGTGGTAGCGCTGTCTTCCGGCGGCGGAAAGACGAACCCCCGCGAGCTGCTCAAGAGCGTCATCACCAACCCGCTGATCGTCGCCGCGGCGCTGGGCGCGGTGATGCTGTTGATCAGGCTGCCGCTCCCCACGGCGCTGGACAACGTGTGCAATCAGCTCGCGAATCTGGCCTCGCCGGTATCGCTGCTGGTGCTGGGCGCGTCGCTGAAGTGGCAGGGGGTCAAGGACAACAGGAATCAGCTCATCTGGACGGTGCTGCTCAAGCAGCTCGTGATCCCGGTGGTCATGGTCGGGCTGGCGGTGCTGTTAGGCTTCCACCATGAAGAGCTGGGCGTGATGGTTATCCTGTTCGGCGCGCCCGCGGCGGTCAGCAGCTATCCAATGGCCGAAGCCATGGGCTGCGACGGCACGCTGGCCGCCAGTCAGATCGTGCTGACAACGGTCTTTTCGATGGGTACACTGTTCGGTCTGATCTACGCGGGCAAGCTGCTGGGCGTGCTGTAACAAGCGGCCCTTGCTTTGGACCATCGGCAAAGTCCCGGGAGCGTCGGAAGCCCGCAGAGACTCCATCCTGCGTCGTCGTCCCGAGCGCAGGGTCCTCTGCGCTCGTTGCCTCATTGAGCCTTTCCCCATCTGACTTCTCACCGCACAAGCAGCGGCAGGCTGCGTCCCCTTCGGCTTGCCATCTATGCCTGACGACTTGCGCGTCAGGTCTTGAGCTTTCCGGCACAAAAAACAGCCTATTGCCACGGGTGATCTGGCGTCGGCCCTTTCGTGGCCACAGCTTCAACAAAGTCCTGACTAAGCCGATATGCTAACGCCTCCTCCCTGTTCGGGAGGAGGCGTTTTTGTTATGCAAGCGGCGCGTCCCGTATCCGGACAGTGCCGGATCCTCTTGATCCGATACTTCGTGCGCACGCGATTCTCTCCATAAGAAACGCTTTATAGGGTGCAGCAGCAGACCTTCAGCAGCTTTTCCTTCATCTGCCGCGCTTCCCGCCAGTTCATTTTTGCGCCTCTTCGCGCATTGCGCGCCCGCGGGCCAGCACATCCTCCGCGATATGCCGCGCACTGTCGGGGTCGATCTCCCGGCGCTGGCAATCGATCATGGCCTGACGGGCCGCTTCGTCCTCAAGGAGCGCGGCGACCTTCCCGGGCAGCTCCTCCGCCGACCGGGCGAACAGCGCCAGCCCATGCTTCTCCAGAAACGCCGCGTTGACCGTCTCGCACCCGGCGATGGGGTTGGCGATCACCATGGGCGTGCCGATGGTCATGGCCTCAGAGATGGTCAGTCCGCCGGGCTTGGTGACCAGCACGTCCGCCGCGGCCATCAGTGGCGACAGGGGCGACACGCGGCCCAGAATGGTCAGGCGCCCGTCGTTTCCGAAGCGCTCCACCGCCGTCTCCCGGGCATGCTCGTTGGAGCCGCAGACGACCGTGAGATGCCCCTTCGGGCCCAGCGCGGGCAGCAGGCTGCCGATAACCCCCGGCAGGTTTCCCGCGCCCATCGAGCCGCCGACCAGCAGCACTTCCCTGCTCTCGGGATTCAGCCCGGCCTCCCTTTTCGCGGCGGTCTTGTCCGGGCAGGGGCGGCAGTCGAGGCCCACAGGTATGCCCACCGCCTTCGCCTTTTCCTCCGGCAGGCCGCGCTTGCGGCTCTCGTCGACCATGGCCCGGTGCGGCACATAAAGCACGTCCATCTCCACGTCCTCGGTGAAGGGGTGAATCGTGTAGTCGGTCATGATGAGCGCCAGCAGACCGGCATAGCTGCCCTTGCGCCTCAGGTGGGTGACGCTGTGCGCGCCGAAGATGTGGGTGCAGACGATCACATCGGGCTTAAGCCGCTCCAGCGTGCGCTCCATGCGGAAGGCGTAGGAGGAATTGAACAGGTAGATCGGCGACTTGTGCCGGGCGGTGCTGATGGATTGGCTGGCCCGGTACATCAGGCCGAAGCCCTTGGGCACATGCTGCACCATGCGGACATAGGTGCCGGAGACGACCTTGCTCAGCCACGCGCCGCCAAAGGCAAGGCAGTCCATGACCTGCGCGTTCGCGCCCTGCTCCGTGAGAGCTTCCTGCAGCGCCTTCGCCGCCGCGTCATGACCGCCGCCGGTGTGAGCGGAGAGGATAAGCACGTTCAGCGGACGATTCTTCCGCTCGGCAAGCTGCTCGTCAATGACCCGGCAGGCCGCGCGGATGGCCTTGGCACAGGGGCGGCTGTGATAGTATTCCGGGGTGCGCTCCTCGGGCTCAGGGGCTTCTGTCCCCTTCGGACGGCCCAGCAGCTCCGCGCAGGAGAGGCTGCCCATCTCCTCCACAAAGCGCTCCCGCATCCGCTGAACCCGAGCATAGACCGCCGGACGCTTTTCCCTGTCCGCGCCATCCTCACCCTCTAACGCGCCGCTGAGCATCGCCGAGGCCGTGAACGCGCCGCAGGTTTCCCGCAGCCGCCCCATGCCACCGCCCAGTCCCGCCGCCAGCAGCGCCGCCTGCTTCTCCGTCAGGCCCGCCACGTCCGCGTAAGCCTTGAGCACCGATTGCGCGCAGCCATCCCCGGCAGCGAAATTCTGCAGCGCTACCTTTTCGCGATTGGTCATCACGGTTTCCTCCACGCTCAGGATATTGGCAGAAATCCGCCTGCACTGTCTGGGCAATGCAGGCGGCTCATGGTTGCTTGAAAACGAATCGGATTACTTGGTGATGGTGATGGTATCCCGCAGCTTATCGTAGACGCCGTTCTTGTAGGTCTCGGTGTAAGCGCGGGGATAGGTGATGTGCACGGTGTACAGCACCCGGTTAATGCAGGTGGCATGGACGCGGCCCGCGACCTCAATGCCTCCGTCAAGGACGCCGGTGTAGTTGGCGTAAATGCCGGTGTGACCGATCAGCGTCCGGGACGCGGTATTGGACGGGCTAAAGGACGAGAAGCCGGACGCGCGGATCGTGCTGAGCATGCTCTGAATCTCCGAGCGCAGGTTGCTCTCGCTGTAATCGCTGGCCACAGGAGTCGCGCGCAGGGTCAGCGTCGCGTAGTAGTCCATGGACGGATCGGGATTATAGATGACATAGGTGTCGCTGGCGGAGCCGTCCGCCACCCAGCCGACAGGGCCCTGGAAGGACAGACCGATGTTGGTCGCATCGTAGACCTGATAGGTGAAGGTCAGCGGCGGCACAGGCGTGGCGGTGGGCTTGTCGATCGGGTCGATGAGCACGGGCGTCGCGCCGGCATACTGGCTGTGAATGGTCGGAGCCATGGTGACGACAGGCTCGGGCGTGTCCGTATTCACATCCTGCCAGATCAGGCCCAGATCGTCGCCCCGCCCCTCCTCGCTGGAGGGATCATAGGAGCCGTCGTCAAAGTTGATCGAGCCGCCGGTCTGACCGCTCGTCTGATTACCAGTCGTGCTGCCAGACTGCTGCTGACCCTGATTATCCCCGTCGCCCGCGAACGCGTCAAAGCGCTGGGGTTCGCTGCTCTGGCAGGCCGCCAGCAGCGCCACGCACAGGCAAAGCAGCAGGGCAAGAAGCGTCTTTTTCATCGTGATCCCTCCAAAAAAACGGTTCAGGTCTTCATGACATAGAACGAATGATCCGCGATCATTCTTGCACGGGTTCATCCAGTCCTTCGTAGAGCGGGTGATACATCCGCCGGTCGAGACTCCATATCTTCTCCGAGAAAGCGCCCGCCGGGGTGCGGTCCATGATGCCCTGCATCTCGTTCATCCGCGCGTCGAGCAGGTCGATCCAGTGCAGCACCTCGGCCTCGGGGAACATGGGCATCCTCGGGGAGCCGTATTCCGCCTCGCCATGGTGGCTGATGATCATGTGCTCCAGCAGCACCACCAGCTCGCCCTCAACGCCGACGTTCTTTGCCGCCTCGCTGAGCCGCGCCACGCCCCGCACCAGATGCCCGATGAGCAGGCCGTCCCGGGTGTAATCGGTGACATTGCCTAACTCGTCCGACTTCATCTCGGTGATCTTCGACAGATCGTGCAGGATCACCCCGGCCCGCAGCAGATCGCCGCGCAGAAAGGGGTATGCCTCGATGATGTGCTCCGCGGTGCGCAGCATGCCGGTGGTGTGATGCAGCAGGCCGCTGCGCTCGGCGTGGTGCAGCCGCTGGGCCGCCGGGAACCACTCAAGCCTGTCCCCCGCCAGCCGGAGCATCTCCCGCGTGATCTTCTTGAGATCCTCGGACTGGAAGCGGTCGATGGTGGCCTCGATCTCCCCCATCATCTTCTCCGGGGCTTCCGGCGCGCAGGGCACCAGACGGCTGAGGTCGACCTGATCGGCAGGCGTTGAGGGACGAATCCGCTCCACCCGGAGCTGCAGGCGGCCGTTGTATTCCTGCACCAGCCCGCGCACCTTGATGACGGTGCCCACCGGCGGCGGGGCGACATTGCCGTCCCACATCTTGCAGTTGATCTCGCCGGTACGGTCGGTCAGGTTCATGTCCAGATAGCGGCTCCCGTTGCTGCCCGTGCGCTGATCGCTGGAGCGCACCAGCAGGAAGCCCTCAAACCGGACATCCTTGACCAGCTGGCTGACCGAAAACTGTTCCATCGCATATCCCCCATTGCTGCATAACCATAACATCTGCAGGATCGTTACCGCCGCTTATCGGGACAGGAGCTTTAGGCTCCAAAGCATTCCTCCCGCCAATCCTTGTCCTCCGTCAGAACGGCGCGTCTCCGCCGGGGAACGAGGCCTCCGGCGCAAGGTTGGCATAGGTCACGAACTCGCCGAGCCACGCAACCTTGACCGTACCCAGCGCGCCGTTGCGCTGCTTGGAAATGATGATCTCGCCGACGTTCTTGTCCTCGGCTTCAGGGTTGTAATAACCCTCGCGGTGGATGAACATGACCACGTCCGCATCCTGCTCGATGGAGCCTGAGTCACGGATATCTGACAGTGCCGGGCGCTTGTTCTCACGGGCCGTGGGCGCGCGGGAAAGCTGAGCGCAGGCAATCAGCGGCACCTTCAGCTCCAGCGCGATGGCCTTGAGGGAGCGGCTGATCTCGCTGACCTCGAGCTGCCGGTTCTCGGACTGCGTATCCGAGCGCATCAGGCCCAGATAGTCGACGACGATCAGGTCGAGTCCCTTCTCCATCATCAGGCGGCGGCAGCGAGAACGCAAGTGCGACGGCGTAATCGCCGCGGTGTCATCAATATACAGCGGCGCGTTGGAAATTGGTCCGATGGCCTTCGCGAGGCGCATCCAGTCGTCGCCGTCCAGCCGCCCTTGGCGCACCTTCTGCATGTCTACCCGCGCTTCCGAGCAGAGCAGACGCATCGCCAGCTGCTCCCGGGGCATTTCCAGCTCGAAGACCGCCACGGACTTGCCCGCGTTCAGGCAGGCATGTCCCGCGATGTTCATGGCGAGGGATGTCTTGCCCATGGACGGGCGCGCGCCCAGCACGATGAACTCGCCCCCGTGCAGGCCGGTGAGCATGTTGTCCAGCGCGGTGAAGCCCGTCGGCACGCCGGAGATCGCACCCCTCAGCTTGCTCAGCTCCTCGATGCTGGCGTAGGTGTTGTACAGCACGTCCCGCACATGCACGAGGCTCTCGCCGGAGGCCCGGTTCATGACGATGTCAAAGATGGCTTTTTCGGCGTGGTTCATCGTCTCGGCGACGGGATTCTGCTGGCTGTAGCACTCCTGACTGATCTCCTGACTGGCGCGGATCAGCTTGCGCAGAGTGCTCTTCTCATTGACCAGCGCGATATAGGCCTTGACGTTGGCCGTGGTGGGCACATACTGGCTCAGCTCGATGAGGTAGGCCGTGCCGCCCACGCCCTCGAGGGTGCCGCGGCGGCTGAGCTCGCTGTCCACCGTGACGAGATCAACGGGACTCTGCTGGCGGTGAAGAGCCAGCATGCAGTCGTAGATCTCCCGGTGCTGCGGCTGATAGAAGTCGTCCGGGCTGAGCAGCTCGGCAGCCTGAATCACCGCGCCCGGGTCCTGCAGCATGGCGCCCAGCACCGACCGCTCGGCTTCCACGCTGTTGGGCGGCGTTGCGCCGCGAAGGGTATCCGGTCTGGATTCCATGCTGTCACCTCCTGTGTCAAAAAAGTGACGCTGTCACTTTCTGAATTTACCGGACATGGCTTGACCGATTCCAGCCAATCCGTGACCGCAATGTCGCCTTCCCCTATAGGAAAGCCGCCGTTTTCGCCGCGCATGTCACCGGAAACGGATGAGCGCTGAAAGGGCTACGACGCCTCCGACGGCACCCCGGAGATGCGTTCGCTTCGCTTACTTCACGACCATGGGCACCACATGCACCGTCATGGTGGTGGTGATGCCGGTGTAGAGCCGCAGCGTGATCTGCACATCGCCGACGGAGCGGATCGGCTCGGCAAGGTCGATCTTGCGTTTGTCGATCTCCACGCCATGCTCGTTCTTGAGGCACTCGGCGATCTCAGCGGTGGTGATGGAGCCGTAGAGCCGGCCCTGACTGCCGCACTTGACGGGCATGGTGATGCCCTGATTGCGGAGCTGATTGGCCTTCGCGGTGGCGGCGGCAACGCGCTCGGCTTCCCGGGCGTTCTCGGCGGCGCGCTTCTTCTCGATCTCCTTCATCGCGCCGGGCTTAGCCTCCACAGCCAGCTTCTTGGGGAAAAGGAAGTTGCGGGCATAGCCATCGGACACGTTGATGATCTCGTCCTTCTTGCCGCTGCCCTTGACGTCCGCAAGCAGAATGACCTTCATATGAATGACCTCCTATATGGTTTCGCTGCGGGAGCCGCGCAGGAGGCGCGGATCGCAGAGTTGATCGTAACAGCCCAGAAGGAAGAGCACCAGCGGCAGCACCGTCACGCCCAGCGCGATCAGCAGCCCGCAGGTCAGCGGCCGGAATCCATGCCCCGTCAGCAGGTACGCCAGCGTGGACGCGCCCTGCGCCGCCCAAGCCCAGTAGCCCAGCGTGCCGCACATGGCGCCCAGATACCCCAGCGCCGGGGATTGCGTCAGATAGGGCAGAAAGCTGAGCAGCAGCATGACCATCATGCCCGCGGCGAGCCTCCCCGGCAGATACCACCGGCTTGGCGCAGGCAGATCGCTGTGCTTTCCTCGGCCATAGAGGCAACCCTCCACTGCCAGCGCGGGAACCAGCGCCGTCAGCAGCATCCACCCCACCAGCCAGCGGGGCAGGTACGCCTGCAGCACGGTCTCTATCGTGAAGCGCAAGCTGTAGAGGAGCTGCATCCGCACGGCCTGCGGCATAATGACGATGTTGAACAGCCGCAGCGCGGGAACCAGCGCCAGATCGCCCTCCAGCCTCGCCAGCCCCGCCTGATACGCGCTGAGCAACATGGCCGCGCTGTTCGGATGCCGGTCAATGGCGTCGATCGCCTCCTGCGCCAGCGCGGAAATCATCTGTCCCTCGAAGTGCAGGGACGACAGCGCCAGCACAGAAATCCCCGTGACAGCCGCCAGCATGGCGCCGGAGCGGATGGTCGCCTTGCCGGGCGCGACCCGAAGAAAGCTCATGGTCAGCAGGCCCAGTCCCCACACGGCCACGGCAGGCCACAGCCACCGGGGCAGCAGGAGCGCCGCGCTGATGCAGCCACCCGCCACACACAGCCACGCAGTCAGCCGCTCATGGGAGGCGTCCAGCAGCGCTCGCAGGATAGGCAGCGCCAGCAACATGACCAGCGCGTACCACGGTCCGGCCAGCCACGGCAGCAGCGCACAGCACGCTGTCAGCCCGATCCGCAGCGGCCAGATCACCGCGCCGCCCCGCACCATCCGTCACCTCCGCTTAGGTACACAAGTTCATCTTATTGTATAGCAACTCGCCCGAAATTGCAAGGGGTGGACGAAAAGCCGCCGCATTTGCGGAGATTGCCTTGACAGGTCCGCGAACCTGTGCTACACTGGCTGCGATAAGGGAGTAGTCGGCGCGAGAGCGCGACCGAGTCAACATCATGGGAATTTTCCCTGGCTCTGTACTTTGTGACGAGACTTATCCGTATGATTGATGTACGGATAGGTCTCTTTTTCATCATGAGGAGGCTGCCTGATGAATCTGATCGAGCTGTTTCTGATCGCCGTGGGACTGAGCATGGACGCCTTCGCGGTGTCCATCTGCAAGGGGCTTTCCGTGCGCAAGGCGCGCCTCGGGCACATGCTGTGCGTAGGCTGCTATTTCGGCGGGTTTCAGGCGCTGATGCCGACCATCGGCTATCTGCTGGGCACGCGGTTTGCCAATCTGATTGAGAGCATTGATCACTGGATCGCCTTCGTGCTGTTAGTCTTCATCGGCGCGAACATGATCCGCGAGGCCCTCGGACACGAGGAAGAATCCCTCGACGCGTCCTTCTCGGTCAAAACCATGATTCCCCTCGCCGTCGCGACGAGCATTGACGCGCTGGCCACCGGCGTGACCTTCGCCTTCCTCCGGGTGGACATCATCCCGGCGGTGCTCTTCATCGGCTGCACGACCTTCCTGCTCTCCGCGGCGGGCCTTAAAATCGGCAACGTCTTCGGCGCGAAGTACAAGTCGCGGGCGGAGCTGTTCGGCGGCGCGGTGCTCATCCTGATGGGCTGCAAGATTCTGCTGGATCACCTCGGCGTCTTCTGATAAGAAGAGGAGAGCTTCTCAACAAGCTCTCCTCTCTTTATCGGACATGCTTCAGATGCTTCATTACCTGATGCGCGCATACGCCCGTGAGCGCCCCGGTCGCCAGACCCACCAGCATCAGCACCGCCATGTAGTACATCAGCCGCGGGGTGCGGAGCATCAGCATTGCCATGCCCACCTGACCGACGTTGTGCATGACGCCGCCGACCATGCTGACCGTCACCGGGTGCAGGCCCTTCATCCGCGAGAGCAGCGACATGGCCGCAAGGCTCAGCACACCGCCCGCCAGAGCGTAGGGAAACGCCCCGAAGCCAGCATACAGCGACGAGGCCAGCGTCACCTTGAGCGCCATCAGCAGCCATGCCGTGGGAATGTCCAGCATGTACACCGCGAAGATCAGCACGCCGTTGGACAGCCCCAGTTTGATGCCCGGCACGCCTGCCGCCACAGGAATCAGGCTCTCTACAAAGCCCAGCACCAGCATCAGCGCCAGCAGAATGCCGCAGAGAGCTACCCGCTGAACGCGTTTCCGGTTCCCCATGTCCGTCCCTCCCCCTGTTTCCTGCCTTCATCATACCCCACCGGGCTCCGTTCGTCAAGCGCGGCGGATTTTATGCCCGTCCGGCAGGATTTGCAGGGCTTCATCGCGTAATATACCTCCATCGAAACCAAGGAGGAATGAACATGATTGCGCTGGCCTGCGACCATACCGGCATTGAACTCAAAAAGGAAATCAAGAAGCTGCTCGACTCCATGAATCTCGCTTGGAAGGACTTCGGCACCAACGAGGCCGGGGCGGGCGACGACGACTACCCCATCGTCGGCTACCGTGCCGCGAAGGCCGTGGCGGACGGCGAATGCGACCGGGGCATCTTCATCTGCGGCACGGGCATCGGCATCGGCATCGCGGCAGGCAAGGTGAAGGGCATCCGCGTCTGCACCTGCTCCGACGTGTACAGCGCCGAGCTCTCCAAGCGCCACAACAACAGCAATGTTCTCACCATGGGCGCGCGGGTCGTCGGCTCCGAGCTCGCCAAGATGATCGCCACCCACTGGCTCACCGCTGAGTTCGAGGGCGGCCGTCATCAGCGGCGCATCGACATGATTGCGGCGATCGAGGACGGACAGGCGCTGTGATTTGCGGGAGGAGGACGCTTTGAAGCCCAAGGCATCCTCCTCTCGCGCTCTCCACCCGAAACTTCTTTGCAAAGTGTATATCCATATAGAAAGAGGTTTTTTCATGTTTATTGCTGACACGCATTCGGACACCTTATTCAGCCTTGGCGTCTGGAACCGCTCCATGGACGACCTCATGATCACTCCGGAGCGCCTTCGCACCGGCGGCGTGACGCTGCAGACCTTCGCGCTCTGGTCGGGGCCCAAGGGCAATCAGGGCGACTATGAGGGCATCGCGGCCAAGGAGCTGGCCGCGATCAAGGTCTTCACCGACGCGGGCATCCGGCAGGTCGACGATCCCTCCGAGGCCAAGGCTGGCGAGCCCAGCTTCATGCTGTCCATCGAAGGCTGCGAGGTCTTCGAGAAGGGACTGACCGCTATTGAAGAGTGGCGGCAGAAGGGCGTGCGCATGGGCGCGCTGGTGTGGAACAACGTGAACAGCATCGGCACCCCGGCGAAGGTGGACGCCACCACCGGCCTGACGGACTACGGCGTGAAGGTCGCCAAGGAAATGCAGCGTCTCGGCATGGCGGTCGACACCTCGCACCTCAACGAGGCGGGCTTCTGGGATCTATTCCGCAGGACCGACAAGCCGCCGATGGCCTCCCATTCCTGCTGCCGGGCGCTGTGCGACCACTTCCGCAACCTGACCGACGAGCAGCTCCGGGCGATGATTCAGTACGGCGGCTTCGTGGGCGTGAACTTCTATCCGCACTTCCTCTCCGAGGACGGCAAGGCTGACACCGTGACCATCGCCCAGCACATCGACCACATCTGCCAGCTCGGCGGCGCGGATATCGTTGGCTTCGGCAGCGACTTCGACGGCATTGAGACCACGCCGGATGACCTCGCGCACCCCGGCCAGATGAACAATCTGCTCGACGCGCTGCGGCAGTATGGCTACAGCGAGGAAGCCATTGCCCAGATCGCCGGCGGCAACCTGCTTAAGTACTTTGAGCGGCTTAAGTGAGGAAGGTTTTCCGATAGGTTGTCTTTTCGGCATGGTTGAGGTGGAAGACAAATCGGAATTTGCAGAGGTAGAAAAATGCTTATTCTATGTTCAAACGGATTAACAAGTGAAAA
>JAFLST010000044.1 GCA_022510815.1 Christensenellaceae bacterium | reverse complement strand
CGGTGGTGGTGCCGTCGCCGGCCACGTCGTTGGTCTTGGTGGAGACTTCCTTCACGAGCTGCGCGCCCATATTCTCAAAGGGGTCTTCCAGCTCGATCTCCTTGGCGATGGTCACGCCGTCGTTGGTGATCAGGGGAGCGCCGTACTTCTTGTCCAGCACGACGTTGCGGCCCTTGGGGCCGAGGGTGATCTTGACGGTATCGGCCAGCGCGTTGACGCCCTTTTCAAGGCTGCGGCGGGCCTGCTCGCCATACTGAATCTGCTTCGCCATTGTTCAACAACTCCTTTTTCGTCAATGCTCGCAGGGGATGCTGCCATCCTCCGGGAGGTGTCGGAGAGCCGGAGCCCTCTGACTGGATACGGCATTTTCAGATGACCTTCCGGTCGGCTGAAAACGCGATGACTCGACAATTACTCGACGATCGCCAGAATATCGGCCTGACGCACGATGATGATCTCCTCGCCGTCGATCTTCACCTCGGTGCCGGCATACTTGCTGTAGATAACCTTCTGGCCGGGCTTAACCTGCATGGTGATTTCCTTGCCGTCCACATTGCCGCCGGGGCCCACGGCGATGACTTCCGCCATCTGAGGCTTTTCCTTCGCGGCGCTGGTGAGGATCAGGCCGGACTTGGTCGTCTCCTCCGCTTCCACATTCTTGATGACAACGCGGTCACCCAAAGGCTTAACGGTCATGGATGGATTCCTCCTGTTTATCGTAGGTTGTTAGCACTCTGCGTGTTTGAGTGCTAAAGCACGTTGCTATTATGCCGCAGATTGGCAGTCAATGCAAGCGAACATATGTTCTAAATGGATGAAAATTTTGAAAATCCATCCAATGAAGGAAAAAAGCGCCGGCGGCTGGTCAGTTTGGGCAAAATATGCTACAATATTCGCGACGAAGGAGGCTGCCTATGGAGATTTCCGCCCTGCTGCTCCGGTGGTATGACGAGCACGCCCGGGTGCTGCCGTGGCGCGGCATTCATGATCCCTACCGCACATGGGTCTCGGAGACGATGCTCCAGCAGACCCGGGTGGAGACGGTTCTTTCCTATTATAATCGCTTTCTGGAGCGCTTCCCGGATGTGGCGGCGCTGGCGCAGGCCCCCGAGGACGACGTGATGAAGCTGTGGGAGGGTCTGGGCTATTACCGCCGGGCGAGGAACCTGCAGAAGGGCGCGCGGCAGGTGGTCGACGAGTATGGTGGCGAGATTCCGTCGGACGTGGAGCAGCTGCTGAAGATCAGCGGCATCGGCGCGTACACGGCGGGGGCCATCGCGAGCATCGCCTTTGAAAAACCCGTCCCGGCGGTGGATGGCAACGTGATCCGCGTGGTGTCGCGGGTGACGGGCATCCGGGAGAACGTGGGCGTCCCGTCGGTGAAGCGGCGGATCGAGCGGACCGCGGCGGAGCTGGTGCCGCAGGAGCGGCCCGGGGACTTCAATCAGGCGATGATGGACCTCGGCGCGACGGTCTGCACCCCCGGCACACCGAGCTGCGACCGGTGCCCGCTGACGGGCCTGTGCGACGCGTACCGGGCGGGTGACCCGGAGGACATCCCCGAGCTGCCCCGCAAGAACCCGCCGAAGGAGCTGGACTACGACCTGTGCCTGATCTTTTCGGGCGATCGGGTGCTGATGCGCCAGCGCACGGAGACCATGCTGCAGGGCCTGTGGATCTACCCCATGCTGGACGGCTGGCACACGATGAAGCAGCTCCCGGCGGCGGCGAAGCGGAAAACGGGCCTGACGGTGCGGGCCGTCGAGGCGGCAGGGGAGGCGCGGCACGTCTTCACCCATCAGGTGTGGCGGATGAAGCTCTACACCATGACGGCGGAGGCCCCGGAGGCTCCGGAGGGCTGGCGCTTCGTGTCGCTGGACGAGATGGACGCGCTGGCGCTCCCCACGGCGGTGAAGCGGGCGGCGGAGGTCGTCAGGCAGCGGCTAAGGTCGACAGAGTCAGGACTTAGTCAAGTATAACAGTCATGGGCGATCCGATGCCGAACTGCCCATGACGGCAATGAGATTTTCCTTGCGGGACAATGCGAAAACCGACGCCCATGGCGTCGGTTTTCTGATGTAAAGCCGAAGGGCCTGCGGGCTCTCCGACGCTACCCGGGGTTTGCTGATCGTGAAAGCCGGACGGTGAAACGCTCATCGTCCGGCTTCGCCTGGTCACAAAACCGACTCTGGGTCGGTTTGCAGGGTCATGCCGTAGTAGACGTCCGCGCCCTGCCCGAGCTGCCACGGTTCCAGCGCCTCCGGGGCCAGCCGCTCGAAGCCGACCCGCTCGTACATCCGCTGGGCAGGGATCAGGTCTGCGTTCGTGGACACATAGACCTTCTTCGCGCCGAGGCGGGCAATCCGCGCCAGCGTCTCCCGGAGCTGCAGCACGCCGTAGCCCTTGCCCTTGTGCGCCGAGGCGACGCAGTTGTGGCCGATGACCGCGTAGCCGGGGAGACGGCGCGGGTCCCACGACACGAAGCCGATGGGCTCGCCGCATAGCGTGGTGACGGCGCAGTAGGCATCGCCGATGGCCGGGTTGTCGAAGAAGAAGTCCTCCATGGCCTGCCACGCCTGCCGGTCGCGCGCCTCATAATGGGGCGTGAGGGCATAGGCGTCGGAGAGCAGGCGGCAGAGAACGCCCCGCTCAAAGCGGCTCAGCGGCTCAAAGGCGACGGTTCCGCTCATGCGTCCTCCCACACGCCGGGCAGGCTGTCGATGTAGGCGGCCAGCTCCTTTGCCATGCCGGCGGCTTCACTGCCGCGGATGTGCCCGGGGGTGCCGCAGCCGTTCTTTTCGTAGAGGAAGTGGTGCACGCGGCTGTCGGTCTTCTGCAGCTCCCTGCAGACCATGTCGATGGCCTCGTCCCACTGGGGCGCGTGACCGAGGATGGTGGTGGACAGGACGATGTGGGCCTTGGGATACTTCCCGCGGATCAGGCTGACGAGCCGCCTGTAGTCCTCGCGCCACTGCCGGGCCTGCTCGCCGTCAAAGTCGTCCTGCATGAAGTTGACCGGGTGCGCGTCGTTCTGCCCGATGGCGATGATCGCCACATGGGGCGTGTAGCGCGCGAAGTCCCACGGCTTCCGCTCGCCGAGGAAGGGGTTGTAGGCCGCCTTGTCCCAGCAGGAGAGCATGCCCAGATAGTCCGGGGCGTTGAAGTAGCCCGTGCCGTCCTGAAGGGAGATGCCGCCCTGCGCGATGTCGTGGAGCTGGGCGTTCAGCAGCCGGGCGGTCTGCCACGCGTAGGACAGCCAGCCGTTGGAATACTGGCCGTTGTGCTCCGGGTCGACCTTGCCGCAATAGTCCTCCGCCTCGCTGACCTCGCCCGCGGAGACCGAGTCGCCGTAGACCTCCATGCGCCGCTCGGGCAGCGCCGGGGGAGCGGAGACCTCCGCGTTTTCCGCCACGATCAGCCCGTGGAAGACGAAGGCGTGGCAGCTGTCCTGCCGCTTGAAGATCATCACGTCGTTCACGCCGCCGTGGAGATAGCCCGACAGGTCGATGACCGCGTCGCCGGACTCGGGCAGCAGGACGGCGGTCTGTTCGCCGTCGACGATCACGCCCAGCCGGTTCTCCCAGCAGTTGCGGATGTTGGTCAGGGCCAGCTTGAGCAAGCCGCCGGTCAGCCGCAGGCGGATGAAGGAGCAGACGTAGTGGAAGACGGGCGCGTCGGGGTTTTCATCGTCGATGCGACCCGAATACTGCAGGCAGGGGTCCGTGGGGAGAATCAGCCGCTCGCCGGGGCCGGGAATGAACTTGCTCATGGGATTTCCTCCTTTGTTATCGCAGCGTGATCGTGGCGTCGGTGTCCTCCGACAGCTCGAGGGTCGCGGTCAGGCCCTCCGAGGCGATGGCATAGCCGCCCTTGAAGCCCGTGAAGCGCGCATAGCCCTGATCGTCGGTGACGAGGTCTTCATGGGTCTCCCACGCGCCGTGGATGAGCGACCTGAGCGCCTGATAGGCGGGCTTCTCGGTGTTGTCCCGGCGCAGCAGGCCGGCGGGGGCGTTCAGCCAGCACTCGTCCGTGAAGTCCCAGCTGGTGATGGCTTCCACCTGCGGATGGCTGAACAGCGCCGTGTACATCTCGGCGATCTCCCGCGCCTGCCGCTCCTCGCCCTCAGGGGTGGTGGGCCAGTCGCTGACCTGCCAGTCGTTCAGGTCGACGATGTGCGGGGGCATCAGCTCGCCGGAGATCAGCGTGTTCTCCGTGAAGTGCAGCGGCAGGCCGAAGCGGGAGAAGCGCTCCAGCACGTCCTGCACCTTCTCCAGACCCCAGTAGCCCTGATGCTGGTGGGACTGGATGCCGATGGCGCTGATGGGCACGCCCGCCTCCAGCAGGCCCTCCAGCAGGATCTCGTAGGACACGCTGGTGTTGAAGTCGTTGATGAGCAGCGTCGCGCCGGGGTTGTGCTCCTTCGCCTCGGCGAAGACCTCCTTCACCAGCCCGATGCGGCCCTTGTCCCGGCAGATGCGGGTCACGGCGTTGTCGTACTTGTCGAACACCGGCATGATGACGACCTCGTTGATCACGTCCCACATGTCGATCACGCCCTTGAAGTCCGTGACCTCCCGGCGGATGCGCCCGAGCTGGCGGCGCAGGATTTCTTCATTATCGTACTGCATCAGCCAGTTCGCGCACACGGTGTGCCAGCACAGGGGATGGCCCTTGAGGGTCACGCCCCGCTCCCGGAGCAGCTTCGCCGCGGCCATGGTGAGCTCCTTGGCGGTCTGGCCGGGGACGGGCTCATAATTGCCCCAGTAGAAGGGGAGGGTGCCGAAGTTGAACAGGTCCAGCCATTTCTCCACCCGCTCCTGCCGGATGGCCCGATCCTCGTCGGTCTTGGCCCGGATCAGCGCCACCGCCTCGAAGGCCCCGCAGCCAAAGAGGAACCTGTGCGAGGTCTGGTTAATGGACAGCGGTCGGTTTTGGGCGGGCGTGCCGTCGGGATTCAGGACGCGCAGCCGGGCGGAGGCTTTGCGATGTGATAAGGCTTCCATAAAATCCTCCTCTTGACAGGTATTTCCGAATACGATATCATTGATTATAGTGCGACCAACGGGCGTAAGTCAATAGCTCATCGAATTGGAAAAGCGAAAGGGGTATCCGAATGATTTATTATGTGAACGCAAAGGCTTCCCGCGACGGCAACGGCAGCCGGGAGATGCCCTTCCGGCACATCGGCGACGCGGCGAAGATCGCCGTGGCGGGCGACGAGGTGATCGTGGCCCCGGGCGTGTACCGGGAGTATGTCAACCCCCTGAATGCGGGCACCGAGGAGAGCCGCATCGTGTACCGTTCGGAGCAGCCGCTGGGGGCGGTCATCACCGGCGCGGAGGAGCTCACCGGCTGGACGCGCTACAAGGGCGACGTGTGGCAGAACCGCGTGCGCAACAGCGTCTTCGGCGCGTATAACCCTTACACCACCTTTGTCTGCGGCGACTGGTACTTCGCGCCCACGGTGCGCCACACCGGCTCGGTGTACCTGAACGACCGCATGATGTATGAGACCGTGACCCTCGAGGAGTGCGTCGCGGGCGAGGCCGACCCCTGCTCCTGGGTGCCCGAGGAGTCCAAGTACAAGTGGTACACCGAGCAGGACGGCGAGGACACCGTGCTCTACGCCAACTTCCGCGGCAAGGACCCCAACGCCGAGAAAGTCGAGATCGCCGTGCGCCGCAACTGCTTCATGCCCGACAAGACCGGCGTGGGGTACATCACCGTCAGCGGCTTCAAGATCGACAAGGCCGCCACCACATGGGCTCCGCCCGCCGCCTATCAGGACGGCATGATCGGCCCGCACTGGAGCCGCGGCTGGATCATCGAGGACTGCGAAGTGTGCAACAGCAAGTGCTGCGGCATCTCGCTGGGCAAGTACCGCGACCCGGAGAACGACATGTACTTCTACACCAGGCATGTCAAGAGTCCCACCCAGATGGAGCGGGACGCGGTGTGCCGGGGCCAGTATCACGGCTGGCTCAAGGAGAAGGTCGGCGGGCACATCATCCGCCGCTGCGACGTGCACCACTGCGAGCAGACCGGCATCGTGGGCCGCATGGGCGGCGTGTTCTCCACCATCGAGGACTGCCACATCCATGACATCTGCAACTCCCAGCAGCTCGGCGGCGCGGAGACCGCGGGCATCAAGCTCCACGCGGCCATCGACGTGACCATCCGCCGCAACCACATCCACAACTGCATCATCGGCGTCTGGCTGGACTGGCAGGCGCAGGGCGCGCGGGTCACCCAGAACCTGATGCACCACAACCACCGACCTGACGGCGCGAAGCCCGCGCAGGGGGCCATGTTCTCCAGCGACGTGTTCATCGAGGTCGGCCACGGCCCGACGCTGATCGACAACAACATCCTGCTCTCAAAGGCCGCCGTGACCATCCCCAGCAACGGCATTGCCTGCGTGCATAACCTGATCCTCGGCGCCTTCGGGCTCATCAACTCCGGCGTGGACAGCATCGTCAACGGCCAGCGCGAGCCCCGCTATACGCCCTATCACATCCGCCACCGCACCGAGGTCGCGGGCTTCATGACCATCCTCCACGGCGACGACCGCATCTACAACAACATTTTCGTGCAGCATCACCCGATAACCGACCAAAGTCGGACGGCGGAAAGCAACGAATACGAGGTGGTCGGCACCGCGCCCTTCGACATCTTCCCGACCTATGAGCAGTGGATCGCCCAGTTCATGATGGACCGGGAGCCGAACATGGGCGCGCTGGGCGAGGCGCACTTCGGCCACCTGCCCGTGTGGGTGGAGGGCAACGCCTACTTCAACGGCGCGACGGTCTGCAAGCACGAGACCAGCCACCTGATCGACGCGGAGAACAGGGTTGAGGTCGAGCTGACCGAGAAGGACGGCAGGCCCGCCATCAGAACCAATGTCTACGATTTGCTGAAGGACTTCCGCTGCCGGATCGTCACCAGCGACCTGCTGGGCTATGCCTTCGAGCCGGAGCAGCGCTTTGAGAATCCCGACGGATCGGAGATCATCTTCGACCGGGACTACTTCGGCGATCATCGCGGCCTTGACGCCCTGCCCGGCCCCTTCGCAAGCCCCGCCGGCACGGAGAAGACCCTCTGGTAATCGCAGCTTTCAGCTGATAAAAAGTGGCAATTGCCACTTTTTTTTGTTGCCCGCGATCAAAAAAATTTTTCATCTGTAACCTCAAATTCATACAAAAACGGCTTTTTTCATGCTTTTGCGCGTATTAACCGATGGCGTGAATTTTTGACATGAGATATTGACAACTTATCCAAATTACTATAAAATAAAAAAGCAAGTTTTTATCAGTTTGACTGAATTGTCATATCTGACCGGTGCTGATTGGTCATTTTGAACAAACAGCATCGGCCTGCAGCCCGAGGAAGCCTCGGCGTTTTCTGGCCGGGTTGTTTTCGCGAGGTTGGCCCTGCGCGCCACTCCGTTTGTATAGATAGTGTCAGGATAACCGGGCCGGATTTTGGATTTGAAACATTTTCGGCGCCAGCGCGGCGCGTGATCCGGCTTGTACGATTTCGGACGGCTTTTGAATAGATTTCAGGGTCAGCAGAATTTAACCATTCCGCTGCCAGAGAGGTGGGGTACATTTTGAAGAAGCTCAAGGGTGTACTGATCTGGGTGCTGTGTCTGGCTGCTGTTGTCGCGCTGATCGTTGTGCTCAGCGGCGGCAGTCAGGACTTCCATGAGAAGTACGAGGGCTACGATCTGACCGTCGATGTTTCCGGTCTGGGCCGGGATGACACATACGACGGCTATCTTCGCGCCCATGAATCCGCTGCCCTCAGCACGGACACCGTGTCGGTGGACATCGCGGCCTACGAGGGCAACGGCGAGACCCGTCAGGACGACTGGGGCCGGGACTGCGTCTATACGCCCGACGGCTCCTATGTCACATGGACGGTGAACGTCGAGAAGGCCGGCATGTACAACATCCTGCTGGATTATCTGACCGTGGAGTCCCGCGGCGTGGATATCGAGCGCGAGCTGTACATCAACGGCGAGCTGCCCTTCTCCGGCGCGCGCTCCCTGACCTTCACCCGCATGTGGACCGACGGCGGCGAAGTGCGTCAGGACAATCAGGGCAACGACATCCGCCCCTCTCAGATCGAGGTGTTCGGCTGGCAGCAGGCCTATTGCAAGGATGACATGGGCTATGTTGTCGAGCCGTATCAGTTCTACTTCGAGGCGGGCGAGAACACCCTGTCCCTCAAGGCCGTCAACGAGCCGATGGTGCTGCGCGGCATTACGCTGATGCCCGTGCAGACCTTCGAGAGCTACGCGGACTACCGCGCGGCCCAGCCTGAGGTGCAGATGTCCACCACCGCCAAGAACTGGCGCGCCATCGTTCAGGGCGAGGATTCGACGCTGCGTTCGTCCCCGTCTCTTTACGCGCGCTATGACCGCTCCTCTCCGGCCACCGAGCCCTACAGCGTGACCAACACCATCCTGAACTACATCGGCGGCGATCCGTGGAACAATGCCGGTCAGTGGATCGAGTGGGAGTTCGAGGTTCCGGAGGACGGCTACTACAACATCACCATCAAGGGCCGCCAGACGTATCAGCGCGGCGCGCTTTCCTGCCGCAGCGTGTACATCGACGGGGTGATCCCCTTCGAGGACGTCAGCGCCATTTCCTTTGACTACAGCACCGCGTGGCAGATGCGCACCCTCGCGGACGATCAGGGCGTGCCCTTCGAGTTCTACCTGACCGCCGGCCGGCACACCATCCGCCTCGAGGCGACGCTGGGCGAGATGGGCCCCATCCTGCAGCGGGTGGAGGACAGCATCTACCGCCTGAACCAGATCTACCGCAAGATTCTGGTGCTCACGGGCGTCAACCCCGACCGCTTCCGCGACTATAACCTCGAAGGCATCTACCCCGAAGCCCTCGAGGCCATGGATCTGGAGAGCAAGCGCCTCTACAAGATCGTCGACGACACCGTCGCCATCACCGGCCAGAAGAGCGACCGCGTGGCCGTCGCCCAGACGCTGGCCGTGCAGATGGAGCAGTTCGTCGCGCACACCGAGCGCATCACCCAGTCCTTCTCCAACTTCAAGGATAACATCACCAGCCTCGGCACCGCCATGCAGAACATGTCGGAGACCAAGCTGGATATCGACCTGATCGTGGTCAGCGGCGCCGACGCCGAGCTGCCCAAGGTCAACGACGGCTTCTTCCAGAAGACCATGCACGAGATCCGCTCCTGCATCGCCTCCTATTTCGTGGATTACGACTCCCTCGGCGACGTGTTTGACGAGGGCGACAGCGAGGACCTGATCGAGGTCTGGATCGTGACCGGCCGTGACCAGTCCAACGTCATGAAGACCATGGTCGACGATACCTTCACCCCGGCGACCGGCATCCGCGTCAACGTGAAGCTGGTTCTGGCGGACACGCTGCTGACCGCCGTCGTGGCTGGCAACGGCCCGGACGTGGTGCTCTCCGTCGGCAGCTGGTTCCCCGTCAACTACGCCATGCGTAACGCGGTCGAGGACCTGACCCAGTTCGATGACTTCGAGCAGGTGGTCGCGCCCTTCTACCCCAGCGCGCTGGTGCCCGCCACCTATAACGACGGCATCTACGCCCTGCCCGAGACGCAGGAGTTCTCCGTCCTGTTCTACCGCGAGGACGTGCTCGCCGAGCTGGGCCTTGACGTGCCCAAGACGTGGCAGGACCTGATCGCCCTGCTGCCCACCATTCAGGGCAACAACATGTCCGTGGGCGTGCCCTATCCGGAAATCACGCTGGCCGACATGTCCATCCTGAACTCGCTGATCTATCAGCACGGCGGCCAGATTTACGACGCCGAGGCCAAGCGCACCCTGATCGACAACGAAAACGGCGTCGCGGCCTTCAAGCTCTACACCTCTCTGTACAATGACTACGGCCTGCCCACGGTGTACGACTTCGTCAGCCGTTTCCGTTCGGGTGAGATGCCCATCGGCGTGGCCTCCTACAGCACCTACAACACCCTGACGGTCTCCGCGCCCGAGATTCGCGGCCTGTGGGATTTCACCACCTTCCCCGGCACGCTGCGGGAGGACGGCACCATTGACAACTCGGTGCACTCGCAGGGCCTGTGCTGCATGATGATCGCCACGGACGACCAGAAGATCAAGGAGAACTCCTGGGAGTTCCTCAAGTGGTGGACCAGCACGGAGACGCAGGTGCGCTTCGGCCGCGAGATCGAGAGCGTGCTGGGCTCCTCCGCCCGCTACACCACCGCCAACCGCGACGCGCTCAAGCAGCTTGCGTGGAGCGCCGATCAGCTCGCCGTGCTCGAGAAGCAGATGGCCGCGACCGTCGGCTTCCGCGAGATCGCGGGCGGCTACTCCACCACGCGTCACATGACCAATGCCATCCGCAAAGTCATCAACGATAAGGATGACGCGCGCGAGACCCTCCTGACCTATTCCCGCACCATCAACGAGGAAATCAAGGTCAAGCGGAACGAGTTCGGCTTGCCGATTGACTAATCAGGAAAGGAAGGAATCTGAATGCAGACATTCATGAGCAGGTATTGGTCCATGCAGCGTGAACGGATCAGCTACAATGTTCACAAGGCAAAGAAGATGAAGGTATGCTACCTCTTCCTGCTGCCTTATTTGCTGCTGTTCGTCACGTTCTTCATCCTGCCGATCGCGACGTCCATCTATTACAGCTTCACCTACTATAACATTCTGGAAGCGCCGCGCTTTGTCGGTATGCAGAACTACATCAATCTGGTTCTGCAGGATGAGGTCTTCCTGACGGCCGTCAAGAACACCTTCGTCATCGCGGTGGTGACCGGCCCGATCGGTTACATCCTTTCCTTCCTGTTCGCGTGGTTCATCAATGAGCTGCCCCGCTGGCTGCGCACCATCGCCGTGGTGGTGTTCTACGCGCCGTCCATCGCGGGCAACGCGTTCGTCGTGTTCTCGATCATCTTCCGGGGCGACGCCTACGGCTATCTGAACTCCTTCCTGATGCAGTTCGGCCTGATCGACGCCCCCATCCTGTGGCTGCTGGACCCCAAGTACATCATGCCGGTCATCATCGTGGTCATCCTGTGGATGAGCATGGGCACGGGCTTCCTGTCCTTCGTGGCAGGCCTGCAGGGCGTTGACCGCAGCATGTACGAGGCCGGCTACGTCGACGGCATCCGCAACCGCTGGCAGGAGCTGTACTACATCACCCTGCCCAGCATGAAGCCCATGCTGCTCTTCGGCGCGGTCATGTCCATCACCTCGGCGTTCAACGTCTGCGACGTTCCCCGGGCGCTGGCCGGCTATCCCAGTACCGACTACGCCGCGCGCACCATCGTCACCCACCTGTTCGACTACGGCTTCTCCCGTTTCGAGATGGGTTACGCCTCGGCGATTGCGACGGTGCTGTTCGTGGTCATGATTCTGTGCAATAAGGCCATTCAGGCGATGCTGAGGAAGGTGGGCACATGAGCAACAGAAATGCGTATCTGATTGAGCCGCCCAAGGATAACAGCAAGGCGGAGCAGCGCCGGTATATGGCTCAGCTCCGCGGCGAGTATCAGATGGATCAGCCTAAGCTGAACGTGGGGCGTTTCCTGCTGATTTCCCTGATTATCATGGCGCTGCTGGCGGGCGTGCTGGTGTTCTCCAACATCAAGCTCGCGCAGATCGAGGAGTACAACCTCGCGATTTCTCAGGGCGCCGCGGGCGAGGTGGACAGCAGCGCTTCCGCCTATCTGGTGGCGCGCGTGGCGGCGATCGCCGTGATGGTGATCTACGGCCTGTACGCGCTGGTGAAGGTTCTCCAGCCCAAGCGCCGCAAGCCCAACCGCAGCTTCTGGGGCGACATGGGCATCTACGTCATGCTCTTCGGCGTGGCCATCGCCATGGCGTTCCCGCTGATCTTCTCCGTCGCGTCCTCCCTGAAGCCTCTGGACGAGCTGTTCCGCTTCCCGCCCAAGGTCTTCCCGCAGCATGTGACCCTGGATAACTTCAGCGACCTGATCACCACGCTGGGCCAGAGCTATGTGCCCTTCTTCCGGTATCTGACGAACACGGTGTTCATCACCTTCATCGGTACCTTCGGGCATGTGGTCATCGCGTCCATGGCGGCGTTCGTGCTGGCGAAGTACGACTTCCCCGGCGGCAAGACCTTCTTCAGCATCGTCGTGACGGCGCTGATGTTCTCCGGCTATGTGACGGGCATCCCGAACTACGTCATCATGAGCCGGATGGGCATGATCGACACCTACTGGGCGGTCATCCTGCCGGCCTTCGCGGCGCCCATCGGCCTGTTCCTGATGAAGCAGTTCATGGAGGGCCTGCCCACCTCGCTGATCGAGGCGGCCCACATCGACGGCGCGGGCGAGTTCCGCATCTTCTGGAGCATCGTGATGCCCAACGTCAAGCCCGCGTGGCTGACGATCATCATCTTCTCCGTGCAGAGTCTGTGGAACACCAACGCGGCCACCGTCATCTACTCCGAGTCCAAGAAGACCCTCGTCTACGCATTGCAGCAGATTCAGGCTGGCGGTATCGCCCGTACGGGTCAGGCCGCGGCCGTCACGGTCATCGTGATGCTGGTGCCGATTACGATCTTCATCCTGTCCCAGAGCCGCATTCTGGAGACCATGGCCAGCTCCGGCCTGAAGGATTAAGGGCGACCCTGATAGACGATGACAGGAGGGAAAAACACAGTGAAATTGATGACGAGGCTGCTGGCATTGTGCATTGCCGCGATGCTGCTGACGCCGCTCTCCCTCGCACTGGCAGGGGAGGACGGATACTCCAGCACCTACACATACAATTACGACTTCTGGAACGAGATGCACGAGTCCCCGGACGCCTACCGCGTGGAGCAGGTGATCTACAGCGGCACGCTGGGGCTGGAGACCGCCATGCGCAGGCCCCAGAGCCTCTTCGTGCAGGGCAATGACCTCTACGTCTGCGATACCGGCAACAACCGGATCCTGCAGCTCCGGCGCAGGAACGGCCAGTTCTCGCTCGTGCGGATCATCGACAGCGTCAAGGGCGTCGAGCCTTCCACCTTCAGCACGCCCAACGACGTGGCGGTCGACGCGAAGGGCAACATCTACGTCGCCGACTACAACAACAACCGCGTCGTGATGATGGACAAAAACCTCAACTTTGTCCGCGCCTACCTGAAGCCCGAGGACTCCACCTTCGATCAGAACCTGAGCTTCCTGCCCAGCAAGATCGTTGTGGATACGTCCGGCCGCGTGTTCGTGCTGGCGACCAACGTCAACAAGGGCTTGGTCAAGTATGAGGCGGACGGCACCTTCACCGGCTTCATCGGCGCGAATCAGGTTTCCTACAACCTGTGGGACTACATCTGGAAGACCTTCTTCACCACCAAGGAGCAGCGCTCCCAGCAGGCGGCCTTCGTGCCCACCGAGTACGAAAACATCTACATTGATCAGGATGGCTTCATCTACGCCACCAACACCGTGTTCAGCGAGTATGACCTTGAGTCCGACGTGGCCAAGCCCATCCGCCGCCTGAACAGCATCGGCAACGACATCCTCATCAAGAATGACAAGAGGCCCCCGATCGGCGACAGCCAGTGGGTGGAGGGCAACTCCGATTACGGCCCCTCCAAGTTCAAGGACATCACCGTTCTGGACAACGACATCTACATCGCTCTTGACCGGACCCGCGGCCGCATCTTCGGCTATGATCCGCAGGGCTTCATGCTCTGGGCCTTCGGCACCAAGGGCAACAGCGAGGGCGCGTTCATGGCCGCGGTCTCCATCGAGCACATGGGCACCGACCTGTTCGTCCTCGACGAGAACGACTGCAGCATCACCGTCTTCACGCCCACTGAGTACGGCAGTCTGATCTACGAGGCCAGCAACGAGTATCTCAAGGGCGACTACGACGGCTCCGCCGAGACGTGGCGCGAGGTGCTCAAGCTCAACGCCAACTACAATCTGGCCTTCATCGGCATCGGCCGCGCGCTGATGCGTCAGGAGGAATACGGCGAGGCCCTCAACTACTTCAAGATGGCCCATGACCGCACGAATTACGGCCGCGCCTACCGCTACTACCGCAAGGAGCTGGTGGAAAGCTACATCGGCCCGATTGTGGCAGTGGTGGTCGCGCTGATCGTGATCCTGCTGGTTGTGAAGTTCGTGAAAAAAATGAAAGCGGAGGTGGCGGAGAATGAGCGCAGAAAGATTAACGCTTGACGCGGCGGCGCCCGAGCGCGGCGCATGGCGGAAGCGGTACCTCGAGACCTGCCGCTACGCTTTGTATGTCATCTTTCATCCCTTTGACGGCTTCTGGGATCTGAGCCATGAGAAGCGCGGCTCCGTCGCGGCGGCGAACACCTTCCTCGCCCTGTGGCTGATCACCTATGTGCTCCGGCTGATGTTCACCAACTTCCAGTTCATCAGCGCTCCGATCCAGTACATCAACATCTATCAGCGCTGCGCGTCGCTGCTGCTGCCGTTCATGGTGCTGTGCGTGGCGAACTGGAGCCTGTCCACGCTGTTCGACGGCAAGGGCCGCTTCAAGGACATCTACATGGCCATGTGCTATGCGCTGGTGCCCTACACGCTGATTCAGCTCCCGATGATCCTGCTCAGCCACATCCTCTCCTTCGATGAGGCGGCGTACTACACCGTGCTGGCCTCCATCTCGGTGGTCTGGTGCGTGTTCCTGATCTTCGTGGGCCTGATGCAGGTGCACGACTACGGCCCCGGCAAGACGCTGATCTTCCTGTTCTTCACGATTTTCGGCGCGCTGGTGATCCTGTTCCTGATTCTGGTATTCCTGAGCCTTCTGAGCGACGCCGTGGGTTACTTCGTCTCCCTCTACCGCGAGATCGCATTCAGGCTGTATTAAGGAGGTGGTGTGAACATGCGCGCTAAGAAGTCCATTCTTCGGCGGCTGATCCCGTGGGTCATCGCGGCGGCCATCATCGCGGCCATCGTGATCTTCATCGGCATCCCGCTGTATGCCCCGCAGGCCACCGAGCCGGTCGCACCGCCTGTGATCTCCTACTATGAGGGCGGCACGAAGACCCTGACCATGGAGAACGACGACCTGCTCTTTGAGCTGGACCCCAAGACCACCCAGTTCAAGGTGACCGAAAAGACCACCGGTCG
This sequence comes from Christensenellaceae bacterium, assembly GCA_022510815.1. Classification (GTDB taxonomy): domain Bacteria; phylum Bacillota; class Clostridia; order Christensenellales; family Aristaeellaceae; genus UBA11524. Next base: position 6,010 of record JAFLST010000044.1, on the reverse strand, counting down.
CGAGTGGCTCTCGAACCCCGCCGACGCCAAGGACGACCCCATTGCCATCACGAGCAATCTGGGCGTGCTGCAGTCGACGCTGCTGCTGACCTATTCCTCGGCCAGCGGCTCCATGGATTTCAACAACTACCAGTATTCCATCGAGGACGGCAACTACCTGATTGAGCAGGCGGAGGACGGCACCATCAGCGTGATCTACTCCATCGGCCAGATCGAGAAGGTTTACATGCTGCCCACGGCCATCACGGCGGAGCGCTTCACGGCCTACACCGACGCCATGAAGTCCAGCACCGCCAAGCGCGTCAAGAACGTCTACACGCTCTACACGCCTGAAAACGTCCAGAACAGGGAAGACAAGGACGAGCTGCTGGCCATGTATCCCTTGCTGGAAGAGCAGTCGCTCTATGTGCTGCGCGCCGGCACCTCCGAGAACAACAAGAAGAGCGTGGCTGGCTTCTTTGCCGAAGTCGGCTACACCGAGGAGGATTACGCCAGCGATATGGAGCTCGTGGCTGGCGCCGCGGAGAACACCAAGCCCGTGTTCAACGTGACCGTCAACTACAAGCTCGAGGGCGGCGACCTGCTGGTTGAGGTGCCCTACAGCGAGCTGCGCTGCCGCGACGAGTATCCCATCACTTTCCTGACGCTGCTGCCCATGTTCGGCGCGGCGGGTCTGGAGGATGAGGGCGCGATGCTGATCCCCGAGGGCGGCGGCGCGCTGATCAACTTCAACAACGGCAAGATCGCCCAGAACAGCTACTACGCCAACATGTACGGCTGGGACTACGCCACCGAGCGCCTGGAGGTCGTCAGCGAGACGAAGAACACCTTCCCGGTCTTCGGCATGATCAAGAACGGCGGTTCCTTCATCTGCATCATGGAGGGCGCTTCCTCCTACGGCGGCGTGCAGGCTGACATCAGCATGCGCTTGAACACCTACAACTGGATCTGCGCCCGCTACAACGTCCTGCACAGCGACACCTACAACGTGTCCTCCGCCAAGTCCGCCGCGCGCGTGTACATGTTCGAGAAGCAGATTCCCGACGACACGATCGTGCAGCGCTACCGCTTCGTGGACAGCACGGACTATGTGGACATGGCGAACGCTTACGGCGCCTATCTGCGCGAGAAGTATCCGTCTCTGGCCGCCAACGACGCGGCGGAGGAGATGCCCATCTCCGTGGAGCTGGTCGGCGCCATCGACAAGAAGGTCGTGAAGTTCGGCCTGCCGGTGGACGACGTGGTCGCGACCACCACCTTCGCTCAGGCGGAGGAGCTCATCGACGATCTGCTCAGCCGCGGCGTCAAGAGCCTGAACGTCCGCATGACCGGCTGGAACAACGGCGGCATCAGCCAGAAGGTGCTCACCAAGGTCAAGGTCCTGCGCGAGCTGGGCGGGGAGAAGGCCATGAAGTCCCTCATCGCCAGCGCCCGGGAAAGCGGCGTGCCGCTCTACTTCGACGGCATCACCTGCTTCGCCTATGACAGCGGCATCCTGCAGGGCTTCATCCCCTATGTCCATGCCGCCCGCTTCACCACCCGCGAGCAGGTCAAGATTTATCCCTACTCGGTCATCTTCTTCCAGCAGGACGATTTCTTCGATCCGTTCTATCTGGTGCAGCCCGAGTACGCCAAGGACATGGCCACCAACCTGATCAACGCCCTGAGCCGCCTGGACGCCGACGGCATCGCGTTCCGCGACATCGGCTATCTGCTCAGCGCTGACTACAACCCCAAGCACACCGTCACCCGCGAGCAGGTCAAGCAGATGAACATCGAAACCATGCTCGAGGCAAAGGAAGCCGGCCAGCGCGTGATGATTAAGGAAGGCTACGATTACGCGATGCCCTACGCGGATATGATCACCGACATGGACTTCCGCGGCATTGAGTACTCCATCATCGATGAGGATGTGCCCTTCTACCAGATCGCCATCCACGGCGCGGTCGATTACACCGGCCTGCCCATCAATCTGGCGGACGACTGGCAGACGGAGCTGCTCCAGTGCGCGGAGTACGGCGCGGGCCTCAGCTTCTCCTTCATGGCGAAGGAAGCCACCGTCCTGCAGGATACGTTCCACACCGGCTACTTCGGCGCAGGCTACGACGCTTGGATCGAGGACGCCGCCCAGATCATCAATGCCTACCAGACGGACATGGCCGGCCTGAACCGCACGCCCATCACCGGGCATGAGAACGTGACTGCCAATGTGTCCGTCACCACCTACGCCAACGGCAAGCAGGTGTGGGTCAACTACGGCGGCACGGACTACCGCGCTGGCGGCAACGTCATTCCCGCGCGGAGCTACCTTGTGACTGGGGGTGAAAGCAAATGAGCGCAAAGATTCGCAAAGCGCCGAATCCGAATAAGTGGACCTTCGCGGAGTCCATTCTGACCTTCATCCCGGGCAACAAGACCTTCCGCTCCATGCGCTCCCGCAACGCGCGCCGCGGCGTGATGTTCATCCTGCCGTTCATCATCGGCTTCCTCGTGTTCATGATCAGGCCGCTGGCGAACTCCTTCATGATGAGCTTCCATGACGTGACGATGGTCTCCGGCGGCGGCACGAACTGGCGCTTCATCGGCTTTGATAACTACAAGTACGCCTTTGGCGTCGACCCCTACTTCAACCAGTATCTGGTCGAGGAGATTCCGCGCATGGCCATCAACGCGGTGGCCACGCTGGTGCTCTCCTTCGTCATCGCCGTCATCCTGAATCAGGAGTTCAAGGGCCGGACGGTCGCCCGCGCGATCTTCTTCCTGCCCGTGATCCTGTCCTCCGGCGTTCTGCCGGGCATCGAGTCCCAGAACGAGTTCTACAACATGATGCAGGGCATCTCCGACGCGGTTGCCAATTCCTCCGGCGTCAACCTGTCCGCATCGCTGCAGAGCCTGCTCTCGGTCTCGGGCGTGGGCAGCGGCGTGTTCAGCATTCTGTTCCAGATGATCGACGCGATCTATGACATCGTCATGGCCAGCGGCATCCAGATCATCGTCATGCTCTCCGGCCTGCAGACCATCTCGCCCTCCCTCTACGAGGCGGCGGACGTGGAAGGCTGCACGGCGTGGGAAGCCTTCTGGAAGATCACCTTCCCCATGGTCAGCCCGCTGCTGCTGGTGAACGCCATTTACACCATCATCGACTTCTTCATGAAGAACGACAACAAGGTCATGGAGCGCATCAACGAGCTCTGGCAGCGTATCGAGTTCGGCCATGTGTCCGCCATGAACTGGATCTACTTCGGCGTTGCGATCCTCTTTATCGGCATCAGCACCGTGATTATCTCGAGGGGGGTGCAGCACTATGAAGACTAATCAGGCGGCCGCGGCCGTCCAGACGAAGGCTCCGGTTCGCCACAAGGCCTCCAGAAGCTACATCATGAAGGCCCGGGCCAAGCACATCACCATCTCCGTGCTTCGCGGCCTGCTGATCTTCGGCCTGTGCTTCATGATCATCCAGCCGCTGATCACGCGCTTCTCCACCAGCCTGATGGCTGAAAAGGACCTCTACGACTCCACCATCGTGGTTCTCCCGCGCAATCCTACGCTGGATAACTACATGCACGTCGCCACGCTGACCAACTTCCCCAAGTCCATGATCAACACGCTGTGGGCTTCGCTGCTGGTCTCCGTGCTGCAGGCGGTGTCCTGTACGCTGGTGGGCTACGGCTTCGCCCGGTACGATTTCCCGCTCAAGAAGTTCTGGTTCGCCTGCGTGGTAGCGCTGATCGTCATTCCGCCGCAGACCATCCAGACCTCCCTGTACACCTTCTTCGCGCGATTTGATATCTTCGGTATCTTCACGCTGATCACGGGAAGTCCGCTCAACCTGCGCAGCTCCGTCGCGCCTTACGCGCTGATGAGCCTGACCTGCATGGGCCTCAAGGACGGCCTGTACATCTACATGCTCCGGCAGTATTTCCGCGGCATCCCCAAGTCCCTGGAAGAGGCGGCGTACGTCGACGGCTGCAACACCCTGCATACCTTCGCCAAGATCATGCTGCCCGACGCCATTCCCACCATCGCGAGCTGCTTCCTGTTCTCCTTTGTGTGGCAGTGGACGGACCTGTTCTACACCCGCAACTTCCTGACCACGTCCTACCGGCCCTTCTACGCGACGGAAATGTCCACCATGGTCTCCCGCATGAGCCGGTACTTCTCCGCTGACGCCAATAACCCGGTCATCGTGTCGGCGGCGCGCCAGCAGCAGCTCATCTCCATCGCGGTGCTGTTCTGCTGCATCCCGCTGGTCATCCTCTACTGCTTCACGCAGCGCACCTTCGTCCAGAGCATCGCCATGTCCGGCAGCAAGGAATAAGGCGCGGCCCATTCCCATCGAATCTGTATGCGTCTCACGGGGCGCATGTAGAAATATTTCTTTAGGAGGTAACCCCATGAAGAAACTGGTTGCTCTGCTCCTGGTTGCCATGATGCTGTGCGCGAGCATGGCCGCTCTGGCGGAATCTCCCGAGGGCTATCCCGAGGTCGTTGAAGGCATCGACCTGGGTGGTCAGAAGCTCTACATCTACGACTACTGGTCTTCCTCCTCCAACGATCGCAAGGCCGATCCGAACGAGGAAGAGCAGGCTCAGTACGACTATCGCGACTGGATCATGTCGACCTACAACGTCGAGATCGAGCAGGTTGCGAAGGGCGACTGGGGCTCCAACTCCACCGAGCTGGTGAACTTCTACAACGCTCCCGACGGCTCTCTGGCCATCTTCATCCTGCCCCCCGACTTCGTCGGCGGCCCCATGGCCAACAACGTTCTGGCGGCTTGGAACCACAATGACCTGATCGACCTCACCGACGGCGAGAAGTGGAATCAGGCCATGGTCGAGTTCATGACCCTGGGCGACAACGTCTTCGGCGTGTCCACCGGCGTCCTGGAGCCCCGCGGCTGCCTGTACTTCAACAAGCGCGTGCTGGAAGATGCCGGCATCGACTGGGAGACCATCTACGACATGCAGGCTGAAGGCACCTGGACCTGGGCTGCCTTCGAGGACATGTGCGCCAAGATCCAGAAGGACACCGACAACGACGGCACCATCGACATCTGGGCCATGACCGGCTCCAACGTTGACCTGTACCGCGTGGCCGTGTACAACAACGGCGGCTCCTTCTTCGGCAAGACCCCCGACGGCAAGCTGGAAGTCACCGCTAACAGCGACAACACCCTGAACGCTCTGGCCTGGTGCAAGCGCATGTGGGAAACCTATGCCTTCCAGGGCATCCCCGGCGAGGACGGCACCGTGCAGTGGGACTACTACAAGGATTACTGGAAGCAGGGCACCTGCGGCTTCTATGTGTATCAGACCTACGGCGGCTTCAACGACAACTCCGAGCTGTCTGACATGAAGGACGAGTGGGGCTGCGTTGCGATCCCCTATGGCCCCGACGGCGAGAAGAACCTGCTGCATGTTGCGAGCGAGAACATCACCGTGATCCCCAACGTCTATGATGACGACACCATCGCCAAGATGGCGTTCATCTACAGCCTGTGGTCTGACGCGACCCCCGGCTATGACGACGAGGATTCCTGGATCCAGAACAAGTACGACTACACCGACGAGCGCGCTGTCGAAGAGACCTATGCCATGCTGCGTGACGCTTCTCACGCTGTGATGGACCCGGTCCTCTACCTCGGCTCCGTCAACGACGTCGAAGGTCAGGATTACCTGTGGGAGCTCATGAACAAGACTCCTCAGGAAATGTATGACACCAAGCTGCCGCAGTGGGAAGGCCTGATTAAGGACTTCAACGAGAAGCGGTAATTGCCTGACCTGAAAAGGACAGACACTGCTTGAATCCACGGGTCGCCGCGCGAAAGCGCGGCGACCTTTTTTGCATGGGTGGTGTACCCAATGGCGCCGTCGGCGAACTGGCGGCAGGCAATGGCGGGCCATCGGGGCAAGCGGATGGCCGGGCAGCGCATTCAGCATCCATGCCCAGCAAAGGCGGGAAGCGCGGTTCAGCGGGCGACTGGGTCAGAGAGAGCGGCGCGTCCCGC
>JAFLST010000043.1 GCA_022510815.1 Christensenellaceae bacterium | reverse complement strand
CTGACCCAGTAGAGCAGGCCGAAGACGATGAACATGCTGATGATGTTCGCGCCGATCTTCTCGAGAACGGTCCCCTCCACATGGAGCACCTGTCCCAGCACCACCGACAGCAGGATGATGACCAGCATGTCCGGCAGGGAGTAGATGATATCCACCACGCGCATGATGAACAGGTCAACCCTGCCGCCGAAGTAGCCCGCAATGGAGCCGATGGTCATGCCGATGAGCAGCACGATGATGCTGGCAAAGAAGCCGACCGCCAGCGAGATGCGCGTGCCGTAGACAACGCGGATGAAGTAGTCGCGGCCGTGGGAATCGGTGCCGAAGATATGCGGGAAAATGCTCTCGCCTTCCTCCATGCGGGCCAGCTCGGTCTTGCCGTAAGCGAAGGGAGCAAGGTTATTGAAGGAGCTGTCCACGGGCCGGCCCGGCGTCACGCCGAGCATCTTGTTATAGGAGTAGGGCCAGACATAGGGCAGCACGATGGATGCGATGGTGATCAGCAGAATCATCAGCAGGCTGAAGGTCGCGACCTTGTTCTTGAGCAGCCGCTTCACGCCGTCACGGAAGAAGGTGGAGGAGGGGCGCATCTGGGAGATGTATTCCTTCTCCTGCTCCGTGGCCGGACGGAACGCGTCGGGCTCAAGCTGCAGACTGAAGGGCTTGTTCCTGTTCAGCATAGCGCTTGCCTCCTTATTCGTATTCAATGCGCGGATCAACGACCTTGTAGAGCAGGTCGGTGACCAGGTTCATCACGACGATCAGGGACGCGAGGAAGATGGTCGTGCCCATGATCATGGTATAATCGCGGTTGGTGATGCTGGAGACGAACTGCCGCCCGATGCCCGGCACGGCGAAGATCTGCTCCACAACCATCGAACCGGTGACGATGAAGGCCAGCATCGGTCCGAAGTAGGTGATGACGGGGATCAGCGAATTCTTCAGCGCGTGACCGAAGATGACCTTGTTGCTGGGCACGCCCTTGGCCCGGGCGGTGCGGATGTAATCCTGCCCCAGCACGTCCAGCATCGAGGAGCGGGTCAGTCGCGTGATGTAGGACATGGGATAGAGCGCCAGCGTGACGATCGGCAGCACGAGGCCCCGGGCCGTTGCGCCGTTGGCGGGGAGCCATCCCAGCTTGACGGAGAAGATGATCAGCAGGAACGATCCCATGATGAACGACGGCATCGACACGAAGGCCGTGGTGATCACCATGATGATCTTATCCGGCAGGGTGTTGCGTCTCAGGGCCGCGATGGCGCCCAGCGTGGTGCCGACCAGCGCCGCGCAGCAGGCCGCGATCAGGCCCAGCTTGGCCGAGGTCTTCATGCCGTCCATGATGACGTCGATGACCTGACGGCCTCGCAGCTTAAGGGACGGGCCGAAATCAAAGCGCGTCACAATGTCCCGCAGGTATGTGGTGTACTGCTCCCAGAGCGGCTTGTTAAGGCCATACTTGGCCTCCAGCGCCGCCTGCGCCTCCTGAGAGATCGCCTTTTCGCTCACGAAGGGGCCGCCCGGCACCGCATGCATCACGAAGAACGTGACGGTGATGACCACCCAGATCGTCAGCAGCGCCAACAAAATGCGCTTAATGATGTAGTAAGCCAGCTTGGAGTTCATCGTCTCCCACCTTTCGGGATACCGCAGCAGCGTCTTTACTGCTTTATCGGAATGAAGAATAAAGATCATACTCATGATACACATTTCATTAAAAACTTCAATAGAAAAATGTTTGATTTCGTGACAGAAACTTGTATTTTTTTTGTTCAAACCATATAAAATAAGTCGCTTTTGCGGCAATGTGTACAAAACAATGCGGGATATTTGAATAGGATGATGCCATGTTGATAAAGTAATACCGCGGGTTCGCTTGGCGCGGGGCAGGGGAGACGCGTAAAACTCCCGCCCATACCGCAGCGGAAGCCGCGATACAGGCGGGAGCATGTTGAATTGAGTTGCCCTTACTTCTTTTTGACTTTCATCCGGAAGAAGGTAGCGGCCATGCCTGCGCCGCTGAGGATCAGCAGCAGCATCCAGACCCAGAGCGTGGATTCATCGCCGGTCTTGGGAGGAACGGCATTTTCGTTTTCCCCCGGAGCGGCCGAAGTCGTGGCTGCGGGCGTAGCGCTGGGTTCCGCCGTGGACGTCGGTTCAGTGGAGGCCGGCGTGTCGGTTGGCGTGGGAATCGGCGTTTCGGTCGGCGTGGGTGCGGCTGTGTCGTCCGGCTTGTCGGTGCTGCTCTGCTCGGGCGTTGGGCTCGGGCTGGGCGTGACGCTCGGACGAACCGTCGGACTGGGACTTGGATTGAGCGAGGGACTCGGACTGGGGTTATTGTCCGTTCCCGCGGTGTTGTCGGGGCCATCCGTCTCGGTCGGGTCTTCCTTCGGGATCGGCGCCGGATCAGGCTGGTCGATCTTGCCCTCGCCGCCAATGACCGCGACGTTCTCCAGCGCCGCCGTGCTGTCAATGTCCGACTGCGTCAGCGTGTATTCGGCGCAGACCGTCACGATTGCGTCAGGCTTGAGCTCCGCGATGGTCGCCGCTGTGCCGTCGCTGCTGACCGTGTAACCGTCGCCGGGCACAACCGTCGCGCCCTGCAGCATCTCGGTCACGGTCACGTCATACTGGGTCGTCTCGCCGGTGTTCTTCACCTCGATGGCAAACGTCGCCATCTCTCCGACCGTGAACGCGCCGTCCTCCCCGGAGCCGCTGTTTGTCAGGGTTTTCACCGCGCGGAGGCTGCATGTCAGGATGGTGTTGACAAACGTCGCTGTAACGGTATCGTCCTCGGGAATGGTGCCTTCTTCGCCGTTGCTGCGCGCCGCGTAGCGATCGTTTGGCGCCTCGGTGACAGTGTATGTCGTACCCGCAGGCAGGCCTTCTGCCATGGCGCTCTGCCCGTTTTTGAGCCTTACGGTGGCAAAGCCATGATCAAAGGTCATGTTGCCGAAAGTGCCGCTCAACTGCTTGTTGTCCAGCTCCACCGTGAAGACGAATTCGGTCTCATCCTCATCCGCGCCTTCGCCCTCGACCGTCTTGTGCACCGTCAGATTGCCCGTGCCGACGGTTACCGTCACATCCGGTTCCACGGGCACGCCGCCAAGGTCAATGTGGGCCGAGTTCTTGATTTCATTGGCGTTCCAGGCGTGCTGGTTCACGGTGACGGTCACCGTCACGCTGCCGCTGGTGTAGGGGTCCTTCTGGCCCAGCTGCCAAGTGACGGTTCTGCCGTCCTCGCTGAGGGTGTATTCGCCTGTCGCGCTGACGAAGGTCAGGCACTCGGGCAGCTCGTCGGTGATGGTCACATCCGCGGCATAGAGGGAGTTATTCGCCCAGCTGATCGTATAGGTCAGCGTCTGGCCGATACTCACCACGCCGTCCTCATCGTCGACTGTCTTGCTGCTTGCTTCCTGAACGCGGTAGTTAGTGAACGACGCCTGAGCCTTCATGCCGCTGGTGAGGGTGCCTGTCGCGCCGGTAGCGTCAGCGTAGTAGCCATCGCTGTCTGTCTCTGTGACGGTATAGGCCGCGTCCTCAGGCAGGCAGAGGATGGTGACGCTCTGCCCATCCGCCAGCTTGACGGTTGCCTCGCCGCCCTCGAAGGTGATGGTATCGCCTATGGGAGCCGTCGGATTGCCCTCGATGGGATAGTCGCCGTCGGGCAGTCCCGGGATGGACACGAGGAAGGAGAAAACCTTCTGCGTGTCCGCGCCCTGACCCGCTACCGTCTTGGCAATGGTCAGGCTTTGGGGCGTATCCTTGGCGATGAGCATGTTGGTGACGTCGCCGGAGACACCGGCGGTGATGTCCGTGGCCGAATAGCTCACGCGGTAGTAGCAGCCGTCCAAGTAGGTGAGGCTGCGATCCGTGATGGGTTCGCCCGCCTCGTCCAGCTCGTAGATGCTGTACACTGTCTCAGGGTCGTATTTGGTGAAGGTGGCGGAATCTCTCTTATAGCCGTCGAGGAGATAGGTGATTTGTTCCGGGTCCTCGGCATACTGGATGGTCAGTGTTTCCACGCAGATGCCGGCATTAAACAGGCCGAAGCGGTAGGTGCCCGAGGTGGGCGTGATCGGATTGCCCTTTTGATCGATAAAGATCTTGTTGACAGCGATCGTTCCCTTGGGGTTCTCAATCACGATGCTGTATTCAGGGCTGTCGTACCAGACGTCGAGCGTCGGATACAGCGCAAGCAGCTTGTTGATGTCAGTCGATGAGGCTTTGGAATCTGCGATGATGAAATAGTAGTCGTTAGCGTCATCACCCTGCTTCAATCCGTATCCGGTGGGCGGTGTCGACTCGCGGATGCAGTAAACCTTGTCGCTCATGAGCAGCGGGTCGCCATCCTGAGGGAAGATGAGGCTGCCCATGCTGTCGGTTCTGCCGGACATAAGCGCTGACCCAATCACGCCAAGGCCGGTGCTATCGACCTCATAGATCTCGAATTCTGCGCCGCTGAGCCGCTTGGCGTGCATGTCCTCATCCACCTTGATGATCTTCACCTTGATGGCAGTGCTGATGAACACATCGCCCGTGGGCTGGTATTGGGCATTATCAATCTCCACCTGTCCATGACCCGGCTTATCGTAGCTGGACCAGTAGGCCGTGTTGGAGATGGACGTCTCGGTATCGGGCGCGCCGACGATGCGTACCGCGTATTTGATCGTCAGCGGCGTGCTGTCCGGCAGGCCGCGGATGATCAGAGACTGATGCCCATTTTTGGTTTCAACGGTGTAGGTGTAGCCGGTGTACTTGGTCTCGCCAACCAAGATATCCAGAGAATCCTCGAGCAGCTCGAGCGTCGAGGATAGCTCGTCGATCAGCGCAGGCAGCGTGTCGCCGCTGCACATATCCTCACCATAAGGGTTGATGCTCAGGGTGAAGGGCAGGCTGTTGAAGGGAAGCGGCCACTGAACATTGCCATCTGCATCCAACGCGCCGAGCTCCTCCAGTACGCTCTTATCGATGTTCTTGCCCAGCGGGCGGCTGATGAGCACCGACGCACTGTCCGGGTCGATGGGATTGCCGTATGCGTCAAGCACGGCCGCGTTGTTGGTGTAGGACTTGCTCCCGTTCAGGAACAGGTCGGGATCGGTGACCTTGCAGACGATGCGCACATTGATCTCATTTTTGTTGAAGGCATCATTGGCGGCAGGTGCTTCGGTGAGGTTGGTGAAGCGCCAGCGCAGCTCGCCTGTGCTCCGGTTGTAATAGGTGATCGTGGTGTACGGCATGCTCGCACTGTTGCGTTTATAGGGCACGGAGTGGGTCAGCGTCAGCTCCTCCCAGCCGCTTGCGGGGGTCAGGTCATGGATGGGCAGCATCTTTGGCCACTGGTTGGGGTCTGTCTGCAGGTTGGGCCCCATGTTGTTGACGTCCGCGAAGACCAGCTCCATGCCTTTGGGCAGGTAGTCGGCCACGTCCGCGGTTCCGCTCATGGAACCGTTCCAGTTGACGTTCATCAGCCATATGGCGTAGGTGCCGGAGGAGGGAAGCCATTCGGGTAAAATCTTCTCATGCACCTTCCAGTCGCCGCCGGAGGTGTCGCTGCAGCGGGTAAAGGTGCCATTCTCCTTGTCGAAGATGTAAGCGCCCTTGCTCTCCTTATTCAGCGAGGTCTTGATGGAATAGAGATAACTGGCGCTGCCTGCCGGGGCGGTCAGGCCGCCGTAAGTGATGTTTACGTTGTTGTAGTAGGTCTTGGTGGCTGTGGTGCCGGTCGGCAGGTCCCGGGGCACCGTCCGCAGGACCAGATAGAGGGCCTGATTATCCGTCAGCGGATAGCCGTAGCCGTCTTCGCCGTCATTTTGACCGGGGAAAACGATACCGGTGATCTCGGTGTTGGTGGAAGTCCACATATAGTCGGGGCCGGAAGCTGTGCCGCCAAACCACTGGTCGTTCATGGGGTTGCCGCCGAGCTGCTTATTAAGGCTTGTCAGGCCTGCGTCATAAGCCGCCCTAAACTCCGCGAAGGAAGCATAGTTCGTGAAGTTGAACCCCTTCGGGCCGAGATAAATACCGAGCAGAGCGTCCCGACGGCACCACTGTTCAGAGGGTTTGTCGCTCACATAGAAGCCTTCAGGCTTGGCGCTGGTCTTTGAACCCGAGATATAGCCATAGGGGATATCGCCGTCCAACTGGATCACCCAGTAGAGCGCGCCATTGGCATATTCATCCTGATAGCCTTCAAAGTTTTTTGCTTCCTTAGGATAGTCGCCGGTGCGCATAGGCACGGAGAGAAACAGCTCGCTGTACGGCTCGTAGTACCAGCTTTGCTTCGAGGCGTTATACTGCACGCCGCCCTGAAAGACACTGCTCACCGTCACACGCATGCCGGGCAGGGGCACCACATGGCCGCTGCCAACGCCAACGGTACCCGTCAGACTGAAGCTGTTGGACACGACTATCTGACCGACATTCGTCATATCCCATGGCTGGGCATAATAGGTCAGCAGATAGGCGAACTTGCCTTCGGGAAGCCCCGGCAGGTCCTCCGGGCGGAAGGAGAAGCTGCTGTCTCCGTCCACCTTGATCCACACGGTATGGGTTGCCGGGCGCTTTTTCAGCTCACCGATCAGCTCTTCATCGGACAGCTCCTCGTTGGTCTGCGATCCGCTGGGTGGATCCAGCTTGATCAGGTCGAGCCTGACATAGCCCACATAACGCATGTGGGTCTCGCCATCGCCAAAGGTATCCTCCATCGTGGTGGTGGAAAGGTTCCACAGGCCGTTCTCGTTGAGCGCCACCTGATATTGGACGCTGCCCGCGGGCACCGTGAAGGAGTCGTCGGGATTCTCGATTTCGGTGTAGCCGGTACTGCCGCGCTCATAGACAGGGCCGCCGGGCATGGAGATATCGGTGTCCTGAACGAGGGGCTCACCCAGCACCTTGCGCAGCCAGGTGCTCTTTTGCAGCTCCTCTCGATTCGAGGCAGAAGCCAGCGGCGCACCGTTCTTGACCACGGACGCGACGTTCTGGAGCGTTACGTCACCGTTGTTGTGCAGGAAAAGGTTCTGGACGCTGACCGTATAGGTGATCGTGATCTCCGTACCGGGGATCAGCGTGAGCCCCTCCAGCGCGAAGGAGGCGTCGGCATAGGGAACCTGCTGCTGGGTTTCTTTGACCGTCTCACCGCCGCGCATGACGGTGGTTGTGACGGTGATCATGCCCTCCTCGCCGGAGAGATAGTTGCTCAGGTCGGCAGGGAAGGCGTCCGTAAAGACCATATCCTCCATGACGAAGGAGTTGTCCTCCGGCACGGTGATGGTGACCTTGTAGGAGATGTAGCCGTTGCCATCGCTGTTGACGACGGTGTTGTCGCGATCCAGCTCCTTGCGCATGGAGACGTTGATGGCAGGGGAGAAGGAGCTGGACGACTGATGCTTGAGATAGTCGTCAGAATACGCCTCGGCGCGGTTGTTGATGGCGTTTTTGGTCAGAGAATCCACATAACTCGCGGAAATCTCGGCGCAATAGGTGAGGGTACGGGTCTCGCCGGGCTGCAGGGTGCCGATCGCCCAGACCATGCCGCTGGCGGTGCTCCCGGACAGGCTGCCCGGATTGTAGCTGGCCGCGCTGCTGGTCTCCCATGGCCCAAGGTCGCTTGGGTCCTCGTTCGGCAGAGTGCCGCCGGTCAGCCCGACATACTGCTTGATGTAGGAGGCGTTCGAGAAGAGGTCCTTGACAGTCACCCCGGGAATCTCGACGCTGTCCTTGGAGTTGATGGTAACGGTGTATTGCAGATAGTACACGCCGTCCTGCTCGATGAGCGTGGGCGTTGTCTTCTCAAGGTGAAGCTCACCGTATTTCTGCGCCAGATCGCTCTCGAAGCCCAGCGCGAAACCAAGTCCGTCGACTCCGTCGGCATGGCCGTCCTTAGGCAGCCTGTGCCAGTCGATAAAGCCCTTGACCTTGAAGGTGCCGCTCAGCGTCGTGTCCTCCTGGTGACTGTCGAGCCATGCCTGATCAAAGGTGATGATGATCTTGCCATCGACAGTTTCGATAGCGCCGACCTGCTCCTGACCATAGAAGAGCACGCCTTTGCCGTGGGGCGTGAACCATTCGGGGAGGTTGTCGTAAACCATCTGGTAGTCAGCGGCTTTGAGGGCACCGACGTTGAGCTCGTTGTAAGCGTACTCAAACTGGTAGGTCGCGTCGGCCTGCAGGTTCGGCGCGTTGTCCTCGGTGACCTCCACCCAGTTGCCGTTTTCCAGATAGGACATGGTGATGCTGGTGAGATTATCGCCATACACGAGCCGGATGGCATTGGCGCTGAGCAAGGCATAGGGGGTTGCGCCGCCATAGATCGCGACGAAGGAATAGGAATCTGGCACGAACTCAAAGCGCAGGACGATATGCTCCGGCTTGTCGGCCGGCAACTCGGGACTCTCGTCTTCGGGCATCTGCCCGCCGGGCTCATCCTCCGGCGTTTCCGGTTCCTCGGGCGTTTCCGGTTCCTCGGGCAATTCCGGCTCGTCGGCAATATAGCGAATCACGAGGCGCGCGCTTGAAGGCAGGACGGCAAGGCCCTCCTCCGGCTTCGCGTCCGGGTCGTCGCTGTAACGCAGGGTGTTGACATAGAGGTATTCCTGTGTGTCCGCGATGGCAAGCATACCCAGCGCCGTGACATAAGCGTCGCCGTACAGGAGGCACGCGGCCGTGTAGCCCGGAATCGCCGGATAGTTCCCCCGGCGGTAGGAAAGGCTGCTGTCGCACTGTTCACCGGCGGGAACGCCGCGCCAATTGCCGTCCGCCAGCGCAGCCAGCTCAGAGCCGCTCAGCCGCTCCTTCTGCGTGCCCGCGGCGTCGCTCCACAGCACGGCTTCAAAACGGTCAGCGTCCGCCGCTTTGTTCAGCAGCGACAGAGGCATCAGCGCCTGCGCCGCTTCCAGCGAATAGCCCTCCGCTAAAAGCTGCGTCAGGTCATCAAGGTTTACCTGACCGTCGCCGTTCACGTCGCCGAACAGAGGCTCCGGCGTAGCTGTGTCAGCGGGAACGTCATCCGTGGGCTCCTCCGTCACGTCAGGGTTCTGTTCGCCCTGCGACGGATCGTCCATGTCAGAGGGCGTGGTGACCGTGTTCGCTGGTGAAGACTCAGCCAGCGCGATCAGCATGTCTGAACCTGCCATGTTGACGAGCATGCACAGGCACAGCGCTATGGAGAATAGGCGGCGGTATAATTTCTGCTTCATGGTCTTGTTCCTCCGTGCTTCAGGGTTATCGGGCGGCGCGGCGTTGATGAAATGTATGGTCGATGAGAAGTCTCCCAACGGGAGCGGCTTTTGCGGAATATGAGAAAACAGAACAAACTTGCTTTATTATAACACAACCGTATCGGTGTTTGCAAGCAGGCGCCGCGAGATGTTACGCAGTCCATGAAAACCGTGCCAACACAAAAAGCGGGAGGATAACCTCCCGCTCTGCCAGTGCCTGGTTAAACCTTCCAGATTTCTTCGGCGTACTGCCTGATCGTCCGGTCGGAGGAGAACTTGCCAGCGCTGGCGACATTGTACAGGCACTTCCTCGCAAAGGCGAGGCTGTCCCGATAGTCGCGGTTTGCGGCCAGCTTCTGCTCGAGATAGCTGGCGAAGTCGTGCAGCACATAGTAATGATCCGGCTTGTGCCAGCTTGCGCCGATGAGCAGCGAGGACACCAGCTCCTTGAGGGCGCCGTCCTCGTCGGGGAAGGTGCCGTCCACCAGCGAATCCAGCACCTTCGCGATCAGCTTGTCGGCCTTGTAGATGGCCCGGGGATCATATTTGTCTTTCAGCGCGTTGATCTCCTCGACCGTCGCGCCGAAGATGTAATTGTTCTCCCGGCCCGCCTGCTCGACAATCTCCACGTTCGCGCCGTCGAAGGTGCCCAGCGTGACCGCGCCGTTGAGCATCAGCTTCATGTTGCCGGTGCCGCTGGCCTCGGTGCCCGCGGGAGAGATCTGTTCGGAGATGTCCGCCGCCGGGATGATCTTCTCGGCGAGGGAAACGTTGTAGTTGGGCAGGAACACGACCTTCAGCCTGTCGCAGGTGTCCTTGTCGTTGTTGACCATGTCGGCGATCTGGTTGATGAGTCGGATCACCGCCTTGGCCCGGTCGTAGCCCGGCGCGGCCTTGGCGCCGAAGATGAGGGCCGTGGGCGTGAAGTCCTTCAGTGTTCCGTCCTTGAGCTGGTAGTAGATCGCCAGAATGGACAGCGCGTTCATGAACTGCCGCTTGTACTCATGCAGGCGCTTGACCTGCACGTCGAAGATCATGTCCGGCGAGAGGGTCACGCCCTCCACGTCGGCGATCACCGCGGCGAGCTGCTCCTTCTTGACGCGCTTGACGGCCATGAAATCCCGGCAGAGCTGGTCGTCAATGTAAGGCTTCAATTCCTCCAGCTTGTACAGGTCGGTCAGGAAGCCGTCGCCGATGCGGGAGGAGAGAAGCGCGGTCAGCTCGGGGTTGCACAGCCCCAGCCAGCGGCGCTGGGTGATGCCGTTGGTCTTGTTCTGGAAGCGCTCGGGATAGAGCTTGTACCAGTCGGCGAACACGTCGTCCTTGAGGATTTCCGTGTGGATCGCCGCCACGCCGTTGGTGGTGTGGGTGGCGTAGACGGCGAGCTGGGCCATGTGCACCTGCTCGCCCCAGATGACGCAGCGGCGCTCGGTGATCTCCTGCCCGGAGGCCTGCATCTCCTGACGGAACCGGCGGTCGATCTGCTTGATAATCGCGACGATCTCCGGCGCGACGGAGGCAAGGAGGCTCAGGTTCCACTTCTCGAGGGCCTCCTGCATGACCGTGTGGTTGGTGTAGGCGAAGGTCTCCCGGCACAGCAGGAAGGCCTCCTCAAAGGACATGCCCTCGAGGGCCAGCAGGCGGATCAGCTCGGGAATCGCCATCACGGGATGGGTGTCGTTGAGCTGTACGGCATGCTCCTTGGCGAAGAAGGAGAAGTCCGAGCCGTGGCGCTTCCGGTAGGCCCGCAGCATGTCCTGCAGGGACGCGGACACCAGCACATACTGCTGCTTGATGCGCAGCTGCTTGCCCTCGCGGCGGGTGTCGTTGGGGTAGAGGAACTTGGTGATGTCCTCGGCCTGATTCTTGTTGGCGGCGGCCTGCGCGTAGCGCTGGTCGTTGAAGAGCGGGAAGTCGATCTCGTGCAGGGACTCGCACTGCCACAGCCGCAGGGTGCCGATGCTCTTCATGCCGTAGCCGATCACGGGCATGTCGTAGGGCACGGCGCGGACGTGTCCGGTCTTCATGGGCACGATGACGGCGAGGTCATCCCGGCGGATGCTCCACGGATCGCCGAAGCGGCTCCAGTCGTCGGGCGTCTCGTGCTGGCGGCCGTTCACAAAGCTCTGCTTGAACAGGCCGTACTTGAACCGCAGGCCATAGCCGGTCAGCGGCACGCCGAGGGTTGCCGCGCTGTCAAGGAAGCACGCCGCCAGCCGGCCCAGACCGCCGTTGCCGAAGGCGTCGTCCTCGACGTCCTCCATGCAGGTGATGTCCACGCCGCGCTCGGCGAGGAGCTTTTTCGCCTCATCCAGCAGGCCGAGGCAGTAGAGATTGTTATAGACCATGCGGCCCATCAGAAACTCCATGGAGAGATAGTAGGCTCCGCGTTCCTGCGCGCGTTTTTCCTCGCACTTGACCCATTCCGGGGTCAGGGCCTGCATTGCGGCCTGAGACAGCGCGGTGTGGAGCTGCACGGCGGTGGCCTTGTCAAGGGTGACGTGGCTGTTCGTCAGCAGATTGATCTCTGCCTGCCTGATTACTTCCTGTGCGGTCATCATGTTGCGTTCCTCCTGTTGCAGGCGGTATTAAGGGCCAACAGGCTGTCAGCCAGCTCATCGGTGAGGGAAGCGGGATCCATGCGCCAGAGCCAGTTGCCGCCGATGGTGCCGGGCAGGTTCATGCGGGCGTCGTTGTCCAGCCCCAGCACGTCCTGCATGGGCACGATGGCGGTGTCGGCGTTGCCAGCCAGCACGGCCCGGACAAACGCCGCGGGAGCGTCCGCGAGGGTCTCATAGCCCAGCAGCCGCTGGCATTGCTTCCGGGTCGCCTCGTCAGCTTCCTTGAGGAAGCCCAGCACGGTGGCGTTGTCGTGGGTGCCCGTATAGGCGACGCAGTTCCGCGGGTGCTTCCCGGGCAGCTCGACGTTCTCATCCTCGCCGCCAAAGGCGAAGACCAGCACCTTCATGCCCGGATAGCCCACATACTTCAATAGCTTCTTCACCCGGTCGTTGACCTCGCCCAGATCCTCGGCGATGACGTTCAGGCCCGGCAGCCGGTGCTTGAGCGTCCAGAAGAGCTTCTTTCCGGGGCCGATGATCCACTTGCCCGTGCGGGCGTTGGGCGCGCCGTGGGGGATGCTGTAGTAGTTGGCAAAGCCGATGAAGTGGTCGATGCGGATCAGGTCGTACATCCTCGCCATGGCCCGCATGCGGTCGACCCACCAGCCGTAGCCGTGGAACATCAGATAAGTCCAGCGGTAGAGCGGGTTGCCCCAGAGCTGCCCATCGGCGGAGAAGTAGTCCGGCGGCACGCCTGCCACCCGCTCGGGCACCCGGTTCTTGTCCATCTGGAAGACCTCGGGGTGCGTCCATGTGTCGGCGCTGTCCTCGGCGACATAGATGGGCATGTCGCCGAACAGGGAGATGCCCTTGCCGTTGCAGTAGTCCTTGAGCGCCTGCCACTGCCGCCGGAAGATGAACTGGCAGAAGACGTGATAGCGCACCTCATCGTCGAGGTCGACGCGGTATTTCGTCACGGATTCGGGCTTGCGCAGGCGGATGCCGTCGTCGGTCCACTTCGACCACATCTGACCGTCAAAGTGCTGCTTCACGGCGGTGAACAGCGCGAAGTCCTCCAGCCATTTCTCCTCGCGCAGGAACTGGCGGATCTCCGGCAGCAGCCCCTTCTCGGACTGCGTGAAGGCCCGGCGCAGCAGCTTTTCCTTGCTCTCCCGCGCTTTGTCGTAGTTCACCTGATCGAGGCGCTCCGGCACATATACCTCGTCGTCCTGATAGGTGAGCAGGCCCTCGCGGCGCAGCTCCTCCACGCTGATGAGCAGCGGATTCCCCGCGAAGATGCTCGAGGACTGATAGGGCGATTCGCCGTAGCCCGTCGGGCCCATGGGCAGCACCTGCCAGATGCTCATGCCGCTCTTTTCCAGGAAGTCCGCGAAGGCATAGGCCTCCTTGCCGAGGCTGCCGACGCCGCCGGGCCCGGGCAGGGACGTGATGTGCATCAGGATACCGCTTCTGCGCATAAGTGATCTCCTTTACCGTTTAACTACCGCTATTGTACATGAAAAAAGCTGGAATGTCTACCATTTTTCTGGAAAAGCCTTTCATGTTTCGTCTTGTCAGGAGAAACGGTTAAGGCATTGCGATTTTGCCTTCCGAGGGAGTGCGGGAGGGGAGCTTTCCGCCCGAAAGCTGCCCCTCCTGCCAATGCGGTCCGTCACCCCTTCACGCTGCCGCCGGTGATGCCTTCGACGTAGAATTTCTGCATGATGACGAAGAGGATGGAGATGGGGATGGAAACGATCACGCCGCCCGCGCAGAACTGGGCGAAGTAGTTGTTGCGGTTGACCTTGTCGACCATGGAGAACAGGCCCAGCGCGACGGTCTTCTGCGCGGAAACGCCGGAATTGAGCATCAGCGAAGCGAGAACGAAGTCCATCCACGGCGCGAGGAAGGCATTGATGACCGTGTAGACGATAATGGGCTTGGAGAGCGGGATGATGATGCGCCAGAACACCGTGAACTCGTTCGCGCCCTCGAGGTACGCCGACTCCCGCAGGGATTTGCTGATGGTGTCAAAGAAGCCCTTGGCGATGAGGTAGCCCATGCCGGAACCGGCCGAGTAAACGATGACGAGGCCTGTCAGCGAGTTGGTCAGGCCGATCTCCTTGAGGATGAAGTACACCGCGATCATCGACAGGAAGCCCGGAAACAGATTCAGGATGATGGCGATGTTCATCAGGGGCTTGCGGGCCTTGAAGCGCATGCAGGACATGGCGTAGGCTACCATCAGCACGAACAGCGTGGAGATCAGGCAGGTGAACACCGCGATGATGAAGGTGTTCAGGAACCAGCGGGGGAACTGGTTGACCGAGTCGCCGCCGGGGGCGAGTATGGCCCGGTAATGGTCGAGGGTGTAGGCCTTGGGGAAGAAGGTGGACAGGTTCGGGCCCTTGTCGATGCCAAAGGAGGTGACCACCAGCCACACGATGGGGATCAGCCAGAAGATCGCCAGCAGCGCCAGCACGACGTGCCGGCAGGTGATGCGCAGGGCCCGCGCGGGGGTCAGCCGGGGCTTTGAACGGAACTCGCGTGCGTTGCTCACTGGAAGCTCTCCTCCTTGTCGCCCTTGATCATGTTGCTGAAGGCCACCAGCGTCAGGATGGCGCAGACAATGAACACCAGAATGCCGATGACCGAGGCCATCTTGTAGTTGCTCTGATCCTGCGTCAGGCGGTAGAGCCATGTGACCAGCAGGTCGACCTCGTTGGCGTTGGCGTTGGCCATCAGCTGGTCGGAGGTGGTGTACACGTCGCGGCTCAAGAGCCAGATGACGTTGAAGTTGTTGATGTTCGAGACGACGCTGTTGACCAGCGACGGCCCGGTGATAAAGAGGATGTAGGGCATGGTGATCGACCGGAAGGACTGCCACGCGTTGGCGCCGTCAATGCGCGCGGCTTCGATCAGCTCGGTGGGGATGTTGAGCAGGATGCCCGTGGCGATCAGCATCTGATAGGGCACGCCGACCCAGATGTTGATGAGGATAATCATGGGCCGGGCCCATGCCGGATGGGTGAGGAAGGGAATGTAATTCGCCGTGGGGATCGCGCCGATGGAATGCAGCCAGTCGGTGATGCCCGCGTTCTTGCACAGGGTGTTGACGATGCCCGCGTCGGCGAAGAAATTGCGCACCAGCAGCAGGGACACGAACTGCGGCACCGCCATGGCGACCATGAAGCACACCCGCCAGAACTTCTTGCCCCGGGTGTCCCGGTGGTTGATGAACATCGCCATCAGAATGCCGAAGATGTAGCAGGTGAAGGTTGCCAGCACGGCCCAGACCAGCGTCCACACCAGCACGTTGCGGAAGGCATAGGCGAAGGAGCTGCTGGCGGTGAGGTTGACCAGACTCGACACGTTCTGCCAGCCGACCCATGTGAACAGGCGGCTGGGCACGAGGTGATTGCGGTCGTAGTTGGTGAAGGCGATGAGGATCATCACCAGCAGGGGAATGACGGTGAACAAGAGCACGCCCGCGGTCGGCAGGGCCAGCAGCGTGCGGTGGAACTTGACGCCCAGACAGTCCCGCAGGTCCTCCCGGAAGGAATTGATGTGCTTGCCTTCCTTCGCCCGCAGCTCCACCTCTCGGGCCAGCCGCAGGTTGCGCAGCCACAGCACCACCGCCGCCACCGCCAGCGCGATCGCCAGCACGCTGAACAGCAGGATCAGGAAGGAATTGTCATAGTTGTTCCAGACGTTGCGGCGGGTGACCGGGTCATAGATCTGTTCGGCTTCGACAGTGCCCAGCGTGCCGAACTTGAGCAGATAGGGCCACAGCAGGCCGAAAAAGGCCCACAGGATCAGAAGCTGCTCGGCGATGAGCAGGATGCCCTTGACAAACTGCCGCCGGGCGAGGCAGCTCACCCCCCACAGGAGCGCGGACAGCTTGACCCACACGTCGCCCTGCGCAAAGGCATGGACGGCCCCCATGAAGAATGCCCCGATGCTTGCAAAGAACCGGATGATGGCCGGCTGCTTTCGTGCGGATGTGTTGCTGGTCATGTGGTCAAGCTCCTTCGCTAAGAGATAAGGCCGCCCCGCTCCGGCAGGGCGGCGCATGATTTACTGATCCGCCGGCGCGGTGATGCCTGCGACAGCATTGTCCAGCAGCGTCTGCAGGTCCTGATTGTCCGGGTTGCCGTTGACGATGATCTTGCCCAGCGCGGCAGCGGGGTCCCAATACTTGGAGCCGACGCGCTGTACGTCCGCGAACTCGGTCTGGGAGACCACGGCGGCGATGGCGGGCTCGGCCTGCACCACGTCGGAGGCCAGCGCTTCCACGTTGGACGGGCCCTGACGGCGCATCTCAAAGCGGGAGACCTGACTCTCATAGTTGGTCATGAAAGCCGCGAAGTCCATCGCGTCGCCGACGTTGTCGGAATACTTGTTCACGCCCACCAGCTTGAAGCCGGAGAAGGAAGCCATCTGAACCTGCCGGCCGGCGACGGTGAAGGTGGGCAGCTTGGTCGCGGCGTAGCTGTCGCCCCATGCCTCGGCGGCCACGTTGGCGTTCCAAGTGCCGGACACGCCCGCGATGATCGACCCGTCCTTCACGCCCGCCACGAAGGGATCGCTGTCCGCCTCGCGGAAGCCGGGGTTCGCCGCGATGTCCAGCAGCGCCTGCATGACCTCGACGCCGGTGATCTCCGTGTCGGTGGCGTTCCAGTTGCAGGTGTTGGTCACGCCGTCATCCATGACGTGCATGTCCAGCCCGGCGCCCTTGAAGAAGGAATAGAAGTACCAGCCGTTGCTCATCGGATAGGCGACGTACTTGCCCGCTTCCGCCGCCTTGGCCAGCATGCCGTCCATGGTCTGCACGTCGTCCGCGGTGAAATACTCGGTGTTGTAGAACATGAAATAACCGTTGTCAGCGGTTGCCGGGTACGCGTAGAGCTTGCCGTCCTGACCGGTCGCCGCCGCGACGGAATCCTCCGTGTTCGCCGCGCGGATGCCGTCGGGATCGTCGACGACCTCCATCAGCGCGCCAGCGTTATACAGGCTGTTGAACTGGTCGTCGGCGAAGGTGAACACGTCTGCCGCGGCCTCCGGGTCGCTCAAAACGACCTTGGAGCAGTCGCCCTCGTTCTGCACGCCCACGTCAATGTTGTAGGTCTTGCTGGGGTTCGCGGCCTTGAACCGCTCGATGACCTGATTGATCCATGCCACGTCCTCGTTGTCGCCGACCCACACGCGCAGGTTCACGGTGTCGCCGGACGGCGCGTCGGTGACGGCTCCGGTATCGACGGTGGCCTGCGGGTCGTCGGTCACGCCCGGCTGCGTCTGGTCGGTGCTGGCGCAGCCCGTCATGACGAGGCAGACCATCATGAACATCGCCGTCAGCCATAAGAAGTGCTTGCGATTTCTCATGGGAAACCCTCCTTGCTTGATTTGATGCCGATGTTAGCTTGTCCGTTCTTTTCATTTTCACGCGCAGATTCTTGAGACGGAGTTTGCCGGGGATGGCGCGAAGAAGGGCGTCCAGTGGCGGGATGCAGGCGCGGCGCCCCGACCTTTACAATCGCCGCGACCGTATGCTATAATGAGGCCAAAGGAGGGACGCGCATGGCGGAGGAAAAATCCGGCAAGGGCCCGGTCAAGCTGTGGAATCAGGCGGTGAAGGCCGTCAAAGGCGAGAATGCCGGGCAGCTTGTCGAGGAGTTCACCGCGGAGATGACGCTGGTCGCCGAGGGGCTGGTGGAGGATCAGGCCCGCCTGCGCGGCATGGTGGAGGAACTGCAGCGGTCGCGGGACCGGGAGACGCAGTCCCTCTCCAGCGAGCTGGAAGCCCTCGAGAATGACCTCAAGGAACAGCAGCGGGAGATCGACCGGCGGCTGAGCGAGCTTTCCCGCAGGCTGGACGCTATGGATAAGAAGCAGAGCAAGGGCCGCGGCCTGTTCCCGGCGGCTTGGATGGACAAGCTGCTGATTCTGGCCGGGATCGTGTGCGGATCATGGGTGCTGGTGAGCATCATCAGCCTGTTCCGCTGACGGAGGACAAGCATGAAGACATACGCGGAGATTGTCAGGGAATACCGCAGGCGCCAGCGGGACACCGTGGTGGATGTGCTGGCGACGGGTCTCAACTATGTGGACGAGCTGGCGGTTGACAGCGGCCTGCTGGAGGAGACCGGGCTGATGACCGAGCTGAGCAGCACGGTCTGTACGGCGCTGCCCTTTGCCATCATCGCGGCGACGGAGGGGAGCAAGGTGCTGCTGGGCCGCAAGCCGGCTGCCACCAGCGTGAAGGACGGCGCGTTCCGCATGGCCAAGACGGGCGCGGCGCTGGGCGTGGGCGCGGCGGTGATGTCCGGCGCGGGCTTCTGGGCGGCGATCCCGGTGACCATGGGTGTGCGGGCGATGTTTGACCGTTACCGCTCCAAGGCGCTGACGGGCCTGCGGGTGCAGGGGCGCATTGACCGGCTGCGGGAGCTGAACGCGTCGCTGCGGGAGGAGCCTGTCGCGGTGGATGCCGCTGTGATGGAAACGCTGTCCGCTGCGGGCGAGTAAGCTGCTTCAAGTATGTTCATCTGAAGGGCAGGGGATTCATGCCGCTGCCTTCTTTTGATTTTCGGAAGGGATAAGGACGCATGAGAGAGATCATCGAGCAGAATCAAGCGAGCTGGGACGCGATGGCGGACAGCTGGTTCGGATCGACAGCCCTGCCCACCTACGGCGTGCTCTGCCCCACGGAGGATGAGCTGCACCTGATGCCGGATCTGCGCGGCAGGCGCGTTTTGGAGCTGGGGTGCGGCAGCGGGCATTCCCTGCGCTGGTGCGCGGAACATGGCGCGGCGGAGCTGTGGGGTGTGGATCTGTCGGCGCGGCAGCTGGAAAATGCCCGGCGGCAGCTTGCGGAGCGGGGCATCGAGGCCCGTCTCATCAACGCGCCCATGGAAGCGCCGGGAGACCTGCCGCAGGACTACTTTGACGTGGCCTGTTCGATCTATGCCATCGGATGGACAACCAGCCTGCCAGACACCCTTCGGCATATCTCGCATAGCCTGAAGATGGGCGGCGTGTTCATTTTTTCGTGGGATCATCCGCTGATGCACTGCCTTGATACGGCGGATGACCGCCTGATCTTTGCCGGGCAGTATGTGCGGGACGAGAGCTTGTCCTATGTCCAGCGGGGCCAGCCGGTGACGGTGCAGAATCGCCGGATGTCCACTTATATCAACGCTTTGGCCGATGCCGGTTTCGCGGTGGAGCGCCTGATCGAGGAGACCGACGGAGAGACGCTGTCCCGGTCGGCGGAGTTCTCACCGGCCTATTACGCTCCCTTCCGCGCGGGGCGCCTGCCGCTGTCGTTCATCGTCAAGGCGAGAAAAATCCGCTAAAAAAACATGGTTTTTCTTATGATGCCTTGACTCTCGGGGCAAAATCATTGATAATAGGTCTCGTCCCGCTGGAAGCAAGCGCCAGCAGGAAGGATTTCCCTTTGACACGATCATCGCATGGAGGCTTGATTATGCGCTTTACGAAGATGCAGGGGATCGGCAACGATTACATCTATGTCAACTGCTTCGAGGAGACGGTCCGCAATCCGGGGATGCTGGCGCGGCGGATGAGCCGGCGGCACTACGGCGTGGGCGCGGACGGGCTGGTGCTGATCGAGCCCAGCGACGTGGCGGACTTCGGCATGCGCATCTTCAACAGCGACGGCAGCGAGTCGGAGATGTGCGGCAACGCCTCCCGCTGCATCGGCAAGTACGTCTATGAGCGCGGCCTGACCGACAAGACGAGCCTGACGCTGATGACGGGTTCGGGCCTCAAGACGCTGAACCTGAACGTCGCTGACGGCCGGGTGCGCTCGGTCAGGGTGGACATGGGCACGCCGGAACTGAACCCGCGGATGATCCCGGTCGATCTGCCCGGGGAGATCATTCTGGGGCATCGGCTGGAGCTGGGCAATCTGGTCTATGCGCTGCACTGCGTGTCGATGGGCAACCCCCATTGCGTGCTGTTCGTGCGCAATCCGGATAATGCGGACGTGGAGCACATCGGCCCCCTGCTGGAGAATTACCCGATCTTCCCCAACCGGACGAACGTCGAGTTCGTGCAGGTGGAAGACCGGACGCACATCCGGCTGCGGGTCTGGGAGCGCGGGGCAGGGGAGACGCTTGCCTGCGGAACCGGGGCCTGCGCGGCGCTGGTGGTCAGCGTGCTGACGGGCCGGGCGGACAGGAACGCCACCGTCGAGCTGCCCGGCGGCGAGCTGGAGGTATCGTGGTCGGCAGAGGACAACCATGTCTATCAGGAGGGCCCCGCGGAATTTGTGTATGACGGCGAGTGGGCCGAATAAGCATACCGGGAAGGAAGAAGCGACATGTTCCATATCAACGATCAGTTCGAGAAGCTGCCGGGTTCCTATCTGTTTGCGGAGATTGCCCGGCGCATCAAGGTGTATCAGGAGGAGAATCCTGCCGCTGACCTCATCCGGCTGGGCATCGGCGATGTGACCAAGCCGCTGGTTCCGGCGGTGATTGAGGCGATGCACAAGGCCGTCGACGAGATGGGCACGGCGGAGGGCTTCCGCGGCTATGGCCCGGACTACGGCTACGACTTCCTCGTCAACGCCATCCGGGAGAGCGACTATGCGGCCCGGGGCGTGGACATCGCCTACGACGAGGTGTTCATCTCCGACGGCGCGAAGTGCGACGTGGGCAATATTCAGGAGCTGTTCAGCCCGGACGCGGTGATCGCCGTGACCGACCCGGTCTACCCGGTCTATGTGGACAGCAACGCCATGGCGGGCCGCGCGGGCAATTATGTCGGCGACCGCTGGGACAGGCTGGTCTACCTGCCCTGCAACGCGGAGAACGGCTTCGTGCCGCCGCTGCCGGATCGGCCCGTGGACGTCATCTACCTCTGCTACCCCAATAACCCCACCGGCACCGTGCTGACCAAGGCGCAGCTCAAGGCCTTCGTCGACTGGGCGAAGGACAACGGCGCGATCATCATCTACGACGCGGCGTACAAGGCCTACATCACCACGCCGGATATCCCCCTGTCCATCTATGAGGTGGAGGGCGCGAAGGACGTGGCCATCGAGTGCTGCTCCTACTCCAAGACGGCAGGCTTCACCGGCACCCGCTGCGCCTACACGGTGGTGCCCCACGCGGTGAAGGGCCTCAATGAGAAGGGCGAGAACGTTGAACTCAACGGCCTGTGGAAGCGCCGCATGTCCACCAAGTTCAACGGCGTGAGCTATCCCATCCAGCGGGCGGCGGCGGCGATCTACACCCCCGAGGGACAGGCGCAGATCAAGGAGGTCGTCGCCTCCTACATGGAGAACGCGAGGATCATCCGGCAGGGCCTGACGGAAGCGGGCTTTACGGTCTTCGGCGGGCAGGATGCGCCGTACATCTGGCTTAAGACGCCGGACGGCATGCCCTCCTGGACGTTCTTTGACCGGCTGCTCAAGGAGTGCAATGTCGTCGGCACCCCCGGCGCGGGCTTCGGCCCCAGCGGCGAAGGCTACTTCCGCCTGACCGCCTTCAATACAAAGGAAAAGACCGAGCAGGCCATGGCGCGCATCAAGGCGTGGAAATGGT
>JAFLST010000042.1:17214-22065 GCA_022510815.1 Christensenellaceae bacterium | reverse complement strand
GCGTGTCCTATCCGATCGACCACATCGAGAAGATCGTGCGCCCCGTGTCCGCCGCGCCCGACGCCAAGGACGTCATCTTCCTGTCTGCTGACGCGTTCGGCGTGCTGCCGCCCGTGTCCATCCTCACGCCCGATCAGGCGCAGTATTACTTCCTGTCCGGCTTCACCGCCAAGCTGGCTGGCACCGAGCGCGGCGTCACCGAGCCCCAGCCCACCTTCTCCGCCTGCTTCGGTCAGGCCTTCCTCGAGCTGCATCCCACCAAGTATGCCGAGGAGCTCGTCAAGAAGATGGAAAAGGTCGGCGCGAAGGCCTATCTGGTCAACACCGGCTGGAACGGCACCGGCAAGCGCATCTCCATCAAGGATACCCGCGGCATCATCGACGCGATCCTCGATGGCTCCATCCTGAATGCCCCCACCAAGAAGATCCCCTACTTCGACTTTGAGGTTCCCACCGAGCTGCCCGGCGTGGACAGCAAGGTGCTCGACCCGCGCGACACCTACGCGGACGCCTCCGAGTGGGAGACCAAGGCCAAGGATCTGGCCGGCCGCTTTGCCAAGAACTTCGTCAAGTACACTGGCAACGACGCTGGCAAGGCCCTCGTCGCCGCCGGCCCCAAGGCTGAGTAATCCACCCCGGTGGACGGCTACTTCGGCGCGTCCATAGAAACAGCCCCCGGTTGTTTCAGAACTGGCTTGGCAGCATCCGCTGGCATGCCAGTTTTTTTGTAAGACAAAGGAGAAACCGCATGATGAAGAAAATCCTTGTCGCAGCGCTCGCCCTCGCGATGATAGCATTCCTGATCCCGGCTTTTGCGTTGGCAGAGGAGATTCCCCTGCGCGTCTGGATCGGCACGAACAGCACGGTCTGGATCAATGACGTCATTGAGCGCTTTCAGGGCGCTCATCCCGAGAAGACCTATCGCATCGAAGTCAGCTTGCAGGCTGAGGCCGATTGCGCCGCGGCTGTGCTGAACAACCCTCTCGCTGCGGCGGATGTGTTCACTTTCACCGACGATCAGTTTGACAGCCTGTGCGGCTTTCAGGCGCTGATGGCAGTCGCCGATCCCAACGCCGTCATTGCCGCAAACACCGCCGGAGCCATCGCCGCCGCGACCGGCCCTGACGGCAGCCTTTACGCTTACCCCTACACTGTCTCCTCCGGCTACTTCATGTTCTATAACAAAGCGTACTTCGCCGAGGAGGACGTGCAATCCCTCGACCGGATGTTGGAAGTGGCTGCCGCCGCTGGCAAGAAGGTCTCCTTCCCGATGAGCAACGGCTGGTACCTCTACGCCTTCTTCAAGGGCGCGGGCTTGGACATGACCGCCAATGACGACGGCCTGAGCAACACCTGCAACTGGAATGCCACAGACACACCCATCACCGGCATGCAGGTAGTGCAGGCTCTGCTGGTTATCGCGGCGCACCCGGGCTTTGCCGAGGCTGACTCGGACCCTTTCATTGCTGGCGTGAAGAACGGTTCCATCATTGCGGGCGTATCCGGCACCTGGAACGCAAGCGCAGTTCAGGAAGCCTGGGGCGAGAACTATGCCGCCGCCAAGCTGCCTACCTACACTGTGGGTGAGGAACAGGTTCAGATGGCCTCCTTCTCCAGCTACGGGCTGGTGGGCGTCAACGCTTACTCCGACTACGCTGACGACGCGCTGGAATTCGCCGCCTTCATGACCGACGAGGCGTCCCAGACCAGCCACTTCGAGATGTGGGGTCTGATTCCCACCAACGTCAGCGCCGCCGCATCTAAGGACGTTCAGGCTGCTCCTGCCAGCGCCGCGCTGTCCGCTCAGTCCGCCTATGCCACCGTGCAGCGCGTGGCTATCCCCTATTGGGATCCCGTCGCTATGCTGGGCTCGGTCATCGCGCGGGGCAATCCTGATGAGGCCGATCTTCAGGCCCTGCTTGATCGTGTTGTCGCCGGCATCACCGCAGAGTAAAGCCGCTCAGAAGGCCGAAAAAGCCGCCAGAGGGCCAATCGCTGTTATGCCGGAGCCTTGGGGACTGCCGCCTGGCGGTCCCCTTTCTTCTTGCGATAGACTGCCGGATATGCTATCATGAGCGCATCGACACACGGGAGGCTACCGATATGACCTGGTTTGAGAAGCTATGCGAATTCGCAGGATTGGAGCAGCCGATCCGCGAACCCACCCCTGTCTCCGGAGGACTGCTGCACCGGATGTTCCGGCTTGATACGACCTCCGGCACTTACGCCGTCAAGCTGCTGAACCCGGAGATCATGGCGCGCCCGGACGCAATGGACAACTACCGCCGGGCCGAGGAGCTTGAGACGCTGCTGGAAAAGCAGGGTCTGCCGCTGCTTACGGCGCTCACCGTGGCTGGTCAAAAGATGATGCGCCTTGATGAAGGGCAGTACGCCTACCTGTTCCCATGGTACGAGGGACGGATCATTCGCGGCGCGGCGGTCACAGCACGGCACGCGGCGGCTGTCGGCACAGCTCTGGCAGGCATCCACGCGGCGGCGCAGCGGGAACGCAAGACCACACCGGAGCCGCTGATCGTCGACTGGGACGCGCTCCTTCCCGCCTGTCCCCGGCTGCTGCCCCAGCGTGACCTGCTCCTGTCCCTGACCGACAGGAGCAACGAAGCCCAGCGGCGGCTCCCGGCGGAGGAGACCGTCTGCCACAATGACCTTGACACCAAGAACGTGCTCTGGCAGGGCGAAGATTTCCGCGTCATTGATCTGGAGACGCTGGACTGGGGCTGCCCCGCCGCCGAGCTGTTAGAGACGGCGCTATACTGGTCAGGCATCGAGGAGCACCGTATCGACACAGCCCGGTTCGACGCCTTTGTCGGGGCCTACCGCGCGGCGGGCGGCAAGCTCCCTCGCGACTGGGCAGCACTGCTGGACAGCGATCAGGGCCGTCTCGGCTGGCTGGCATGGGTACTCAAGCAGGGCGACGCCGCTCAGGCCGAGGACACCATGGCCCGCATTCTGTGTGCGGAGGCCTTCCGGGCGCATCTGTTACAATTGTAAATTGCCTGACCGCAGGAAGAAAATAACAGACACTTTCGTTTCTTAGGTGAAACATCCCACGCCAAAGAAACAGGAGGAACCATCCATGAAGAAGCTTTTTACCGTGATCATCTGCGCGCTGCTGCTTTTGACCTGCGCCGCGTCTTCGCTGGCTGAGGAACTAACCGCCTTCGCCACCGAGCTGACAGTGAATCAGGACTATTCCGTCTACTCTGCCCCTGACGAGTTCTCCCCTCGCAGCGCCGAGAACGACGCTCTCATCACCGCCGGCAGCAGCTATCAGGCTTATGGTGAGGAAAACGGCTGGATTCTGATTCAGTATGCCGTCGATGAGGAGCACGCTCGCTTTGGCTATATCCTGGCGGAAGCTCTGCCGGAGGGCGTGGAGATCGAAGCTCTTGACTGGAATACCCAATACGCCCATCTGATGCTCGAAACTGCGCTAACGGACGATCCGCTTCAGAGCCAGAGCGAACTGCTGACGCTGCCGGA
This sequence comes from Christensenellaceae bacterium, assembly GCA_022510815.1. GTDB lineage: Bacteria > Bacillota > Clostridia > Christensenellales > Aristaeellaceae > UBA11524. The sequence goes on along the minus strand of JAFLST010000042.1, from coordinate 18,561 downwards.
AGGGCAGATGGTCACCGTGCTGGCCATGATGGACGGCTGGGTCTATGTCGAGAGCGAAGCGGGCGACTGGGTACGCGGCTTCGTCAGGCAGGATCAGCTCCGCTATGACTCCATCTACTATCTGGCGGATCACTCCGAGAACCTCGCCACCGGCACTTTGGCCATTACCCCGTACGGGCAGTTGACGCTGGTCATGGGCGTGAAAACCGAGGATGTACCCGCCGCTTTCCTGCTCAAGGATGAGCTGCAGGACATCGAGATCGGCAAGGCTGAACTGACCGAGGATAACGACTACCGGCTGGACGGCACCCTGCCCGAGGGAACCACCAGCATCAGCTTCATTCCGGTCGACGAGGACGGCACGCAGGGCGAGACGCTGTTCCGGGTTGAGTGGTGACAGGCACCTCCTCTGGCAGCCGACAAAATCAGGAATGTGTCGCATTTTTACAAGACGAATCAGGTCTTATGCTGTAAAATAAAAGTGTCCTTTTTCCTCCGCCACAAAGCGAGCAAAGGAGCAGCAAATCAAGATTTCATGGAGGATCTTATGAGCAGATTCACTGAAAAGGGATACTTTGTCAAGGAAAATGCGCCGATCTACTTCACTGAAGACATGTCCAAAACCATTAAGTGGTTTGAGGACGTGATGGGCTGGTATAGCAATGTGGTCGAAAAAGATGATCTCGGCAATGGTCTGTACGGAGTAGTCTTTGACATACCGCCCGAAATCGAAATAACGCATTTAGCCCATTTTACGGGGTATCAGCTATTTCGGGGCAAGTCTGAACAGCGCAGGATTTCTTTCATGCAAGTGCAGGATATTGAGAAGATGTATTCATATATCACATCAAAAGATTGGGATCAGATTACACAGGTAGAAACTCAACCGTGGGGCGGCAAGAGTTGCAGCATCACGACAATAGATGGATACATCATAGACGTATTTCAGTAAATCCCTGCTCATCTGATCGTCATACAGGGACATGGCCCTCCGTCAACGCGCCATGTCCCTGCTTATTTTTCAGCTTTTTCTTTTGGGTGGGCTGTTTCACTTTGCCGCAAATGAACCGCCAGCCATTGTGTTGGGGATAAGCAAAACATTCATTTCCACACTTGAGGCGGTGAGCGCCTCCTTTTTTTGTGCCGATATTCACAGGCCTTCCATCAGCGTCTGTCCGTCCCGCCAGCTCTGCTGCTTCGCCTGACGGATTACATCCCCCGGCATGGGGCCGCCCAGCAGGAACGGCGACATGGGGTTATGCCGCTTCAGATTCCGCATCGCCGCCGCAGGGTCGCTGTTGGCGTAGCAGTAGCGGCACAGGTGCCCGCAGGTGTCATACGCGCCGA
>JAFLST010000042.1:0-17114 GCA_022510815.1 Christensenellaceae bacterium | reverse complement strand
TCGCTGTTGGCGTAGCAGTAGCGGCACAGGTGCCCGCAGGTGTCATACGCGCCGATATCGCAGGTCAGGTGGCAAGCGCACTCACGAGTCGTTTCGCGGCGCTTCGGAGCGTTCAGCCGGGCATGCAGGGCACTTTCGTAGGTCGCCATGGTCATGCAGCCGGAGCAGTCCACGCCGTAAGGAGCCAACAGGTCGCCCTCCGCGCAGGACTTGACCGTCATGCCATAGCGCCGCCCGATCTCCGCAAAGGCCCGTCCCAGCTCAATCCGTGCAGGTATGGTCACCTCCCGGGCCTCAGGGAAATTGCGCCGCACCTTCCTGTACAGGTCGATGAAGCTGATGACACACACGCGCGTGCTCCCGGCAAGGCGCCTCGCCATCCGCTCAAAGTCGGCGATGTGCCGCTCCACCGTATAGGTCTCCGTCAGCAGGATGGGGTCATAGCGCCAGCCCATGCAGTCCGGGCCGAGCATGGCGGACAGCCGCAGGAAGTCCTCCATCACCTGCTCCTTCGGTGGCACGTTGGGCTCCACGTCCGGGCCATAGGGCGTGATGGTGACATACCAGTATTGCCCGTAGGGTTCCAGGGCGTCCATGTGCGGGAGCATCGGCGCGGGGTTCTTGGTGCAGAAGGCGATCGCGTCCACCACCTCCGGCGACAGGCTATAGCGCGTGACGGCACTCGGATTGTACGGGTTGCGCACCAGCACAAAGCCCTCTTCCAACCGGCGCAGCAGCCATGGCGCGTAGAAGGCCGGGATATCCGTGCGCAGGCCGGTTTGAATGATCATGACAGACTCCTTAGCAATGATTTCACGATATAATTCGGCGCGAAAATTTGTTCTCCTTCTTGCGGCATCAAAAAACGCCGGCCACATCTTGACCGGCGTGAGTCCGTCCATTATAATGGGAACAGCAAGCAGAGGAATCAAATCAGGGTGTAGGCCAGCACGTTCAGCAGCGTGCCGACGCACAGACACGCCGTCGCGCCGTACAGCACAGGCATCGCCTGCCCCGAGCCGTGCTCCTTCCGCCGGAGGATATCCGTGAGGCCCATGAGGACCGGCGCGGCCATCGGCAGGAAGTAGCGACCCTGAATGCCCTCGATCACGGCGCTGCCCGTCGGCGTCCACCAGAGGTACAGCGACCCGGCAATCAGCAGAAACACGATCAGCGAGATGCCCCACACTGCTCCGCGCACCCGCTTCGGCGACGCGACAGGCCTGTCGTACACCGCGGCGCAGACCAGCGCACCGGCAAACAGCAACACCAACGGCTTGCGGAGATACATATTAAACCAGCTCAGACCGAAACCAATCATGTGGACGCCCCAGCTTGGCGCAGAGCTGACGATCGTTTTGACCAGCATCAGCGCGAACCGCTGCGGAGCGCGCAGGAACGCCTGCATCTGCGTCCCGATCTGCGCCGCGTGGCTTCCCGCGACCGCGCCGGGATACAGGCTGCTCCACGCCCACAGCGCCGCCGTCAGCACCGCGCAGAGGAGCATCAGCCCCCATGCCGCGCCGCGCTTGATCTTCCCGCTGAAGGCCTCCCGGGGCAGGAACAGCGCCAGCAGCAGGAAAGGCGCGTACATCACCTTGAAGGATACAAGCCCCACGGCGGTCAGGCACAGCAGAGGCAGCGCGCCGCGGAACAGCTTCTTCTCCTCGCGGATGCGCAGGACGGCCGCCACCAGCAGCAGCACGCAGCCGATGGTCATCCCGTCCACCGAGGCGGAGGCTGCTTCCTGAAGCGTCATGGGCAGCAGCGACACGACGAGCATGATGCTCTTTCCGCTGGGCGTCAGGCGAATCGCCCCGTAGAGCATCAGCAGCGTGAGCAGCCAGCTTCCCAGACGCGCCGCATACATGAGCACGCCCTGATTGCTGGTCACCAGCCGCGCGGCAGCCATACCCAGCGCCTGCGGAATGTAAGCCGTCATGGGATAGATGCCCGTTGCCTCGTTGGCCACAGCTTCGGTCGGGCTTCCGTCGACCTTCTCGGCGAACATCCCCGCCACGTCGCGCAGCGTCACCACGCTGCTGTCAACAGCAGGAAACAGGTCCTCCGGCTCCGAAAACATTCCGTCCTCAGGCAGAAACTGCCCGCTGGAGAGCTGATAGGCCCGCTGGAGATGCGCGAGCTCGTCCGGAACGCGGAGAATAGGCATAACCGCCATCATTCCCAGCGAGATCGGAATGAACAGCAACAGAAAATAGCGTTCAACGGGTGCTCCGCGGCGATTCAGCCACAGAACGCCGCCCAGGAGCGCCGCCAAAAGCACCGCGCCGCCCAGCAGCAGGGCCAGCGTCCGCTGCGGATGAAGCTGTGCCTCCTCCCCGGAGAAGGCGCAATAGCCCAGCAGCGCCAGCGCCAGCACTGCCGCGCCCCCGTAGAGCCATAATTTGATACGATCCGTCTTCACTCGTTATCTGTCCTTTCGGCGTTTTACTCAGCACTCAGGCCCGCCAGCACGATGTTGCGCAGCTTGCGCGTGACGGCGGCGGTGCCAGTGTCGGTCGTATTCTGCATCAGCAGGAAGGTCACGCGCTCCTTCGGCAGATTGACGAAGTAGCTGCCCAGCCAGCCGTCCCAGCCGTACTCACCCTCGCTGATGAGGTAGGGGCACTGTCCGGGACGGATGGCCACGCGCATCAGCTTGCCGTAGCCGAAGCCCGAGAAGCTGTCCCAATAGGTGCGGGAGGCATGGTCGGAGAGCTGCGGGCTGGTCATGTAGCGCACCGTCGCGGGGCTCAGGATGCGCTTGCCGTGATAGCTGCCCTCGTTCATGAGCATATCAGCGAAAGCCGCGTAGTCGTCGAGGGTCGATACCAGCCCCGCTCCGCCCGAAACGAAGGCCGGTTCCCGGGAATAGTCGCCCACCGCCAGATGAAGCTGGCTGAAGGGTTCCAGACCGCCCGGCACGCGCTTGTAACAGGTGACAAAGCGGCGCTCCTTCTCCTGCGGCACATGGAAAGCCGTGTCCTTCATGCCCAGCGGCTCGAAGAACGCCTCCCGCAGGAAATCGGCAAAGGGCATGCCCGAAGCGACCTCCACCACCGCGCCCAGCACATCCGCGCTGGTGCCGTAGCGGAACTGATCCCCCGGCTGGAAGGCCAGCGGCAGCTCGCCCATGCGGTTGGCGAATTCCACGGTGCTCATGCCGCCGCCCGAACGCATCAGGCTCTGCTGCTCCTCGAACAGCCTCGCGGCATACTGGCCGGGCGCGTCGCCGTCGGGATAGCACAGCCCCGAGGTCATGCCCAGCAGATCGAACACCTGCATGGGGCGATTGACCGGAACAAGGCCTTCCGGCGTCCAGACGCGCTGGCTGCGGAAGCCGGGCAGATACTTCTCCACCGGGTCCGCGAGGTCGATGACTCCGCGCTCCATCAGCAGCATGGCCGCCGCCGCCGTGACAGGCTTCGACTGGCTGTACAGCCGGAAGATGCTGTCCCTCCGCACCGGGCACTGCGACGCAGCATCGGCAAATCCGGCCTCGGCATAGAGCGCTTCCCGGCCGTCCACGCGCACCAGCAGCGACAGACCGGCACACTCATGGTTATCAACGGCTTTCCGCATGCAGTCCTGCACGCGATCCCTGAGGGTCATATGATAAAACCTCCTTTGCGAGATAGAAAATGGAGTGATTGGTATGTACAAGCATCACGAGGAATCCCTTGCCATCATGAAGCGCTACTTCGAGGAAAAGCCCGAGGTCATCGCGCTGGTCTTCGGCGGCTCCGTCGCCAAGGGGAACGAGCGCCCCGACTCCGATCTGGACGCGATGGTCGTCATCACGGACGAGGCCTACGAGGAGCGCGTCCGCACCCGCACGGCGGTGGAGACCATCAACGGGCTCTGCACCTACGAGGGCGGCTACTTCGACGTGAAGTACATGACGAAGGACTACCTCCGCACCGCCGCTGACCGGGCCAGCGAGCCGACCCGCAACGCCTTCGTGGGCTCCCGGGTGATCTTCAGCCGCGATCCGGAGATCGAAGGGCTGGTGCGCCGCATCCCGGTATTTCAGGAGCGGGAACGCGAGGAGAAGCTGCTCTCCTTCTACGCGGACTTCTCGCTGAACTACCACTACTTCCTGCATGGCTGCAAGCCCGATGGCTACATGCGGCTCCACGCGGTGGGCGAAGTGATCTACAGCCTGTACCGCATGGTGCTGCAGGAACGCGGCGTGCTGTTCCCCTGCAACCGGCGGCTGGAGGGGACCGTCGCGGCGCTGTCGGAGGAAACCCGTGAGCTGACACGGCTGGGCAAAATCCTTGCCGAGAGCCAGTCCACCGAGGACGCAGACAGGTTCGTTGCCTGCTTCCGGCAGCTTTCCTCGTGGCAGCCGCCGGAGGATTATTCAGAGGTGCTGACGGCCTACACCCGCGACTTCGAGCAGTGGTGGATGACGCCCCGGCCCAACGTCAACGAGTGGTAATGCCTTCATTACAAGCATTGTACTGCGGAAACGCCGCCGGTGTCAAGCCGGGCATTGACAGCCGGACAAAAGACGGCTATCATAAAGGTAAATTTGTCCATATACAGGAGGAAAGCGCATGTTTTATACCATCGAGCAGGCCCGCACGCAGCGGCTGACGGCCCAGCAGCTCATCGCCGGCCTTTTCCCCGCGGAGACGGAGCACGCCTCCTTTGACGCAGAATTCCTCACCGCCGACCGCGCGACGGCTCTGGGCTTTGCAGGGCTGCCCTACGAAGCGCCCGTCTGCGCGCATCTGCTGGCCTCTCCCGCCGTGAACGCGTGGGTGGCTGGCAATGGCTCGCTGCTGATCGTCCGGGAAGCCGACGGAACGCTCCGGGCCGTGAACGAGCAGGGCAATGTCACGCTGGACGCCGCTGTCGCCGCAGAGATCAACGCCGTCTATGAGCGGGTGCTCGCCAGCGTCGGCACAATGAACGACAATGGCGAAGTGACATACGATCTCAAGGCCTACAGCGTCGGCCCGCACTACGCGGTCAATCTGCTGCTGGGCAACCGCATGAGCTATCCCCATCCGCTGGTCACGACCCCCAAGAGCGCCCTCGACGCGCTGGGCCGGGGCTCCTTCCGGGCTACGGGCGGCACGCAGGTGCTGGCGACCCGCTATACCCTCCACCCCGAGCAGGCCGGCGAGCCCGCCAACCGCCAGTTCTATCTGGTGGAAAACGGCAGGCAGATCTTCTACTCCGCCGATGTGCGCAAAAACGTGAAGTCCGCAGCCTGCACCCACAGCCAGAGCCGCAGCGTCATCCGCTATGAGACCGAATGCGGCCTCGAGATCACCCGCACCATCTTCATCCTCCCGCAGGAGGACGGCATGCCCACCGCCGTGGAGGCCCAGCGCGTGACCGTCCGCAACCTGACGGACAAGCCGCGGCAGCTCTCCATCGTCATGACCGGCGTGTTCGGCATCAGCGGCCCAGACACCATCGCCAACGATGTGGTTTACGCCAATGTCGTGGTGGAGAGCGAGGTCTTCTATCAGGAGGGCCGTCCCGCCGCCATGACCCTGCACCACCAGCCCAGCGAGGAGCACCACTTCAAGCGCTTCGCGACGCTCCTGTGCGGCGGCGAGACCTTTGACAGCTTCTGCGCCAGCCAGGCGGATTTCATTGGCAGCGGCACCCTCGAGGAGCCGGAGCTGGCTGCCCATCTGCCCAACCGCTATCAGCGCAAGATGACGCCCTTCTTCGCCATGGGCAAGGCCCTTTCCGTCGCGCCCGGCGAGACCGCCGTGGTCGACGAGTTCGTCGGCATGCTGGAGGGCAGTGATCCCGAGGTTGATCCGGCCTTTGACGCCGCCCTGCACGCGCTGCTGACCAAGTACGCCGATCCCGCCGCCCTGACCGATACCCTCGGCAAGGTTGTCGCCTTCTGGGATCAGTATACCACCTATCTGCGCCCGGAACTGCAGGACGAGCGCTTCAACACTTATGTGCGCTACGACCTCCCCTTCCAAGTGCTGTACCAGACCTACGTTTCCCGCGCTTTCGCGTGGACGCAGAAGTCCTACCGGGAGATCGGCTTCCGAGAGATTCAGGACATCTACGCCAGCATGTATTACCTCAGCGCCATGGGGCAGAACGGCCTCATCCGCGAGCTGCTCTCCAACTGGGTCAAAAACGTTTTCCGCATGGGCTATGCCAACCACAACTTCACCATCGTGGGCAAGGAGCCTGGCGACTGCTCGGACGACCAGCTCTGGCTGGCGCAGGCGGTGTACCGCTATGTGACGCTGACCGGCGACCATGACTTCCTGCTGACCGAATACCCTGTCGCCGGCGAGGACGGCACCCGCCCGCTGTGGGAGACCCTGATGGCGATACTGCGCTACAGCGGCGATATCTCCGTGGGCAAGCACGGCCTGCCGCTGCTGGACAAGGCCGACTGGAACGACACCCTGCGCCTTGACCACGGCGTGCTGAACGGCCCGGCGAAGGAAGCGACCTACCGCAGGCAGCTCGCCGAGAAGAACCAGCCCTTCGGCTCATGGTGGGAGAATGACCTCTCCGAGAGCGTCATGAATGCCTGCCTGCTGATTATCGCGGCGGACGAGGTGGCGGAGATGGCAAAGGCCATCGGCAAGGAGGAGGACGGACAGTATGCCGCCAAGCTGGCGGAGCGCGTCCGCAGCCAGAGCCGGGAGCACGCGTGGAAGGGCGACTTCTACGCCCGTTGCCTCATCAACGACAACCGGCCCTACACCTATCTCGGCTCCACCGGCGACGGCCTGAACGCAGATCCCGCCATGCCCGGCACCTACTTCCTCAACGCCTACAGCTGGACCATTCTGGCGGGCGTGGCCACCGAGGAGCAGATCGCCGCGATGCTCAGCCCGGTGGAAAAGTATCTCAAGACCGACGCTGGCCTCAAGCTGTGCACCATCGTCGACTTTGACCGCCTGAAGATCAAGACCGGCACGGCGCTCTACTTCCCGGGCGACCGCGAGAACGGCGGCGTGTTCAAGCACGCGGCCATGATGGCGACCACCGCGTCCCTGCAGGCAGCGAAGGCGGTGAAGGACGAGGCCCTCGCCCTGCGGCTGCGCGATCTGGCAGCGTTCATGCTGGACAAGGTGCTTCCCTACAAGACCCTCGACAATCCCTTCGTGCTCAAGGGCAATCCCCGCTTCTGCACCCAGTACAACAACAGCCAGACCTGCGAGAACATCGGCCCGATGCTCTCCGGCACGGCCTCGTGGCTGACGCTGGCGATCTACGAGCTGCTGGGCGCGACGGTCGGCGAGGATGCCGTCGTCCTGTCCCCGGTCATGCTGCCCGATCAGAAGGAAATGCGCTACACCCTGCGCCCCGCCGGCTGCGAGCTGCAGATCACCGTCACCGACCCCCATGGCCGGATGCGCCCCGGCGAAGCCACCCGCGTCACCGTGGACGGAGCGCCCGCCTCGCTCACTCTGCCGCGCTTCCATGACGGTCAGGCGCATGCCGTGAACATCGAACTGTAACCGCGCAAGCCCCGTGAGGTTCATGCCTCGCGGGGCCTTTTTACGACACAATGAAAATTTCATCCTGCGGACAGGAAAGGCTATCCAAACCATCTTATTTGTGCTATAATGACTGTGTATAGCCTGAAGGAGGAGATGCGTTTGAGCCTGCGGGAAACCGCCCCCATGACGCCGGAGGAGACGCGGATGATGAACCCGCTGCAGCTCGCGTACATGGGCGACACCGTGTGGGAGCTGCTCGTCCGTTCTCAGGCCGTAGCGCGAAAGCTGACCGTGAGGCACATGCATCAGGCCGCCGTCTCCGGGGTCAACGCCCGGGCGCAGGCAGAAGCGCTCAGCCGCATCGTCAACGAGCTGACCGAAGACGAGGCCGATGTGGTTCGCAGGGGCCGCAACGCGCACCCGCATCACGCGGGACCGAAGCATCAGGACCCGGCGGATTACAAGGCCGCCACGGGGCTGGAAGCCCTGATCGGCTACCTTTATTTAAGCGGGCAGGAGGAGCGGATGATGACGCTGTTTCATCTGGCCCGGCAGGAGGAGAACGCATGCCCCGCGCAGAGATGAAGGTCGCCCTTGTGCGGCACACCCTGTCCCCCGAGGAGACCATCGCCCTTGGCGCGCGGCTGTGCTATTCCCGCGCGACGGTGGATACGCTGCTGGAGCGCGTCTCACGGCAGGATCAGGAGGATTTCGTCCGCCGGCTGATGGACATGGGCCACGAGTCCGTGTTCGAGCATGCCAGCTTTACCTTCGCCGTTGAAGGGGTCAGCCGGGTGCTGCTGGCCCAGATTACGCGGCATCGGCTGGCGAGCTTCTCGGTGCAGAGCCAGCGCTACGTCAGCTATGAGAAGGGCTTCGGCTACATCATTCCTCCGAAGATCGAGGCGCTGGGCGAGGAAGCCGTCGCCGAGTATGAAGCCCAGATGCTTAAGATGCACGAATGGTACACAGCTTGGCAGGAAAGGCTTGGACATGGAGAGGGCGGCAATGAGGACGCGCGCTTCGTGCTGCCCGGCGCCTGCGAGACCCGGATGCTCGTGACCATGAACGCCCGGGAGCTGCGGCACTTCTTCAGCCTTCGCATGTGCAGCCGCGCTCAGTGGGAGATCCGCGAGCTGGCGACCCGCATGCACCGCCTCGTGATGGACGTCGCGCCGGTGCTCTTTGCCGACGCGGGCCCCGGATGCCTGCGCGGGAAGTGCCCCGAGGGTGAGAAATCCTGCGGCAAAGCCGCCGAAATCCGCAGCATCCGCCAAGCGATGCTCGATGAAATCAAGAACGCCCCGCAGTGACGGGAGATAAGGAAGGAACCCCGATGCCATTCTATGATGACGCCCCCCGCGGCAAAAAGCGGAAGAACTACGCAAATGAAGGCTCCTGGGAGGACGAGGGCACGCACTACCGCGGCGCCCGGCGCTTCGGCCCGGACTCGGACAGCGACCGTCCCCAGCGCGGCGGTTACGCGCCCCGGAAGCCCGAGGGCTACCGTGACGGTCGCGCGTCCTATACTGCTGGCAAGGACAGCCGCAAGCCTGCTCACCGGGACGACCATCGCGCGCCCCGCCGGGAGGATCGCCCCTATCGCCCCGAGGATCGCCGTCCCCGCCCGCCGCGCAGCGACCGGCCCCAGTGGGGCGACCATCCCCAGCGGGATGACCGGCAGTCCCGCGGCTCTGAGTTCGCGCCGCCCGCGCCGCCTCGCCCCGCGAGCTATCTGGACAGCGAATACCGTCCCGCGCCGCCCATGCCGCGGCGGGAGGAGCCGCCGGTCTACGAAAACCTGCTGGCTGGGCGCAATCCCATCCGCGAGGCCCTCAAGTCCGGCCGTGACCTCGAGAAGCTGCTGGTGCAGAAGGGCGAGCTGTCCGGCTCGGCCCGGGAGATCGTCGAGATGGCCAAGGCTGCCCGCGTTCCCGTGCAGGAGGTCGAAAAGTCCCGGCTGGATGAGATCACCCGGCATCATCAGGGCATGCTGGCTTTCGCCTCGGCCTATCAGTACAGCACGGTGGACGCCATGCTGCAGGAAGCCGCCGACAAGGGCGAAGCGCCCTTCCTGATCCTGCTGGACGGCATCACCGATCCGCACAATCTGGGCGCGATCATCCGCAGCGCCGAGTGCGCCGGCGCCCATGGCGTGATTGTCCCCGAGCGCCGCAGTGTCGGCCTGACCCCCGCGGCCGTGAAGGCCTCCGCCGGGGCCGTGGAACACATGAAGGTGGCCCGGGTCACCAACCTGAACCGCACGATCGACGAGCTCAAGGAGCGTGGCGTGTGGCTCTATGCGGTGACCATGGAGGGTCAGGACTACGAAAAGACTGATTTCAATGGCGGCGTCGCGCTGGTCATCGGCAGCGAGGGCGAGGGCATCAGCCGTCTGACGCTGGAACGCTGCGACATGCAGGTCTCCCTGCCCATGGCCGGGCACATCGACAGCCTCAACGCCTCCGTGGCCGCGGGCATCATGATGTACCGCGTGCTGTCCTCCCGCCGCTCATGAAGCCGCTGCTCATCGTCGACGGCTATAACGTCATCGGCGCGTGGAGCGAGGCCGAGCGCCACGGCTGGTCCCTCGACGAGTGCCGGGACCGGCTGATGCGCCAGCTTCAGGACTACGGCGGCTATTCCGGCGAGGAGGTCGTGCTGGTGTTTGACGGCTATCAGTCGGACAAGCGCCTGACCACCGAGGAGCAGCACGGCGCGCTGACGCTGGTCTTCACCAAGCATGGCGAGACCGCCGACAGCTACATTGAGCGGCTGGTGGCCCAAACGCCGAAATACCGCACGGTGCGGGTCGCGACCTCCGACGGGCTGGAGCAGGCGCAGGTGCTGGGCTCCGGCGCGACACGGATGACCTCACGGGAACTCCTGCGGGAGCTTCGGCAGCTCCGGCAGAAGGGCCTCGATCAACACAGACAGCAAAATCCCCTGCAAAAGAACGCCCTGTCCGCCCGGCTCCCCGAGGACACGCGGGCGGTGCTGGAAAAGCTGCGCCGGGGAAACCGTTAACAGGAAAGCGAGGTGAGAGCGCATGGATGAACGCAAAACGAGCATTCCGGACGAGCCGCAGGAGCACGCGGAGCTTCCGGAGGATTATGCCGGCCTTTCCGACGAGGATGTGGTCGCGCTGTGCCGCAGCGGTGATCATGTGGCCGTGGAATATCTGCTGAACAAGTACAAGAATTTCGTGCGCTCCAAGGCCCGCAGCTACTTCCTCATCGGCGCCGATCACGAGGATATTGTGCAGGAGGGCATGATCGGCCTGTACAAGGCCATCCGCGACTACCGCCCGGACAAGCTCTCCTCCTTCCGCGCCTTCGCCGAGCTGTGCATCACGCGGCAGATCATCACCGCCATCAAGACCGCCACCCGGCAGAAGCATATCCCCCTGAACAGCTACGTCTCCCTCAACAAGCCCCTCTACGACGAGGAGTCCGACCGGACGCTGCTGGATGTGTACACCGAGGGCCACACAACCAACCCCGAGGAGCTCATCATCAGTCAGGAGGATCTCAATTCCATCCACTCCAAGATCGACGAGGTGCTCTCCGGGCTGGAGCAGGAGGTGCTCCGGGCCTACCTCGACGGCAAAAGCTATCAGGAGATCGCAGACAACCTCGGCCGCCACGTCAAGTCCATCGACAATGCCCTGCAGCGGGTCAAACGCAAGCTGGAGCGCTATCTCGAGGATACCGGCAGGGACGGCTGAGCAGTATAAAACGGCTCCCGCTTATGCGGGGGCTGTTTGCTATTTCCGCGTATTCTTGACAGCCGAAAGGGAAACTCCTATAATGAAGCCATATTGAGGAAGGGAGCCGCCTATGCCCGCGATACCCTACAGCCGTTATGTGTTCGGAAGCCTGCCATGGTATAGCACCCTGATCGTCTGCGGCATGGCGCTGGCCCTGCTAATCTGCACCCGCGAGGAAAAGCGTCTGGGGCTGCAGGAGGATACGGTCATTGATCTGGCGCTGTGCGTCATTCCCTGCGGCATCATCGGCGCACGGCTGTATTATGTGGCCTTCTCATGGGATGTCTTTGCGGGTGATCCGCTGCGCATCCTGCGGATCTGGGAGGGCGGTCTGGCGGTCTATGGCAGCGTCATCGGCGGACTGCTGGCGGCGCTCGTTTTCAGCCGCGTCCGGAAGATATCGCTGGCCACGCTGACAGACATCATGGTGCCCGGGTTGATTCTGGCGCAGGCCATCGGCCGATGGGGCAATTACTTCAACATGGAGGCCTACGGCGCGGCCATCACTGACCCGGCGTGGCAGTTCTTCCCGGCGGGCGTGCTGATCCCCGAGGGCGGCGAACTGGTCTGGCACATGGCGACGTTCTTCTATGAATCCATGTGGAATCTCGGGGTTTTCATCGCCCTGATGCGCCTGCGGAAGCGCGCTTTCCGCCGCTTCGACCTCTCCTGCTGGTATCTGCTGCTCTACGGAGCAGGGCGTTTCGTCATCGAGGGGCTGCGCACCGACAGCCTCATGGCCGGCGGCGGGCTGCGGGTCAGCCAGCTTCTCAGCGCGGGCATGTGCCTGTTTGCTCTGGGACGGTTTTGCTGGCTTGTCGGGAAGACGCGCCGTGTCTGGCGGTTCACGCTTCCGGCAGCCGCGGCCCTGTGCGCCGTGTTTGCTTTCCTGCCGCTGTCACTGACCGTCCGCCATCTTCTTATGGCCGCGACTGCCATCGGCTGCGGCGCCGCGCTCTATCCGCAAACGAAACCGGAGGCCTGACCGATGCCCACCACACCGATGAAGAACCTGATCTACCGCGCCGCGCTGCCGGTCCTATCGCCTTCTACCCACAAGCGCTATCGCCATGAAACCGCCGGGCAGCCGCTGACCCACCTGCCCTACTACGAGCACCTGCTGGTTCGCCACCATGTCGCCGGATCGTCACTGCTGCTCCGGGACAGTGACCGCGCGGCGCAGGTGTATACCTCCTGCACACGACCGGCGCACCATGCCGGGCCTGACACGCTCTACCGCGTGGCCTCAATCACCAAGACAGCGACGGCGCTGGCTGTCCTGACCGCCTGCGACGACGGCCTTTTTGAGCTGGATACGCCTGCTGCGCGCCTGCTGCCGGACGGTGACCGCTCCCCTGCCCTGCGTGGCGTGACCGTGCGTCATCTGCTCTGCCACACCTCGGGCCTGCGGGATATCTCTGCCGTTGACGAGGCCCTGCGCAGCGGCGCCACGTTTCACGACGTTTTAGCTGCCGACGGCATCCGCTCGGGTGAACCCGGCACGACCATGGTCTACTGCAATTTCGGTTTCGGGCTGCTGGGGTGTCTGCTGGAGCACACGCTGGGCCAGTCCCTTGAAGCCATCTTCCAGTCGCGGCTCTTTCAGCCGCTGGGCATGCGGGCCACGCTGGACGGCACGACGCTGGACGAACAGCGCGTAATGCCGATTGCCCGGATGCTCCCCTACCGCGCCGGGCAGGACGTGACCATTCCCGCGCTGGGACGCAAGCCGCTGACCGCACCTGACCCGCTGCGTCGCTTCGGGCATACCGCCGGGGCCATGTATACCGACGCGCCGTCCCTTTCCCGGCTGCTGACGCTGATCGCGCAGGGTGGTGAGCTCAACGGTCAGCGGCTGATCTCCGAGGCTCTGATCCGAGAGATGACCACCCGGCAGGCCTCTACCTCCACCCGCACCTACGGCCTCGGCCTCGTGCTGCTGGAGCGCCCGGAGCTGTCGGAACGACGGCTGTTAGGTCATCAGGGCTTTGCCTATGGCTGCGTCGACGGCGCTTTCTTCGAGGAGGGCACCGGGCGGCAGGTGATCTTCCTCAACGGCGGGGCCAGCGAGGCGCGCACAGGCAGGCTGGGGCTGGTCAACCGCGATGTGCTGAAATGGGCCCTGCGCAAGGAGATACCGTCATGGACTTGATTGCCGCTATCAAAAAGGAGCGCGGGCACTTCCGCCTGACGCTGGATAACGGGCAGTTCATCGTGGTGTCCGCTGAGCTGTTCCGGGAACGGCCCTTTGCCGAGGGAGACGGCATTGACCTCGAGGAATACGACGAGTGGCTCCTGCCCCGCCAATACCGCGCAGCGCTGGATCGCGCCGTGGCCCTGCTGGCTCTGCGGGCCCACAGCCGCGGAGAAATCGAGCAAAAGCTGCTCCGCGCCCACTTTCGCCCCGCCACCGTGGAGATGGTGCTCTACAAGTTGGAGCGCGAGAACCTGCTTGACGACGCGGATTTCGCCCGCCAGTGGGCCGCTGCTCGGTCAGGCCGCAAGCTGGGCAGCGGACGCATCGCGCAGGAGCTCCGGCACAAGGGCGTATCTGCCGAAACCATCGAGGAAGCGCTCTCGGAGCTTGACGAGGACGATCAGCTTGCCGCCGCAGCCGCTTTGGCGGAGAAAGCCCTGCGCCGTGCCAAAATCGGCGAAGACCCCCGCAAGACCGCTCAGCGCGTGACTGGCATGCTGGCCCGCCGGGGCTATTCGTGGGACATCGCGCGCAAGGCCCTTCAGCAGGTCATGGACGAACTTGATGATTGAGACAGGAAAAGTATCCAACAGGCAGATCTCCGACGGCGATCTGCTTTTTTAATAGAATTTTCCCTCAGGAGATTGACAAGCGAGCGTCTTCAAGCGTATAATGTCAGCAATACAAGTTGCCATCATTTTAAGTAATAGAAGGATTTGTTGGCAATACATATGATAACAACCTGTGTGAAGGGAGTTGCAAAAGCATGGAAATCCGGGTATTCGATACGGCGGAGCAGGTTGGACAGGCTGCTGCCATGCTGCTGGGCGCACAGCTTCTGCAAAAGCCGGACAGCGTGCTGGGGCTGGCCACGGGTTCCTCGCCGCTGCCGATTTATGAGGCGCTGATCGAGCTGCATCAGCGCGGCGTGCTCGACTTTTCCCGCGCAACGACCTTCAATCTGGATGAATACGTCGGCTTGCCTGCCGGGCATCCCAAGAGCTACCGCCGCTTCATGGAGGAGCACCTGTTCAGCCAAGTTAATCTCAGGCCGGAAGCAACGCATATTCCCAACGGCTGCGCCGCCGACCTGAGCGCGGAAGCCGCCGCCTACGACGCAGCCATTCAGCAGGCCGGAGGGCTGGATATACAGCTCCTTGGCATCGGCCGCAACGGGCATATCGGCTTCAACGAGCCGGGCGACTGCTTCGTGAGCGGCTGCCACGTCGTCGAGCTGAGCGAGAGCACCGTCACCGCCAACGCGAGATTCTTCACATCGCCGTCAGAGGTTCCCCGGCGGGCGGTCAGTCTGGGGATCGGCGGCATCATGTCCGCACGGAAAATCCTGCTGATTGCCACCGGTCAGAGCAAGGCCGACGCCATCGCGCAAACCGTCCTCGGCGACATCACACCCCGGGTCCCCGCCTCCATCCTGCAGGCGCATCCGAATGCCATGATCCTGCTGGACCGCGCAGCAGCCTCCGGTCTATCGCAAAAGGACGCTTTCTGACGAAAGCGTCCTTTTTACGCGCGCGGTGCTTTTACCGGTCTCTCAGATAGTCCGCCCAGCCACAGATGATGCGCCGCATCCGGGCCACAGCGCTCTCCTTGGAGACCCGCCGCCACTCATCCAACCATGCGTGGCGCCACGCTTCCAGCCCTCTTGCCAGCGCTGCTCCGCCGCGATGGGGCATCTTCCCCACGGCACAGACCGCGCTTTCGGCTCCGTTGCAGATCACCTGAATTCGCTTGTCAGGAGAGATCGTCGCGACGCTCTCCTTCGCGATCGAATCGTATGCTGTTCTGAGGATGTCATAATCAATCCACAACTGCAGGGATAAATCCTGCCGGCCCGGCGGACGCAAATTGCAATTGACTTTTGGCGGCAACTACAGTATCCTGAGAGCATCCAATCGCGCAATCTGACACACGAAAGGCGGTATGATGATGCTGAAGGAAAAAGGCTTCCTCAAGGGAATCAATCTGGGCGGATGGCTCTCCCAATGCGACTACAGCGAGGAGCGGCTGAATCATTTTATCACGGAACCCGACTTTGCTGTTATCGCCTCATGGGGGCTCGACCATGTGCGGATTCCCGTTGACTACAATGTGCTGGAAAACGACAACGGCGGCTACAAGGAGGACGGCTTTGCGCGCATCGAGAACGCCCTGAACCTCGCCGCGAAACACGGCCTGAACGTCGTGCTCGACCTGCACAAGACGGCCGGCTTCTCCTTCGATTTCGGCGAGAGCGAAAGCGGCTTCTTTGATAACGAAGGCTATCAGGAGCGTTTCTGCCGGCTGTGGGAGGAGCTCGCCAAGCGCTTTGGAGACCATCCCGACACCGTGGCCTTCGAGCTGCTCAACGAGGTGACGGAAAAGCGCTTCATCGACGTATGGAACGAGGTTTCCAACCGCTGCAT
Organism: Christensenellaceae bacterium; assembly: GCA_022510815.1. GTDB lineage: Bacteria > Bacillota > Clostridia > Christensenellales > Aristaeellaceae > UBA11524. The sequence goes on along the minus strand of JAFLST010000042.1, from coordinate 1,274 downwards.
CCGGCGAATTCGCGCCTATGCGCCCGACACCCTGATTCTGGTAGGCAGCTACTGGAACAACAGCGCCGAGTCGGTCAAGGATCTGGCCGCGCCCTACGACGACAAGGTGGTTTACAACTTCCACTGCTATTCGCCGCTGAAGTTCACCCATCAGGGCGCGACATGGACGCAGGAGATCGTGCAGGAGGAGCGGTACAGCTTCGAGGAGCTGGGCATTACGCCTGAGCACTTTGAGGAGCTGTTCTCCTCGGCGATCGAGAAGGCCCAGAGCCATGGCGCTGACATCTACTGCGGCGAGTATGGCGTGATCGAGAACGCTACGCCCGAGGACACGCTGAAGTGGTTCAAGGCAATCAACAGCGTCTTTGAGAAGCACGGCATCGCGAGGGCCGCGTGGTCCTACAAGCGGATGAACTTCGGCCTGTCCGACGACCGGCTGGATTCGGTTCGCGACGAGCTGATCAAGTATCTCTAAAGAGCCTGCCGAGCGGAAGGAGTAAGCATTCATGAACCGTTGCCCTTGGTGCCTGATGAACGAGCTGGAGACGAAATACCACGACGAGGAGTGGGGCGTCCCCGTTCACGACGACCGGAAGCAGTTTGAATACCTGATGCTGGAGGTCATGCAGTGCGGCCTGAGCTGGGATACGGTGCTGAAAAAGCGGGAAATTTTCCGTGCTTGCTTCGACCAGTTCGACTATGACAAGATCGCGTCCTATACGGAGCAGGATATCGAGCGCATCATGAACACGCCCGGCGTCATCCGCTCCCGCAGAAAAATCGAGGCCGTCATCAGCAACGCCCGCTGCTTCCGGCAGATTCGCGAGGAATGCGGCTCTTTTTCAGACTATCTCTGGGGCTGGACCGGCGGCAAAACGCTGCTCTACCGCGGGCACGAGCTTGGCCGCATCCCCGCGTCCAACGAGCTTTCCGAACGAATCGGCAGAGATTTGAAAAAGCGCGGTATGAAATATCTCGGAGCCATCACCGTCTACGCGCACCTGCAGGCCAGCGGCGTTATCAACGACCACCTCAAGGACTGCCACTGCTATCAGCGGCTCATTGACCAATATCCTGTCGTCCATTTGGACGAGACCAGCAAAACGGTCGCATGACTTGCCATCAGACTACATCGCCCCGCTTGAAAGCAAGCGGGGCTTTCTCGTTTTATACTGATGACAAAGAAAAATCCTGCAACCGTTGAGATTGCAGGATTTTCTGGTGAGCCCGGCGGGATTCGAACCCACGACCTTTTGATTCGTAGTCAAACACTC
>JAFLST010000041.1 GCA_022510815.1 Christensenellaceae bacterium | reverse complement strand
ATGCCCCAGCCCATGGGTGGCTTGCAGCAGCCGCAACAGGCAGCAACCAACATGCCTGCGCCGCAGCCGATGCCCCAGTCCATGGGCAGCATGCAGCAGCCGAGGCAGACGAGCGGTATGCCCGCGCCGCAGATGATGGGCGGTATGCAGCAGCCCAACGGCATGCAGCAGATGCCTCCGATGATGATGAATGGCCAGCCGATGCAGCCTCAGCAGCAGCCCGGCTATGGCTGGGAGGGTGCGGGTCATCCTGCTTATTACGGTCAGCCGCAGCAGCCCTATTATGGGATGCAGGGCTATAGGAATGGCATGGCGCCCGGCGGCCCGGAGACTGTGCCGGACGACGCGCAGCCTATTTCCGAGCTCATTGACCAGCCTGCGGGCAAAGGATTCTTTGGCGGCTTTGGCGGATGGCCGCCACGGCATATCTGGCAGCTTGCCGTGATTGCGGCGGTGGTGCTGGTGCTGATCGTTGGCGGTGTTTTTGGCATTCGCGCTGCCATGCGGGAGCAAAAGGTCAGGACGTATGTCTCGGCCTACGACGCGAAATTCTGCGAGGGCGTGTATGTCGACGGCATCCATCTGGGCGGCATGACGCAGCAGGAGGCCATCTCCGTTGTTACGACGCAAGCCCAGCAGCGCAATAATGACTGGTATGTTCGCCTGACCTATCAGGGCAAGAATGTGGTCGAAATGAACGCTGCTACGCTGGGCATGCGGGTGGACGTGATTGATGTGCTCCGGGAAGCATGGGAGCAGGGCCACGCCAGCAGCGACGTTCATGAACGGCAGGAAGCCATGCAGCAGCTTCTGGAGAATCCCTACAGGAGCTACACGGCAGTGCCCAGCGGCGATACCAGCATCGTGGACAGTGTGCTGGAGGATCTTCGCAGCCGGGTTTACCGTGCGCCGCAGGACGCTGTGCTCATCGAGTTTGATCCCGCCAAGACCAACCCCTTCACCATTCAGGAAGAAGTGGCTGGCATGATGCTGAACACCGACAGCCTCAAGGAAGAGATCTATCGGATGGTCTCCACCATGGAGAGCGGCGAATTGGAGATTCAGCCTGAGCCCATCGCGCCGAATGTAACGGCCGCGCAGCTCAGGGAGACGGTTGCCCTGCGCGCTGACGAGTACACCGAGATATCCACCCGTTCCACCAAGAACCGCAACGAGAACATCAAGCGCGCCTTTGAGCTGATCACCGGTACCGTTTTGAAGCCCGGAGATACATTCTCCTTCAACGGCATAGTCGGCAAGCGTTCCATCGAAAACGGCTTCTTCTCGGCGCCCGAATACCAGTATGGCAATGAGGTGGAGGGCATCGGCGGCGGCGTGTGTCAGGCCAGTACGACCCTGTATCTGGCGGCGGTGGCGGCGAATCTTGAGATCACCAAGCATACGCCTCATTCCATGCAGGTGAACTATACCACCTATGGCAAGGACGCTACGGTCAACATGGATGGCAAGCAGATCGACTTTGCCTTCAGGAACAACACCGACAGCAACATCTACATCTGCGCGGCGGTGCAGTATGACCGCAGCATCTCCAAGTACAGCATTGCCCGGGTGCGCATCTATGGCCCGTCACTGGGCGCGGGTGTAACCTACAAGCTGGAGGCCGAGGAGCTCGAGGTGCTCCCGAAGCCCGAGGATGAGATCCGCAAGGATACCAAGGGCGAGTATGTCGTCTACACCGATGAGGAGTATGAGTACTCGTCAGGCCGTGAAGGCCATGTGACCCAGAGCTATAAGGTGAAGTACGTCAACGGCGTGGAGGTTGAGCGGACCAAGCTCTATAAGGATACCTACAAAGCCGCGCCGCGAATCGTGTATGTCGGCGTGGAGGAACGCTGGATGTATTGACATGGAGGAGGGCAGGGGCTGCTGGCTGACGGCGGCCCCTGCCGTTTTATGGTATGGCGACGATTGATCTGGATGAGGCGCTGCGCTATCTGGGCGTCAGGAGCGACCCGGATGGCACAATGCGCGGCAGGATGGCGGAATTAGCGGAGGAACTGCAGGAGCGAATCGCGCCGCGGTATGCGCTTCGGGTGGCGACGCTGACCCGGAATGACGCTGGCATGAGGCTCGAGGGCGCCGGCGTTATCCTGCCGGGGCGTCTGGCACAGACCATGCTCGCTGACTGCGGGCATGCGGCGATACTGGTGTGCACACTTGGCGCGGCCTTCGATGCGTGGATGCGCACAATGCAGGTGCGGGACATGGCGAACGCTGTCATGCTGGACGCGCTGGGCAGCGCATGGGTCGAGACGGGCTGCGATGAGGCGGAAAAGGAGCTGGCAGGACGCTTCCCGGGCATGCACCTGACCGATCGGTTCAGCCCCGGCTATGGCGACTTGCCGCTGTCTCTTCAGCCGGACATCCTCGCGGCAACCGACGCGGCGCGGCGGCTGGGGGTTCAGGCGACGGAGAGCTGTCTGCTCATCCCGCAGAAGACCGTGACGGCTGTCATTGGCATCGCGGACAGGCCGCAGAGGGCAAGGATTCGGGGTTGCGCGCATTGCCCGATGCGCGGGGAATGCGACTACCGCAAAGGAGGAACGAGCTGTGAGGTTTGACGCAAGCAAGCTGCTTTTTCTGGACGGCGCGATGGGCACAATGCTCCAGCGCGGCGGCATGAAGCCCGGTGAGCTGCCGGAATTGCTGAACCTGAATAACCCGGCGCTGCTGGAGGGCATCCACAGGCAGTATATTGAGGCGGGCAGTCAGGTCATCTATGCCAACACCTTCGGCGCAAACAGCCGCAGGCTGCGCAGGACGGAGCATACCGTGGCGGAGGTTGTCGCGGCAGGCGTGACGGCGGCCAAACGCGCGGCCGAGGGCACGGAGGTGCTGGTGGCGCTGGATATTGGTCCGCTGGGCGAGCTGCTGGAGCCCATGGGTACGCTGACCTTTGAGGAGGCTTACGAGCAGTTTGCCGAGATCGTCCGGGCCGGCGCCGGAGCGGGCGCTGATCTGGCGGTCATCGAGACCATGACTGACCTTTACGAGGCCAAGGCGGCCCTGCTGGCGGTGAAGGAGAACAGCAGCCTGCCCTGCATGGTGACCATGTCCTTCGACGAGACGGGCCGTACCTTCACGGGCTGCACGGTGGCGTCCATGGCGCGCACGCTGGAGGGACTGGGCGCGGACGCGATAGGTCTCAACTGCTCACTGGGCCCGAAGCAGGTGCTGCCCTTATTGCGGGAGCTGTGCGAGAATACCCGTCTGCCGGTCATCGCCAAGCCCAACGCGGGTCTGCCTGATCCTGTGGACGGCCACTATGACCTGACCCCGACAGAGTTTGCTGAAGCGATGGCCGAGGCTGTCAAGGCAGGCGTATCCATGGTGGGCGGCTGCTGCGGCACAGACCCGGACTATATCCGCGCGCTGCACGAGGCCGTGAGAACCATGACGCCCGGCGAGCGGCATTACAAGCCCTGCGGCTTTGTCTGCACGCCCACCATGCCTGTGCGGCTTGATGGAGTGAGGGTCATCGGCGAGCGCATCAATCCCACGGGCAAGAAGCGCTTCCAGCAGGCGCTGCTGGAGAACGACCTTGATTATATCGTCGACGTGGCTGTGGCGCAGATGGACGCGGGCGCGGCGATTCTCGACGTGAACGTGGGCCATCCCGGCGTGGATGAGGTGACGATGCTGCCCCGGGTGGTCAAGAAGCTGCAGGAGGCCATTGACCTGCCGCTGCAGCTTGACTCCTCGAACCCCGACGCGCTGGAAGCTGGTCTGCGGGTGTATAACGGCAAGCCCGCCGTCAACTCGGTGAACGGCAAGCCCGAGGTGCTGGCCCGCATCCTGCCCATGGTGCGCAAGTACGGCGCGGCGGTTGTGGGCCTTACCCTCGATGACGACGGCCTGCCGGACAGCGCGGACAAGCGGGTAGCCATTGCGGAGCGGATTGTCGAAGCTGCCGGACAGCATGGCATCCCGCGGGAGGACGTGTGGATCGACTGCCTGACGCTGACCGTCTCGGCTCAGCAGGAACAGGCTGAGGAAACGCTGACCGCTGTGCGCCGGGTGACCCATGAGTTAGGGCTTCACACGGTGCTGGGCGTGTCGAACATTTCCTTCGGCCTGCCCAACCGGCCGCTGCTGACCCAGACGTTCCTGATCCGCGCCATCGGCAGCGGCCTGACCCTGCCCATCATTAACCCGAACCAGAAGGAGATGATGGACGCCGTCGCCGCTTGCCGGGTGCTCTCAGGGGAAGACGTGGAGTCCCGGGGCTATGTGGCCCGGTTTGCCGGGCAGCAGCAGGAGGCGCCCAAGCCTGCCGGAGCATCCCTGACCCTTGACGAGGCCATCATCCGTGGCCTGCGAGGCGAAGCGGGAAAGCTGGCGAAGGAGGCACTGACGACCGAGGACGAGCTGGCGCTGGTGGAGAAGCATCTCATTCCCGCGCTGGACAGGGTAGGCGAGGACTACGAGAAGGGCGTGGTGTTCCTGCCGCAGCTTCTCTCGGCAGCACAGGCGGCGCAGTCTGTATTCGACGTGGTACGCGCGTCGCTGGCCGAGAAGGGCGGAGCACCGGAGAAGAAGGGGCGGCTGCTCATCGCGACGGTGCAGGGAGACATCCATGACATCGGCAAGAACATCGTCCGCACGGTGCTGGAGAATTATGGTTACGACGTGCTCGATCTGGGCCGCGATGTGCCGCCGGAGACCATTCTGCGCGCGGTGACAGAGCAGGGCATCCGGCTGGTGGGACTCTCCGCGCTGATGACCACCACCCTTCCGGCCATGGAGGAGACCATCCGCCAGCTCCACACGCTGCCGGAGCCACCGGTTATCATGGTCGGCGGCGCGGTGGTGACGCCGGAGTACGCGCGGCAGATGGGCGCGGACTATTACAGCAAGGACGCGCGGCAGTCCGTGGAGATCGCCAGAAAGGTGCTGGGCTGACGCGCTTGTCTCCAAAAAAGAAAAGAGCCGGGACCCTGCGGGGTCCCGATCAGGCTGTCAAAAACCCATGAGAGGCGTCGGAGGGGCCGCAGGCCCTTCGACTTTCCATCGAAACCTGACGACATGTGCGTCAGGTTTCGCGCGTTTTGGCACAAAACGCTACCCTACAGTCCATGGCCGGGCTCCTGTGGGGTCCCGGTTTTCGTGTTACAGAGCTTCGTTGATCGTTTTGACCAGCGCCGCGATATCGGCCCGTTTGAGCTTTCCGTTCACAAAGGAGCAGATCGCGTGGAGCGGCATATCGCGGAACATGGCTTCCATCATTTCGGCGGAAATCTCATCGCCGCCCATGACAGGTGCGCCACGGAGCTGTGCGGCCAGATTTTCAGCGGCAGCCCTCGCGGCGGGAAGCGCCATCACATCGCCGAAGGTGGAGTCCATGGTGATCGGCGGGCAGTAGGGCTTGCCCTCGGCGGCGATCTCCGCGCTGAGGCGAATATCGCGGCTGGAGGCGGCGGCTTCGATCACATACTTGCCCGGCTCAACATGCCAGTCCTCGAGGCCATCCTCCCAGTAGGCGAAGGCGCGGCTGTCGAGCGTCACGGTCACGGTGCCGGTCTCTCCGGGCTGGAGCAGCAGCTTGCCGAAAGCCTTCAGCTCGCGGATGGGGCGGCTCTTGCCGGGATGATCGGGCCGGACATAGAACTGGACGATCTCCTTGGCGACGACCTTGCCCGTGTTGGTCACGTCCACCGAAACAGTGACCGGCTCACCGGTGAAGACGCTGCCGGAGAGGCGCAGGTTGCTGTACTCGAAGGTGGTGTAGGTCAGCCCGTGACCGAAGGGGAACAGGACGGGCATTTCCTTCTTGTCGTAGTAGCGGTAGCCAACGTAGATGTCCTCGGCATAGACGACGTGGTCGCCGTCGCCGGGGAAGTTGAGGTGACAGGGCGTGTCGGAGAGCTTGAGTGGGAAGGTCTCGGCCAGCTTGCCGCAGGGGGACACCGCGCCGAAGATCAGGTCGACCACCGCGCCGCCGCCCGCCTGACCGGCCAGATAGGCCTCGAGGATCGCAGGCACCCGGTTGACAAAGGGCATCTCCACGGGGGCGCCGTTCATGAGCACCACGGCAATGTTGGGCTGAACGGCCAGCAGCTTGTCCAGCAGGTGAAGCTGGCAGGCCGGGATGGACAGGTGCGTCCGGTCGTAGCCCTCGGACTCGAAGTTGTCCGGCAGACCGAGGAAGGCCACAACGATCTCCGCTTCCTGCGCGACCTTCACGGCCTCCGCCACCAGCGCCTCGTCGATCTCGTCCTTCTCGATGCCATAGCCCGGCGCGTAGGTCACGGGGCACACAGAGCGCACTGCCTCGAGGGAGGAGAGCTCCTCCGCGGCGTTGATGTGGCTGCTGCCCCCGCCCTGAAAGCGCGGCTTCTCAGCGAACTTGCCGATGAAGGCCACCTTCTTGTTGCCCCTGATGGGCAGCAGATTGCCGTCATTCTTGAGCAGCACCATGGCCTCTCGGGCCAGCTTGCGGGCGATGTGATGCTGCTGGCCGAGGTCGATCTCAGTCTCGGGCGCGCGCTGGGAGACGGCCTTGTCGATCAGCTCCAGCATGCGCTCCGCAGCCTGATCCACCACGGCTTCGGGAATCTTTCCGGATTTCACGGCTTCGACCAGCATCTCGTCATCGTCATCACCGGCCCGGGGCATCTCCAGCTCAAGGCCAGCGGCCACGCCCTTGACGTGATCGTTCACGGCGCCCCAGTCGGACATGACCACGCCGTCCCAGCCCCATTGCTTGCGGAGCACGTCGGTGAGCAGCCACGGATTCTCGCTGGAGTAGGTGCCGTTAATCTTGTTGTAGGAGCACATCAGCGTCCAAGGGTTGCTGGCCTTGACGGCGCGCTCGAATGAAGCGAGGTAGATTTCCCGCAGCGCCCGCTGGGAGATATGCTCGCTGACGGACATGCGGCGGGTTTCCTGATTGTTGGCCGCGAAGTGCTTGAGGCTCACGCCGACGCCCTTTTGCTGCACGCCGCGGATGTAACCCGCCGCGATCTCGCCGGAGAGCACCGGGTCCTCGGAGAAATATTCAAAATTGCGTCCGCACAGAGGGCTGCGCTTGATGTTCGCCGCCGGGCCCAGCAGCACGGCCACATCTTCCGCCTGACAGGTGTCGCCGAGGATGCCGCCCAGCTCTGCCATCAGCTCCGGGTCAAAGGAGCAGGCCATGCCCGCCGCGGTGGGGAAGCAGGTGGCCTTGATGGTGTCGTCGCCGGGGTGATCAGGGCTGGGCACCTGCTTGCGCAGGCCGTGAGGGCCGTCGCTGACCATGATCGAAGGCACGCCAAGCCGCTCAACGGGCACCGTATGCCACCAGCCGCGTCCCTGCAGCAGGGAAACCTTTTCCTCGAGGGTCATCTGGGAGAGAACTTGCTTCACGTTCATGGCAGACCATCCTTTCTGTGACGGAATAAGAAGGAAAAATGCGTTTCGCTGGCGATGACGGCCAGAAATATCAGGGCAAAGCCGCACAGGAGCCTGGGCGTGACCAGCTCACCGGCAAAGAGCACCGAGAACAGCACGCCGAAGACGCTCTCAAGGCTAAGCAGGATAGCTGCCGGCGCGGCGGGGGTGACGCTCTGGCCGACGCTCTGCAGCAGCATGGCGATGGACGTGGGGAACACCGCCAGATAGCACAGGTCGAGGAGTGCCCCAGAGGGAACGCTGGATGGCATGGTCTCCGTGAGCAGCGACAGCGTCCAGTTGCAGACGGCCGACGCGCCGAACTGCACGATGGTCAGCGCTATCGCGTCCTCCGTGCGGGTGTAGCGGCCCACTGCCAGCACATGCAGCGCGTAGAACACACCGCAGATCAGGGTCAGCGCGTCGCCTCGGTTCATGGTCAGGGATTCGTTCAGGGAGACGAGGCCGATGCCGATGACGCACACCAGCGCGGACAGCCAGTTCCAGCGGCTGGGCTTGGTACGAAACAGCATCCAGCCGATGAAGGGAACCAGCACGCAATAAACGGTGGTCAGGAAGGCGTTCTTGCCGGGGGTGGTCTCCCGAAGGCCAAAGGTCTGGAAGGCGTAGGCAGTGAACAGCAGCACGCCGCAGACGACGCCGTGGAGCACGGCCTCCTTCTTCATCCGCAGGAGCCGCCGGCGGAACAGCGCAGCCAGCAGCGCGAAGCCCACGCTGAACCGCACAGCCAGAATCAGGAACACCGGCATGTCGCCCAGCGCGTCCTTGAGGATGAAGAAGGAGCTGCCCCAGATCATCGCCGCGGCCAGCAGCGCCAGCCGCCCCCAAAGGGTGTTCTTGCTCATTATTTCTTTTTCCCGGAGAACATACCCATGATGTTGCGGGTGAGCTGCCTGGTGACCTCGCGGCTGGCGGTGGAGATAGCCGTGTTGGCTACGCGGCCGATCACCGAGTCGTTCTTGCGGGCCCGGGCAGCGGCTTCCTCCCGCAGCTCGTCCTGACGCTGCCGACGCTCCTCGGCCTTGCGCTCCTTTTCGGCCTTCTCGGCTTCCTTCTGCGCCTTTTCAGCGGCCTTGCGCTCGGCTTCCAGCTCCTTGGCGGTTTTCTGGACGGCTGGCGCGGTCTGCTGCGGTACGGGAACGAAATTGCCTGTGGTCGGGTCAAGCTGCATGGTCATCATCTGTTGGGTGTACTGCCCGGTGGCGGCGTCGTAGACCATCACGGGCATCTGCTGCACCACCGGCGCGGCGGGCTCGGGCTGGGCGACCTGAAGGGTCGGCACCTGCGGCAGGGGAGACATGGTCGCGAGCTGCTTCTGCTCATAGGCGCCCGTGGCGGGATTGAAGACCATGAAGCCCTGCGGCTTCTGCACCGTGGGCTGCTTGGTGGAAATCTGCACCTGAACAGGCGCAGTGGACGCGGCAGGAGCGGCCTGCTCCTTCTGGAAGGAGGCAACCAGCAGCTCGTAAGCGGATTCCCGGTCGATGACCTCGTCGTACACGCCCGCAAAGATGCTCGTCTCGATGCACTGCTGACGCACCGCGGGATCAATGCCCTTCATGCTGCTCTGGGGCGGCAGGATGGTGGCCTTTTCGACGATGCCCGGCGCGCCCTCGGCGTCGAGGAAGGAGACCAGCGCCTCGCCTGTGGCCAGCGTCGTGATGGCCTCCTCGGTGCTGAAGGCGGGATTGGCGCGGAAGGTCTGGGCGGCGGTGCGGACGGCCTTCTGCTCAAGGGGCGTGTAGGCCCGCAGCGCATGCTGGATGCGGTTTCCGAGCTGACCGAGGATGGACATGGGGATGTCTGCGGGGCTCTGAGTGACGAAGTACACGCCAACGCCCTTGGAGCGGATCAGCCGCACGACCTGCTCGATTTTTTCCATAAGGGACTTGGAGCAGTCGTTGAAGAGCAGGTGCGCCTCGTCGAAGAAGAACACGATGCGCGGCTTGTCGCTGTCGCCCTGCTCGGGCAGCAGCTCATAGAGCTCGGAGAGCATCCAGAGCAGGAAGGTGGAGTACATCACGGGGTTCATGAACAGCTTGTCCGCCGCGAGGATGTTGATGACGCCGCGGCCCTCGCTGTCAAGCTGCAGCCAGTCCGCGATATCCAGTGCGGGCTCGCCGAAGAAGCAGTTGCCGCCCTGACTCTCCAGCACTGCCACGGCCCGCTGAATGGCCCCGACGGTCGCCGCGGAGACGTTGCCGTACTGCAGCGTATAGTCCCGGGCATGCTCGCCCAGATAGGCCAGCATGGCCTTCAAATCCTTAATGTCGAGGAGGAGCATGCCCTCGTCGTCGGCCACGCGGAAGAGGATGTTCATCACGCCTGCCTGCGTATCGTTGAGGCCAAGCATGCGGGAGAGAAGCACCGGGCCCATCTCGCTGACCGTCGCACGGACAGGATGGCCCTGCTCGCCGTACACATCCCAGAACACGGTGGGATAGGGCTGATAGCAGAAGCTGCTCACGCCGCACTGGCTGAGCCGCTGGGCGATGGCGTCGGCATGCTCGCCGGGCTGCATCATGCCGGACAGATCCCCCTTCACGTCCGCGAGGAACACCGGCACACCCATGTCAGAAAAGCCCTCCGCCAGCACCTTGAGGGACACCGTCTTGCCCGTGCCCGTCGCACCGGCAATCAGACCGTGGCGGTTGGCCATCTGCGGCAGCAGGCACGCGGGCTGGTTGCCTGTTCCAACCCAGATATTTCCTTCGTACAGCATATGTCATTCCTCCCGAAATATGGTAGTTTCATTGTACACGCTGCTGCGCAAAAGGTCAAGCCGCAAGCGCGCACAAAAAAACCGGATACCCCCAAAACGAACGGGGTATCCGGCAGAGGCACCGGGATGGTTACTGATCTTCCTTTTTGATCTGTTCCAGGAATTTGCGGATGGTCTCCGGGTCAAACATGGTGCCGCAGGGCCGCGTTTCCTTTTCGCTGCCGGACGGCTGAGCCTGCTGGCCCGCTGCCTGGGGCTTTTCGACGGTCTCCGATCCTGACATGGGGATGCCTCCTTTGGTGTGCTGGAGCTATTATACGCACATCTGCGCGTATTGACAATGTCGAATCTGGTCGAATGAATACCAATTCGGCCCGGTATGCTGCGCTGGATTGTATTTTCGCTGTATCCCTCCCGATATCGTCCTATGCGCGGAGAAAAGCCGCTGTGCCCGGAGGAATGGAGCCTTGACAACGGCGTGAAATGCGGCTATACTGATGCTGACAGAATCGTTAAAGGCGCGATGAAGGAGAGAGTAGCCCGGCGGATGCCCCAGAGAGGCCCCGGATGGTGCGAGGGGTCGGCGGAGACCGGACGAACATGGCTCCGGAGCGGATGGCTGAGCGGGAGCGAGGTCATACGGGAGCGGCCCGTTACAGCCGGGCGGCATTGTCGGATGCCGGAGTGAGGCCCTGTCATGGGGCGAAATGAAGTGGTACCACGGGCTTTCACGCTCGTCTTCTGCAGGGAAGGCGAGCGTTTTGCTTATCATCCGCGTGAGCGGCAAAGGAGGTTTTCCCCGATGAGCAATCCCTATGGCTTTGAGACGCGGTGTGTGCACGGCAGGCCTGATCGGGCCTTTGAGGACGGGGCACGCTCGGTCAGCTTCCCGATTTATCAGACGGCGACCTTTGGCCACACCTTCATCGGTCATGGGCAGTTCAACTATACCCGGCAGGACAATCCCACGCGCCTGCATCTGGAAGAGACCGTCGCGGCGCTGGAGCAGGGCGTCGACGCGATTGCCTTCGCTTCGGGCATGGCGGCGATCAGCGCGGTCATGGAGCTGTTCAGTCCCGGCGATCACGTCATCTGCGGCGAAGACCTCTACGGCGGCACGACCCGGCTGTTCAACAACGTGAACATCAAAAACGGCGTCGGCATCGAGTACGTCGATACCACCGATATCGCCAAGGTGCGCGCCGCAGTGCGTCCGGAGACCAAGGCCATCTACCTCGAGACGCCCACCAATCCCATGATGAACGTCTCCGATATCCGGGCCTGCGCCGCGGTCGCCAAGGAGACCGGCGCGCTGCTGATTGTCGACAATACCTTCCTCTCGCCGTATTTCCAGAAGCCGCTGCTTCTCGGCGCGGATGTGGTCATCCACAGCGGCAGCAAGTTCCTGAGCGGGCATAACGACACCATCAGCGGCTTTGTGGTGGTGAAGGATCAGGCGTTAGCGGAGCGGGTGCGGCTGCTGGGCAAGACCACCGGCGGCATGCTCGCGCCTTTCGACAGCTGGCTGGTGATGCGCGGCATCAAGACGCTGGCCCTGCGCATGGAGAAGGCGCAGCAGAACGCGCTCAGGCTGGCGAAGGCGCTGCGGGAGAACCCGCACGTTACGGCGGTTTATTATCCGGGCTTGCCGGAGCATCCCGGTCATGAGCTGAGCCTGCGCCAGACCAGCGGCTTCGGCGGCATGCTCTCCTTCCGCGTGGACAGCCGGGAGACAGCCGAGCGCGTGCTGCTGGGGGTGAAGCTTGTCACCTTTGCCGAGACACTGGGCGGCACGGAGTCGCTGATCACTTACCCGCTGACCCAGACCCACGAGATGGTGGCGGAAGATATCCGCGAGCGTCTGGGCATCACGGATACGCTGCTGCGGCTCTCCGTGGGCATCGAGGACGCGGAGGACCTGCTGGCCGATCTGACGCAGGCGCTGGAGGGGTGACCATGGCGGGATTTGATTTTGACAGGCCCTATGAGCGCTGCGGCACGGGCAGCCTCAAGTGGGATTTTGCCGTGGAGCGCGGCAAGCCCGAGGGCGTGCTGCCCCTGTGGGTCGCGGACATGGACTTTCCCTCGCCGCCCTGCGTGACGGAGACGATTCACCGCATGGCCGATCACGGCATCTTCAGCTATGCCGAGGCGAAAGATGACTACTTTCAGGCCGTGGCGGGATGGTTCTCGCGTCGGTTTGGCTGGGAACCTAAGGCCGAGTGGCTGGTCAAAACCCCCGGCGTGGTGTTCGCGCTGGCGATGGCGGTCAGGGCGGCGACAGAACCCGGCGACGCGGTGCTGCTCCAGACCCCGGTGTACTATCCCTTCCACGAGGTCATCCGGGACAATGGACGGCGGCTGGTGTCCAGCGAGCTCATCCTGAGGGACGGCAGATACTTCATTGACTTCGATGACTTCGAGCGGACGATCGTCGAGAATCATGTGAAGCTGTTCCTGCTCTGCAGCCCGCACAATCCCATCGGCCGGGTATGGACGGCGGAGGAGCTGCGGGAGATGGCCCGCATCTGCCTGAAGCACAGCGTTACGGTCATATCCGATGAGATTCACTGCGATTTCGCGTTCCCGGAGCACCCGCATACGATTCTCCTGCAGGCCGCGCCGGAGCTGCAGGAGCAGGTGATCATCTGCACCGCGCCGAGCAAGACCTTCAACATGGCGGGACTGCAGATCTCCAACAACTGGATTCCCGGCGAGGCTCTTCGCGCCAAGTTCAAAAAGGCCATCGACGGCTGCGGCTACTCCCAGCTCAACGCTGTGGGCCTGCAGGCGTGCAAGGCGGCGTATCTGGGCGGGGAGGCGTGGTTCGAGGAGTGCCGGGCATACCTGCGTGGGAATCTCGACTTCTTCCGCGATTTCCTGCGGGAGCGTCTGCCTAAGCTCCGGCTCATTGAGCCCGACGGCACCTACTTCGCATGGGTGGACTGCTCCGGGCTGGGCCTCGGTCAGGAGGCGCTGAACGAGCTGGTCATCCGCAGGGCGAATCTCTGGCTGGACGCAGGGCATATCTTCGGCGAGAGGAGCGGGCAGTTCCAGCGGTTCGTGCTGGCGACTTCCCGCGCGACGCTCAGGCAGGCCCTTGAGCAGCTCGAGGCTGCCGTGAAGGCCATGGCGGAGGCTTGACTGCCGCCGACCGTGAGCTCAATTTCGGAGGAGGTGACAGGCGTGCCCATCAAGATTCCAGACAACCTCCCCGCGGCGCAGCAGCTCCGGGAGGAGAACATCTTCGTCATCCGTGAGGAGCGCGCGACCACGCAGGATATCCGTCCGCTGCGCATCCTGCTGCTCAATCTCATGCCCACCAAGATCGCCACCGAGACGCAGCTTGCCCGGCTGCTGGGCAATACGCCCCTGCAGGTGGAGCTGGAGCTGCTGATGGTGACCAGCCACGTCTCGAAGAACACGCCGGAGGAGCACATGCTGGCCTTTTACAAGACCTTCGATCAGGTGCGTGACGAGAGCTTCGACGGCATGGTGATCACGGGCGCGCCGGTGGAGCGTCTGGCCTTTGAGGAGGTCGAGTATTGGGAGGAGCTGTGCGAGATTTTCGAGTGGAGCAAGACCCATGTAACCAGCACGCTGCACATCTGCTGGGGCGCGCAGGCGGGGCTGTACTATCACTGGGGCGTGAAAAAGGAGCCCTTGCCCGCAAAGCTGTCCGGCGTCTACCGGCACCGCGTGGCGCGCAGGGGCAGCATCCTGTTCCGCGGCTTTGACGATACGTTCATGGTGCCGCACAGCCGCTACACGACAGTGGTCCGGGAGGATATCGAAGCCATTCCATGCCTGAAAATCCTTGCCGAGAGCGAGGAGGCGGGCATCTACGCGGTGACGACCCACGGCGGGCGGCAGGTATACATCATGGGCCACAGCGAGTATGACACGGATACCCTGCTGGGGGAGTACCGCCGCGATCAGCAGGCCGGCATTGCCCCTGCCGTCCCGGTGAACTATTTCCCGGATGACGACGACGCGCAGCCGCCCCTGTGCACATGGCGCTCCAGCGCGAATCTGCTGTTCTGCAACTGGCTAAATTACTTTGTTTATCAGGCCACGCCCTATGACCTGAGCATGATCGGCGTTCGTATCCACGAGGACGAAGCGAGATAGCGGTCGATGCGATGACAGTCCTGCCAAGGGCAGGATGTCGATAGAACCATTGTACTGATTAAGAAGGAGGAAAACACCTATGCTGCACATCATCAACGCGCACCTGAAGCCTATCACCAGCCCGGATATTCCCTGCGGCGAGCTGCTGATCGACGGCGGCAAGATCGTCGCCATTGGCGAGCATGTCGACGCGCCCGCGGACGCCGAGGTCTATGACGCGCAGGGCAAGCTGGTTACCCCGGGCCTGATGGACGCTCACACCCACATCGGCCTGGATGAGGAAGCCATCCGCTGGGAGGGCGCCGACTACAACGAATACTCCAATCCCGTCACGCCCCACATGCGGGCCATCGACGGTATCAATCCCCGGGACGAGGCGTTCCAGCTCGCGCTGGAGGGCGGCGTCACGTCGGCGATCACCGGCCCCGGCTCGGCGAACGTCATCGGCGGTACCTTCGCGGCGATCAAGCTGCACGGCGTCTGCGTGGACGACATGATCCTCAAGCAGCCCGTCGCCATGAAGATCGCTTTCGGCGAGAACCCCAAGGGCTGCTATGGTCAGAACGGCAAGAAGGAGCCCGTGACCCGCATGGCGGTGGCTGCGCTGCTGCGGGAGAACCTCGCCAAGGCGAAGCGCTATGCCGAGGAAGTCGACGCCGCGGAGAAGGACCCCTCCAAGACCCGGCCCTATGACATAAAGCTGGAGGCGCTGCTGCCGGTCATCCGCAAGGAAATCCCGCTCAAGGCCCACGCCCATCGCGCCGACGATATCCTGACCGCTCTGCGCGTGGCGAACGAGTTTGACGTGGACATCACCCTCGACCATGTGACCGAGGGCCACCTGATCACCGATATCCTCGTCAAGGCGGGCAAGCCCGTGCTGGTGGGGCCGTCGCTGGGCAACAAGAGCAAGTTCGAGCTCAAGGAGAAGACCTTTGCCACGGCGGGCATCCTGAACAAGGCTGGTCTTGACGTGTGCATTATCACCGACGCGCCGGTCATCCCGCTGTATCATCTGCCGCTGTGCGCGGGTCTGGCGGTTCGCGCGGGCCTTGACGAGGACGCCGCGTGGCGTGCCATCACCATCAATCCCGCGAAGGTGGCGGGCGTCGACAGCCGCGTGGGCTCGCTGGAGATCGGCAAGGATGCGGATATCGCCGTCTTCGAGGGCGACCCGCTCCGGGATATTCAGGCCCGTGCCGTTCGGGTATATGTGGACGGCAAGGCGGTTGTGTAAGCCTGCGAATTACGGAAGAGGCCCCGGAGCTGCGGTTCCGGGGCTTCCTTTATAGAAATTGCAGTTTATTTGATGTTTCTCCTCGTTTGCGCGTCTATAGGGTGTCATTGCAATGATGTCAGGAAGTGAGCGCATGGATGAGCAGGAATTTGAGCGGGCAATCCGGCGGCTGCAGACGCGGATGTACCGCACGGCGGTGTCGATCCTGTGGAACGATGAAGACGCGGCGGACGCGATTCAGGAGGCGATCCTGCGGGCGTGGCGCAAGCGGCATACCCTGCGTGAGCCGGCGGCGTTTGACATGTGGCTGATGCGGATTCTGCTGAACGAATGCCGAAACATCCAGCGCAGAAATCGTTTTCGGACCTTGCCGCTGGAGGAGAGCCTCCTGAGCGCGGTGGCAGAGCCGCCGGACACAGGGCTGCAGGATGCGCTTCGCCGGCTGCCGGAAAAGCGGCGGATACCCCTGCTGCTGCATTGTATGGACGGATACACCGTGCCGGAAGTGGCGCGGATGATGCGTCTGCCGGAATCCACCGTGCGCGGGCGGATTCATGAGGGACGCAAGCAGCTCAAGACCCTGCTGAAGGAGATGGAATCATGAACGAACAGCGATTGCAGGACGCCTTTGCGCCCGTGCCGCAGGTAGTGCGGGAATACACAGACGAAGCGTTGGCAGAAGTGCATGCCATGAATCAAAGGCGGCGAAAGCCTGTGCTGACGCTGGCGCTGGTCGTGGCGGTGGCGCTGACGCTGGCGCTGGCGCTGGCCGGTGGGGCCGTGGCGGCGGGATTCCAATGGAACACGCTGGACTTTCTGTCCCGGGGATATAGAACCGGCGCGGTTCTGCCGGGAGCCCGTGATGCGGTGCAGACGACGGTGCCGCAGGTGGGCGGCGTGACGGACGTGGCGACATTCACCGTGCAGGAGGTACTCTGCGACGGTCGGAACGCGTATGTGGTTTTCAACGTTGCGCCGGCGAATCCGGATACATTGCTGGTAACGGGCCAGCATTGGGCCTCTTCGCCTGCCAGTCGCTTTGATCCGGCGCTGCCGGAGGGTAAAACCATGGCGGAATGGGCGCAGGAAAACGGATATGCCCGGATTCTGGCGGTTCGCGTGGGACACGACGATTCCGCGCCGGACGGGTTCGACTGGCAGCAGACCACGGCGCGCCGTCAGTCGGACGGTTCGATCAGCATTATGCTGCAAGGCGCTTATCAGGCGACGACGCCCGGCGACGTGAGCTTTGACTGTCAGCTTGCGACGCGCTGGTCGGCGGAGGACGAGCCTGCGCGCCGCGTGACGGAGCTTACGGCCACGCTCGAGCCCGGTACTGAACCGCTGTGGAGGGTCGAGTGGACAGGGGAGGCGGCGATTCTCGACACGAACATTATCGTGGAAAAGGTTGTGCTGACCGGAACCGTGACTGCCACCTACAGTGAGATCATCATCTGCACTGACGGGACGCTGAACGAGCAGCTCGATCTGGTGGATGAAAATGGCAGCATTCTCAAGTGGAGCGCCGGCGTCGGCATCGACTGGGAATCGTCGAAGGCTCAGAGCGCGGGTGAGGTTGAGGTAATTGACTGGTTCCATTTCAACGCTGTCACAGCCTATGAGGCCATGGCGGAACCGCCGAAAACGGTGCGTATCCGCGCCACGAAGCGGCCCGGCAACGAGGTCACATCCATCGAGATTCCGCTGGAATGAAAAGAGAAAGCGCAGGCCCGTTTCCATTCGTTGGAAGCGGGCTTTTTTCTGCGGGAAAAAGTTCGCGTAATTCGACAAAGGGGCTTGACATCGGGGGCATCCTGTGGTTTAATAGATGACGTTTTGAGGTTTAGTTTTGCTAAACGCGCAAGTGCGCCGAAAAGTTTAGAAAGACTAAACCTGGAAGGAGTTATGTATGGATATTGGTGAGAAGCTGCGGCTGATGCGGCTTCAGCGGGGCCTGACGCAGGAGGATCTGGCGGACAGGTGCGAGCTGAGCAAGGGCTTCATCTCGCAGGTGGAGCGCAATCTGGCCTCGCCGTCCATCGCGACGCTCACGGACATGCTGGAATGCCTTGGCTCGTCGCTGTCGGAGTTTTTCAGCGACAGGCCGGACGAGAAGACAGTCTTCACGCTGCAGGACATGTTCGTCAAGGAGGACCCGGAGGATCTGCGCGGGAGCATCACATGGCTGGTGCCTGACGCGCAGAAGAATGACATGGAGCCGATTCTGGTCGACATTGGCGAGAACGGCGAGACCTACCCCCTGCCGCCGCACGAGGGCGAGGAGTTCGGCTATGTGCTCTCGGGGAGCGTGTACCTCGTCACCGGGGACAAGAAGACCCGCGTGCGCACCGGCTGCAGCTTCTGCCTGCACCCCCGGCAGACCCATTACCTCATGAACGCGGGCAAGACCCGGGCGAAGGTGCTCTGGGTTTCCAATCCGCCCATTTTCTGACGATAAGGAGTGAACCGCCATGGTGGAGCACGAGCATCTGATCGACCTCATCGGCGTCAGCAAGGAATACGACGGCGTGAAGGTTCTCAAGGACATCAACCTGTTCATCCGCAGGAAGGAGTTTGTCACGCTGCTGGGTCCCTCCGGCTGCGGCAAAACGACCACCCTGCGCATCATCGGCGGCTTCGAGACGGCCTCGGAGGGGCAGCTCCTCTTCGAGGGCAAGGAGATCAGCGATGTGCCGCCCTACAAGCGCCGCGTGAACACCGTCTTCCAGAAGTACGCGCTGTTCCCGCACCTGAACGTGCATGACAACATCGCCTTCGGCCTCAAGCTGAAGAAAACGCCCAAGGCCGAGATCGAGAAGAAGGTCGACGCGATGCTGGAGCTGGTCAACCTGAAGGGCTACGGCAAGCGTCATGTCGACGCGCTCTCCGGCGGTCAGCAGCAGCGCGTGGCCATCGCCCGCAGCCTCGTCAACGAGCCCGAGGTGCTCCTCTTGGACGAACCCCTCGGCGCCCTTGACCTCAAGCTCCGCAAGGAGATGCAGCTCGAGCTCAAGAGCATGCAGCAGAGGCTGGGCATCACCTTCATTTATGTCACCCACGATCAGGAGGAAGCGCTCACCATGTCCGACACCATCGTGGTGATGAAGGACGGCGAGATCCAGCAGATCGGCGACCCCAAGTCCATCTACGACGAGCCGGCCAACGCCTTCGTCGCGGACTTCATCGGCGAGAGCAACATCCTGCGCGGCACGATGGTCAAGGACGAGCTGGTGGAGTTCGCGGGGCATCAGTTCCCCTGCGTGGACTTCGGCTTCGGCGAGCAGGCCCCGGTGGACGTGGTCATTCGCCCGGAGGACATCATGCTCGTCGGCGAGGACGTAGGCCAGCTCGTGGGTATCATCCGCTCGGTGCTGTTCAAAGGCGTGCATTACGAGATGATGATCGACGCGGGCGAGCACACCTTCAAGGTGCACTCCACCTCCATGCAGCCTCAGGGCAGCCGGGTGGGCCTGTCGATCGTGCCTTTCAACATCCACATCATGAAGCCCATGGAGGAGGCGAAGTGACATGAGAGCGGATATGACCCTGCCTTGGTGGGCATGGGCGCTGATGGCTGCGGGATTCGTCGTGTTCATCGCGATGCTGACCGTGTCCATCCGCCGCAATGGCGGCATTCGCAGGCCGCTGTTCGCCTCGCCCTATGCCCTGTGGATGATCCTGTTCACCGTGCTGCCGGTGATCCTCATCGGCTACTATGCCCTCACCGACGCAAACGGCGCGTTCACCCTCGATAACTTCCGGGCCTTCTGGGACAGCAACTTTGCCTCCAACAAGGTCATTCTGGAGGCGATGGGGGAGGCGGGCGAGGCCTATATCACCCGCGGTACGGTCAACGTTGATACGCTGGGCTATTCCCTCTGGATGGCCTTCGAGTGCACGCTGATCTGCCTCGTGCTGGGCTATCCCGCGGCGCTGTTCATGGCCGACCGCAACATGAAGCTCGGCCCGACGCTGGTCGTGCTGTTCATCATCCCCATGTGGATGAATTTCCTGCTGCGCACCATTGCGTGGATGAGCCTGCTGGAGGACTCCGGCCTCATCAACACGCTGCTCAAGGCCATGGGCTTTCAGGGCGTGCAGCTCATGTACAATTCCGGGGCCGTGCTGCTGGGCATGGTGTATAACTTCCTGCCCTTCATGGTCTTCCCGATCTACACGGTGCTCTCCAAGATGGATATCCGCCTGTCGGAGGCCGCGGCCGATCTGGGCTGCAACGGCGTGCAGACGCTCTACAAGGTCACCATGCCCCTGTCTCTGCCGGGCGTGATCAGCGGCATCACGATGGTGTTCATGCCCTCGGTCACGACCTTCTTCATCCCGCGCGTCCTCGGCGGCGGTAACACGATGATGTTCGGCGACCTCATCGAGAGCAAATTCCTCACCGAGGGCAACTGGAACGTCGGCTCCGCGCTGTCGCTGATCATGATGCTGCTCATCCTCGTGAGCCTGTCCATCCTGCGCAAGGCGGATCCCAACGGTGAAGGAGGCGGCATCGCGTGAAGAAGTTCCTCAAGCGGTTCTACCTGGGCATTATCCTGATCTTCCTCTATGTGCCCATCGTCGTGCTGATCATCCAGTCCTTCAATGCGGGCCGCAGCCGCGCCAAGTGGGAGGGCTTCTCCCTGCGCTGGTACGGCGAGCTGTTCCATGACCAGCGCATCCTGAGCGCCCTGAATGTGACGATCTCCATCGCGGTGCTGGCGATGATCTTCGCGACGATCCTCGGCACACTCGCGGCCATCGGCATCTACAGCATGAAGAAGCGGCCGCAGGCCATCATGATGACCCTGACGACCCTGCCCAACACCATGCCGGATATCGTCACAGGCATCTCGCTGATGCTGCTGTTCCTCTTCACCCGCGTGCCGGTGGGCTATGTGACCATGCTGCTGGCGCACATCACCTTCGACACGCCCTACGTCATCCTGTCGGTGCTGCCCAAGCTCAAGCAGATGAACAAGCACATCTACGAGGCGGCTCTCGATCTGGGCGCGACGCCCACCTACGCGCTGACCCATGTGATCATTCCGGAGTGCATGCCGGGCATCATCACCGGCGCGATGCTGGCCTTCACGCTCTCGCTGGACGACTTCACCATCAGCTATTTCACCACCACGCCGCTGGTGCAGAACCTGTCCACGCTGATCTACTCCGCTGCCCGCCGCGGCATTGAGCCCAGCCTGAACGCGCTCTCCGCGCTGATGTTCGTGGCCCTGCTGGTGCTGCTGCTCATCGTCAACCGCCGCACTGCCGAAAGCAATTGATTCGGCTGCGTATAAACACCTGAAACAAGGAGGAATCGTACCATGAAGAAGCTGATTCTTATGGCCATGGTTTTCGCCCTGCTGCTGCCCGTCTGCGCGTCTGCGGATGAGGTCGTCAACGTCTTTAACTGGGAGGACTACATTGACGAGTCCGTGCTGAAGATGTTCGAGGAGGAGACGGGCATCCACGTCAACTACATGAACTTCACCACCAACGAGGACATGATCGTGCAGATCGAGGCTCACCCAGGCGAGTTCGATCTCTGCTTCCCGTCGGATTACATCATCGAGCGCATGATCGCGAAGGGGATGGCCGCGGAGATCAACTTCGACAACATTCCGAACTTCGATCAGGTGCTGCCGCATCTGCTCAATCCTGACTATGACCCGACGAACCAGTACTCCGTGCCGTACATGTGGGGCACGGTGGGCATCCTGTACAACAAGACCATGATCGCCGATCCGGAGCGTTCGTGGCACATCCTCTGGGACGAGCAGTATCAGAACAGCGTCTTCATGATGGACTCGATCCGTGACTCCATCGGCGTGACGCTCAAGTATCTGGGCTATTCCCTGAACACCCGTGAAGTCCCGGAGCTGATGGCCGCCAAGAACAAGCTGATCGAGCAGAAGACCTCCGGCGTGGTCAAGGCGTATCAGGTGGACGAGACCAAGGATAAGATGGTCGCGGGCGAGGCGCCGCTGGCCCTTATGTGGTCCGGTGACGCGCAGTACGCCATCGACCTCAACGATGATCTGGACTACTTTGTGCCTCAGGAAGGCTCTAATATCTGGGTGGACGGCATGGTCATCCCGGCAGGCGCTCAGAACAAGGAGAACGCTGAGAAGCTGATTAACTTCCTCTGCCGCCCGGACATCGCGCAGATGAACTGCGACTATATCCGCTACTCCTCTGTGAATGCCGGCGCCATCGAGCTGATGGGCGAGGATTACACCAGCAACTATGTCATGAATCCCGCTCAGGAGGTCATTGACAACTGCGAGTTCTTCCATGACATCGACGATTCCTTCCGCGCGGTTTATGAGTCGCTGTGGATGGAGGTCAAGAATACCAAGTAATATCAGAGGCCTGTCGGGGTATCCTCCGCAAGGGAATTGACTCGATAAGGTACATAAATCAAGTCCGCACCCCAACGGGGTGCGGATTTTGGATTGTGGCGCCGCGATCCGATGCTCGCCATGCCTGTGAAGACAAGCCAAGCCGGCATTCCATTGGCACTGCTTTTGCAATAAGTTCCGAAATACTGGCCAATTCATGGGAATACATTTCCAGATCGTATCGGATGACTGATGCTGTCCCAAAGAAGTGAAGCAAGCTTTTGTCTATTATGGAATTGCTTATTGCCTTCAGCTGCACAAAGGTCTTTCAGGCTATTCAATAATTGATATTTGCCTTTCTCGCTTGACTGCATAGGTCGCGAACAGATAATGTGTAGCTTTTTCCGTCCTTGATAAAATGTGTGCCGCACTGCCGAAACTCAAAATGTACGTTGTGGGCGATACACTGCTCCCGAATGGAAAGCACCCATTCGTAGTCAAGCGGTCTGGCGTTTCTGTCCGATTCGCCGCCGACCACGACCAATTCAACATCTTCAAGATAGGGGGTAAGGTTGATCTCCTCGATCAATGGCTGACAGATGATGTTTTTATGTTTGATAGGCAGTTTGCTGAAAATGGAAAGCCTGTAATCAGCTCTGTCTTGATTTTCTACCGTACATCCGAC
>JAFLST010000040.1 GCA_022510815.1 Christensenellaceae bacterium | reverse complement strand
CTTGCCCGCGCCGACGATGGTGTGCAGCTCGTCGATGAACAGGATGATGCGGCCCTCGCTCTTCCTGATCTCCGCCAGCACCGCCTTGAGCCGCTCCTCAAATTCGCCCCGGAACTTCGCGCCGGCAATCAGGCTCCCCATGTCCAGCGAGAAGATGGTGCGCTCTTTGAGGCTGTCAGGCACGTCGCCCCGCACAATCCGCTGCGCCAGCCCTTCCACCACCGCGGTCTTGCCCACGCCCGGCTCGCCGATAAGCACGGGGTTGTTCTTCGTCTTGCGGGAGAGGATGCGGATCACGTTGCGGATCTCGCTGTCCCGGCCGATGACGGGGTCGAGCTTCTGCTGCCGGGCCATATCGACCAGATCGGTGCCGTACTTTTTCAGCGCGTCGTAGGTCTCCTCGGGGTTATCGGAGGTGACCCTCGTCGCGCCGCGCACCCCGGAGAGCGCCTGCAGGAAGCGGCCTTCATCGTATCCCAGCCGCTTGAGGATGGCCGCCACCCGCGCGTTGGGCTTGCCGCACAGGCCCATCCAGACATGCTCGACGGACAGATACTCGTCCTTCATCTGCTTCGCGCGGGCTTCGGCTTCCACCAGCGCCTTCTCGAGTTCGGGCGAGATGTAGACCTTGTCGGCTTCACGGCCGGGGCCGGACACCCGCGGAATGCGGCTGAGGCTGTCCTGCAGCGCGCCGCGCAGGCTGTCCACGCTCATGCCGCACTTTCCCAGAAGCTGCGGGATCAGCGACGCTCCATCCTCGGTGAGCGCGAGCATCAGGTGCTCCTGATCCACCTGCATGTGACCGTATTCCACCGCCAGCGCCTGTGCCTGCCGGATCGCCTCGAGGGTCTTCTGAGTGAACTGATTCATATTCATGCGTTAATCCTCCTGATGGAAGTCTGACTTTCTTTGACCTTGATACAGCCTTATTGTACTCCCTATGGCCCGTTTGTCAAGTAGAATTTCGCTTGTTTTTCTAAAATTTATGATAAACCACAGGATTTTCTTCTTTTCTCCGCCCCAATTCTGTGCTATAATGTTCTAAAACTGGTCTGGCAGAAGCTTTTTTCTGTCGTCACTGGAGAAAGGTTGTGCCTCAGCCATGGAAACCATTCGTGTCCTGATTGCCGAGGACAATGCTCTCCAGCGCAGTCTGCTGGCTGATGGACTGGACGGTCACAGCGGCATACAGATTGTCGGCGCGGCAGCCAACGGACTGGACGCCCTCGAAATGATCCAGCGGCTGCATCCGCAGGTGCTTCTGCTGGACATGGTGCTTCCCAGCCTCGACGGCTTCGGTCTGCTGGAAAAGCTGCAGCAGTTCCCCGCCAGCCAGCGTCCGGCGGTCATTGCGACGACCTCCCTCGGCCGGGACGACTTCATCACCCGCGCCATGGAGCTGAGCGTTGCCTATTACATGGTCAAGCCCCTTGACATGGCCTTTCTGACCCGGCAGATTCTCAGCGCCGTCCATCGTGAAGCACCCGTTCTGTCCGCCCCCGCGCCGCCTCCCGACGAGCCCGAAGACATCGAGCGGCTGGCCACGGCCATGCTGATGCAGATCGGCGTTCCGGCGCACCTGAGCGGCTACAAATTCATCCGTTCGGCGCTGATGATGGTTACTGACCGGCCCGAGCTGTTCTCCAGCCTGACCCGCGTCCTCTACCCGGAGATTGCCCGCGAATTCGGTACCACAGCGAGCTGCGTGGAGCGGGCCATCCGCCACGCCATCTCCCTGACATGGGACCGGGGCGGCGGCGAGAACTACCGCAAGCTGCTGGGCCGTCAGGCGAGCACCATCGGCGACAAGCCCACCAACAGCGAATTCCTCGCGCAGGTCGGGGAGGGCATCCGTCTGCGCCGCGGTCGGCACGGACGATAGTCAGTAGCTTTGCTCCCCCGATACCCCGGCAGGGGCTCTGCCCCTGCACCCCGCCAGAGGGGCAGCGCCCCTCTGGACGCCCCTCTCGCGTCACGGATTCATGCCTTCGGTCGAAGATGATGCGCGTGCTTATGGACACGGCGCTTTTTTTATTTGGCAGCGTGAGGAAATGGGGCTCTCATACGTCTAATGGATGTAACGTTACGAAGGAGGGTTGTCGATGAACAAGACGGCCTTCATGCTGGCGCTCGATCAGGCCAGTCAAACGCTGTTCCGGGTGGCATGGGCCATCCTGTACAACGAGGAGGACTGCCGCGACGCCCTGCAGGAAACGGCGCTCAAGGCATGGCAGTACCGGACAGGCCTGCGGGATGAGCGGTACTTCTCAACCTGGATCACACGGATTCTCATCAACGAGTGCAGAACCATCAGGCGAAAGCGGCGCAGGCTTGTCTCTCTGGAAGAGCTGCCGGAATCTTCGCTGCCGCCGCCGGACCCAACGCTGGCACTGGCGCTGCGGGCCCTGCCTGAGCACCTGCGCCTGCCTTTGACGCTGCACTATGTGGAAGGCTTTGACTACGCCCGGATTGCGCAGATTCTGCGCGTGCCGCAGGCCACGGTGCGGGGCCGCATCGCCCGGGCAAAACAACAACTGCGAAAGGAGCTGTCGGAATGAATCTCCGCGACCTTCCAAACGCCTTTCCGCCCATGCCGGAGACGTGCCGCGACGCGCTGATGACCGCCGCCGGTTCCGTCAAGGAGGAACATAACATGAAACGCGCTTTTCGATTTGCTGTCGTGCTGGCGGCGCTGATGCTGGCGCTGACCTCCGCCGCTTATGCCGTATCCCGCCCGCAGGTGCTGGACTGGCTGCTGGGCCGCGATGCCGCCGCGCCGCTCTGGCTGGAGGAAGCCGCCCAGACCGTTGACGGCAGCGCCTCTGCGGACGGCGTGAACGTATCCGTCACCAGTCTGGTCTGCGACGGCGAGCAGCTTGTGCTGTCCTTTGAGGCGTCAGTCGATGATCCCACCCGGGCGGTGCTGGTTGCGCTGGACGACACGGTCAGCCTGAACGGTCAGCCCGCTCTGCTGGATGTATCGCCGATGATCGACCACCATCTGGTGCCCAGCCCGCATCTGGATGTGCTGCCCGCGCGGCGCAACCCGATACTGGCTGGCGCTTGGTGCAAGAAGCTTCCCGAGCTTTCCGGCACGGTCGAGGCGGAGGTCACCTTCCTGATCTATCAGCCGGAAAGGGCCTTTGCCATCGTGGATGATGACGATGTTCTGACCGGTGATCTGTCCGATCTGGACGAGGAGACCCGCGCCGAGTGTCAGGACTGCCGCGACACAGTGAACGCCATGGCCAACGCGGTGATTGTCGAGGGCGACCCGGACCCGTGGCAGGCCGAGGGCTACACCCTGATAGACAGGAGCGGTCGCCTGATGGCGGAGGACGAGGACGCCCACCTCACCGAAGCCCGGCTGACCGTGCGCTTCAGCTTCAACGCGGACATGCCCGTGGTCTTCGATTTCTCCGGCCTTGACGCCGATCCCCTGCCGGATGCTGCCGCGCGCATCGACACCTTCCGCCTCTCGCCGCTGTCCAGCCGGGTGCGGGTGGCGCTCCTTCCCTCCGAGAACACCGAGGATGCCGTTCGTCAGCTGGAGGCCGCTTATGGAGAGGCTGCGCTGACCGATGAAACCGGCTGCGCGGTGGCATACGCGGACATGGACTGGCTCTCCACGGGCACGCCCTTCATCCTGCAGTCGGACGGTCAATGGCTCCTGTGCTACGACATCGACATGCCCGGCCTGCAGACGCTCCCGGAGAGCATCGGCCTGACGGTTCAAACCGGCGACCTGCTCCGCTTTCCCCTGCGCTGACAGCAAAAAACAGGGACGCTCCCGTATTGCGGGAGCGTCCCTGTTCATTTGGTTCAGTTGGCCGGAGGCGTCGGTGTTGTAGCCTCGTTCAGGCTGTCGCCCGGCACCCAAGGCATCAGGAAGCAGTTGACGTAGAAGTTATGCTTCTTGCCGCCGACCGTGCCCTGCGGAATCTTGTAGTCGAGGTTGCGGGCAACCTCAACGGTCTGCTCCGCCTCCGGCACCACGGAGAGGTTCTTCTCCTTGTCAGCGGCATTCATGTCGTAGTCATGAATGAACATCTTGACCGTATGGTTCATGTTGCCTTCGATCGTCGTGATGCGATATTTGCCGTCGCCCAGCGCCTGCACATCGTAGACCATGCCGACGTGGATATACCGGCTGTAGGACGCGCCGTACACCAGCAGATAGCCCGGCTGAGGCACCATGGTGGTGCGGTTCATCATCTGGAAAGCGGGCAGGAGCTTGCCCACGCTGGACTCCTTGGAATAGTGCACGCCCTCCACCGGGACAAAGCCGTCCGCCGTGCTCTTGGCGGCTTCCTTGAAGTAATCATAATCGTCCATGGGCACGCCCGCCTCCAGCATGCACCATGTGATAAACCCGTTGCACCAGCCCCACTTGTAGTTGTTGCGCCACTTGGTGTACTTGTTGGAATCCGGGAGGTTCGCGCCGCCGACGCTCTCCCACTCGCTGTAGGCGATATCCAGTACGCTCCGGATCAGCGCCGGGGGTTCGAGAACCTCCTGCGTGATTTCCAGCGGCGGAGGCGTGGGGGTAGGATCAGCCGCCAGAGCGGTGGCCGTGAACAGACACATCAAAAGCGCAAAGGCCATCATTCGCTTCAATCGCATGGAAAACAGCTCCTTCCTTACCCGCCTATCATAGCATGAAACGGTGAAAATGGAAAGTGCTTGGGACGTAAATTTACGTTTGCATCCCGGCAGGAATCCCGCCATGCCCCGCGAATCATACCGCACGGACTTTGTGCACAAAGGAGGCTTGGGTGATGGCCCACACCCGGGATATGACGCAGGGCAGTCCGACGCGGCTGATCCTCGGCTTCTGCCTGCCGATCGTGGCGGGCAACCTCTTTCAGCAGTTCTATTCGCTGGTGGACACGCTGGTCATTGGCCGGGTGGAAGGCGTGACGGCGCTGGCGGCGGTATCCTCCGCCGGGTGGCTGGACTGGCTGGTGCTGAGCATCGCCATGGGCATGGCGCAGGGCTTCGGCATTCAGATCGCCCAGTCCTTTGGCGCGAAGGACGAGCCGGAGCTGCGCCGCGCCGCTGGGCAGGGACTGCTGCTGTCCGTCGCGGTGGTGGCGCTGATCGGTGCGCTGTCTCAGTGGCTGCTGCGTCCGACGCTGGTGCTGATGCGCTCCCCGGAGAACACCATCGACCTCACCTGCCTGTACCTGCGGATCATCTTCGGCGGTCTGCCGCTGGTGATGGCCTATAACCTGTTCAGCGGCTATCTGCGGGCCATCGGCGACAGCCGCACGCCGCTCATCGCCATGACCACCGCCGCCATATGCAACATCCTGCTGGACATCCTGTTCGTGGCGACCTTCCGCTGGAGCGTGGTGGGCGTCGCGTCGGCTACGGTGCTCTCGCAGGGCGTGAGTTGCCTGATCTGCTTGGGCGCGCTGCTGCGGCTCCCCCTGATGCGCCTACGCCGGAGCGATCTCCGTCCCGACCGCCCCATGATGCGTCGGCTGATCACCCTCGGGCTGCCGCTGGCCTTTCAGAACCTCATCATCTCCGTCGGCGGTCTGGTGCTGCAGGGCGTCGTCAACGGCTTCGGCTTCCTGTTCATGGCCGGATTCAACGCCGCGATGCGCCTGACCGGGCTGATCGAGCTGGCGGGCACGTCCATCGGCAGCGCTGTGGGCACCTTTGCGGGGCAGAACCTCGGCGCGGGCCGCATCGACCGGGTGAAGCTGGGCCTGCGCAAGTCGGCGCAGATAGCCGCGGTCATGGCGCTGGTGGTCGCGGCGAGCATGCTGCTGTTCGGCCGGAACATCCTCGCCCTGTTCGTGCAGGACGACCCGGAGATCATCGGACAGGTGCTGACCATCGGCTACCGCTATCTGGCCGTGATGAGCTTCGGCCTGCCGATGCTGTACATGCTCTTCGTCTACCGCTCCACGCTGCAGGGGCTGGGCGACACCGTCGCGCCCATGGTGTCGGGCATCATTGAGCTGGTGATGCGCATGGGCACCGTGCTCCTGCTGCCGCTGGTGATCGGCGAATGGGGCGTATACATCGCGGAAATCATGGCATGGATCGGCGCCGCGGTGATGCTCATCATCTCCTGCTACCGGCGGATACGCATTCTGGACAGCAGCCTGTCCCATTAAAAGAAGGGGTTCCCCATCACGGGGAACCCCTTTATTCAACGCTCAATATGGGGATGTTCCGCTCGACGATCTCGAGGATGACGACCTCCGCCTCCGC
This sequence comes from Christensenellaceae bacterium, assembly GCA_022510815.1. Classification (GTDB taxonomy): domain Bacteria; phylum Bacillota; class Clostridia; order Christensenellales; family Aristaeellaceae; genus UBA11524. The sequence goes on along the minus strand of JAFLST010000040.1, from coordinate 16,687 downwards.
CTGCCGCGCCTGACCGAGAACGTCCCCGTAGACCCGCGAATAGACCATCCTGCCGATGCTGTTCGCCAGATAGGGAAACAGCCCCTCGCCGAAGGAATCCCGCACCACCAGCAGGGACGGCGTATCCGCCGATGTCGAGGTCTCGATGCGCATGTCGTCGAGAGAGCGCATGGGCCGCGCGGTTCGATATGTGCGCTGGATGTCCGGCACGGCGTCCGGCTCGATGGGCCACGTCCCCGGCTGAGCCATGACGATCAGATCTCCCGCCTGTCCTTCCCCGAGGGCCACGTCCCCATAGGGCACCGGCAGCGCCAGCATGTCCATCAGCGCCTGATACGCCAGCCCCGCGCCCCGGGCATTCCAGTGGGTGTCGTCAGCATAGTAAAGCTGCCCTTCCGCCTTTCTGGCCAGCAGCAGCGCCTGCGCGTCGAGATACGTCACGCCCCGTTCAGCCAGCGCGTCCTGCAGGTGAGTCAGATTGGACGGTTCGTCCGACGGCAGGTATCGCGCGGGCACGGCCTCCGGGTACACGCTGCTCTTGTTGGGCGCCAGCAGCACGATCAGGCGGCGCCCTTCCGCAGCCAGCGCGTCAGACAGCCCGGTCAGCTCATCCGCCAGCGCGTCGAGCGCACCCTCCGGCATCGCACTCCGCCCGAGGTAATCGGGGATTTCCTCATCATAGAACAGCATGCCGTCGCCGCGGATGACCTGCTCGCTGCCGGACTCGCCGATGAGCGCCAGCAGCCTGTCCCGCCATGTGATCAGCGCCGTGCGCAGGGCAAGGTGATCCTCCACATCCTCGAGGGACGCGATCCGCCCCGCCGCAGCCGCCTGATAATTCGCCATGTCCGCATGGAAGGGCATGAGCGCCACGGGCAGCAGCAGCAAAATCAGCGCCGCGGCAATGAACAGCCTCCGACCCATCGCGTTACCCCTTTCCTCAGAACTGCGCGTAGAGCAGCGGCGCGAACCCGGCCGCCAGCAGATGCGCATAGCAGACAATCAGCAGCAGGAGCAGCGCCACCCGCCTGAGCCACGCCGGGCAGGTCATTTTCGGCAGGCAGGGCAGAGCGATTCCCAGCGCCAGCGCGGCCACGGACAGCGGGGAGATCAGCATCCGCACGCTCTGCCACGAAGCGTAGGACAGGCTGAAATCCCGCACAAGGCTTGCTGCGTCCGGCGCCATGAAAATCACGAAGCTGACCGACACCACGCCCAGCGTATAGACCCGGCGCAGCGCCTTGGGCCAGCTTTCAGTCCTCAGCGCGCCGCTGTGCTCCAGCGCCATCAGGAATCCGTGCCACAGACCAAAGAGCAGAAAAGGCACCGTGAATCCATGCCACAGCCCCATCGCCACGAACACAACGAACAGGTTGATGATCGTGCGACGACGGCCCTTCCTGCTGCCGCCCAGCGGAATGTAAAGATATTCCCGCAGGAATCCGGACAGTGACATGTGCCACCGCCGCCAGAAGTCACGAAGAGACAGCGCCGAAAAAGGCCTGTTGAAGTTCTCCGGCAGCTCAATCCCCGCCATCAGCGCCACGCCCCGTGCCATGTCGGTGGCGCCCATGAAGTCGTGGTACACATAGAGCCCGCAGGCAACGAGGCTCATCGCCCCCGCCAGAGGATGCGGCCTGTCCGTGAACACCGCCAGCGCCAGAGGCCGGAGACTGTCCGCGATCAGCAGCTTGCGGGCCAGTCCGCCTATCGCCAGCGAAAGGCCCTTCTCGATGCTCTCGCTACGCAGAGACGCCCGGCTGAGCTCCTCCCGGAAGCTGCCGAACTTCGCCAGCGGCCCGGCGGAGAGCTTCGGGAAGAAGGTCAGGTACGTCACGGTTTCCGTCAGCGTTCCCGGCGTAGCCTTGCCCGAGGTGGTGTCCAGCCCATAGGCGATGCCCTGCAGCAGCACGAAGGAAAGCCCTGTCGGCCAGTCGACGCGCAGCAGCTTGAGCACGACCAGCGTCGTCAGGGACAGGGCAGCATAGCCCAGCGCGGCTTTCCGGCCCAGCCTCGGCAGCGCCCATGCCAGCAGCGCCATCACGAGCGTCAGAGGCCAGAGCGCCGGCGCGGCCCAGATCAGGAATGCCAGACTGAGCAGCATCAGCCAGCAGCGCGTGAGCCGCGGTTTTTTTCCTGTCAGCAGCAGGCCCGCCAGCATCAGCGGCACCAGCGCCGACCAGTACAGCGGGCGCAGCATCAGGCGACCGTATTGCGCAGCAGCATCCAGCTCACCACCACGCCCGTCTCCAGATCAAGGGTGAACATGAGCTGCGGCTCCAGCGCGCCGAGGGAATAGATCATCGTATCCCAGTCGAGGAAATAATCCGTGCCATACAGCGCCTCAACGGCTTCCTTCGTCATGCCCACCGCCGCGCCGCGGGCCGTCGTCAGCGCGTCCGTGAACACCATGACGCTCTCCACCACGTCGCCGCCGTCCGGGCCGATGGGATAGGTGCCCACCAGCACCGCGTCATTGGCGAACTCCCGATCCATGCCGCTGAACATGCAGCTCACGGTCTCGGTGACGGCAAGAGGCGCGCCAGTCAGGGCTTCGAGGGCCTCCACCAGCGCCGCCGCTTCTCCGCCCAGCGCAAAAGCGGTCTCCTCAAGGGTCAGCGCGAAGTCCTCCGCAGACAGGGGCGCGATCTCCTCCGCCAGCGCGGCAAAGGGCAGCAGCAGGCAGATGAGCAGGCAGAGCAGCTTCTTCATGGAAGGTCTCCTTTCTTACAGGTCGGTCTGGGTCGCCGCTGCCTCCATGGCGGCAAAGAGCTCTTCGGGCGTGATCGTCTCCTCGGGCACCTGCAGGCCGCCGCTGACGACCACCAGCTCCGTCTGATAGGAGGGGCAGTTCATGTAGACGAAGCGAGCGAATTCCATCGGGGAGCGCAGGCAGCCGCCGGTGATGGCGCCGGAGCGCTCCATGTAGCCAATCTTGGTGCTCTCGTCGCGCCTGCGGCAGGGGATGCCGTGGATGAAGCGCGCCTTGATGTAGGTCGTGGTATGGGGCGTGACGCTGTAGGTAAAGGCGTGCCAGCGCTCCTTCACGCCGAGGGTGAAGACGCCGGAGGGCGTGGGGGTCGAGCGCTTGCCGATGCCCACCGCGGCAGACATGACCACCGCGCAGGGGTTGCCCTCGTCATCCAGCAGGAAGACATAAGCCATGAAGGTGGACTTATCCAGCGCCACCTGATAGGAGGGCACGTTCTCCGTGGCGGGGATGCCCTCGGACTCGGCGGTGATCAGGCCCTCCTGCGCGGTATAGCCAGTGAGGCCGTTATAACGGACCTGCAGATAGCAGCGGTTGAAGCCTTCCACCTCCACCGCCGCGCCCGCGGGAATGACGGCAAGCTCGGAGGCCAGCGCCTGATCCGGGAAGTCCATGAGGCGGATCTCCGCCGGAGCGGTGATCGTATAAGCGGTCAGCGGCGCGTCGGCACTGAATATCTCGACGGCCTGACGGAACACGAAGCCGGATTCGGAGCCGAAGGTGCAGCGGTAGAAGTCGCTGCCCATATTCGTCAGGAACAGCTTGTCGCCCTCGCTCAGGATGGTGCGCCGGCCGTCCTCGCCATAGAGCACAGCAGGGGTCGTCACCAGCGCGGCGGTGCGGTTCATCGCCTCATTGGCCTCGAGGCTGGACACGGAGGCGCTGGCCTTGGGCAGGAAGCCCCACACGTCCTCCACCGAGACAAGATACGTGTCCCCGGCGGCGAACTGAGCAGCATAGAGCTCCCCGGCGGAGAGCGTCGCCTCTGCCGCGTCGTTTCCGGCAGGCCGCAGGGTCAGCTCCGTGTTCATGTTGACGAAGAGCTGCTGCATAGCGATCCTGCTCACCGCGAAGGTCTCCACATCCTCGCGCCAAACGTAGAGCTCTTCTTCATCAAGGCGGTAGAAGCCGTTGTTCTCCGCGCTGATGAACATCAGCTTTTCTCCGCCCTCATAGCCGCTTTCGGCCGGGAAGCCCTTGTCGGGCCGCTCATAGAGGGTCACGCCGTTCTTCATCAGCGCCACGCGGGTGGTGCTCGCGTCATCCTTGAAGGTGGACGTGACGGAGGCAGACACCCAGCCTGTCACGCCGTCCGCGGTCACCCGGTAAAAGCCCCTGCTCGACGCGTCAGCCTGATAGATACGCCCCGGCTCCAGCGCGGCAATCTCTCCGGCGTTGCGCAGCGGATAGCTCCGCAGGCTCTCCCGCTCAGCGACATAGAACTCGGCGCTCATGGGCTGGGAGGCGAATTCCTTCAGCTCGGTGCAGTCCGCCTGAAAGACGTAGCCGTCCCATTCTTCCGTCTTCACATGATAGTAATTCTTGACGGTCGCCAGCACCGTCATGGGGGTTTCCGCCTGCATGGTCGTCAGCACGTTCGCGCCGTGCAGGGCGGCGTCGTAGAGATACTTGTTGTCCGTCAGATAGACGGTGAACGCCTCCACGGGCGTCTCCTTGGGCATAGGCTTGATATCTTTATAGAAGATATAGCCAGAAACGCCGTTAAAGGTGATCGTCGCGTAGCGGTCGTCAATCGGGGAAACCTCAACGGGACACTGCGCGGGAATCGCGGCCAGCGAGATATTGCTGCTCTCGGGCTTTTCACGCACATGCATCACCTTGTCGAAGTAACCGGTCAGGGTTTCCGGCAGCTCCTCCTCCGCCAGCGCGCAGGGAAAAACCGCCGCCATCAGCATGAATCCGATCAACAGGGCCAAAAGCCGCTTTGCCAAGCTCCTCACGTTCCTTTCAGCGAACATTCACGATGCTGCATGATTATACCACAGCCGACAGGGGATAACAAGAAAGAACAAACGAAAAACTGCCTTTGTGCCTGTAAATTTCTCTGTGTACTTGACAACCGCGGCTTTGGGGCATATAATCCAGACATTGGGCGGCGCGGACGCCGTCCGGAGAAAGGACATGGGCCATGCTGTATGCCGCTTCCTTTACGTTTATGTTCCCGGCGTATGCTTTCGCCGGGCAGTTTGACATACCGTAAAGAGCGATGGTCGGCACAGCCCTGCAGGGCATGAAACGCGGAAGCTCTTTGACGGGCCCCGCGATTTTTTATACCCGTCCATAGAAAAGGGAGAGATCGTTCATGATTATCGTGCTGCGCAAGGGAACCGAGCAGCGGGAAATTGACAGGCTGACCAACCTCATTATCGAGCGGGGCGTGGCGGTGAACCCCATCGTGGGCTCCGACCTGACCATCCTCGGCCTGATCGGCGACACCAGCAAGATCGACGAGGGCCAGATCGAGAGCCACCGCTGCGTGGAGCGCATCATGCACGTCGCGGAGCCCTTCAAGAAGGCCAACCGCATGTTCCACCCCGGCGCTTCGGTGGTGAACGTGGGCGGCGTGGATGTGGGCGGCAAGGAGCTGGTGGTCATGGCCGGCCCCTGCTCGGTGGAGAGCCGGGAACAGATCATCGGCGTGGCGCAGAGCGTGCAGGCCTCCGGCGCGTCCGTCCTGCGCGGCGGCGCGTTCAAGCCCCGCACCTCCCCCTACGCCTTCCAAGGCCTAAAATATGAAGGCCTCGATCTGCTCTGCGCGGCGAAGGAGGCCACCGGCCTGCCCATCGTCAGCGAGATCATGTCCCCCTATGATCTCGACCTGTTCGTCGAGAAGGTGGACTGCATTCAGGTCGGCGCCCGCAACATGCAGAACTTCGACCTGCTGCGCCAGCTCGGCAAGGTGGACAAGCCCATCCTGCTCAAGCGCGGCCTTTCCGCGACCATCGAGGAGTGGCTGATGAGCGCGGAATACATCATGGCGGGCGGCAATGAGAGGGTCATCCTCTGCGAGCGGGGCATCCGCACCTTCGAGACCTACACTCGCAACACCATCGACCTCGGCGCGATCCCTGCGGTGAAGAAGCTCTCGCACCTGCCGGTGATCGTCGACCCGAGTCACGCCACCGGCAAGTGGTGGATGGTCGAGCCTCTGGCCCGGGCAGCGGTGGCTGTCGGCGCGGACGGCCTGATGATCGAGGTACACAACGATCCCGCCCATGCCCTGTGCGACGGCGCGCAGTCCGTCAAGCCCGACCTGTTCGACGACATCATGCGGGACATCCGGCAGATCGCAGCCGCCGTGGGCCGCGAGGTCCGTCAGCCCGCCGCCGTGTAAGCAAAGGAGGGAATCGCCATGCCGACCATCACCGTGCCGCTGGGCGCCCGCACCTATCCCGTTCACATCGAGCGCGGCCTCGTCAGCCATCTGGGTCCGACGCTGCGGGAGGCGCTGGGCGAGTGCGCCGTCATGATCGTCACCGACGACAACGTCGCGCCGCTCTATCTGAAGCAGGTTCAGGATTCCCTCGAGGAGGCGGGCTTCCGGACGGGCTCCGTCGTGCTGCCCCACGGCGAGCAGACCAAGTGCCTCGATTCGCTCATCTCGCTCTACAACGACCTCTGCGCCATGGGCGTCACCCGCAAGGACGCGGTGCTCGCGCTGGGGGGCGGTGTCATCGGCGATCTGGCGGGTCTCGCGGCGGCGACCTACCTGCGGGGCGTGCGCTTCGTGCAGGTGCCAACCACGCTGCTGGCACAGGTGGATTCCTCCGTCGGCGGCAAGGTGGCGGTCGACCTGCCTCAAGGCAAGAACCTCGTCGGCGCGTTCTATCAGCCGGAGGCCGTCTTCTGCGACCCGGAGACGCTGAACACCCTCACCGACGAATACTGGCGCGACGGGCTGGGCGAGGTCATCAAGTACGGCTGCATCGGCGACGAGACGCTGTTCGCGCTGCTTGAAAGGTGCGCGCCCGGAGGCCGCGAGGCGCTGATGGCGGAGATCGACGTCATCCTCACCCGCTGCGTGCAGGCCAAGGCGGACGTGGTGGCGCAGGATGAGCGGGACACGGGCCTGCGCATGACGCTGAACTTCGGGCATACCGTCGCTCACGCAGTGGAGACCTGCCAGCATTACGAAGGGCTGCGCCACGGGGAAGCCGTCGGACTGGGCATGCACGTCATCACCCGGCTGACGGAGCGCAAGGGCATGACCGAACCCGGCACCGCCGACCGCCTCGACGCGCTGCTCAGCGGGCTGGGCATGCCGATGACCCTGCCGGACATCCCGGAGGAGCAGCTTCTGGCCGCCATGGGCCACGACAAGAAGAACGCTGGCAAGACGCTGCGGATCATCGCGCTGGAGAGGATCGGCAAGTGCTTCATCCATCAGACGGACACCGGCTTCTTTCAGGGCATAACGTGAAAAGAATCGGCCGCATTTTGATGGAATGCAACGATTTTTCCTCTCCCCTCTTTTCAAAACGGATCGAACTTGTTACAATGTATCCAAGAAATCATGCGGACGCATCGTCAACTTGATGGTGCGCCCGTTTTTTCCCCATCGGGCGGAGAAGGGAGGCCTTGCCGTGACGCAGGCTCAGGAACAGGCGCTTGCCGCGCAGATGGCGGCGCTGCTGAAGGGTGACATGACGGATGCCATGCCCCTGCCAGCCGGAGAAACCGTTCACGGATGGCGGCTCATCCGATGGGACGCCGATATCCCCCTGACCGACGACCAGCGGGCCGCTATCCTTGCCTCCGTGGCGGAGAACATGCGTCTGATGGGCGTGGCGGCGGGATGCTTCTCTCCCGAGGGCGACGAGCTGACCATCCTCGTGTGCCTGACGCGCTTCCCCGCCCGGATTCACCGGGACACGGTGCTGTGGCTCTGCGCCCACGCGCTGATGGAAAAGTCCTCCGTCGCGCTGGAGCAGGAGGGCACCATGTTCATCGGCGAGGAGTTCGCGCTGGCGGAGGACTGGCGGGAGCATCTGTCCCCCATGCAGGAGATTTCTGACTGGTGGACAAACGCCTCGCCCATGGACGGCGCCGCCGCGCATCAGCACCGGATCAACCTGCAGACAGCCATCAAGCGCCGCCAGTATACGACGCTGGGCGGCTACATCACCCGGGCGCTGCGGGAGGAAGCGGAGCCCGGACAGGTCTGCTTCGCCTTTGTGCCACTGGTCATTGAGGCGGTGTGGAGCCAGCACGCGGAGCTGCCCCTGCAGAAGCTGACCGAGGAGCTCAACCTGCAGGAGATGACCCGCCGCCCGAAGGACGCGCTTCTGGCATGGCTGGCGTCCCTTCCTGCCCGGCTGCGGGCATGCCCCACCGTCGGCAGCGCGCCGATCGAGCGGGTCATCGCGTCCATCCGGGCGGACTGTTCCCTGCCCTATTCGCAGGCGAATCTCAGCCGCTCGCTGGGGCTGACCCCGGCCTACTTCTGCCGGCTGTTCCGCGAGAAGACCGGGCAGCACTTTTCCTCCTTCCTCACCCGCACGCGCATGGAGAAGGCTCAGGAGCTGCTGGCCCAGCCCGGCATCAGCGTGCTGGCGGAGGTTGCCGCTTCCTGCGGCTACCCCAACAAGAGCTATTTCTGTCAGGTGTTCAAGAAGTTTACCGGCATGACCCCCGGCGAATATGAGGCCTCCGCCAAGCTGCTGGCGTCCGGCATCTTGGGCGATCATCAGTAAGCGGACGGCTTCCTCTGCAGCCAAAATGAAGCAATCGGCGGATTTTGCAGGATACCGCGGGCCGCTTGTCGAAAGCTGATACCTGCCCAAACACAATGAATTTTGCACAGACGGATGAATTTGGCAGGTTCATCCGTTTTTTCTTAGGGAGCGCTTTTTGCTCCCGGTCAAGGAGGTTGCCTGATGAAGCGAATCCTGCGCCTTATCTGCTTGCTGCTCTGCGCGGCCATGATCCCCCTTTATGCCGTGGCGGAGACCGCGCCGGAAGCCAGCGCGCCGAACATCCGGGTGCTTTTGCGCCGCCTTGCGCTGACCGACCGCGCCGACCTGACGCTGGACGGCGTGTACACAGCGGCTTCGGGCGATGTGTCGATGGCCTTTCCCCGGGGCAGTGAGGTCACGGTCCAGATCCGCGAGGGACGGCTGTATCTGTTCTACGCGGGCTTGAGCCTGAAGCTGGGCACGAGCCTGCGCCTGACCCGGAACGCGACGGAGAATCAGGCGTTGACAGGCCTGCGCTTCGAGCGAAACGGAAACCTGTATCCCGGCGATCTGCTGCTGACCATCGACGGCGGCGCGCTGCGGCCCGTGCTGACCTTGTCCATCGAGGACTATCTGCAGGGCGTGGTGCCCTATGAGATGAGCGACAGCTTCCCGCTGGAAGCCCTCAAGGCCCAAGCGGTCTGCGCCCGGACCTACGCGCTGGCGAAGGTGGACGCGTCCCGGGACTACGACGTGGTGGACACCACCAACGATCAGGTGTTCCGCGGCATCGACCCAAGCTATCAGAACGCCATCCGCGCCGTGAAGGAAACGGCGGGCGTGGTCGGCACCTACAACGGCAATCTGGCAACCTGCTACTACAGCGCCAGCAACGGCGGCCAGACCGAGCTGGTAGGAAACGTCTGGACTGGCGGCGGCGACTGGAGCTACTACGCCATGACCGACGACCCCTACGATCTGGAAAACCCCGAGAGCATCGTGCGCCGCGCAACGCTGCGCAAGGACGCGTCGGGCCTCAAGGACGCCTTCGTGTCCCTCATCGCCGGCAAGATGACCGGCGAGATGCGCAAGCAGGGCTTCGTGGCGGAGGCGGACTGCTTCCGTCTGGACAGCATCACGGACGTATCTCTGGGCGGACAGAAATTCGCCGAGCCCAGCCGCTATGTAACCAAGCTGACGCTGACCTTCACATGGTCGGGGCGCAGGCAGGCTGCCGCGGCGGAGAGCCGATCCCCCTTCGTGGTGGACGACGACGAGGAGATTTCGCTGTTCTCCACCGCCTCCCCCACCGTCGATCCGACCGCAGCGCCCACCGCGACTCCCGCGCCGACGTCCGCCTACAGCGAGTTTATTCCGGCAGGTGAGCCCACGACCCTGACGCTCAATCTGTTCCCGGAGGTCGTCCGGGCGCTGAACCTGTCCATCAGCGGCACGAACAACGAGATGATCTCGCTGGCAACAAAGGATGACGCCTTCGTGCTGGAGTCCCGGCGTTACGGCCACGGCGTGGGCATGAGCCAGCGCGGCGCCCAGTGGATGGCCGGACAGTATGGCAAGCAGTTCCATGAGATCCTCGCCTTCTATTATCCGGGCATGGTGCTCATGCGCGCGCAGGCGGGAGACCCGGTGCTGCCCACAGCGCCCGCCGCTCTTGCCGCGACCCCCGCGCCGCCCGCAACCCCGACGCCCCGGCCCACGCTGATGCCCGTCACTACCGACAATCTGCCGGAGGGCGCATGGGTGGCCTTTGTCACCAACATTGAGGACAACAGCAGCCTGAACCTGCGCGCAGAGCCGAGTCAGGCCAGCGAGATCCTGATGCGGCTGTACAAGAATCAGCGGCTGATCGTGCTGGAGACCTGCGAAGACCCGGCATGGGCTTATGTCAAGACCGACGTCACGGAAGGATATGTGATGGTCTCCTTCCTCGAGGCCGTCAGCGCTACGGAATAACAACCAGCGATACAAAAGGAGGGACAGCCCATGCGCGCCGCGACCGTGTTCAACTATCTGGTGGAAGCCGAGCTGATCGGTTTCGCTGTGATGACGGGCGTGATGCTGGTGCGCCTGCTCCTCCGAAAGCCGCTGGGAAGTCGGTTCATCCGGGCCCTGTGGCTGCTGGCGGCGCTGCGCCTCCTGCTGCCCATTGCGCTGCCCAATCCCCTGATGAACGCCCTCAAGCCGACGCTCAGCCTTGACGCGGGCATCCGACCCATTGCCGATCAGGTGCGCACCCGCGTGGGCGACGCGGCCACGGCCCTCTACCGGAAGGCCGTCGGCGACAATGGCAGTCCCACCGTGCTGGAGGCGCTGCGGCAGGTAGCCCGCGCGGCTGGCGACGGACGGCTGTCCTGGCTGGTGCTGGTGATCTATCTGGCAGGCGCCTTCGGCATGGCGGGAGGCATCGTGGCCGAGAATGTGCGCTTCAGCAGCCGTCATATGACCCGGCAGCAGCCTTCCGATGCGACAAGGGCGCTCTGGGAACACCTCTGCAGGGAAAACGGCCTGAAAAGGATTCCCCCGCTGGTCATCGCGCAGGGGCTCCCCGCCGCCTGCGCCGTGGGCTGCTTCCGGCCCCGCGTGGCTGTGCCTGAGGATGTGCCGGAGGACACGCTTGAGCCCATGCTGCGCCACGTCTGTGCCCATGTGCGGCTGCGGACGGGCCTGTCCGCTTTCCTGCGCGACTTCTGCCTGTGCGCGCACTGGTTCAACCCGCTGGTGTGGGTATGCGCGCACCTGTCCCGGATGGACGACGCTCTGGCCTGCGACGAGCTGGCAGCGGGCTCCGCGGAATCGGAGCGGAAGCGTTATGCGGCATGGCTGATTCATCAGAAGGATACGACCTTCGCCCGACCCGCCGTCTGGGTCGCCGCCTCCTGCGTCACAATGAACGCCCGGGCGCTGGCTCAGCGGATCCGGCTGGTGCTGCATCCGGGCACGATCCGGCTGGTCGTGCTGGCCCCGGTCTGCCTGCTGGCGGCAGTGTCCCTGAGCGTCATGTTCGCCACCGACGAGCAATCCTCCCGGGAATACATCCCCACGCTGACCTCGCCGCCGCTGATTCTCGCCGGGGACAACCTGACCGACAGCCAAGGCGCTGAATCCTATGCCCGGCGCTTTGCCGCGCTGGAGGGCGTCTCTGCCGGAAATGCCAGCGAATTCGCGCTGGTCTCCCGGACGGAGGAGGGCTGGCATGTATCGCTGTACATGCCCTCCGGCGAATCCTGCGAGGTCGCCTTCGATCTGCGCGGCACCCTGCTATTCTATGAAGATACCAGCGTGCACACCGACAACCTGCGCCCGATGGCCGAGCCCATCACCGCCGAGACCGACGAGGGCCGCGCGTGGTGTGAATTCCTGACCCGCTTCCTCGAGCGGCACGTCCCTGCGGTCTATCAGGCCTTCGAGGCCATGGAGATCGACCACAGCGGCCGCATTGACGGCGAGGAGTACCTCGCCATCCGCCTCTTGGACGGCAGGGGCGAGCCCCTGTGCATGGTGGACATTCAAGCCGCCCCGGGCGGACGGATATACCGCTTTATGCATGCGGAGAAACCGCCGGAAACATAATCCTTTCTCAATTTTTAGGAGACAAAAGGCTTTTCTTCCAGAGAATTTTATGCTACAATAGACGGCGGATGTTTATTCATGCCGCCATGCGGCGTATTCCGGAAAGGAAGGACGATTTTTTTGGCAGCTTCCGATCGACTGATTGAGCAGATGCGGCTGTCCGCCTCGTGCGGCGTGCTCGTGCATAATCCGTCCAACATGTTCTATCTGACGGAAGGCTACACCGGCGAAGGTCTGGTGTTCATCTCCCCGAAGCGGCGCGTGATCATCACCGACTTCCGCTACACCGAACAGGCCGAACGTCAGGCGCCCGGCTTTGAGGTCGTGATGACCGATAAGGGCCTCTCCCACAATCAGTGGGTTGCCCGGCTGTGTCAGGAGGAGGGCGTCACCTCCCTGCGCTATGAAGACGGCTATGTCACCGTGCGCACCTTTGACGCGCTCAAGGCCGCCGTGGGCGAAGGCGTCAGCTTCTCCCCGCTGGACGGCGCGCCCGAAAAGCTCCGCGAAGTGAAAACCGCCGCTGAGGCCGATATCATGCGCAAGGCCGCGGCCATCACCAGTCAGGCCTTTGACGTGATCCTCGGCAAGATTCACGAGGGCATGACCGAGAAGGAGCTTCAGATTGAGCTGGACTTCACCATGCTCAAGCTCGGCGCGGACGGCATCGCCTTCGACACCATCATCGCCTCGGGTGAGAACGGCAGCCTCTGCCATGCCATCCCCGGTCAGCGCAAGCTGCAAAAGGGCGACATGATCACCATGGACTACGGCGCGAAGTTCGGCGGCTACTGCTCCGACATGACCCGCACCGTCGCGCTGGGCAAGCCCTCCGACACCATGCTGCATGTCTATAACACCGTCCTGACCGCCCAGAAGATGTGCGAGGAAGCCCTCGCCCCCGGCAAGGTCTGCTCGGACATTGACAAGCTGGCCCGGGACTACATCGACGCGCAGGGCTATGCGGGCCGCTTCGGCCACGGGCTGGGCCACGCCGTGGGCATCGACATTCACGAGAATCCCCGCCTGTCCTATGCCTGCCACGATCTGCTGGTCCCCGGCATTGTGATGACCGTGGAGCCCGGCGTATATCTGCCCGGCATTGGCGGCGTGCGCGTGGAGAACACCTGCCTCGTCACTGAGACCGGCTCCGAGCCCCTGACCACTGCGCCCAAGGAGCTCATCATCCTGTAAGTCGGGACGGGCAGTGTCCGCAGCCAAATCCGCCCATCGTCTGGGGCTCTGGCGTCGTCCGCCGCGCTCTATCATGGCGGAACAGCACCCGGGAAAACCACCCCTGTGGTTTCACATAAATGACCAAGACAAGACTTTTTTGGAGGTAGAAATCATGATTACTGCTGGCGATTTCAAAAAGGGCATTACCGTGGAATGGGACGGCGGCGTGTGGAACATCGTCGACTTCCAGCACGTCAAGCCGGGCAAGGGCGCTGCCTTCGTCCGCACCAAGATCAAGAACGTCATGACCGGCGCGGTCGTTGAGCGCAGCTTCAACCCCACCGACAAGATGCCCCGCGCCATCATCGAGACCAAGGAGATGCAGTACGTCTACAATGACGGTGACCTGTACTACTTCATGGACGTGGAGACCTACGAGCAGATCCCGCTGTCCCACGATCAGGTCGAGGACGCCATCCCCTTCGTCAAGGAAGGCACCAACGTGACCATGCGTTTCTTCAAGGGCTCTCCCTTCTCCGTGGAAGCGCCCAACTTCGTGACCCTCGAGGTGACCAACACCGAGCCCGGCTTCAAGGGCGACACCGCTTCCAACACCTACAAGCCCGCCACCCTCGAGACCGGCTACAGCCTGCAGGTGCCGCTGTTCATCAACACCGGCGACATGATCCGCATCGACACCCGCACCGGCGAATACATGGAGCGCGCCTGATAAGCTCGTCGTGGAAATAAGATTTCTACGAGTTTGCCGCATCGCCCGGTCCGATTCCAGACCGGGCGATGCTGTACCGATTTTCAATCACACTCGGAGGGACGCAGCCCTCCGACACTACCCACTTGGAGTGTGCGAAGGAGAGGTTATCCCATGAGCAAGCTGACGGACAAGGTGAGCTATCTGAAGGGCATGGCCGACGGCATGAAGCTGAACATGGACAAGGATGCCAACAAGCTCATCATGGAGATTCTGAACGCGCTGGGCGAGTTTGCCGAGGAGATGCAGGCCGTCACCGATGCGCACGACGAGCTGAACGAGTATGTTGAGTCCATCGACGACGATCTGGCCGATCTGGAGGAAACCCTCTTCGGCGACGAGGAAGAAGATGACGAGGACGACGGCGAGGAGGAGGATGATGAGATCATCGCCTATGCCTGCCCCGAGTGCGGCCACGAGATCGAATTCCGCGCCGGCGATGTGGACCTGAGCGAGGATTACCTGTGCCCTGCCTGCGGCAAGCCGATCTTCCCCGAGATCGAGGAGGACGAAGCCGAGGACGACGAGGAATCCCCCGAGGAATAAATCGTTCATCCATCAGCGGCGTTCCCATGCGGAGCGCTGCTTTTGTATTCGCGAAAAGGAGGCGTTTCCATGGACAGGCAGATTCGGACATCGGCCAAGGCGCTCATCATCCGCGACGGCAGCATGCTGGCCATCCGGCTCCATGATGGCAGCGAGACCTTTCACATCATGCCCGGCGGCGGTCAGGAGGCCGGCGAACCGCTGCCCGAAGCTGTGGCCCGGGAGGTCGCCGAGGAGCTGGGCGTGCGCGTCAGGGTCGGCGATCTGGCCTTTGTGATCGAAGGCACACAGGGCGAAGCGTTCCACCGGGTGGATCTGGTGTTCCGCTGCGAGTATCTGGGAGAGATTGAGCAGGCCGAGCTCCACGGCGATACCAATCAGGTCGGCTTCGATTGGCTGGACATCGCCGCGCTGAACCGTTCCACACTCTATCCCTCGAAGCTGCGCAGACCGATCATGAACCTTCTCGAGGGAAAGCCGTATCCTGCCTACCTCGGCGTGGAGAACATCGGCGACCCGGAGGAAATCGACTGAAACCCCTTGCGTTTCCCGGCGAAGGATGGCATAATAGGGGTGCATCAACACGAAGGAGGCTTCCCATGGCGCAGACACAGAAGGTCGTCATCCTTGACTTCGGCGGACAATATACGCAGCTCATCGCCCGGCGGGTTCGTGAGTGCAAGGTCTACTCGGAGGTGCTGCCCTACTCGGCGAGCATCGAGGACATCCGTGCCGTGAATCCCGTAGGCGTGATTCTCAGCGGCGGCCCGGCCAGCGTGCTCGAGGACGGCGCGCCCCGCTGCGACAGCGGCGTCTACGAGCTGGGCGTACCCGTGCTGGGCATCTGCTACGGCATGCAGCTCACGGCCCATCTGCTGGGCGGCCGCGTCGAGAAGGCGGCGCAGCGGGAATACGGGCGCATCAGCGTGACCATGGACGACCGTTCGACCCTGCTGGCGGACATGTCGGAGACCTCCTCCAACTGGATGAGCCACACCTTCCAAGTGGCTGTCTGCCCCGCGGGCTTCCACGGCGTCGCCCACAGCGAAAACTGCCCCGTCGCCGCCATGGCGAACGACGAGAAGCGCATCTACGGCGTGCAGTTCCACCCGGAGGTCACTCACTCCGACGAGGGGCGCGTCGTCATTCAGAACTTCCTCAACATCTGCGGCTGCGTTGGCGACTGGACCATGGCGGCTTACGCGCAGACCGCCATCGCGCAGATTCGCGAGGTTGTCGGCGAGACGGGCACCGTGCTGCTGGGCCTCTCCGGCGGCGTTGATTCCTCCGTCGCTGCAGCGCTGATCTACCGCGCCATTGGCGACCGGCTGACCTGCGTGTATGTCGATCACGGTTTCATGCGCAAGGGCGAGAGCGAGCAGGTTGTCGACGTGTTCACGAACACCTTCCCCGTGCGGCTGATCCGCGCGGACGCATCCGATCTGTTCTATGCCGATCTGGCGGGCATCGAAGACCCGGAGCGCAAGCGCAAGATCATCGGCGCGGACTTTATCAAGGTCTTCAAGGAAGAAGCCCTCAAGCTCGGCAAGCTGGATTATTTCGCGCAGGGCACCATCTACCCGGACGTCATCGAGAGCGGTCAAGCCACAGGCGCGGCGGTTATCAAGAGCCACCACAACGTCGGCGGCCTCCCCAAGGAACTGGGCTTCACCGAGCTGATCGAGCCCCTGCGGATGCTGTTCAAGGACGAGGTTCGCGCGCTGGGCGAGACGCTGGGTCTGCCGCATGATCTGGTCTGGCGTCAGCCGTTCCCCGGCCCGGGTCTGGCGATTCGTGTCATCGGCGATCTGACCCCCGACAAGGTCACCATCGTGCGCGAGAGCGATGCGATTCTGCGTGAAGAGATCAAGAACGCGGGCCTCGAAGGAGATATTCATCAATACTTCACCGTGCTGACAGGCGTGCGCTCCGTGGGCGTCATGGGCGACGAGCGGACGTATGACTACACTGTGGCCATCCGTGCCGTCACGACAGACGACTTCATGACTGCCGACTGGGCACGAATCCCCTATGACGTGATCCGGGTGATCTCCGCCAGAATCGTCAATGAGGTCGCGCACGTCAATCGCGTCGTGCTCGATGTGACCACCAAGCCCCCGGCAAGTATTGAGTGGGAAT
>JAFLST010000004.1 GCA_022510815.1 Christensenellaceae bacterium | reverse complement strand
CTGGACACGGCCCGGGAGAGTAGGTCGCCGCCGGATTCCAATTGAGGAAGTCTATATGACTTCCTCTTTTTTTCGTGCCTTTGACAGGCGCATTGGTGCGATGGTATAATGCTGATGAAACTTCGCTTGTGTCAGAGATTCCATGAGTGAAATGGAGGGTTTCGCGTGATTGACTACAGCGTTCAGAATAAGAAGGCATGGGAATACAACGCCTATGAGTTCTGGGTCAAACAATCCGGATATCCTGCGGAGAGCGCAAAGCGGGCCCTTGAGAATCCGCAGGCCATGCTTAAACGATATGCGGACTATTTCGATACCTATCAGGGAATAAGGGTGGCGAATATCTGCGGTTCCTGCGGGAAGAAAGCTATTCCGCTGGCGATTCTTGGGGCGGATGTGACAATCTTCGATATTTCACAGGACAATCGCCGCTATGCCCTCGAAATGGCGGAAAGTGCCAAGGTGCACGTCAATTTCGAGGTTGGCGACGTTCTGGACATCGACATGGGCAAATACCGTGAATCCTTTGACGTCGTCTTTATGGAAGGCGGCGTGCTGCATTATTTTCATGACATTCATGAGTTTATGGGCATTATGCAGGCGTTGCTCAAGCGCGGCGGGAAGATGATCTACAGCGACTTCCATCCGTTTAACAAAGTGTTGGATTCCCTGCAATTTGAACTGCCGACCATGAGCTATTTCTCAACGGACATCGTTGAAGGAGAGCTGGCTCATGCCCGCTTTTTTGAAAGGGAAATCCGCAAGCAGATGCCCAAATGCAGCTACAGGAAATATACCATGAGCGAGATCATTAACGCGGTTATTGACAGCGGATTCGTCCTCAAGCGGTTCGATGAGCACCCGGTCTGGACCGATCCCGACGTACCGGGCGAGTTTACGCTTGTCGCTTATAAAGCATAAGCGGGGTGCAAATGCCATGTCAGACACCATTGTCAGATTTATTCCGGCAGACCCTTACCACCGCCTGGACGAAGCAACCAGACAGCGAGTGGTCGACTACCTGAAGCGTACTATGAAAGCTGATATCTGGGATGTGCAATGGCAGGAGAAGCCGTTTTTTGTGGATTGCGGAGGCAATCTTGACGTGATCAAATGTCCTGTTTGCGGTGAAACGCTGGACTTTCGCTGGTGGGGCGATGCCATGGACGCATCCTTCGAGCATGAATTTTCCGATCTGACGGTTACGCTGCCATGCTGCAACGCGGTAAGCTCGCTCAACGATCTTCGCTACGACTTTTTGTGCGGCTTTGCCTGCGAGATGGTTGGCCTTCTCAATCCGCCTGCCGACCCGGATGCTGCAGTCCTGGCTGCCGTTGAGCGGCTTATCGGATGCCCGGTTCATGTCATTTACGCCCATTATTGATTGCTTTTAGGAGGCTGCCTATGCAAGCAACGCTGCCGCGACTGCTCCTGTTCGACCTTGATGATACCCTTCTGCACAGTAACAAGATTATTTCGGACTATACCACGAACGTCCTTCGTGCCTGCCAGCAGCGGGGGATGCTGGTCTGCTTCGCGACGGCGAGGGGAGAGTCCAACATCCTGCCGTTTGTTGAGCAGGTGAAGCCGGACATTGTGGTTTCCAGCGGCGGCGCGATGATTCGCTATCATGACGAGATTATTGATACACAGATGTTTTCTGGGGAGGAAACGGCGGCGATTCTTCGATCAGGCCTTCAGTTGATGGGCCACGACTGCCTGATGACCGTCGATACGCTGGACGCCTATTATGGCAACTATGCCGGGGACGCGACGGGCATTCTCACCGGCTGGGGCGAGGTGACAGCCGCCAATTTTGAGGAATTCCATGAACCGGCGTTGAAGATCTGCGTCCATCTCCCGGGCGACGATCTGGCACGAGAGGTGGCTGCCGCAGTGCCGGGATGCGACTGGCTGCGATTCAGTGGCGGACAGTGGTATAAGTTCACGAAGGCTAAGGTAACAAAAGAATCCGCCGCGGCACGGCTCAGCGATTTGCTGGGCATTGCCCCGGCGGACATGATGGCTTTCGGCGACGACTACAGCGACATCGGCATGCTGCGCTACTGCGGCACGGGCGTGGCTGTGGCCAACGCTATTTCAGAGGTGATAGCCGCGGCGGATGTAGTGGTCGGTTCACAGGACGAGGACGGCCCTGCGGTCTGGCTGAAACAGACGGTTTTACGGGGCGTTCTCTGACGGATCAGCGGCTGCTGGCAGCTCAAACCAGAAGCAGGTGCCGTGGCGCTGTTCGCTCTCCACGCCGTAATCAGCGCCGTGCAGCTCCAGAATACTTCTCACAATGCTCAGCCCCAGACCGCTGCCGATGATGGCACGTCTGTGGGTTTCTTTTGTGCGGTAATAGCGGTTCCAGATCAGCGGCAGCTCCTCGGCAGAAATGCCCTTGCCGGTATCGCGGATGCCGATGCGCACCGCGTCGCCGCGCTGTTCCTGCGTGATGATGACCCGCTTGTCCTCCCCGGTGTAGGTGAGGGCATTGCCCAGCAGGTTGTAGACCACCTGATCAATGCGCCTTGCGTCACCCAGCGCCCAGAGCTGCTCTTCCGGCGCATACTCGATGCGGTAGCCGTCCTTCTCCGTCAGCTTGCTCACGCGGCTCACGATGGCATTTATGTTGTCCGTCAGCGCGAAAGGAGCGGGTTCCATTGTCACGCCGCCGGATTGAAGCTTGCTGAAATCCATGACCTCGCTGACCAGCGACGTCAGGCGGCTGCTCTCGTCGATGATGATCTGCAGGTTCTCCGGAGTAGCCTCGCCGGGAATGTCCCGCATCACCTCGGCATAACCGCCGATCATGGTCAGGGGCGTGCGCAGGTCATGGCTGATGTTGGCAATCAGCTCATGCTGCAGGCGCTCCACCTGCGACAGCTCCTCCGCCGCGCGGGACAGCGTGCCGTTCAGTTCCGCCATTTCCCGATAAGTGCCGCCGTGCTCCGGGGGCTGATAGGTTCCGCGGGAAAGGGCTCTGGCGGCGGCGTTGGTATCGACGATGGGCCGGGTGACCCGCCTTGCGATGAACAATGCCAGCAGCAGTGCGCCCAACAGCACCGCGATCGTGATCAGGACGAGCTGACTGCGCAGCGTGGAAACGGTGGTGTCCAGCGGCGTGATGATGGCGTTGAGCAGCAGGTATGCCGTGCTGCCGTCGACCATGGTAACGCGGCGGGCGCACAGCAGGCTCTGACGCTGACTGACCTCGGTTGGCGGCACCTTGCCGCGGAAGGAGCGGCTGTTGTACTGGGTCATCTGCGGAAATTGAACATTGAACAGCTCAGTGAGGACGCTGCCGTCCTCCGGCGTGATGCTCAGCCACCAGTTCAGATCGCGGGTGCTCATGCGGTGAATGAGGCAGAAGCGGATGTCGTCGCTGGAGAGGAGCGTTTTGCCGCTCTCGTCCAGCAGGAGCACGCATACATCGTTTTCTTCAGCGAGACGGTCAATCAGGTGTCTGAGCTGCTCGTTGTCAATGTTGCTCACCAGCGTGTCCGAGGCCTGCCGCACCTGATTGGTCTTGTCCCAGCGATAGAAATCGTCCAGCAGCACGATCTGGAACAGCCACAACAGTCCAATCACCAGCGCGACAAAAAGCACCAGATACAGCATCATGTGCGTCCTGATGCCCAACTGCCTCGGGGATTTATTCCTTTTCAAAGCGGTATCCCACCCCTCGCAGCGTGGTGATGCGGTCTGCATACGGTCCCAGCGACTTGCGCAGCAGCTTGATATGCGTGTCCAGCGTTCTGTCGTCGCCGAAGAAATCGTACCCCCAGACCTCGCTGATGAGCTTCTCGCGGGTCAGCGCGATGCCGCGGTTGCGGACCATATAGAACAGGAGATCATATTCCTTGGGCGAGAGGTCGGCCTCCGTGCCGTCGATGGTCACGCGGCGGGCCGTGAAATCAACCTCCATGCTGCCGAAGGTGACCGTCTCATGGGCCGACTCACTGGCGGCGCCGCTGCGCTTGAGGATGGCGCCGACGCGCATGATGAGCTCCCGGGGGGAGAAGGGCTTGACCACATAGTCGTCCACACCCAGCTCAAAGCCATGGATGCGGTCATACTCCTCGCCGCGGGCGGAGAGCATCAGCATGGGCACCTGACTGGTCTTGCGGATCTCCCGGCAGGCGGAAAAGCCGTCCAGCTCGGGCATCATCACATCCATGATGACCAGATCGAACGCGCGGCTGCGGCACAGGTCGACGGCCTCCATGCCGTTGCTGGCTTCCACCACGTCGTATCCTTCAAAGACGGCATATTTCCGGATGAGCTCCCGGATGCGGGGCTCATCGTCAACGATCAGCAGGGTCATCAAAACACCTCCTGCAACAGTATAGGATGCCGGGTCAAAAAAAGCAAGGCTTATTGCAGCGCCAGATTCACAGTGACGGTCTTGCTCTGGCGGTCAAGGGTGACGGGAAGGACGCCGTTTTCGCATGACCCGGTCAGCATTTCCTCGAGCTGAGATGCGCTGGTCAGTACCATGTCACGGACGTTGGTCAGGTAGTCGCCGGGGAGAATGCCCGCGTTGCAGGCGAGACTGCCGTCAATGACGCCCAGCACATAGAGGCCCATTTCATCCTCCAGCAGGAGCAGACCTGTCTCTGGGATTCGGGTCGGCGCGTCGGTAGCCAGATGCCGCGCAGGGAGCCGCAGGAACGCGCCGCATGCCAGTGCCGCGCCGATCAGCACGACCGCCGCCGCCATTGCCCATCGCCGCATGCTCCACGCCCCCTGCTCACTGTTTGATGACCTGATTCTACACGCTTCGGGTGATGATCGCGTGAACCTGCCCTGACACAAGGATGAATTTGCATCCCCTTGACAGGTGTGCTATACTCACTTTGTCCAATTGTTGAAGGCAGGGGGTATGGTTATGCAGAAGCAGCGCGCCATCGGGGGCAGCACATCGACTGGCTTCCTCAAGATTCTGGCGCTGATTTTTATGTTCGCGGATCATTCAGGCAAGATGCTTTTGCCGGGCGTCCCGGAGATGCGGATGCTGGGACGAATCGCGTTTCCATTATATTGCTGGTGTCTTGTCGTCGGCTTCCACTACACCCGAAGCGTGCCAAAGTATATGCTGCGGCTGCTGGTGATCGGACTGGTCTCCCAGCCGCTGTATATGGCGGCGCTGAATCATGGCTGGACGGAGCCGAACATTTTCCTGACGCTGCTGTTGGGCTTGGCGGCCATGTGGGGGATGCGGGAGAAATGGTTCGGCAGTCATATCTGGGCGCCGGTGATCGCGCTGCTGCTGGCGGTGCAGCTCAAATGCGATTATGGCTGGCGGGGCGTGATGCTCATCCTCCTGCTCTATGCGGCACAGGAGAGCAAGGCCAGCATCGCCGCGGTGATGATCGCCTTCTGCCTCTACTGGGGCAGCAACTCGACGATTGTGAGAAGCGTTTTCGGAATTTCGCTCAACCCGATTCTTGTCCAGCCCATTGCTGAGCTGATTCGGCCGTGGCTGCAGCTTCAGGGGCTGGCGATCCTTGCGCTTCCGCTGATGCTGATCCCGCTGCCGAAAATGAAAATGCCCTCGTGGCTGGGCTATGCGCTCTATCCGCTGCATTTGGTGGTATTGCTGATCCTGGAGAGAGTTTTCTGACAGAAATAGTCAGGGCCGTGAAACAACGGCCCTGTTTTTGTGTGGGTTATATATTTTTTGATGAACCACTTTGTGATGCTCTGACAAAAATAACAGATTGTGAAACGAATCCATGGCGAAAATCGTCTAATATGTGAAAGCCGATGGCGAGGAAGCACACCATCGCGAAAAACGCTTCAGACCTCTCCGCCCGCGCGCAAGCGGAGCCGCTGTAGCCCATCAGAGCATGAATGAGGTGAAACCATGGCTGATATTCTGATTATGGAACCGGATCGCCGCGTCGGGAGCAAAATGTGTGAAGTTCTTTCTCGGGCAGGGCATGTATGCACGGCCATGCACGATGTTGCCGACGGAATTCAGTTTGTTCGCCGCGGGGAGCGTATGCTGACCATTCTGAACGCGCAGCTTCCATGGACGGACAGCTTCAACCTGCTCCGCTCGCTGGAGGAGAAGGGCTGGCCGGTGCTGTTTATCACGGGCGATCCCGGCAATGTGGAACATCTGCGGGCCATGTATCAGGCTGGATGCGACGTGCTGCTCAGCCCCTATGACGGACGGTCACTGATCGAAGCCGTGTCGGCGCTGCTGGAGGTTACGAATCGCATGATGACCCTCGGACCGCTTTGCCTGGACGTTACGAGCCGCACGGCAACCCTCGACGGCGAATCCCTGTCGCTGACTGCGCAGGAGTTTGCGCTGCTGCGAGCCCTGATGCAGTCGCCGGACGCCGCGGTGACCCGGGAGCAGCTCCTGCGCACCGCGTGGGGCTATCAGACCATGGGCGAGACCCGCACTGTCGATGTGCATATCCAGAGGCTGCGCCGCAAGCTGGGCGCGACCTGCATCGAGACCGTATATAAGATGGGATACCGGCTCAAAATGGCATAATTCATCAAGGCATCATGATGGGGCTTCCTCCCGCCAGTCGGGAAGAAGCCCTGCTTTTCTTATCCTCAATCGGCTGTTTCCCAAAATTCAAAAAAGCGGCTTTATGCCGCTTTTTTGAATCGCGCGTGGCGCCTATCAGGTGAGACCAAAACGCTTCTTGAAACGATCAACGCGTCCGCCGGTGTCAACCAGCTTCTGCTTGCCGGTGTAGAAGGGGTGGCACTTGGAGCAGATATCCACCTTAAGCTCCTTCTTGGTAGAACCGGTTTCAAACGTCTCACCGCACACGCAGCGAACGATGCACTTGCTGTAGTTGGGATGAATCTTTTCCTTCATTGCGTTTTCACCTCTTTCGCGCATGCAATGATCCGACCAGCTACCCGGCCGCAGAGACTATTGTACCATAGATGTGGTGGGATTGCAAGGGTTTTTTTGACTTCCAAGTCGCAATTTACAGATTTTCCGCATCGGACGACAGCATCCGGCGCAGTTCCTTGGGATAATGATTCTTCATCACGCCGTCGGAGACCTTGCCCCAGCCCAGCGGCAGTCCTGCATACGTTGCCAGCACCCAGCCGCGCCCGTCAGCGGGAAGCGTCTCCCCGGCGAGATAAGCAAGGGCCTGCGGCTCGTTCAGTGACACGCGGGGAACATTCGGAGAGGCGGCGCAGACTGCCCAAGCATGGTCGGGCTTGAAGACCTGGCCCGCCATCGTCCCCAGATGCAGCCCCACCCGCAGAGCCTTGAGCCCCCGCAGATCAGGGCAGTCAGGCAGATGTACCAGCGTGTCGCCCAAAAGAGCGGTCGGCTCCGGCGCGTTAGGCAGAAAGTCCGTTAGCGCTTTTCGCTGCGCCTTATCTGGCTGCCTCAGCGAACGATCCGGCGGCAGGGGAGCGGCGACGCCTGCACCATGGCGAACCAGCAGGGCTGCGAAGTGCCCTTCGCCGCGCATCCGATGGGGATAGCAGGTCAGCATGCCAGCAGGCGCGTCGGCTCCCGGCAGATGAAAAGGCAGCAGGGAAAAATCCGGATGCCTCTGACAGAAGGCGGTGACCGTGTCCTCGTTTTCGACAGAGTTCAGGGTACAGGTGGAGTAGACGATGCGCCCGCCGGGACGCACCAGCAATGCAGCGCTGTCGAGGATTTCCGCCTGTCTCTTAGCGCATCCGGCGGGAGATTCAGGGGTCCATTCGCCGCGTGTCTCAGGATGACGACGGAACATACCCTCGCCGGAGCAGGGCGCGTCCACCTGCACTGCGTCGAAGGCTTCCGGCCAGCGCTGGGCAAGCTGCGCAGGCATGGCGCTGACAACCAGCGCGTTCGTGATGCCCATTCGCGCCACATTCTGGGAGAGCACCTGCGCCCGCTTGAGCACCGGCTCGTTGCAGACAAGCAGCCCCTGTCCTGCCATGCGCGTACCCAACTGGGTCGACTTGCCGCCCGGCGCGGCACATAGGTCGAGGACGCGCTCTCCGGGCTGCGGGGCGAGCACGGCGGCAGGCAGCATGGCGCTGGGCTCCTGCAGGTAATAAGCCCCTGCCTCGTGCAGGGCCAGCTTGCCGGCAGGAGAGGTCAGCGAGAGATAGCTTCCATGCGGCTCCCACGGAACAGCAGCTTCAACGCCTTCCGGGAGCGCGGCGCAAGGCTTGAGCGGATTGAAGCGTATGCCCCGGGCATACGGCTCGTCGTAGCTGGCCAGAAAAGCCGGAAACTCATCACCCAGCAGAGCGGCCATGCGGTCTAAAAAGGCTTGCGGCAGTGTTGTCATGCGTCCTCCATCCATTCAGGGGCCATGTGCCGCCGGATGACAAGCGGTTCGGGCAGTTCGGGGCAGTCGGCCAGCAGAGAAGCCATACCTGCCGTGAGGATGCGCTTCACGCCGAGCATCTCCGCAGCCTTCACAACCTGCTCGTGTCCCGCTCGAAGCATGTCCGGCTCGGTGAGATCAGCCAGATTGGTGTTGTTGATCAGAATGTCGATGCTCAGCCGTCCGCGCTGGACAATCCGCTGCCCCATCTCGGCAATGTCGTCGGCTGTCTGCGTCAGAGGACGCATGCAGTTGACCACCAGACAGGCTGTCGTCTGCTCGCGCAGAAGCTGGAAGGAGGGCGCGTACCGTCCCAGGGCCGCCGCGCCGGTATCATCGCCGCCCACATCGAAAACAACCCGGTCGCAGGGCGTTTCAAACACGCTTTGAATTTCCGGCGGGAGAGCAGGCACATCCACAGTGGTCATCGCAAAGGTCGGCATCAGCACGCGAACCCCTGCCTCGCGCAGCTCCTCGGCCTTTTCGCCGCTGCGGAAGTAGGGGTTGACGATGTCCAGATCGACCAGCGTGGTTGAGCCGATCCGGCTGGAGGCAAGGGCAAGGTTCAGCGCGAGCTCGGTCTTGCCGCTGCCATAGTTGCCGGTCAGGACGACATATTTCTTGTTAAAGAGATCCTTCATAGGCCGCTGCCTCCCAGATCGACGTTGGAGGAACCGGTGTCTGCGGGGCGCTTCCACTGCGGCGGATAATAGGGCTCATGATAAGCGGGCGCATCCTCGCTGGCAGGCGGCGGGGCATAGCGCAGAGGCAGCTCCTCATCGGCTCCGACATAGCGTCTGCGGCGGCCGACAGCGGGTCTGGCGGGACGTTCTGCGATTTCCGCGGGCTCCTCAGCGGGCATGGGCGCCGGTTCGGGCTGCGGTTCAGAGGTCGGCTGAGCGAAGACAGGCTCCGTCTGCGGCCTTGCAAAGCGGGTGTAGCGGGCAGAGATGGATTCCTCCTCGGGCTGCGCGGTGAAAACGGCAGGTTCAGGGTCAGGCATCACCTCAGCCGCGTCAACCTCCTCGATGCTCGTGGTGCCGTCGGCATGGATCCAGCGGCGGCGAATTCGCTGGGAGTCATCGGGCTCCGTGTCGTGGCCGAATACCCGGCGAAAAAAGCTGGCCCATACCTTATAGGGCTGCCAGCGCAGCAGGTAGACAAGGAAGTCAATCAGCATGCAGGCGGCGCACAGCAGAATGATCAGCGGGAGCCAGTTGTCGGCCATCCAAACGATGAAACCGCCGCTCTCCGGATCATTCAGGAAGCTCCAGAGCCATGCGGCGGCGCTCCGAAGCCAACCAAGCAGCGAGCTGAACAGCGTGTTGGCGAAATTACCCATGACATCCCCTCCCGAGTGAAAAAGTGGCCGCTGTCCTCGAGGGAGAGCGGCATCCTGCTGCCGCGGGGTATGCGGCAGGGTCTTTTGTGGTGGGATTATTTCTCGACAATGGTTACTTCAACGGTAGCGGGGGTTACATCGACGCTGTAGGTCTCGCCGCTGCTGTTGATGGCGCAGAGCACGGGAAGCTGATAGGTGCCCGCGGACAAGCCGTAAGCGTCGCAATAAAGCGTGACGTCCGAGGTGCGCACCTTCTGAATCCAGAGCTGCGGACCGCTGACGACCACCGAGCCGTACTTGGTGCCAAGCGTGGCGCTCAAGCCGTTTTCGATGTTCTGGACGCTCAGCCGGATATTGCTGTAGGTGCTGTTTTGAATTACCGGCCCGATTTCCACGGCTACGGTGATAATGCTCGTGCTGGTGTAGGCCAGTCCGCCGGGATCGCGCAGACGCAGGCTCCGGTTGAAGGACTCCGAGTAGCCGGACAGATCGACATAGTTCTCGGGATAGAGCGCGTCCAGCTCGGCCAGCACATCCGCGCTGCCCGCGACCGTTATGTTCTCAGGCGTGATGGACACGGACTGAATCTCATAGCCATCAGCGGGGCCGCCGCGGATCAGCCCGGTATCGGACAGCGCAATGGTCTTGAGGGTGTAGAGCTGCTGCTCAATGATAATGCTGTCCAGCAGCACGGATTCGCTGGTGATCTCCAGCAGGTCGCTCTCAATGGTGTTGCCGTTTATGTCCACAAGACGGTAGGGAACAGCCATGCGGTTGGTGCCTTCGCGCGCGGGGATGCTGCCCAGCTCGACGACAGCCTCAGCGCATATGATGGGCTCGACGAGCGACTTTGGGCCGCTGACGGTGATCACCGACGGAGAGGCGGTGGGAGCGCTGGCATAGAAGCCCTCGGGCGCAATGCCGGTAGCCTGCACGCGAACCGGGATACGGTAGCGGGTAACATACTCCTCGACCGTGATCTCCACCTCGGCGGGCGAGACCTCCAGCACGGTGCCGTAGGAGCTGTTGGACGTGGAGATGCGCACGGGCTGTACGCCGGCTTCCGTGATGCGGCTCAGGTCGATGCGCGTGTTGTAGTTCGCTGCCTGAGCGTTCTGGTACTGCATCTGCGGCACAGCGACGCGCAGCGTGACGTTCCCCAGCACCTCCTCAAGATTGCTGGTGACGATGAAGCCGTTGCGATGCAGGGTCTCGCTGCCAGCGACGGATACGTTGACGTCGGAGAAGGTGCGCTCGCGGGTGAGGCTGGGGTCCTGCGTGATCAGGCCTGCCCAGAGCAGAAGCGACAGCAGAAGCGCCAGAATCTTGAAGCCGCCGTTATGATTGATGACCTTCAGCACCCGGCGCAAGAACCCGGTGGAGCCGCTGCCCGGCTTGGAGGACTGGTTGATGTTGCTCATTTCGTGCCCTCCTTTGCTTTGCCGTGGCCCAGCAGGGTGTCCAGCAGGCGGGGACGGCTGTTCTGCGCGTAGAGACGGCCGAGAATCTCACGGAGCGCCTTCGCGTCGAGATGGCGGCTCAGCTTGCCGGCCTGGGCCATCGAGATGATGCCCGTTTCCTCGGAGACGATCAGCACCATCGCGTCGGTGGTTTCGCTCACGCCGATGGCAGCGCGGTGCCGGGTGCCCAGATCGTGGCTGATGCCGGTTCCCTTGACCAGATCAAGGATGCAGGCCGCGGCCGCGACGCGATTCTCCCGCACGACGACGGCGCCGTCATGCAGGGGAGTGTTGGGCTCAAAGATGTTTTCCAGCAGGCCGGAGGTGATCTTTGCGTCAATCGGTATGCCGTTTTCAATGATATCCTTCAGGCCCGTCTTGCGCTCGAAAACGATCAGCGCCCCCACATGGCGGCGGCTCAGGTTGAGCAGGCAGTGGACGATTTCCTCAATAATCTGCGCGCCTTCGTCGACTGTCTCGCGGTGGGCTCGCTTGAGTCTTGCTCCGCGGCCGATCTGTTCCAGAGCCTTGCGCAATTCAGGCTGGAAGAGCACGACAAGAACCACCGCGCCATTGTTCAAGATGGTCATCAGCAGCCAGTTCAGCGCGGTCAGGCCCAGCAGGTTGCTGATGCCAACGACCAGCAAAAGCAACAGCAGGCCCTTGATGACGCCGCTGCCCCGGGTCTCGCGGGTCAGCATCAGGAGCTGATAGATAATGATCGCAACGATCAGAATATCAAATAAATCAGACAGGCTGGGGCGATGCAGAACGTTCCATATCAAGTTTTCCATGGTCTGCAAGAGCGAAGCCACGTTATTTACCCCACTTTCGTATGCTCGCACAGGTCGGGCATGTAAGCGGACAAGCCGTCAGGTGCCCATCTATTATACTACATTCGCCGCGCAAGATAAATGCCTTTTCCGAAATTTTCACAGGAAATTCTTTTTTCCCTGCGCGGTGAAGGAGCAGGTCTCCCATCTATTCAACGAGCCGGACGCTTTCGGGCGTCCTTAGGGGCGAAAATCGTTACAATCTGAATGCCGGGAAGCCGTTTATAAAGGAAGATTTCTGTGCTCGCTGGAAGATTCTGCGCGCCCTATTTGCCTGCATCCATCACGCGGCGAAATGCCATACTACCCGCAGAAACGGAGGGATCAGCACAGTGCTCAACGTCATTCTTATCCTCATCCAGCTCGCGGTGACCGTCGTGGTGGGCATTTACTTCTTCCGGCAGCTCCGGCGGCAAAAGGACGTCCCGCCGACCCAGCGCCGGGAGAGTAGCCGGGAGATGGAACGCCTCAATCGCATGCGGGCCATTCACCTGTCCGATCCGCTGGCCGAACGGGTACGTCCGACGCAGTTCTCGGACATCATCGGTCAGGAGGATGGCATCAAGTCCCTGCAGGCCATTCTCTGCGGCGCAAATCCGCAGCATGTCCTGATTTACGGCCCGCCCGGCATCGGGAAGACCTGCGCGGCCCGGCTGGTGCTGGAGGCTGCGAAGCAATCGAAGGGAACGCCGTTCCGCAAGGACGCGCCGTTCATCGAGATGGACGCGACCTGCGTGCGTTTTGATGAGCGGGCGATTGCCGACCCGCTGATCGGCAGCGTGCATGATCCCATCTATCAGGGCGCGGGGCCGCTGGGGGTTCAGGGCGTGCCGCAGCCCAAGCCCGGCGCGGTCAGCAAGGCCCATGGCGGCGTGCTGTTCCTCGACGAGATCGGCGAGCTGCATCCCATCCAGATGAATAAGCTCCTCAAGGTGCTGGAGGACCGCAAGGTCATGCTGGAAAGCGCCTATTACAACGCTGAGGATTCCTCCGTCCCTCGGCATATTCACGAGATATTCAAGCACGGCCTGCCTGCGGATTTCCGGCTTGTCGGCGCGACGACCCGCAGCCCCAACGAGATTCCTCCGGCGCTGCGTTCCCGCTGCATGGAGATTTACTTCCGCGCCCTGACACAGGAGGAGATCGCTACCATCGCGCTGGGCGCCGCGGAGCGCGCGGGCTATGAGATGACGCAGGAGGAAGCCGCTACCGTGGGCCAGTATGCCGCCTGCGGGCGCGACGCGGTAAACATTGTGCAGATGTGCGCGGGCATGGCAGAGCTGGAGGATCGGAAAACCATCACGGCGGAGGATGTGCGCTGG
This sequence comes from Christensenellaceae bacterium, assembly GCA_022510815.1. Taxonomy (GTDB): domain Bacteria; phylum Bacillota; class Clostridia; order Christensenellales; family Aristaeellaceae; genus UBA11524. Next base: position 116,271 of record JAFLST010000004.1, on the reverse strand, counting down.
GTGGTGCAGTCCGGGCATTATCCCATGAAGCCCTCGAGGAAGGCTGATCTGACCAGCCGCGTGGGTGTGGTGCACGGGCTGGCGGTATCCGGCGCGAATGAGGGGATGCTCATGGACATCGAGGCCGTCGCGACGCCCGGTATCGGCGAGGTGACCGTCACAGGCATTGTTGAGGAGGAGGAGCTGGGGCAGGAAGGCCACCGCATGCGGCGCAAGTCGACAGCCCGGAGCTCTGCGGACAACATGCGGACGCTGCTGGCGGAACTCGGGTTTCCGCTGGGGCAGCGCAACCTGCACATCAACTTTCCCGGCGGCATGCCCGTGGACGGGCCCTCTGCGGGCGTAGCCATGACCGTAGCGGCGGTGAGCGCCCTGACCGGTCAGCTTGTGGATGGCGCCGCGGCCATCACCGGCGAAATCTCCGTGCAGGGCCGCGTGAAGCCCGTTGGCGGCGTGCCCGCGAAGGTGGAGGCAGCCAAGGCGGCAGGGTGCGGCCGCGTGTATGTGCCCAAGGATAATGAGGCCGAAGCTCATCAGGTGTCCGGCATCGAGATCGTCGCGGTGGGCGAGGTTCGGCGCGTGCTGGAGGAACTGCTGCTGCCGGACACAACAGCCAGTGTGGAAGAGCTGGAGGAGGTCATGCCCGAGGCCGTTACAGCCAGCACAAATTCCTGAATTTCACGCGCGGCCCTTGCCAAATGAAGGGATTGTCTGTATACTATGAACTTGTCGGAGGAGGCCTATTCTCCGGCAAGCTTTGCTGTATTCGGGGCTTGAAGCCGCTTTAGTATATTTGGAGGTCATTATGCCGAGAAAAAAGTCGACCGTGACCCTGCCGGTGCTGGCGCTGCGGGGGCTGATGGTGTTCCCCCACATGGTGCTGCACTTTGACGTGGGCCGCGCCAAGTCCGTTTCCGCGCTGGAGACGGCGATGATGGAGAATCAGCAGGTGTTCCTTGTCTGCCAGCAGGACGCGGAGGCTGAGGACCCGGGTGCTCAGGAGCTGTGCCGGGTGGGCACGATCGCCAGCGTGAAGCAGGTGATGAATCTGCCGGGGGACAACCTGCGCGTACTGGTGGAGGGAGAGCAGCGGGGCCTTCTGACGTCCATCACGCAGGAGGAACCGTATCTGGAGGGCGTCATCCGTCCGATGTCGGACGAGCTCCCTGAGGACACCACCGAGCTGGAAGCGCTCGTCCGCGTGACGCAGGAGGCCTTCGAGGAGTATGCCCGGGCCAGCCAGCGCGTGTCGCAGGAGACGGTTTCCTCCATCCATGAGGTGGAGGACGCGGCACATCTGGCGGACGTGATCGCGGCCAACGTGCTGGGCCATGTCGAGGATCGCCAGAAGGTGCTCGAGGAGGCCGACGTCCTGCGGCGGCTGGAATATCTCTGCGGCGTGCTGGTGCGGGAGACCGAGCTGGCAGGAGTGGAGAAGCAGGTGCAGGCCCGCATCAAAAAGCAGATTGAGAAGAATCAGAAGGATTATTACCTGCGCGAGCAGATCAAGGCCATCCAGACCGAGCTGGGCGATGCGGAGAGCACCGATGTTGAGGATTTGCGGGAGCGCATGGAGAAGACGCCCCTCAATGAGGAAGCAAGGCAGCGCTGCCAGAAGGAGATTGAGCGCCTGTCCCGCATGGCCCCCGGCACGCCGGAGGTCGGCATGGCCCGCACCTATATCGAGTGGATTCTCGATCTGCCGTGGGGCAAGACGACCCCGGACAACCTCGACCTCAAGCGTGCCCGCAAGATGCTGGCGCAGGATCACTATGGGCTGGAGAAGGTCAAGGAGCGCATCGTCGAGTATCTGGCTGTGCTTCGCATGAAGCAGGACATGAAGGGCCCGATCCTGTGCTTTGTGGGCCCTCCCGGCGTGGGCAAGACATCCATTGTCCGGGCCATTGCGAAGGCGGTCGGGCGCAAGTTCGTGCAGATGTCGCTGGGCGGCGTGCGGGACGAGGCGGAGATTCGCGGTCACCGCAGGACGTACCTCGGGGCGATTCCGGGGCGGATCATCTCCGGCATCAAGCAAGCGGGCACGATGAACCCCGTGTTCCTGTTCGACGAGATCGACAAGATGAGCCACGACTACCGCGGCGACCCGGCCAGCGCCATGCTGGAGGTGCTCGACGCGGAGCAGAACGGGGCCTTCCGCGACCACTATCTTGAGCTGCCCTTCGACCTGAGCAAGGTCATGTTCATCACCACGGCGAACAGCGTCGACACCATTCCCGGGCCGCTGCTGGATCGCATGGAGATCATCGAGGTGCCCTCCTATACCGAGGAGGAGAAGCTCCAGATTGTCAAACGGCACCTGCTGCCCAAGCAGATCGAGGCCCACGGCCTGCAGCCCAAGTCCGTCAAGGTGACCGACCGGGTGCTGCGTGAGCTGATCGAGGGCTATACCCGCGAAGCTGGTGTTCGCACGCTGGAGCGCACTGTGGCGAAAATGATCCGCAAGTCGGCTGTCACCATGCTGGACACCGGGGTCGCCGAGGTCAGCGTGACCAGCGCGGTTTTGAAGGAATATCTCGGCGCGGCCCGCTACACCCGCGAGATGCCTGAGAAGGAGCCTCGCATCGGCGTGGTTAACGGACTGGCCTACACCACCGTCGGCGGCGAGCTGCTGGAGATCGAATGCGCGATTATGCCCGGCAAGGGCGGTCTGCGGCTGACGGGCCAGCTCGGCGACGTCATGAAGGAGTCTGCCGAAGCCGCGTTCAGCTGGGTGCGGGCGCACTCGGCGCAGCTTGGCCTTGCGGACGATTTCTACAAGGATCAGGACATTCATATTCATGTTCCCGAGGGCGCGGTGCCCAAGGACGGCCCTTCCGCGGGCGTGACCATGGCGACGGCCCTGACCAGCGCGCTGACCGGCGTGCCTGTGCGGCAGGATGTGGCCATGACGGGCGAGATCACGCTGCGGGGCCGGGTGCTGCCCATCGGCGGCCTGAAGGAGAAGACCCTTGCGGCTTACCGGGCGGGCATCACGACGCTGCTGATCCCGCGGGAGAACGTCAAGGATCTGGAAGAAATCCCGCCGCATGTGCTGAGCCGTTTCAAGGTGGTTGCGGCGGAGAACATCGAAGAGGTACTGAAGACGGCGCTGGTGAGGATGCCGGGCAAGGAGTGACAGCGTGGAGATCAAGAAGGCGGAATTCATCACCTCCATGGTCGGCTATGGCCCCTTTGAGGGCAAGGGACTGCCGCAGGTGGCGGTGGCCGGACGGTCGAATGTGGGCAAATCAAGCCTCATCAATCGGCTATGTAATAGGAAAGCTCTCGCGCGAACCAGCGCGACCCCCGGCAAGACGCGGCTTATCAACGTGTTCCTGCTCAACGAGTTCTTTCATTTAATAGACTTGCCCGGCTACGGCTTCGCGAAGGTGGACAAGCAGGAGAAGCAGCGCTGGGGCAGGATGATGCAGGACTACTTCGAGCAGGCGGACGAGCTGCGGCATGTGCTGTGTCTGGTGGATATCCGCCATGAGCCCACCGAGGACGATAAGAACATGAACAAGTTCCTGCGGCAGATGGGCATTCCGTTTACGGTCATCGCGACCAAAGCGGACAAGATCAGCCGCGGCGCGCGGATGAAGCAGCTTGCCCCGATCTGCCGGGCGCTGCTTGTGCAGCCATGGGAGGTCATCTGCTTCTCCTCGGAGGACGGCACGGGCCGCGACCAGCTTCTTGAACTGCTGGAGAAGGTTACGAGTGACGAACCTGATGCCGATCCCGGGCATACCATGTGACAGCCCACAAGATTTGAAACATCGTGGGCCACATGGAGGGATGATTCCGTGATGACAGGATTCAATAACGTTCGGCAGCCCGCTTTGGGCATTCAGGACGCCGCGATGCTTCCGGCGCAGTCGAACGTGAGCGCGCTCATTCAGCGTGCTATTGCCGCGCAGGCATCGTATGTGCCGACCACGCAGACCTTTGACTCGACGACCTCTTCGACCCGGCTGAACGCCACCGTTGCCAGCTCTCAGGGCGGCTCCATCAGGAGCCTGATGATCCCCACCGGCGACGCGAACTTTGTTCAGATCGTGCAGCCGATCTGCTCCCAGTGCTCCCAGTGCTCCCAGTGCTCCCAGTGCTCCCAGAACGGCAGCTGTTCCTCCTGCCAGACCAGTCAGGGCAGCTCGGCGGGTCTGGCCATCTTCGGCGGAGCCGGCATCTCGCTGGGCCATTGCGGCTGCGGCTGCACCCGTACGGTCGCCGATGAGGTCATCATTGATGAGGACAACACCAACGGTATCGACGACGGCACCGAAATGGTTATGGCCCAGCAGGCTCCCGTGACCTACACGATTCCTGCGACGCCCGCGCAGACTTCCATTCCCGTGGTGAACATGGCGGCCCCTGCCGCTGTTGTACCGGCGACGGCTGCCGCTGAAATGGCTGCTGCTCCGGCTGCTTCTACAGCGAACATTCAGTATGTGACGTACAACGCGTAAACGCCAAAAGTCCCCTGTCGCAAGACAGGGGACGAAATGATGTTTCCGGATTACCGGACGAAAATCTGCGTGACATACACATATCCGTTGCGGTCGAAGCAGATGCCGATGCCAACCTTGGTCCACGCGCTGGAGAGAATATTCTGCCGGTGGCCGGAGGAGGACATGAAGGCAGCTTCCGCCTTCTCGACGGTGGCATGGTGCGCGATGTTCTCACCAGCGCCGCTGAAGGAATAGCCAAAGCGGTTCAGCATGTCCTTCACTCGGCCATAGGTGGGGGACTCGTGAGCGAAGTAATTGTTGTCGCGCATGTCGCAGGATTTGATCCTCGCGATGTTGGAAAGCGTAGGATCGAGGGTCAGAGACGGCAGACCGTTGTTATTTCGATCCTGATTCAGCAATTTAAGCATCATTTGCTCTTGCGCAGAGGCCGATTGCGTAGTATAATCATCCTCCGTGGAAGGAGCCTGCGTGACAGTCGGCTTCTGAGTCGCTTCCGGCGCCTTGGTTGGGGCGCTGGTGGGGATGACGGGCGCTTGAGTGGCAGGAGCGGCCGTCGGAAGGGTACTGTCGGGGAGATTTTCCCCAGCTTCAGGCGCTTTGGTGGTAGTCGCGGGTGCTTGAGTGGCATCGGTCTCGCAGTTGGTGGGCTGGCGGTACGGCCATCCCTTAAAGCCGAACTGTGAGGTGGGGGCTTCCGCCAGCGCGGTGGACGCGAGGAACAGCGCGAGAATGGACACCAAAGCAAGGTACTTCTTGAACATGTTTCAGTTCACCTCCGTATTCGTTGCGATCATGTCATAGATCGTAACTGAATCGTAATATATTTCTCTTTGGCCGTCAAGGGTTCTGCCATCAGACTGCCAAGGGAATCGCTTCCAGACAGCCGTTGATGTCCCGGCCGCGCGCCGGGTGAATATAGGGAGGAATCCTCGATGAAGTTTGTCAAGTGCCCCCGCTGCGAGCTCAATTACATCACTGAAAGCGAACGGTACTGCAAGGTCTGCCTTCGCGAGATGAAGGGTGACGGCGCTCAGGATGAAGTCGAGCTGTGCAGCGTCTGCAACGAAGCGCCGGCGCTCCCGGGCCGGGATGTGTGCCTGTTCTGCCTCAAGGAGATGAACGGGCAGAACAACAATGACGATCAGGCGGATACCGAGAGCGCGGTCAATCCCAACGCCATCCGCAGCATGGACGACGTGAGCTCCATGGACGAGATTCCCGAGATCGACTCTGACATGCCTGCCGGGGAGTACAGCGAGATGGAGAACGAGCTGTCGCTGGAGAGCATGCAGGAGGACGAAGCCGACGAGGACAGCGAGGACGAGGAAGACATCTGACAAAGCGAGGTATCCATGAGCCTGTTTGCGATAGGGGATCTGCACCTTCCGGGCGGCGACGACAAGCCGATGGACGTTTTTGGCGGCCACTGGGAAGGGCACTTTGAACGCATCAGCCGGGACTGGCGCGAGCGCGTCGGAGCGGAGGATACCGTGCTGATCCCCGGTGATATCTCATGGGCGATGCAGCTCTCGAACGCAGTCCCTGATCTGCGGATGATCGGCGACCTGCCGGGGCGCAAGGTGCTGTGCAAGGGCAACCATGACTACTGGTGGAGCTCGCTGACACAGGTGCGCTCAGCGATGCCTGAGGGAATGCAGCCGCTGCAGCACTCGGCGATGGATCTGGGCGAGGCGGTGGTCTGCGGCACGCGGGGCTGGATGATCCCCACGCAGGAAACGCCGCTGTCCCCGGAGGACGAAAAGCTCTTCAAACGCGAGCTGATGCGGATGGAGATGGCGCTTCAGGCCGCAGATAAGCTCCGCGCGGGCCGTCCGCTGGTGGTGATGATGCACTATCCGCCGCTTTATGCCATGGAGCGTGACACCGATTTCACCCGGTTGTTTGAGCGGTTCGGCGTGCACACGGTGGTCTACGGGCATCTGCATGGGCAGGGGATTCGCGCCGGATTCAGCGGTGAGCATCAGAAGGTGCGGTATCGGCTGGTCTCCTGTGACAGTCTGGACTTCCAATTGGCGAAAATAGGGCTGTAAGAATAGAAATTAAAGTTTTGTTACATATCCCCAAAAGCAACGCGTTATAAAGGCGAAAAGCAGAACAAACGAGCCCCGGACAAATGTTCGGGGTTCTTTTTTGTGCCACCAGATATGGTGCGGAACTATTGTTCGCCCATAAATCCTGTTTCAATTGTAACAGAAATATGAAAAATAAATGAATGAAAAGTCATGATTTTCATTATAACAGAAGAATGAATGCGGTTGAACATTTTCAAGACGTGGTTTATAATGGTATCGAAGAGCAATTTTGTGGGGATAGAGTGGTGATTTGTGGTGGATGACAAGAAGGAAGCGATGCAGCCCGAGCAGGCCGCGTCCTCCATGGTCGACGCCGCGGGTCAGCCGCTCACAGAGGAAGACCGCCTGCTGCTGGAAAAACACCGCGCGACGTTCATCGGTTCTTATTCCCACACGCTGGACAACAAGGGCAGAATTGTCGTCCCGCAGGCCTTCCGTGAGATGCTGGGGACGCAGTTCTGCATCACCCCCGCTTTTGACTTCAAATCAATCTCCGTTTATCCGGAGCTGCAATACGCCCGCATGCGGGAGCGCTTTGCGCAGATGGCCCGCCAGTCCATGAAAAAGGAGCTTCTCAAATACATCGAGTATCTCGACGCTCTGTCCTATCGGGGTCAGGAGTGCGACGGACAGGGCCGCGTGCTGCTGCCCGCGCGCATCCGCCAGGTGGTGCTGGGCGACGAGAAGGACGTTGAAATCACCGGCGCGGGCGATCATGTGCGTATCGTGACCCGCGAGACCGGCGACGCCATGCTCGAGGCCTTCCTGCAGAATGTGCCGGACTTCCTCGACAGCATCGGCAGCCTGCCCATTGAATGATTGAATCTTGGTTATCGCCAATGATTGGAGGGAATAGAGTTATGCTGTATAGCGCGCTGGAGCGGCCCCATACCCGGCCCTCCAAGTGGGTGGACAAGGGCGGCCGCCGGAAGCCGCGGATGCAGGAGCGGGATACCCGTGGGGAGGTCATGACCTTCTCGGTGGATTTCCTGCCCGGCTTCAGCGACGAGCGCGGTAGCATGACTCCCGTCTATGTGGCGGACCGATGCCCGCGTCCTCAGCAGGCGTGGACCCAGCCTACCCAGCGTCCTGTCTCCGCCTTTGATACGGACAGGAAGCGCGCGCCGCTGATCAGCAGCGAGGGCATAAGCGTCCGGGCGGGCATGGGCCTGCTGCTGGCGGTGCTCATCGTGATGCTCGGAGTGGTGGCGATCTCCTATGGGCAGATCAGCTCCATCAACCGGGATGCCAATGTGGCCCGGGAACGCGTCGCCACGCTGCAGGAGATGTGCTACGAGATCGAGGCCGAGATTGCCCGGAACGCTTCGGAGATCAATGTGAGCCGCAGCGCCGTGCAGATGGGCATGATTTCCGCCCGGGGCATGGACGTGATCTACCTGACCGCGCCGGAAACCGCGGTGATGTCCAATCCCGGCACGGGCATGCTGAGCGCCGATTATCTGGGCGCAGTCTTTGGAGAATAACAGAAGCAGGAAGAAAGCAACCAATGGGGAGACTGCATGCGTCAGTCTCCCGTTTGGCGTCAATTGCGAAAACCGGGAGGACAGGCAATGCACCCTGAACTGCTGGTACGCAAGAGGATGCTGCTGATGACGCTGGCGCTGGCGGGCATGTTCCTGCTGGCGATCTGGCGTATCGGCGGCCTGACAATACAGGAAGCGGAGGAGCTGACGGCAAGGGGCGTCAGTCAATGGACGAAGGAAGGGGTCGTCACGGCCCGGCGGGGAACGATCATCGACCGCAACAGCAGCGTGCTGACGCTGTCGGCGACCTCCTATATGCTGACCGCCGACCCGCGTCTGGTGAGCGATCCGGAGCTCTTTCTGGATACGCTCGCTCCGGTACTGTCCCTGTCGAGGGAAACCGCGATCGCGAGGCTGTCCGACAAGACGAAGGGCTCCGTGATCCTCAAGCGGCAGGTGCCGCGCGATGTGGTCGATCAGATCCGTCAGCTCCGGCAGACCGCGGATCCTGCGGCGGGCCTGAACGCCATTGCATTCGACGAGGATTCCCGGCGCTGGTATCCCTACGGGACGCTGCTCTCGCAGGTGCTGGGTCTGACCAACGTGGACAGCATGGGTCAGTCCGGGCTGGAAACGCAGTATGAATCCGTGCTGGCGGGGACAGAGGGAAGCTATCTGCGGCAGGTCGACGCGCGCAACCGCACGTTAGTGGGCACAGAGGGCTGGTACATCCCGTCCCAGCAGGGCTCAACGCTCAAGCTGACCGTCGACGCGACGATTCAGGAAATCTGCGAAAAGGCCATGCGGGAGTGCCTCGAGGTCAACAGCGCCGATTCGGTGATCTGTCTGGTCAGCGATGTGCGCACCGGCGGCATTCTCGCCATGACCATGAAGCCTGATTATGATCCCAACGATCCGCCCCGGGACGACGTGGAAACCCTCACTGACCTGATGCGCATCACCGCCATCTCGGACGTGTACGAGCCGGGGTCCACCTTCAAGATTCTCACGGCCGCCGCGGCGCTGGACACCGGGGCCACGAACCCTGCCGACCACTTCTACTGCTCGGCCCGGGTGACCGTGGACGGCGATACCATCAAGTGCTGGGGCCGGGCTCACGGGGCGGAAACCATGGCGCAGGGGCTGCAGAACAGCTGTAACCCGGTCTTCGTCGAGCTGGCGCTGCGCATGGGCACCGAGAGCTTCTACCGTTACCTCTCTGCCTTCGGACTGGGGAAGCGCACGGGCATCGACCTGCCGGGTGAGAGCGCGGGCATCATGATCGGCTCGCGCTACGTCAAGCAGGTGGATCTGGCCCGCATTGGCTTCGGACAGTCCGTGGCCGTGACGCCGCTGCAGCTCATGATGGCGGCCAACTCCGTCATCAATGGCGGCAAGCTGATGAAGCCCTACATCGTCAGCGAAATTCAGACGCCCGGCGGCGAGGTGCTTCAGCGCTTCAATCCCACGGTCGTCTCCACGCCGATCAAAGCCGAGACCAGCGCCACCATGCGGGAGCTCCTGCAGGCGGTGGTCGATGAAGGCGGCGGCAAGAACGCGGCCATCGCCGGCTACAAGATCGGCGGAAAGACAGGCACCGCGCAGGTCTACAAGGACGGCCGCATCGTCTCAGACGTGCACATCGGCTCCTTCTACGGCTTCGCTCCGGCGGACGATCCGCTGATCTCCGTGCTGGTCATTGTCAAGGAGGCCCATGTGCCCGTCGACTTTGGCAGCACCACCGCCGCGCCCTTTGCCCGGCAGATTCTTCAGGACGCGCTGAGCTACCTTCAGGTGCGGCCCAGCAGCGATGAAACGGATGTCGAAGTGCAGGTTCCTGACGTAAAGGGCTTGACGATTTCGCAAGCAAGGCGTACACTGGCAGAGGCGGAACTGGAAATGATCGACGACGGCGTGTCCGACGTGGTTCTCGATCAGCTTCCTCCGGCGGGCGCGACGCTGATGGCGGGCGGACATGTCATGGTCTATACCTCCGGCAGCGGCAATGTTACGCCGGAAGAGCTGGTGTCCGTTCCGGATCTGATCGGTCTGAGCGACCTCGACTGCGCCCGGATGCTGCGGCTTCGCAGCCTTGCGGTGTCGATGACCGGGTCGGGCATATGCGTCCGCCAGAGCCCCGCGGCAGGGGAGTTTGTTGCCCCGGGTTCCACGGTGAGCATTACGCTGGAGCCGGGCGGACAGACTGAATAGAGAAACTTATATATAAAGGAGCAGCTATCATGCGACTGCAAGCCCTCATTGAGAACATGCCCTATCTGCTGGAAACGCGCGGGTCGATGGACACGGAGATTCTCGCCGTGGTCAGCGACAGCCGTCAGAAGGCGGCGGGCGGGCTTTTCTTCTGCATTCCCGGCGCCCGGTTTGACGCCCATGACTACGCGCCTCAGGCTGTGGCGAACGGCTGCGTGGCGCTGGTGGTCGATCATTTCGTGGAGGCGGACGTGCCGCAGGTGAGGGTGACCAACGTCCGCGCGGCCATGTCGCGGATGGCGGCGGCGTTCTACGGGCACCCGGCGGAGCGGATGAAGTTCATCGGCGTGACGGGCACCAAGGGCAAGACCACCACCACCTACATGATCAAGGCGATCTGTGAGCAGGCGGGCTACAAGTGCGGCCTGATCGGCACCACGGGCAACATGATCGGCAAGAAGCGGATCAAGAGCAACTACACCACGCCTGATCCCATCGACCTGCAGCGCGATCTGCGGGCCATGGCGGATGAGGGCGTGGAGGTCGTGGTGATGGAGGTCTCCGCTCATGCCATCGACATGCACCGGCTGGACGGCATGACCTTTGAGGTGGGCTGCTATACGAACCTCAGTCAGGATCACCTTGACTATTTCGGCACCATGGAGAACTACTTCGAGACCAAGAAGCGCTTCTTCACCTCGGGTATGGTTCGCAACGCTACCGTCAACGTGGACGAGGAAACCAGCGAGCAGGTGCTTGCCGATCTGACCGTGCCGCACCTGACCTTTGGCATCGCTGCCAATGCCGACCTGTTTGCCCGGGATATCGAGATCAACGAAGACGGCGTGTCCTTCGATCTGCAGCTGCAGGGCATGCACAGCATCCCGATTCATCTGCGCATGACCGGCATGTTCAACGTCTATAACGCGCTGGCGGCGGCCTCCTGCGCACTGGTGCTGGGCGTGTCCATCGAGAACATCCGCGACGGCCTGTGGAACATGGATTCCGTGCCCGGCCGCATCGAGATGCTCCCGACCCAAACGCCCTACCGCGTTATCCTCGACTACTCCCATAGCCCCGACGCGCTCACCAACATCCTCAAGACCGTTCGTGGCTTTGCCCGCAAGCGGGTCATCGCGCTGTTCGGCTGCGGCGGCGACCGGGACAAGGGCAAGCGGCCCATCATGGGTGAGATCGGCGGGCGCATGGCCGACCTGTGCATTCTCACGTCGGACAACCCCCGTACTGAGGACCCCATGACCATCCTCGCTGCCATTGAGGAGGGCATCAAGCCCACCCGCAAGCCCTATGAGGTGATCGAGAACCGCCGCGAGGCTATCCGCCACGCCATGGAGATCGCCGGGGAGGGCGACATCATCGTGCTGTGCGGCAAGGGGCATGAAACCTATCAGGAGATCAACGGCGTCAAGCATCCCTTCGATGAAAAGGTGGTCGTTCAGGAATTATTGGAGGAATTGAGAGCACAAACGGCGAATACCTGACGTCGAAAAAGTGGCTTGTGCCGCTTATTCGAGGGGGACTGGGGAAGGTTTCTCACCGCAAAGCTCCGCTTTGTCTGCAGGAAGCTCCCCGCCCGACCGGGAACCCCGGTGGATACGATTGCTGCCTTGCAGACGGCAATGGTATGTCTATAGCCCATCGCTTCGGGTATTCTGATTGCAGGAGGCTCTTTCAGCCATGCTAAGGATGATCCTCGCTTTGCTCCTTTCTCTGGCCGCGGTGCTCGTCTCCGGGCCGAAGGTGATCCCGTTTCTGCGCCGACTGAACTTCGGCCAGACCATCTATGACCTCGGCCCCCAGTCCCACAAGCAGAAGCAGGGGACGCCGATCATGGGCGGTCTGATGATGGCCGGGGCGGTGCTGATCACGACGCTCATCTGCCATCCGGCCAAGTGGCAGGGCGGCTGGGACTTCATGCTGGCTTTGCTGGCGGTGTCCTTTCTGTCCATGGCTGTGGGCTTCGGCGACGACTTCATCAAAGCCGCGCTCAAGCGCCATGAAGGCCTGACCCCGTGGCAGAAGATCGCGGGGCAGGTGATCGTAGCCGTCGGCTTTTCGGCGTACTGCTATTTTCACCCGCAGGTCGGCTCCAAGGTGTGGGTGCCCTTCTTCAACGTTGAGTGGAATCTGGGCATCTTCTATATCCCGCTGATGTCGCTGACGGTGATCTTCATGGTCAACAGCGCCAACCTGCAGGACGGTCTGGACGGCCTGCTCTCCAGCGTGACCACGGTCGGCTCTACCGCGTGGGGCATGATCGCGCTGATGCTCCTGCTGGCGGTGCAGACAACCCAGCCGGACTACGCATCGAACCTCTACAGTGTCGCTATCTTCGCCATGGCCATGGTCGGCGCGGCGATGGGCTTCCTGCGGTTCAACCACTACCCGGCGACGGTGTTCATGGGCGACACGGGCTCCATGTTCATCGGCGGCGCAATCGTCGGCATGGCGATGCTGATGCGCCAGCCCCTGATGATGGCGCTCATCGCTTTCACGCCCATCATGTCGTCGCTGTCGGTCATTATCCAGCGCTATTACTTCAAGGCGACCCATGGCAAGCGCATCTTCAAGATGAGTCCCATTCACCATCATTTCGAGCTCTCCGGCTACTCGGAGACGCAGATCGTCACGATGTACGCGGTGGTGACGGGCGTACTGTCGCTCATCGCCGTGCTGTCGCTCTACGGATTACAACTGGCATAACGCATGCAAGAGGGCTGCTTTGATAGGAAAGCACCCTCTTCTGCTCATCAAGGGAGGGATTCCCATGCGAAACACGGAGAAATACGCGGGAAAGCGCGTGCTGGTGGTCGGTATGGCCCGCAGCGGCGTGGCGGCGGCGCAGCTGCTCGTGAAGGCGGGCGCCAAGGTCGTCGTCAATGATAACAAGACGAAGGAGCAACTCGGAGACGCGGTCACGCCGCTGGAGTCGCTGCCCGTCGAGTGGGCGCTGGGCCGTCCTGCAGGGGAGCTGCTGGACGGTATTGACGCGCTGGTCATCAGCCCGGGCATCCCGGACACGGCGGGCTTTGTGGTCGAGGCGAAGAAGCGCGGCGTGTACGTCACCGGCGAGCTGGAGATGGCTCATCAGCTTTCCTCCGGGGAGATGGTGGCCGTCACGGGCACCAACGGCAAGACGACCACCGTGTCGCTGCTGGGCGAGATCTTCCGCAATGCGGGTCGCGTGACCCATGTGGTGGGCAACATCGGCTACCCTTACTCCGCGGCAGGGCTGGACAGCAAGAATGACGACATGTTCGTCTGCGAGGTCAGCTCCTTCCAGATGGAGACTGCCGAGACCTTCCACCCGAGGGCGGCGGCGCTGCTGAACATCACCGAGGATCACCTGAACCGCCACGGCACCATGGAATGCTACACGGCGACGAAAATGCGCATGTTCGCGCAGCAGACGGCGGAGGACACGGCGGTCTTCAACGCGGACGATCCGGCCCTTGAGCCGCTGACCGGACAGGTGAAGAGCCGGGTCATGCTGTTCTCGCGCAAGCGGGAAGTGGCTGAGGGCGCGTTTGTGCGGGAGGGCAAGCTGGTCACCCGCTGGAATGGTGAAGAGCGCGAGGTCTGCGGCGTTGAGGAAATCCGTATCCCCGGCCCGCACAACCTTGAAAACGCGCTGGCAGCGGCCTGCGTCGCGACGGCGATGGGCGTTCCGGCACCGGTGATCCGGCACAGCCTGCGCACCTTCGCGGGCGTGGAGCATCGCATCGAGTTCGTCCGCGAGCTGGAGGGTGTGCGCTATATCAACGACAGCAAGGGCACCAACGTGGACAGCACCATCAAGGCCGTCCAGACCATGACCCAGCCCACGGCGATTATCCTCGGCGGCTATGACAAGCACTGCGATTTTACGCCGCTTATCAAGGAGATGCTGGCATCGCCCCATATCAGGGAGGCCGTGCTCATCGGCGCGACAGCCGACCAGATCGAGCGCACCTGCCGGGAGTGCGGCTATGACCGTCTGCATCGGGCCGCGACGCTGGAGGAGGCCGTCGACACCTGCCGAGCTCTGGCCAGCGAGGGCTGGAATGTGCTGCTTTCCCCGGCCTGCGCCAGCTTCGATATGTTCGCTGATTACGAGGCGCGGGGCCGCATCTTCAAGGAGATTGTCAAGGCACTCAAGTGACGCTCCTTGAGGCGGTATCGGGGGAGCACAGCAACCCTGATATCCATCGGAAACTGACGATACGCACGGCGATTTTCATGGCGTATTCCAAGAGATCGCTTTCTTGCAGCCCTTGGCTGGCGTTGGTCAGGCAAAGGCTTGTGACATTCGTCAAAACCTATTTGGCGACACCTTTTCGGGCGCATGAAGGAGGAGCTATGCTTCAACCCACCAGCGCACGAAAGACGACCGGGCCGAGGCTCTGGCGCAGGCGCAATCCCGTGGACGGCATGCTGGTGATGGTTCTCATCCTGCTGCTGGCTACGGGATTGCTGGTGCTTTTCTCGGCGACATACTATACATCGCAGGATAAGGCGAATCCCCTCGCGGAGGTGCAGCGGCAGCTCTTCGGCATCGGGCTGGGAACGGTGGCGTGCGTCATCACCAGCCGCATCCCGTACCGCTTCTGGAAGGATACTTGGATCGTGGTGGCGGGCCTTGCCATCTCGCTGGTGCTGCTGACGCTGGTCATCATCCCGGGCATCGGCGTGTACATCAACGGCTCTCGGCGCTGGCTGAGCATTGCGGGCATTTCCTTTCAGCCCAGCGAGTTCGCCAAATTTGCCGTGGTGCTCTACATGGCCGCGACCCTGACCTACCGCGGCAAGGGCATCCGCTCGCTGATCTTTGGCATTGTGCCGGTGCTGATGGTGCCGGGCGTGGTGTTCCTGCTGATTCTCCAGCAGCCGAACCTCTCCACGGCGGGCAGCATCCTCATCGTCGCGCTGGTGATGATTATCATCGCCGGGGCGAAGTGGCGGCACATCCTGCTGATGATGATCGGCGGCATGGGTCTGGGCAGCTTCTACGCGTGGTCGGAACCCTACCGCCGCCGCAGGCTGCTGTCCTTCCGCAATCCCTTCGCCATGATGAGCGACGAGGGCTACCAGCTCTCTCAGTCGCTGATTGCCTTTGGCTCCGGCGGGCTCTTCGGCATGGGGCTTGGCAAGGGAAGGCAGAAGTACGCCTACCTGCCGTACCCGGAGAGCGACTTCATTTTCGCCATCGTTGGCGAGGATTTTGGGCTGATGGGATGCCTGGTGGTCATCGCGCTGTTTGTGTGCCTGCTGCTGGCGGGCATGCGCATCGCCATGAACTGTCGCGATAAGTTCGGCGCGCTGCTGGCGGCGGGCATTACCGTGTCCATCACGGTGCAGGCCTTCCTCAACATGGGCGTCGTCGTCGGCATCCTGCCGACCACCGGCCTGCCCCTGCCCTTTTTCAGCGCGGGCGGCACGTCCATCTCCATCACCATGGCAGCTGTGGGCATCCTCATGAACATCTCCCGGACAGCTGGCAGAATGGACAGCTGAGCGGACAACTTCAGCCAGACAAAGGCTGCAAGCTCGGTCGAAAGACGCTGTCATCTGACTGAAACGATTTCCGCACCTCTTTTTCACTGAGACATAGTGTGAATCAGTGATTGGAGGTGGACGCTGTGGAGTCATTCCTGATCAAGGGTGGGAAGCGCGTGGAGGGTTCTCTGCGCGTCGACAGCGCCAAGAACGCCGTGCTGCCGCTGTTGGCGGCCTGCGTGCTGACGGAGGAGCCTGTCACGCTGACCGATGTGCCGCACATTTCAGACGCGCATCACATGGTGGAAATTCTGACGATGCTGGGCTGTCAGGTCACCTGCGAAGGCAAGGCCATGACGGTCTCCGCGGGCGGCATACATAACTGGGAGATGCCTGATCGGCTCTCGAAGCAGATTCGCTCGTCGATCTTCATGCTCGGGCCGATTCTCTCCCGCTTCCGCAAGGCGACGGTGACTTATCCCGGCGGCTGCGAGATCGGCCTGCGCCCCATTGACCTGCACCTGAGCGGTCTGCGCTCGCTGGGCGTCGTGGTGCATGAGGAAGGCGGGATGATCTACTGCGACGGCTCCGACATGCACGCCGGGGAAGTGCACTTCGACTACCCCAGCGTCGGCGCGACGGAGAACGTTATGATGGCCGCCGTCTGTCTGCCGGGCACAACAGCCATCCACAATGCTGCCCGGGAGCCGGAGATCGCTGACCTGCAGAACTGCATCAACGCCATGGGCGGCAAGATTCGCGGCGCGGGTGGTCACACCATCGAGATTGAGGGCGTCGACAGACTGCATGGCGCAGTATGGGAGCCGATCTCAGACCGCATTGTGGCGGGGACGCTGCTGTGCGCCGCGGCCATGACCGGCGGTGAGATCGAGCTGACCCGCGCGCCGGTGGACGACATGATCGCCATTACATCCAAGCTGCGGGAGATGGGCTGCGTCATCCATGAGGAGCCAAAGCTGCTGCGTCTCAAGGCGCCGGAGAGGCTCGCGGCCTTTTCCCAGCTCCAGACCCAGCCGCATCCGGGCTTTCCCACCGACATGCAGGTGCAAATGCTGGCGCTTTTGTGCGCGGCGGAAGGAACCGGCGTGATCGTGGAGAATGTCTTTGAGAACAGATTTACCCATGCGGGCGATCTGAACCGCATGGGCGCGAACATTCTCTGCAGCGGACGAACCGCTGTGGTGCGGGGCGTAAAGAACCTTTACGGCGCGCGGGTGACGGCCCGTGACCTGCGGGGCGGGGCGGCGCTGGTGCTGGCGGGCCTGCGGGCGCAGGGCGTGACGCAGGTGGATCACGCGGAGCTGGTCGACAGGGGATATGACCATCTGGAGGCGCAGCTCTACCAGCTTGGCGCGGACGTGAAGCGCATCGAAACCTGAAAGAGCATATACGAGATCAACGACATACAGCCTATATGGGAGGATACCATGCAGCCGCCGATCAGACCTAATGACCAGCCGTCCCGCTCGGGCAGGAACATCCCTGTGCCGCCATCGCAGCAGTCGGGCGCGTATCAGCCGGGGAACACAGGCCCCTACGAGGACACCGGCTATGCACCCGAGCTGCGCGCGGAGCGCTCGGAGAACCTGTACCGCCGGGACGAGCGGTTCTGGCAGCACATGCCCGGCACGGAGGAGACGCTCCATGGCCGCCCGCGCCATGAGGGATACTTCAAGCATCAGGAGCATTTTCAGGCGACCCGTTCCCATGTGCCGCCCAAGGGCAGGCGGGGAAGTCATGTCATTGCGTTGATCGTCTGCGTGGCGCTGCTGCTGATGACCGTGACGATCCTTTTCGCCAGCCCGCTTTTCGCCGTGCAGGAGATTCGGGTGGTAGGCAACAGCAGCGTCTCCACGGAGGAGATTATCGAGCGCTCGGGGCTCAGGACGGGCATGAACCGCTTCTCCCTCAACGCCGACGAGGTGATGGAGCGCGTCGAGGGGAATCACTATCTGATCTGCGAGCTGGTGCACATGCCCGAGTGGAACACCGTCGAAATCCGCGTGCGTGAACGGGAAGTGATCGCCGTGATCGACTACAACGGCCTGATGTACTACGCGGATAACCGGGGCATGATTCTGGAGGAGTTTGCCAATCGCACTGCCATACCCATGTCGGACAAGATTCTTGTGGTTGGCCTGAACGTCCGCCGCTGCGATGTGGGCCGCATCATTACGCTGACCAGTGCCGAACAGCTTAATGTGTACAATGAAATACTGGTCGAGCTCAAGGTCATGAGCGCTTTGGACAGGATTGAGGAATTGGATATGTCCAGCATGGAAAGCATATTCCTTGCGACACGCGACGGTTATTCCGTGCGTCTGGGCAACAGTTCGGACATCCACAGGAAGCTCCGGGCGATGCTCCTGACCCTTGACGCGCTGGCGGGCGGTGAGGACGGCGTCGGCACCATCGACGTCAGCGCGCCTGTCAACCCCACGTTTACCCCGCTGAAAAAGAAGCAAATGGAGGAAGAACAGGGCGAAACTGTGTAAATTTGTACGAAATTTGCAAGCAAATTGCCATTCCCGTTGGAAAACGCTTGCATTCCCGGGGAAAAACGTTTATAATGGAAAGTGGTATATTGGATAAGTCAGATCGTTCCCGGTGCTGATGGGCCCGGACGGCGAATTTCGGGCGGACAAGCCTGATTCAGGCCGTCTCGCGGGGAACTTTTCCGGGAAACAGGGGGTATGAAGGACCGATGAAGACCATGGTTGCGGCGATCGACTTCGGCACGAGCAAGATCGTCACCTTGGTCGCTGAGAACAGCGGCGCGCAGAGGTGCGATATTGTAGGCGCGGGCATTGCGGGATACGACGGCTATCTCCCCGAGGGCTGGAACAATCAGGCGGAGGTGGACGAGAAGATTCGCGAGTCCATCGCCGAGGCGGAGAAGCAGAGCCGGCGCAAGATCCGCGAGATCAATGTCGGCGTGCCCGGCGCGTTTACCAAGGTGTACACCACCGAGGCGCGGGTGCAGCTTTCCGGGCCTGATCCGCGAGTTACGGCGACCGATGTGCGCACCGTCTTTGACGAGGCCGCGAAGAATCTGGGAACGCTCACCGGCGTGAAGATTCACGCGAGTCCCGCGTGGTTCATGGTCGACGACGGCAAGAAGACCCTCGAGCCTGTCGGCATGAAGGGCCGCGAGCTCAGCGCCATGATCTCCTTCGTGGTGGCCAACAAGTTCTTCGTCGATGACGTGAATGCCCGTCTGGCCAACATGAACATCACCGCGGCTGGCTTCTACTCCACGCCGGCGGGCGAGGCGATGCTCTATCTGCCCGAGGAGGATCGCGACCGCACTGCCGTGCTGATCGACGTCGGCTACCTGAACACCGAGGTCATGGCGGTGGAGGGCGACGCGCTCATCTTCCATCGCTGCATCGACGTGGGTGGCGGCAATATCGCGGCGGATCTGTCGCTGGAGCTGGATATCCCGCTCAAGTACGCCGAGGATAAGATCAAGCACGCTTACGTCTTTGGCATCGCGACGCCCAACGAGACCTACGACGTGCCCGGCACGGACAACCAGTCCACCCTGTCCTTCACCCGCGAGCAGGTGAGCGACATCATCCTGCGCCGGGTTGATGAGATTGCTGACGAGATCAAGAAGGCCCTCGAGGACAGCGGTCTCAAGCTGGGCAACTGGTCGAACATCTACCTCACCGGCGGCGGACTTGCCTTCAACCGCGGCGGCAAGGATTATCTGGCCAGCAAGCTGGGCCGTCCCGTTCGCGAGACGCCCAAGCGCACCGTCCGGATGAACAGTCACGTCTATTCCAGCACCATGGGCCTGATGGATATGATTATTGAGACCATGGAGCAGCAGCGCATGCCGTCCACCGGGTTCGGCGGCGCGGTCAAGGATTTCTTCAAGGGCCTGCTGGGCGGCTGATCCGGCAAGCGTCCTTTTCCAGAGGCAAGCACGATACCATAGCAATAGCCAATATAAGTCAGGGGGATGCAACGTGATTGAGTTCCAGAACGAGGAATTGACCAGCAGCTTCGCATCGATTAAGGTTGTCGGCTGCGGCGGCGGCGGCGGAAACGCCGTGAACCGCATGGTGGAGGCAGGCCTGCGCGGCGTGGAGTTCATCGCCGTCAACACGGACATGCAGGCGCTGAACATGTCCAGCGCTCAGACCAAGATTCAGATCGGCGAGAAGGTCACCAAGGGTCTTGGCGCCGGCGCGATGCCGCTGATTGGCCGCAAGGCTGCTGAGGAGAGCCGCGAGGAGATCGCTCAGGCGCTCCGGGGCGCTGATCTGGTGTTCGTCACGGCGGGCATGGGCGGCGGCACCGGCACGGGCTGCGCGCCTGTGGTGGCGGAGGTTGCCCGGGAAATGGGCGCCCTGACCATTGCTGTGGTCACCAAGCCTTTCGCCTTTGAGGGCAAGCAGCGCATGAAGAATGCCGAGGACGGCATTCAGGTGCTCAAGCAGGGCGTCGACACCCTCGTCGTCATCCCCAACGATCGCCTGCTGCAGGTGGTCAGTAAGGGCACCACGATGCTTGAGGCCTTCCGCATTGCTGACGACGTGCTGCGTCAGGGCATTCAGGGCATCAGCGACCTGATCGCGCTGCCCGCGCTCATCAACCTTGACTTTGCCGACGTGAAGACCGTCATGGAATCCGGCGGCATGGCGCATATGGGCATCGGCACTGCTTCCGGCGAGAATCGCCTCGTCGAGGCTGCCAAGAACGCTATCTCCAGCCCGCTGCTCGAGACCAACATCGACGGCGCTCGCGCCCTGCTGATTAACGTCACGGGCGGCGAGGACATCAGCATCGTCGACATCAACGAGGCCGCGAGCCTTGTCATGCAGGAGGCCGATCCCGAGGCGAACATCATCTTCGGCGCGGGCATCGACGAGACCATGGGCGACGAGGTGCGCATCACGGTTATCGCGACGGGCTTCGAGAAGACGCCCTTCCCGCCGCGTGATCCGGTCAAGAAGCCCCGCGAAGTGGAGCGCGACCGCCTCTTTGGCTCCAGCTACTCCACGGGCAGCAGCTTCGGCAACTATACTGCCGCTCCCGGCCACAACTCGCAGACGGCTGACACGGGTGAGTATACCCCCAGCTATGCGCAGGCCTCGAACGATGGCTTCGTGAGTACGAACCGTCCCGCGATGGGTGTGCCGACGCCCACCAATGTTGGGTTCCAGCAGGGCTTCGGATTCCAGCAGCCCCAGCAGCCGCAGAATGTGCAGCCCCAGCCCACGCAGCAGCAGCCCCCTGTGCCCTACGGCACCAGCGCGCTCTTTGGAGGTCAGCCGCAGCAGCCCTATCAGCCTGCCTTTGGCAACACGAATCCGCAGCAGCCCATGCAGGTGCAGCAGCAGCCCGTTGTGCCGCAGTCCACGCAGCCTGTTCAGGATTCCCGCGGCGTGCCTGCTTGGCTCAATCGCAAAAAGTAATCAGGAAGATAAAGACGGTCTGTCGATGGACAGGCCGTCTTTTTTGCTGGAGTTTCTTAGTCTTTGAAAGGGGATTGAAGACAGATCGCCAGCAAGCGATACGCGGTTTTCTTATCGTGAGGAGAGCAAGTGTGAAGCATATCAGGAATATCGGCTCCCCGCAGCGGTCTGAAGATTGTTTCCGGTCAGGATTTTGTCAGATATGAAGGGCGGCGCAAACACGCAAAACTGTTATAACGATGTTCATCATTACAACACATATTCGGAAGCATAAAAGAAAACTATGAATCCGACATGTACAAGTGAAGGAGCAGTCTTATATCCTTGCGAATTCTGCATACAAGAAGCGAATTGTAGAATTCTATCCGCTACAGATCACACACCCGGCGGACCCGATGCGGCCATGCCAGCGAACTTCCCGGCAGACGGGGAAAATATTGCGATAGCTGCAATGCTCGCTCGATATGGAGACCATTGCGGGTCTTGATCACCGTCCTGCAGAATGGACCGTAACCTGAGAGTCGACCTGCCTCAAGCCCGGTCTGCGCGAGTAGATGTGCTCTGTCTGCGGCGCGACGGTGGCAAGTGAAGCGATTCCGGCGCTGGCCACTGGTATGCCGATTGAGAAACCACCATTGAGTCCACCAAGGAACAGGCTGGGAGAAGCGCCGGAATTGTATCCATTGCGGCGACACCCAGTTTGAAGAGATTCCCTAAATTCCGGGATTTCTCGGCGTTTTCTGACGCTCCCCAAAAAAGAGGCGCGCCGAATCGTCTTCGGTGCGTCCTTGCTTTACCAGTCCATACCGGTTATTGCGATCCGTTCATCCTCATGGTAGGAAAGACCGTGCAATTCAAGGTACGAACGGTTATAATCCATGTAGTCATCCACGAGGCAATAAAGATCATCAAAATCGTCCTCGGTGAAACCGTTGTTCTGGTAGAGCAGCGACATGATATGACAGTGGGCGTTGCGCTTGTTGTAATAGCAGTCGCCGTCGCTGCCGTCAGGCTGAAGTATGTCATGCGCGATCATATAGTCAAAGTCGGCATCGACGCACTGCTGAATCAGCGGCTCGAGCATTTCCTCTGTCAGCGCGGGGTAGTCCTCGGGATAGAGGCGGCTGAGAATCAGCGAAACGGCTTCTGCCTTTTGATAGCCTTTCAGCATGGATGGCTCCTTTATTCCCAGTCCACCAGACCCATGCGTTCCAGATACGCCTGCTGCAGGTCCATGTATTCGGCGATCAGGGAAGCCATCTTGACGGCTTCATCGCCGGACAATTCATTCCTGTCGGCAAGGGTGTCGACGATGAACTCGAAGGCCTCATCGTCTTCGTAGTATCCTTCGCCGGCATTGCCGTCCTCGTCCAGCACGCCCGTATCGTGCATGTAAGCCATGTCCGCGTCGATGGCCTGACTGATGAGTGACTCGATCCGCCCGGTCAGCTCCGGATGATCCTTGGCGTGAATGCGCTTCACCATAAACTCGAGGGCTTCCTGCTTGTCGTAGCCGTTCATCATGACGCTTTCCTCCTTGTGTTATCGGTGTCCGTCGAAATCGCGCTGCCGGGCAATCTCGTAGAGACAGATGCTCGCCGCGCTGCCAACATTGAGCGAACTGGCCGCGCCGTAAATCGGAATGCGCAGCAGCAGATCACTGGCTTCCTTCCATGCGCGGCTCATGCCAAAGGTCTCGTTGCCGACGATCAGGGCCGTCGGGCGGGTGAAATCTGCCTCGTGCAGGCTGGCTGCGCCGTGGGCGCTGGTGCCGACAATTTGCAGCTCCGCCGGGAGGCCGCGCAGGAAGGAGACTGCTTCCTCCGTGGAGCCAAGGGCATAAAAGGGAACATGAAACACTGTCCCGATGCTGGCACGGATGCACTGAGGATCATAGAAGTCCGCGCTGTGCCCCGTGAGCAGCACGCCGCAAGCGCCGAAAGCATCCGCGGATCTGACGATTGTGCCCAGATTGCCCGGCGAGGACGGTCTGTCGCAGATGACCAGCAGGGGAGTCGTGGCCTGCCGGACAGCCTCCCGTATCCGCTCCGCGCCGTCCATGCGCTGACGCACGAGGCAGATCAGTTCACAGGGATCGTCCCGGTCGGACAGCTCGGCCATCAGCGCTGCGGGCATGGGATGCAGCTCCTCGGGATCAGCCCGGCGCAGCATGTCCTGCGCCCAGCCTGAGAGGCGCTTGTCCTCCGCGTAGGCGATGGAGAGGAACTGCTCCCCGGCGGCGATGGCCTGCTCCACAGGGTGCACGCCCTCCAGAAAGAACAGCCGCTGATGGGTGCGCTTTTCCCGGTTGCGCCGGAGCGTTTCATAGCGCTGGAAAAGATCATTGCGCTGCCGGATGGGCCGTGTCGCAGCCATGGAAGTACCTCCTACTATAATGATGATGAAATATGATTTTTTGACGCAAAAAAGCACATGTTATCAAAATAAGCACACGCTTAGGCCAGACAGAGAAGGTGGAAGCGGCTTGCATGACCGCTTCCACCTTGCGGGTGTTACAGAACCGTCTTGAACTCCGCCAGCGTTTCCTTAAAGACTTCCATTGCGCGGCGGATGGGTTCGGGGCTGGACATGTCGATGCCTGCGAGCTTGAGCGCCTCGATGGGCGGCACGGAGCAGCCGGCAGAGAGGAACTTGCGGTAGTCGCGTACGGCGCTTTCGCCCTCCGTGAGGATCTTCGCGGACAGCGTCACAGCGGCGCACAGGCCTGTCGCGTAGACATAGACATAGAAGGGCCGGTAGAAGTGCGGAATGCGCATCCATTCCGCGCCGATCAGCTTGTCCACCTCGCAGGCGCCGCCGTAGAACTGCTGGTTCAGCTTGTAATAGGCGTCCGTCAGGGCGGTGCGGGTGAGGGGCTGGTTCGTCTCGGCCATGTTGTGGCTGATGCGCTCGAACTCCGCGAACATCGTCTGACGGAAGCAGGTCGTGCGGAACTGCTCGAGCCGGTGGTTCAGCAGGTAAGCCCGGGCTTTCCTGTCGGTCAGGGTATTCAGCAGGTGCCGCATCATGACGGCCTCGTTGCAGGTGGAGGCAACTTCCGCCACAAACAGGCTGTAGTCCGCCTTGGGCTGCGGCTGCGTCTGGTTGGAGTAGAAGCTGTGCATGGAGTGGCCCAGCTCATGAGCGATGGTGAAGGTATCGGCAAGGTTGTCGTTGTGATTGAGCAGCACATAGGGGTGCACCTTGCCCATGGTGCCCATCGAGAACGCGCCGGAAGACTTGTTCTTGGAGGGATAGACGTCAATCCAGCCGCCGGTGCGGGCCTCGCGCAGCTTGGCAACGTAGTCCTCGCCCATGGGCTGCAGGCCTTCCAGCACCAGATCGTAGGCCTTGTCATAGGGGAGGGTCATGTCCACGTCCGTAACCAGCGGCGTGTACAGGTCGTACATGTGCAGCTCGTCGAGCCCCATCTTCTCCTTGCGGAGCTGCAGGTACTCGTTCAGCGTGGGCAGATTTTCGTGGATGACATCGATCAGGTTGTCGTAGACGGATTCCGGAATTTCGAGGGGTTCCATCTTGGCCGCGCGGGCGGAGGCGTAGTTCCGTGCCCGGGCAAGAAAAACGTCGGTCTTGACGCGTCCGCCATAGGTCGCGGCGATGGTGGCGCCCATCTTGTCATAGGTGCCCATGATGCCCTCGAAGGCCTGACGGCGTACGTCGCGGTCGGGATGACGAATGAAGGCGGAGTAGGTGCCTTCGGTCAGCGGGCGGGTGGAACCGTCGGGCATAACCACATCGGGGAACTTCATGTCCACGCCGGTGAGCATGTCGAACACATTGTTGGATACCCGGGTCACTTCGCCCATCATGGACATCAGGCGCTCCTGATCCTTGGGCAGGGCATGGGCCTTCATGCGCAGAAGGCCGCGCAGGAACTCGCTGTAGTCGGCCATCTCCGGGTCGTTCATCAGCGCTGTAAGGTCTTCGTCTGGCAGCTCGTTCAGCTCGGGCTCAAGGAAAGAAACGGCGGTGCTCAGCTCGACGCCCAGAGCGGATACACGCGCCATCAGCGCCTGAGCGGTCTCGTCGGCGTTGTCGGTCTCCTTGCGCAGAAAGGCATAGCAGCGGACGGGTTCGGCGTGCTCGTCAAGGGCAAAGATGTCGCGGATGGCCTGCTTGGGGTTCTCCGCCACCTTGCCGTTCCAGCCGGCGCAGCGCTTCGCTTCTTCCGCGAGCTCCGTCAAAGCGGCTTCCCATGCCTCGTCAGAGGGGAAAATATGCGTCAGGTCCCACTGATAACGCGGGTCAATCTGATCGCGGGTACGGATTTCGCTTGCCATAATAAGCCTTCTTTCTTCCTTCATCTGGGGATGGTTATCATGAATATTATAGGGTAGAATTGGCCTGAACGCAAGGGATAAATCGGCGAATTCAGCGGCGGGTTTTCTGATAGAGGATGCTCCGGCTGACCGTGGGTTCTGGACGGTCGTTGGGCTGGAAAGCGATCCGTCCGTCCGCGAGCGATACCACGCCTGTGGAGCCCTGCAGCGTTCGCTTTTCCAGCAGCAGGCGAATCAGCTTGTCCGTTAGCTCCGGGCCGCCGCCGCGGGTGAGACAGTCCTTCCAGAGCGTGAAGTGGCAGCCGTCGGACGTCCGCGAACATGAAAAGGCCAGCTGCGTTTCCACCACGCCGCCCTGCCCGCAGACAGGACAAACCGCGCCTTCAACAGGCTTGGAGGGGAATGCCTTGCCGCGGCCCTTGCCCTTGCGCCGACGGTCTTCCTCCGGGAAGGAGGCCTGCTTGTCGTTGGTGCGGGCGTAGTCGACCAGAAAGGTCGAGAACCGCCGGATACTCTCCATGAATTTTGCCGCGTCCTGCTGTCCGTCAGTGATCCTGTCCAGTGCCAGCTCCCAGCGGCCCGTCATCTCCGGCGAGGCGATCTCCTGCGGCATGATGTCGATGAGCTGCACGCCCTTGTCCGTGGCGGCGATGGTCTTGCCCTTGCGCTGCGCATACCCCACCTGCATCAGCCGTTCAATGATGGCTGCGCGGGTTGCCGGGGTGCCGATGCCGCTGCCCTTCATCTGCCGCTGCAGCTCTTCGTCCTCCAGCTCGCGCCCGGCGTTCTCCATGGCGGCGAGCAGGCTGGCGTCGGTGTGCATGCTGGGCGGCTTCGTCTTGTCCTGCTGAATGGCGGCGTCTTTTACGGTGCGCGTGTCGCCGGCGCTGAGCGGCGGGAGAACGGCTTCGTCCTCCTCGTCGGCAGCTTTGGCCTTTTTCCGGGGCTTGGGCGGGTTTTCCAGCGGCGGAACATCCTTCCAGCCGTTGGCAAGCACCGTTCTGCCATTGGTGCGGAAGCTGTGCTCATCCACCTGCGTGATGACCTTCGTCGCGTCATACTCGCAGGGCGGATAGAAGGCCGCCAGCATTCGCCGGGCCACCAGATCATAGAGCCGCCGCTCATCCTCCGGGAAGGTCGCCGGATCGACCTTTTTCGCCGTGGGGATAATGGCGTGGTGGTCGGTGACCTTCGTCTCGTCAACGGTGCGCTTCGTGACGGGCAGCTTCCCGTTCGGCAGCGCGCCGGGAACCAGCGCCTGATAGCTGTCGGGGAGCAGCTTCATGGTCTGCACGACCCGGGGGATCATGTCTGGCGGCAGGTGGCGGCTATCGGTGCGCGGATAGGTGAGGGCCTTGCGGGTCTCGTAGAGACTCTGGGCCAGCTTGAGCGTCTTGTCTGCGGTGAAGCCCAACAGGCGGTTGGCGTCCCGCTGCAGGCTGGTCAGATCGTAGAGCTGGGGCGGCAGGTCGCGCTTGCGGGTGGTTTCAGCGGAGCGAACGGTGGCCTGCCGGCCCTTGACGTCATCGGCGATGCGCTTGGCCTCCTCAGGCTTCGGGATGTGGGTGTCAGGGTCGAGCTTCTCGGAGAAGTACATGCCCTTGTAGTCGCCAAAGTCGGCGGTCACCGTGGCATATTCCTCCGGCTTGAACTGCTCGATCTCCTTGCGGCGCTTGACAAGGATGGCGAGCGTCGGGGTCTGCACCCTGCCCACGGAGAGCAGCGTATCGTACCGCAGCGTGAAGGCCCGGCTGGCGTTCATGCCTACCAGCCAGTCCGCCTGAGAGCGGCACTGCGCCGAGCGAAACAGACCGTCGTACTGCGCGCCGGGGCGAATCTGCCGGAAGCCCTCCTGAATGGCCTCGTCGGTCATGGAGGAAATCCACAGCCGGTCAAAGGGCTTCTTGCAGCCGCTTTTCATGTAGATGTAACGGAAGATCAGCTCGCCCTCGCGTCCCGCGTCCGTCGCGCAGATCAGCCGATCGGTGTCGCTGTCGCAGATGAGTTTCTTGACGATCTGAAACTGCTTGCGGGAGGAGGAGATCACCTTGAGCGGAATATCCTCGGGCAGGATGGGCAGCGTGCTCATCTGCCAGCGCTTGTATCTTTCGTCCAGCTCGTCGGGCTCGACCAGCGTCACAAGGTGCCCGACCGCCCAAGTGACGATCCAGTCACCGCCGGTGAGACACCCTTCGCCCCGCGTCCGGCAGCCCAGCACCCGTGCGATGTCCCGCCCCACGCTGGGCTTCTCGGCGATGACAACGGTATGTCCCATGCTTGATTACCCTTCCTCCGGCTTTTTGGGGGCGAGAACGTCATGGATGGCGCCGATGAGCTTGTCGACGTCGATGGGCTTGGCGACATGGGCGTTCATGCCGTTTTCAAGGGCCTCGCGGCGATCCTCGTCGAAGGCGTTGGCCGTCATGGCAATGATCGGGATGCTTGCCAGCGCGGGGTTCTCCAGCGAGCGGATGGCCCGCGTGGCCGCGTAGCCATTCATGATGGGCATCTGCACGTCCATCAGGATCAGCCTGTAATACCCGGGCTCCGAAGCCTTGACCTTCTCCACGGCGATGGAACCGTCCTCCGCGCTCTCGATCACAAAGCCGCTCTCGGTCAGCAGCTCCTCGGCGATCTCGCGGTTCAGCTCGTTGTCCTCGACCAGCAGCAGCCGCGTGCCCTTGAGCTCCTCGGCGGTTTCGGGGAGGATGGGCTCGTCTTCGCTGGCTGTTTCCTTGCCGAGGGCATAGACCAGCGTATCCCGCAGCTCAGAGATGAACAGCGGTTTGCTGCAGAAAGCGGTCACACCAGCAGCCCGGGCTTCGTCCTCAATGGCGGACCAGTCGTAGGCCGTCAGGATGACGATGGGCACGTTCTCGCCCGCGAAGGCGCGAACCTGCCGCACGACTTCGAGGCCGCTCAGGTCGGGCAGCGCCCAGTCGATGATGTAGGCGTAGAAGGGGTCAGCCATCTCAACGGCCTGCCTTGCCCGGAGCACGGCTTCCTTGCCGTAGAGCGTCCACTCGGAGCGCATGCCGATCTGCACGAGCATCTTGGTCACGCTGTCGCAGGTGGAGAAGTTGTCATCCACCACCAGCGCCCGCAGGCCCTGCAGCTCGGGGATAGGCTCCGTGGGCCGGGTCTCGGACTGGAGGCGGAAATCCAGATTGATGATGAACTCGGTGCCCTTGCCCTGTTCGGTCACCAGCTCGATGGTGCCGCCCATGGTGTCGATGATGCTCTTGGTGATCGCCATGCCCAGGCCGGTGCCCTGAATGCCGCTGACGGTGGAGGTGCGCTCACGCTCGAAGGGCTCAAAGATGCGCGTGGCAAACTCGGCGCTCATGCCGATGCCCGTATCCTTGACACGCAGCTCATAGGAGCCGTAGCCCTTGGGCGCGCCGGGCTTCTGGCGGATCATCAGCGACACGGAGCCGCCGGGAGGCGTGAACTTGATGGCGTTGGAGAGCAGGTTCAAAAGCACCTGATTGAGGTGCAGCTTATCGCAGTAAATGTGCTCGTCGATCACGTCCATGGTATCCATGAAGAAGTTGAGCTGCTTGGAATGCATCTGGGTCTGGATGATGTTGCGCATGTCCCGGAAGATGTCGGAGATGGAGCACTCCTTTTCCTGAATGTTGAGCTTGCCGGACTCGATGCGGCTCATGTCCAGAATGTCGTTGATGAGGGAGAGCAGGTGGTTGCTGGAGGAGAGAATCTTCGCCAGATACTCCTGCACGCGCTCCTTGTTGTCGATGTTGGTCTCCGCCAGCGTGGTGAAGCCGATGATGGCGTTCATGGGCGTGCGGATGTCATGGGACATGTTGGAGAGGAAGGCTGTCTTGGCCTTTTCGGCGGCCTCGGCCTTGTGCAGCTTCTCCTCCAGCACGGCGCGCTCTACAGCCTGATTGACAGTGTTCTTGGCGTTTTTGTGCATCCAGATGACGTAAGCGCCCAGACACAGCGCGATGAGCAGGCCGACCAGCAGGCAGACGCTGCGGATGGCGTAGAGGCTCGCAAAGACCTCATCCTCGGGAATGGAGATGCCGATGGACCACTGGTTGATGCCCGACGGAGCATAGGTGAGATGCTGCCAGTCATTGGTCGTCTGGGAAAAATAGACGGTGTAGCCCTTGCCCCCTGCCAGCAGATTGGCGATGCGGTCGTTCCAGCTCATGCTGTCCTTGACCTTCAGATCGCGCAGATCTTTGATGTTGCCAAGGTTGGGGTGACGGGTGTCCAGAATGTAGTCGCCCGTTGCCGTGTCAATGATGTAAGCGTAGGCGTTGCCCTCGTAAATATTGCTGATGGACATCACCTGCGGCAGCTCATCGAGGTTGGTCAGGCCATAGAGCATCGCGACGGTCTCGCCGTCTTTGACGATGGGGATGAAGTGACGCAGCACCAGCATGTTGTCTTCTTCAACGCTGTTCATGCGGTCAGAGACATGCTCGCCCAGCGGCGCCTCAGCAGCAAAGGAAACGATGCCTGTGCCGTCAAGGATGACGCCTTCTGACTTGACGATCGTGTTGTCCGGCAGAAGGACGCGCACGCGCATGGTCTCCAGCAGCGGCGCGAAGCTGTTCATCGTCTGGATCAACGCCTCGGGGGTGAAGTCATCGGTGTTGGTGATGACGGTGGCCGCGGCGTTGAGCAGGCGGCTGTCCCGGTTGAGCTTGGCGGTGATCTCCTCCAGAACGGTGTTCACCGCCTCCTCCATACGGCTCAGGCAGCGATCTTCGATAATGGTTTCGATCTGCGCATAGGTCACCAGCAGCAGCGCCGCCACCAGCGAGACGAGCAGGAGTGTTGCCGCAAGATTTTTTTCCGACAGAATCCGCTTGTTGTTCATGGGCTTTCTTCGCCTCCAATGATCGTGCATGGATACTGCATTATATCATATTATCAGTGAAAAATCCAGCCGTTTCGGGACATGACGCGGGAAATGTCGCGGCGGCGTTGCAACGGGCGGTTTTTCCGTGTATAATGGCGCTGGCGAGGTGAACGGGATGACTCGGATCGGCATCATGACCTTTCTGCATAATGATAATTACGGCTCCGTGCTGCAGGCGCTGGCGCTGCAGAGCGCGCTGAAGGACATGGGATACCAAGCGGAGGATATCGACTACCGCCCTTCCCGAGCGGAAAAGCTGCGCAATCTGCTGGCGAGCGGCAATTCGCCGTCTCTGGTGCTGGAAGGGATGCGCAAGCGCCGCGTGCGATCCTACGGCGCGACCAATGAACTGCATGAGCGCTTCCTGCATGAACACCTGACACTGTCGGAGCCTTGCCGGGATCGGGCGGCGCTTAAACGGGCGGCGCAACGCTATGATCTGCTGATGGCCGGGTCGGATCAGGTGTGGTCGCCGGTGTGGCTAAACCCTGCTTATTTCCTTGATTTTGCGGACAAGCCGCGCATTGCCTACGCCCCGTCTCTGGGCGTGAAGGAGCTGCCGTCCCCAGCGAAATCCCGGCGCATGGCAAGGCTGGTGGAGGGCTTTTCCGCCGTGTCGGTTCGCGAGGAGGAAGGCGCGGCGCTGATCAAACGGATGACGGGTTCAAGTCCCGTCGTCATGCCGGACCCGGTGATGCTCCGAACCCGGGAGCAGTGGCAGGCGCTGGCAAAGCCCGTCGATCAGCAGGAGCCTTATCTGCTGTGCTATTTCATCGGCGATCAGGACAGCTACTGGCAGGAAGTGCGGGCGCTGTCGGCGCGTCTGGGCGTCGCCGCGCTGGTGGTGCCCAAGACGGAGGGCGCTTATTTGTCAGGTCTGCCGCTGGCGGAGGACGTGTCGCCGGACAGATGGCTCGGACTGCTGAACGGCGCGGCGCACATCATGACGGACAGCTTCCACGGCGCGGCCTTCTCCTGCGTGCTGAACAGGCCCTTCACCCTGATGCGGCGCTACCGCGAGGCTGATCCCGAAAGCAAAAACAGCCGCGTCGATCAGCTCCTGCGGATGCTGGGGCTGACGGACACGGCGAATCCCGACTGGAACGATGTGAATCGGCGGCTGTCCCGGGAGCGGGAACGCGGACTTGATTGGCTGAAACAGGCTATTGACAAGGTGTTATAACAGGCTTTGCAGCGCCTGCGGCAGGGGAGAGGACAGGCGCAGGGCTTCCCCGGTGAAGGGGTGCAGCAGCGCCAGCTCCGCCGAGTGCAGGGCAAAGCGGCCGGGCAGCTCCGGCAATTCGGTGCCGTAGAGGAAATCTCCGCAGACCGGGCATCCCAGATGCGCCAGATGCACCCGGATCTGATGTGTCCGACCCGTTTCCAGCCGGAGCCTCACCAGCGCCCGGGAATCAGAGGTCTGCAGCGTCTCGTATCGCGTAAGGGACGGCTTGCCCATCTCGCTGATCACGCGCCGGATGCTGGCGGCGTCCTCCTTGGCGATGGGTGCGTCAATGACGCCGGACAGCGGCGTGGGAATGCCCTCCGTCACCGCCAGATAGACGCGGGAAAAATCCGACGTGTGCAGCATCTCCTGCAGCCTGTGCTGGGCGTGGGCGTTCTTCGCGACGACCATCAGGCCGCTGGTGCCCCTGTCAAGGCGGTTCACCGGGCGATAAATGAAGTCGTCCGGGCAGCCGAAACGGGCGTACAGCGCGTTTTCCAGCGAATCGTCCGGGTGACCTGCCCCGGACTGACTGGCCAGCGGCGCGGGCTTGTCGATGACGAGCAGGTGGTCGTCCTCATAGGGGATGGTCAGCGGCAGGCTGTAGGGCTTGAGCGCGTAGGCGGGCGCGTTGTCCGGCCAGCGCATGGTGATGACCTGTCCCTCGCGGACGATACTGTTCACTGCCGCGGGCACGCCGTCCAGCAGGATGCGCCCGTCCCACTTGGCGGACTTCATCGCGCCGTAGCTGACGCGCATTTCCTGCCGCAGGATGTCCCGGAGCTTTCTGCCGGCCAGCTCCGGCGGAACAAGATAATTCACGGACGCGCGGCTCATTCGATCAGCCCGCCGTGGAAGAAGCACTCATAGATTTCCTGTCCCTGCCACAGAATGCGCTCGCGCCCCTGAAACCACGCGAAATCGCCGTCGGCCTCGCATTCGTAGGCATAGCCGCCGCTGACATAACGCGAGGGCCCGCGATAGGGCATGTCCGGCGTGACATGGCGCAGCGCTTCCTTGAGAAAATCCCCGCTGAAGGGCTGACCCGTCACGCGTCCGGCGTAATTCATGCTCCAGACAGGCGCGTCCTCCGCCCACAATGCTTCTTCGCCTGCGAACCTGCCGCCGCCCAGATAGCTGTCGATGTACAGCAGTTGGCCTTCGCGGTAGTGCAGGTCGTGGGAATGGGGCCGGGACGAAGCCGCTTCCGGGCCCTTGCCGGCATAGGTGGCCTTCTTCGCCCGGATCAGGAAGGAGATCATCTCTTGCTCAGACATGGTGTATGCTCCTTGCGATGCGCTCATTCCGCGGCGGCTGCGCCCACGGTGTAGGGATTGTCCATGGTGCCGCTGCCGCCGGTGACGGTCAATGCAGTCAGGTCGAGATAGCACGCGGGACGGCAGCCTTCGTCCGCCACCACCACGCGGATGTACCCCAGATTGCCCTCCGCTTTGGTGCACACCCCGCCATAATTGTGCGTGGTGCTCTGGGTGCGCGTCCAGTAGGGGCTGTGCGCGCCGCGGGCGTTGCTGTAGCGGAAGAGGTTCTCAAACCGCTCGTCAGTATTGTTGAAAGCGTAATCGGTGCCCCACGCCTTGCGGGCCGTGTCGGTGCCGAAGCCGATGTCGCGGTTGTTCAGGTCCTCCCGGGAGAGCAGGAAGAGCTGGCCGAATTCCGGCGTGTCGACGATCAGCGAACGCTCCTCCTCGGTAAAATAAGCGGGGAGCATCTCGTTGTTCATGTAGTCCCAGATCTCAGTCTGCTTCAGGTCGGCGCCGAAGGCGATGTACTCCTTGTCGTCGGGATGGATGCGGTGGGCTAGCAGGATGTATTCGCTGCAGAGATACGCCCTGTCCTCCTCCACGGTCAGCACGCGCCAGAGGATGGGCCGGATATCGCCCTCCGCCGTCTGCGGATAGGTGCCGAGGGTCAGATAGACATAGCCGTCCTGCGCCGTATAGCCCCGCAGAGAGGATTCAGCACACGCAGAGGGCAGCGCCAGCGTCAGGCACAGGCAGAAGAGGACGGTCAGCTTCAGCATGCTTTTCATATCATGAGCCTCCACGGAATCATAAGCCGGATCATGATATCATACCTGTTTTCGCCATGTCAAGGAAACGCCGGACCGGGCGTTGACAATTTACAGGAAACCTGCTACAATACCAATCGGCAAGGAAGGGCAGGACACGCGCGACACCGCCTGTCAGAGAGGGAGCCACAGGCTGCAAGCTCCCGACGGAAGCGCGTGCCGGACAACCCGGAGCCATCCGATGAGAGTCGGACGCGTTCCTCGCGATACAGGGGGAGACGAGGCGGCTGACAAGGCCGTGAAATTGGGTGGCACCGCGAAGCTGATTCGCCCCATGCAGTTCATGCGATCTGCGCGGGGCTTTTTTGTATCCGCGCGGCGAAAAGGAGGAAAACCCATGTTGACGCAGGCACCAAAGGGCACGAAGGACGTGCTGCCGGAGGATTCCTACCGGTGGCAGTATGTGGAGAGCAGGATGCGGCGGGCGGCGGCGCAGGCGGGTTACCGTGAAGTGCGCACCCCCGTGTTCGAGCACACGGAGCTGTTCCAGCGCGGCGTCGGCGACACCACCGACATCGTGCAGAAGGAGATGTACACCTTCACGGATAAGGGTGACCGCTCCATTACGCTGCGTCCGGAGGGCACGGCGGGCGTTGTCCGCGCGTTCCTCGAGAGCGGCCTGTACGCGGGTGCGCTGCCCCAGAAGATGTATTACCTGAGCGCTCCCGTCTTCCGCTACGAAGCGCCCCAGAGCGGCCGCCTGCGGGAGCATCACCAGTTTGGCATGGAGTGCTTCGGCGCGCAGGAGGCCACCGTCGACGCGGAGCTGATCCTGCTGGCCTACAGCCTGTTCAAGAATCTGGGCGTCAGCAACCTGACGGTGCACATCAACTCCATCGGATGCCCCAAGTGCCGCCCGAAGTACCACGCGGAGCTCAAGAACTTCCTCGGCGAGCGTGTGGGCGGCATGTGCGAGACCTGCAAAGGACGCTTCGAGCGCAACCCCATGCGCATGCTGGACTGCAAGGAAAAGCGCTGTCAGGAGCTGGTTAAGGACGCGCCTGCGACGATCGACATGCTGTGCGAGGAGTGCGCCGCGCATTTCGAGCAGCTCAAGACCTGCCTTGACCTGAGCGGCATCCCGTATCAGGTGGATACCCGGGTCGTCCGCGGCCTCGACTACTACACCAAGACGGTGTTCGAGCTGATCACCGCCACCAAGGACGGCAACCTGACCGTGTGCGGCGGCGGGCGATACGACAACCTCGTCGAGGAGCTCGGCGGACCCGCAATGCCCGCGGCTGGCTTTGGCATGGGCATCGAGCGCGTGCTGATGCTGCTGGAGTCCGAGGGCATCGAGATTCCCAAGCCCGAGCAGTACGACGTGTTCGTCACCTACATGGGACAGGGGAAGCTCCCGGCCTTCCAGCTCGTGCAGGCGCTGCGGAATGCGGGCATCAGGGCCGATATGGATCACTGCACCCGAAGCCTCAAGGCTCAGTTCAAGTTTGCCAACAAGACCGGCGCGCGGCTGTGCGTCACCCTCGGCGACGATGAGGTGGCGTCCGGCAAGGCGACCATCAAGGATATGCGCCTGCATCAGGAGCAGGAGGCCGCGCTCGCCGATATGCCCGAGGCGGTCAAGACTATGCTGAAGAACGAAAGCGAGGAATGAGCGATTATGCAGCACCGTACCCATACATGCAATGAACTCCGCCTGTCTGACGCGGGCAAGACCGTGCAGCTTTCCGGCTGGATGGAGAACGTCCGCGAGGTGTCGGCCAATCTGGCCTTCGTGGTCCTGCGGGACTTCTACGGCACGACCCAGATCGTGGTCGAGACCCCGGAGCAGATGGCGGCAATCCGGGCGCTGAACAAGGAGAGCGTCATCTCCGTGACCGGCACCGTGCGCGAGCGGGACAGCAAGAACCCCAAGCTGCCCACCGGCGACATCGAGGTCGTGCCCGAGACCATCGAGGTGCTGGGCCGCTGCCGCTACAACGAGCTGCCCTTCCAAGTCACCCGCTCCAAGGAGGCTGACGAAAGCCTGCGCCTCAAGTACCGCTACCTCGACCTGCGCAACCCTGATGTGAAGAAAAACATCGTCATGCGCTGTCAGGTGGTGTCCGCGCTGCGTCAGGCCATGAACGACCACGGCTTCCTCGAGATCACCACGCCCATCCTGACGGCTTCGTCTCCCGAGGGCGCCCGCGACTATCTCGTGCCCGCCCGAAAGCATCCGGGCATGTTCTACGCGCTGCCGCAGGCCCCGCAGCAGTTCAAGCAGCTCCTGATGACCTCCGGCTTTGACCGCTATTTCCAGATCGCGCCCTGCTTCCGTGACGAGGACGCCCGCGGCGACCGCAGCCCCGGCGAGTTCTATCAGCTCGACATGGAGATGGCCTTTGCCTCGCAGGACGACGTTTTCGCGGTGCTGGAGGATGTGCTGCCGCCGATCTTTGCCAAGTACGGCAAGTACAACATCGCCTCCGAAGCGCCCTTCAAGCGCATCCCGTATACGCAGGCCATGGAGACCTACGGTTCCGACAAGCCCGACCTGCGCATCGACCTGACCGTGACCGACGCGACGGCGCTGCTGGCTGACTGCGGCTTCGGGCCCTTCGAGGGCAATGAGGTCAAAGCTGTGGTCGTCTCCGACATGACCGCGACCCGCAAGCAGATTGACAAGCTCTGCGCGGATGTGGAGGTTGTTTCCGGGCAGAAGGTGTTCTGGTTCAAGCTGGACGAGAAGGGCGAGATCGCCGGCGGCATCGCGAAGTTCGTCAAGGACCGGGCGGAGAAGGTCGTCGCGGAGCTAAAGCTGCAGCCCAACACCTTCGTCGGTCTGACCTGCGGCAAGAAGCTGACGGCCCTCAAGACGGCGGGCGTGCTGCGCCGGATGCTGGCTGATCTGTGCCCGCACCATATCGACGCGGAGCGCTATGAGTTCTGCTGGATCGTCGACTTCCCGATGTACGAGATCGGCGAGGAAAGCGGCGAGCTGGAGTTCTGCCACAATCCCTTCTCCATGCCCAACGGCGGTCTCGATATCCTGAACAAGGCCGCGGCGGGCGAGGTTGATCCGCTGAGCATCACGGCCTTCCAGTACGATCTGGTCTGCAACGGCGTGGAGCTGTCCTCCGGCGCGGTGCGGAACCATGATCCGGAGATCATGATCAAGGCCTTCCAGATGGTCCGCCTCGGCGAGGAGGACGTGAAAGCGAAGTTCCCGGCCATGTATAACGCCTTCTGCTATGGCGCGCCGCCGCATGCGGGCATTGCTCCCGGCGTGGACCGCATGGTCATGCTGCTGGCGGGCGAGGACTCCATCCGCGAGGTCATTCCGTTCCCCATGAACAAGAATGCGCAGGACCTGATGATGGGCGCTCCCGGCGCGGTCGAGCAGAAGCAGCTCGATGAACTGCATATCGCGCTGGTGCCTGTGGCGAAGGAAGAAGCGTAAAAACGCGCGGATTCGCGCAAAATAGGCGTATGCCCCATGCTTGTCAATCATGGGAAAGTGTGCTATACTATCTTATCATTGGAGGTGTATCAGTATGGCAAAGAAGGAAAATCTCCCCCGCGCGGTGGAAACGGACGCGGAGAAGAGCAACAGCATCACCTATGCCAATGAGGTCGTGGCGACCATCGCGGGCGTAGCGGCCGGCGAGGTGGAGGGCATTGCCGGGATGTGCAATGTCTCCGGCGGCCTGCTGAAAAAGAGCGGCATCACCAAGGGCGTCAAGGTTGAGATTGGCACCGAGGAGGCCAGCGTAGACCTCTATGTTCAGGTGGAGTACGGCACGCCCATCCAGAAGGCGGCCCATGACGCGCAGGAGAATGTGCGCAAGGCCATCGAGGCCATGACGGGCCTGCATGTTGTCCGTGTGGACGTGCATGTGCAGGGCGTGAGCTTCGAGAAGGAGAACAGCGCCCTGTCCGCCGGGCAGAAGAACGCTGTGATCGAAGGCGGACAGGCCGCGAAACCCGCGCCCGAACCTGTGCCCGCACCTGCGGAAGAAGCCGAAGAGGTCAAGGAAGTCCCCGTGACGTCCCCTGAGGCGGAAGCGGCGGCTGAAACGGTTGTCGAAGTTGCTGACGATGAGCCCGAGGCGTAAACGCGCGCACCGGCAGGGGCATACCTTGCCGGTGAACGTCTTTTCATAAGGAGGCGATAGCCCATGAAGCTGCGGGTGATTGATCGGCTGCTGATTGCGCTGTGCGGGCTGATCCTGCTGGCGCTGGCCGTGTGGATGGCGCTGGACGCGACGGGCGTCGTGATGCCGGTTTCCGAAGCGCTGGCATGGCTGCTGAATGTCGGAGCGATGAAGACGGTCTGGCTGGTGGCGGCGCTGTGCGCTGTGCTGGCGTTGCTGGGCATCTATGAGATTTCTCTGCTTTTCCGCCGCAGGAAGGGCAAGCGCGGTTTCGTGACCCAGCGCTCGGAGAACGGCGAGATTGCCATCTCCGTCAAGTCTATTGAGTCGCTGGTGACCCGTTGCGCCCAGAAGCACGGCGAGATCACGGTGCAGTCCGTGGCCGTGGAGGAAGCTCGGGACGGGCTGATTATCCGGCTGCGTGCGATGCTGGCCAGCGGCATGAACATTCCGCTCGCTGTCGGCACGCTGCAAAAGCAGATCAAGCAGTACATCACTGCCTGCACCGGCGTGGACGTGCGCGAGGTTCGGGTGAAGGTGGACAGCACGGATAAGGCGGCGGAGAATTCGCCCTATGCCGTGTCTGACGACAGTGCGGCGCTTCCTGTGGAGCAGCCGGAGCCAGCCCCCATGCCTGCCGAAGCCGTCGCGCCTGTGGAGATTCCCGCTGAGGAGCCGGTTCCCGAGGAGCATGAGGAGCGCCTGACCCATCAGCGGCTGTTCAGCACGGTGGAGGAGCCCAATCTGGTGCCTGAGCCGCCGGTGATCGAGAAGCCCGCTGTTTCCGAGGCGGAGATCATGCCGGATGTCGAGCAGGAAATGGCAGACGATGCCGGAGAGATCGAGGCGGAGGTCGAGGAGCCCATTACCGAAGAGCTTGCGGAGACGCAGGAAACCGAACGGTACGATGCGGCGGAGCAGGCTGAAACGGATGACGAATCCGACGAGCCTGAGGAGCTGGAGACGGAAAAAACAACAGAAGAATGACGGAAGGAATGTCATAACATGGCACGAGTAACCGCGCGTGCGGCGGTCATGCAGATGATCTATGAACACCTTGCAGGCGGCGAGGGCGGCGAGGAAACGCTGCAGATGGTCTATGAGGTGCTGCGCAAGGAAGGCGTACCCGGCGTAGAGCATATCGGCGACCGGGAGCCGGGCAAGGATGACCGCGCTTACATTGAACAGGCGCTGGCTGGGGTGCTGGAGCACCTTGATGAGATCGACGAAAAGATTGCCGCTCACAGCCGAGGCTGGTCCCTTGAACGGATGCCCATGGTCGACCTGACCATCCTGCGTCTGGCGTCCTGGGAAATCCTGTACAGCGATGGCGTGCCCGGCAACGTGGCGATTTCGGAGGCGGTCAATCTGGCCAATCGCTATACGGAGCCTCAGGGAAGCCGTTTCATCAACGGTGTGCTGGGTGCGATCCTTCGTGAGAAGGAGGCCGCGCCGCAGTGACGGAGGTCGTCATCGGTCTTGACACGAGCTGCTATACGACTTCAGCGGCGGCGGTCACGGTGGACAGCCGCGTTGTTGCGAGCTGCCGCAAGCTGCTGCCCGTGGCGGCAGGGGAGCGTGGATTGCGGCAGAGCGAGGCGGTGTTCATCCATGTTCGGCAGCTCCCGGAAATGCTCGAGATGCTATCCGGGCAGCTTGGCGACTGCCGCGTCGCCGCTGTTTGCGCGTCGGTCAGGCCAAGGGATGAGGAATCGTCATACATGCCGGTATTTCATGTGGGGGATGCACAGGCCCGCGGATTAGCCGCGATGCTTGGCGTCCCTTGCTTTGCGTCCACGCATCAGCGCGGGCATATCGCGGCGGCCATGGTGGACAGCGGCATTGGGCCGGGTGACCTGCTGGCCCTGCATCTGTCGGGCGGCACGACGGAGCTGCTCTCCCTTCGCGGAGAGGAGCTGACGCTGCTGGGTGGCACCCTCGACCTGCATGCGGGGCAGCTTGTCGACCGGACGGGCGTGGCGCTGGGGCTGCCTTTCCCGGCGGGGCCGCATCTGGAGCAGCTGGCCCGGCGGGGGAAATCGGAAGCCCGTCTGCCTGCAAGCCTCGAGGATCATGATCTTCGCTGTCACTTCTCCGGCGCGGAGTCGCAGATTCAGCGCTGGATTGCGCAGCAAGCCCTGTCGCCGGAGGATACGGCGATGGAGGTCTACGATCTGCTGGCCCGTACCGTGGCGCGTATGCTTGTCGCCGGAAGCAGGCGCACGGGCATCCGACAGGCGCTGGTGGCGGGCGGCGTCGCATCGTCAGCTCTTTTCCGGGAGTTGTTGCTGAAGCGTGCCAGTCAGCGGGACAGGCATCTGCGGATTTGCTTTGGCAAGCCCGAGTACAGCGGCGACAACGCGGTGGGCGCGGCGCTGATCGGCGCGGCGAAATACAGGGCGCTGCGCACGGAGGCGTGACATGCAACACGGCTGACTGCGGAGGAATTCAACCGCAGACTGGGCCTATGTCCTCGCGCTGGGCTTGGGCCGCTCTGGTTATCCGACCTATGCCGACGGCATCGAAACTCATGAGAGGTTTGTCAGAGCCGCCCGGGCAGGGCTGTGCCGGGGCTTGCAGCATCCTGACGGCATCGCATACGGCTGCGGCGCTGGCGGCGTTCACGGCGCATGCCGGGGCAAAATGCCCGGACTGCGTGCTGCACATGGGGTTCCCCGCGGATAACAGGAAGGCCGTCGCGTAACTGGGCGGGCATGGATTCCGGCTGCTGGAGGAGAGCATCAATCATAAGCTGTTCTTTGACGAGTACACCCTATGAAAACGCCCTCCGCTGTCGCGCGCCTATCTGACAGTGAGAACGAAGCCGCCTTCCGCGCACTGTATGCGGAGACGGACATGACTGCAAGGCGGCAGGCTGCGCGCATATGACGTGTTTAGAAGACGACGAAAGCAAAACTGCCCATTTTAGCCGGTTTGGGCTTCCAGGTTGTCAGCCACTATCGCTGATATCAGAATAGACTGTAAGGAGGGAACCATCATGTCCGCACAGCTTCTTGACGGAAAGGTGATGTCCGAGGCCCTGCGTGGGGAGATCGCTCTGCGTGTGGCAGCCCTCAAGGAGAAGGGCGTTACTCCCGGACTGGCAGTGATTCTCGTGGGCGAGGATCCGGCCAGCCAGATTTATGTGCGCAACAAAGGCGTGGGCTGCGAACAGGTGGGCATCCATTCGGTGACCATCCGCCTGCCGGAGACAACTGCGCAGGCCGAACTGGAGGAACACATCCGCCGCCTGAACGCGGATGAGAGCATCCATGGCATTCTGGTGCAGCTTCCGCTGCCGAAGGGCCTCGATGAGGCTGCGGCGCTGGCGGTGATCGCGCCGGAGAAGGACGTGGACGGCTTCCACATCCAGAATGCCGGCAAGCTGCTCAACGGCCTGCCGGGGGTCGTGGCCTGTACGCCCAAGGGCGCACTGGAGATGATTCGCCGCACGGGCATCGACCTGAACGGCAAGGAGGCCGTCGTCGTGGGCCGCAGCAACATCGTCGGCAAGCCCATGGCGATGCTGCTCCTCCAGCAGAACTGCACGGTGACCATGTGCCACAGCCGGACGGTCGATCTGGCGGCGCACACCCGGCGCGCGGATATTCTGGTGGCGGCGGTGGGCAAGGCAAAGTTCATCACGGCGGACATGGTCAAGCCCGGCGCGGTGGTCATCGACGTAGGAATCAACCGGGTGGACGGCAAGGTCGTCGGCGATGTGGACTTCGATGCTGTGCGCGAGGTGGCCGGATGGATCACCCCGGTGCCCGGTGGCGTGGGCAGGATGACCATCACCATGCTGCTGGCGAACACTGTCGAGGCCGCGGAAAGGACCCTGCATGCCTGACTGGATTCTTGATGTGAGCACCCTGAATCAGTATGTTCACCGCTCGCTGGACGCCGATCCGCTGCTGCAGAACCTGCGGCTGCGCGGGGAGATCAGCAACTTTCGCCCGACCAGCTCAGGGCACTGGTACTTCACGCTCAAGGATGACCGCAGCCGGGTGAGCTGCGTCATGTTCCGCTCCAGCGCGATGCGAATGTCCTTTCGGCCTCAGGATGGCATGGCGGTCATTCTTGCTGGTCGGGTGAGTCTGTATGAGGCGACAGGCGCGTACCAGTTCTACGCGGACAGCATGCGGCCCGAGGGTGTGGGAAGCCTGTATCAGCAGTTCGAGGCGCTCAAGGCCCGGCTGGCGGCAGAGGGACTGTTCGATCAGAGCCGCAAGCGGGAGCTGCCCTACCGCCCCCGGAAAATCGCGGTGGTCACCTCCCGGACGGGCGCGGTGCTGCACGATATCTGCCGTGTGTCGGCGGGACGCGATCCGGGCGTGCCGCTGGTGCTTCTGCCGGTGCAGGTGCAGGGCGAAGGCGCGGCGGAGGAGATTACGGCGGCGATCCGGAAGGCCGGGACGCTGCCTGAGGTGGATGTGATCATTACCGGCCGGGGCGGCGGCTCGCTGGAAGACCTGTGGGCCTTCAACGAGGAGATCGTTGCCCGGGCCATTGCGGACAGCCCGGTTCCTGTCATTTCCGCCGTGGGCCATGAGACGGACACGACCATCGCGGACTTCGCGGCGGACAGGCGGGCCTCAACCCCCTCCAACGCGGCGGAAATTGCCGTACCGGACAGGGAGGAGATCATCGCGGGCCTGCGGGAGATGCGCAGGCACCTGTCGCGGAGCCTGATGGACACCCTGCAGCGGCGGCGCATGCGGATTATGCGCGTTCGTGCCCGGCTGACGGAGACTCGGCCCGAGCAGCACCTTGAATCGCTGCAAAGGCGGGTCGTGGCCCTACATGCGCGGCTGGACAGGGCTGCGAGAGACAAGCTGGCTTCCCTTGCGCCGCGGCACGCGCTGGCACAGGTGAGGCTGGATGCGGCCATTGACGGGCAGCTCCGGCAGCGTCAGGAAGCTGTCGGGCGCATGAGGACCCGGCTGGCGGCGCTGAACCCGGCGCAGGTGCTGGAACGCGGCTATGCGCTGGTCATGGACGGCGACCGTGTGCTGACCTCGAGAATGGCAGCGGCGCAGGCGGGACGAATGACCCTCCGGTTCCATGACGGCTCACTCAATGTAACAAAGGAGAAGAACCATGGCGGCGAAAAAGAAGCAGACCTTTGAGGAACAGCTAGCGGGTGTGGAGAAGCTCATCAGCCAGATGGAGAATGGCGGCATGACGCTGGAGGAGTCCCTCAAGAGCTACGAGGAGGGCATGAAGGCGCTCACGGCGCTGGAAAAGGAGCTGGCCGAGGCGACCCAGCGGGTCACCGTGCTGCGCCGGAATACCGAAGGCGAGGATGAGGAAATCCCGCTGGAGGAGGACGTATGAAAACCTACGCGGCGTATCAGGCGATGGTGGAAGAGGCCCTTCCGAGGCAGCTTGCGTCGCTGGGGAGTATCCCTGAACCGCTGCATCAGGCCATGGCGTACTCCCTCGAGGCGGGCGGCAAGCGGCTGCGTCCTGTGCTGCTGCTGGCTGCCTGTGACATGGCAGGCGGCAGCCTTGAGGAAGCGATGCCCTTCGCCTGCGCGTTGGAGATGATTCACACCTACAGTCTGATTCACGATGATTTGCCAGCCATGGATAACGACGATCTGCGCCGTGGAAGACCGACGAATCACAAGGTGTTCGGCGAGGCGATGGCGATTCTGGCTGGAGACGGCCTGCTGTCCGCGGCAGGGGAGCTGATGCTGTCTGCGGCGGTCAGGATGGACGATCAGCGCGGTGTGCGGGCGGCAGAAGCCATTCTGCGGCGTGCTGGCGTGACGGGTATGGTGGCTGGCCAGACGATGGACGTGACGGGCGAGGGCAGCGAACCGACCATCGAGAAGGTGTCCTACATTCACCTGCACAAGACCGCCGATCTGCTCACTGCGCCCATCGAGGCGGGATTGCTGCTCGCCGGTGCTTCCGGGGAGCAGGTCAGAGCGGGTACGGAGTTTGGTCAGCGTCTGGGTCTGGCCTTCCAGATGGTCGATGACGTGCTGGATGTGCAGGGCGACATGGCTGTGCTGGGAAAGACCACGGGCAAGGACGCCGAGCAGGGCAAGCTGACATGGGTGTCCGTTCGGGAGCTTGACGGTGCGCGGGAAGACGCAAGGGCGCAGGTCGCGCTGGCGGTAAAAGCGCTCAATCAGCTTGATATGGATACAAATTTCCTGAAAACCCTTGCGCAAAGTACCCTTGAGCGGGTACAATAGAAATGTCAATTGATATGCGAAGCGGAGGTCATTCCACTTGCACAGTCTGATGGGCATCTTTTCAAACAGAACGCTTCTCTGCTGCTTAACGGCGTGGTTCGTCGCGCAGGCGCTCAAGATACCGACTTATCTCTGGATCGAGAAAAAGCTGGACTGGATGCGCTTTTTCGGTTCGGGCGGCATGCCTTCGTCCCATACGGCCTTTGTGGTGTCGCTGACCATCATGATCGGCGCGCAGGAGGGCTTTGACACGGCGCTCTTTGCGGCTGTGGCGGCCTTCGCGACCATCGTCATGTATGACGCGACAGGTGTTCGCCGGGAAACGGGACGGCAGGCGGAAGTGCTCAACGAGATTCTGCGCAGCGTCTTTGTGGACGGCAAGCCCATCTCGGACGACGACCTCAAGGAGCTGGTCGGCCACACCAAGGTTGAGGTGGCGGGCGGTTTTCTGGTCGGTCTGGCGGTGGCATGCGTATATCTGTTTTTCTTTTCGCTTTGATTCAATAACCAAGGAGGGGTATCATGGATCGCTTTTTGGAAGAAGTCGTCAT
The DNA here is from genome assembly GCA_022510815.1 of Christensenellaceae bacterium. Lineage (GTDB taxonomy): Bacteria > Bacillota > Clostridia > Christensenellales > Aristaeellaceae > UBA11524. Next base: position 71,705 of record JAFLST010000004.1, on the reverse strand, counting down.
CAAGCGCCAGCGGGTGATGGAGAATGTTCTGTATTTCCTTGCGCTGGCAATGATGGTCGTGTCGGGCGTCATTGCGTTGATGATTTTCTCGGTCATCTTCTATGCCTTCAGCGTGCCGACGCTCGTCGCCCTTCTGTTCTTCGGCGGCATGGCGGTGTATCTGTTCCTGTTCCGCGACAGGCTGAAGCTGGAATATGAGTACACCTTCACCAACGGGTCGCTGGACTTCGCGCAGGTGTTCAACAACAAGAAGCGCAAGAACCTCGGCTCGCTTAACTGCAAGACGGTCGACGCCTTCGGCAAGGTCAGCAGCCAGAGCTTCCAGCGCTATGTGAGCATGCAGGGCGTAAAGCAGCTTCGCTGGTTCCTCAACCGTGACGCGGAGCTGTACTACTTCTATTTCCAGAAGGACGGCAACAAGAGCATCATCGTCCTTGAACCCAGCGAGCAGATGGTGGAGTACATTCGCTTCTATCTGCCTCACGGCGCGTATCAGGAGTAAGCATGGCCGTCTATCTTGATAACAGCGCGACGACGCAGCCCTCCGCAGCCGTCATTGCCGCGATGAACGAGGCGATGACGTCAGGGTGGCACAATCCGTCGTCGCTCTATCGGCCTGCCATGGAGGCGGAAAAGCGGCTGAGCGCGGCCCGGGAGACCTGCCTGAAGGCGGCGGGCGCGGCGGGGCACCGGCTGATCTTCACCTCCGGCGGTACCGAGGCGGATAATCTGGGTGTCCTGGGACACCTGCGGACGGTTAAAAAGCCGGGGCGCGTGCTGATGCTGACCACGGAGCACCCGGCGGTTTTGAGCTGTCAGCAGGAGATCGAGCGTCTGGGGCATAAAGCGGAGCGCATACCCGTCGGTCAGGACGGCGTGCTGGACCTTGCCGCGCTGGAAGCCATGCTGGGGGAGGATGTAGCCCTCCTGTGCGTCATGCAGGTGAATAACGAGGTCGGCGCGGTGCAGCCTGTTGACGAGGTCGTGCGCCTGCGGGACAAGCTCTGTCCCAAGGCGGCAATCCATGTGGACGGCGTGCAGGGCTTTCTGCGGGTGCCGTTTCACTTCGGCAAGTCCGGCGTCCAGAGCTATGCCTTCTCCGGGCATAAGATTCACGCCTGCAAGGGCATTGGCGCGCTGATCGTTCGCAAGGAGCACCGGATAAGCCCGATCCTCTTTGGCGGTGGTCAGGAGGATGATCTCCGCTCCGGCACCGAGAACACCCCGGGCATCATCGGTCTGGGCGAGGCGGTGCGAACCTATCCGGCGGACGCGGCGGAACGCATGGCGGCTCTCAAGCGGCGGCTGTGGCAGGGGATTCATGAAGCTGTTCCATCTGCTGTGCTGAATGGCCCTGATATCGGCAGCCCTGCTTCCGCGCCGCATATTCTGTCGGTGGCCCTGCCGCCGGTGCGCTCCCAGACCATGCTTTTCGCGCTGGAGGGCGACGGCATCTACGTCAGCAACGGCTCCGCCTGCGCCAGCCGCAAGCAGAAGGTGTCGGGCGTGCTGTCCGCCATGGGTCTCAGCACCCAGCAGGCCGACTGCACCATCCGCATGAGCCTCTGCCCCGACTTGACGGAGGCCGACATGGACGAAACGGTCAATGCCATTGAGAAGCACTACGGACTGCTTAAGGCCTTTGTGAGGCGGTGAGCAGGATGAAGAAGCCCGTCTGGGCGGCGCTGCTGCTGATTCTGGCGGTGATTGCGCTGGGTGCGTACAGGTATTTCTTTGATATGAGCGCTTTGCCGAAGGGTGAACTGCTGGCAAGCTATCCGTCGCCAGCGGGAACCTACCGAATGGATCTGTACCTGTGCAACGGCGGCGCGACAACGGATTACGCCGTGCGCGGCGCTATTGTCAGCACGGGGACAGGGCGGGCAAAGAACATCTACTGGCAGTACCATCAGGCCGACGCCGGCGTCCATTGGATCAACGAGGAGACCGTGCTGATCAGCGGCACGGTGCTTGGAGAAGAACGGGATGTTGTGCTGAACGTCACCAAGGACAGGTATGACTGGAGAAATGCGCGGTGATTCCCCCGCGCAAGTGAAGGAGAGACCACCATGCGCGAGCTGCTGCTGGTGAGATACGGCGAGATTTTCCTCAAGGGCCTGAACCGGCCCGTGTTTTTGAAGGCGCTGGTCAAGCGCGTCAAGCAGGCCGTGGCCCCGCTGGGCGGCACGGTGTGGCTGCATGACGGACGTATCTTTGTGTCGGACGCGGAGGACATGGACGAGTGCATCCGCCGGGTGACGAAGGTCTTCGGCGTGCACAGCGTGTGCCCGGCTGTCGAGATGGACAAAGACAGCTTTGACGCGATCTGCGATCAGGCTGTCCGCATGACGGAGGGCCTGTCCGGCACCTTCAAGGTCGTGGCGCGGCGCTCGGACAAGCGGTATCCGCTGGACTCCCCAGCCATCAACAGCGAGATGGGCGGGCGCATCCTCCGGGTCAACAAGGCGCTGTCCGTGGACGTGAAGAACCCCGAACACGTCATGAATGTGGAAATCCGCGACAAGGCGTACCTCTATGTGAAGGTGGTCCCGGCGGTGGGCGGCATGCCTGTGGGCACCAACGGCCGCGCGACGCTGCTGCTCTCCGGCGGCATCGACAGCCCCGTTGCCGGGTGGATGATCGCCAAGCGCGGCGTACAGATCAGCGCTGTGCACTTCCACAGCTATCCCTACACCTCCGACCGCGCGAAGGAGAAGGTGCTCGATCTGGCGCGAATCCTCTCCGAGAGCTGCTGCGGCGTGCGGGTGCATGTGGTGCCCTTCACGCGCATTCAGATGGAGATTCACGAGAAGTGCCCCGAGGAATATACGACCCTCATCATGCGGCGCTTCATGATGCGCATTGCCGAGCGCGTAGCCAAGCTGGAGCACGCGGAAGCGCTGATTACCGGTGAGTCCATCGGTCAGGTCGCGAGTCAGACCATGGCCGCGCTGGGCACCACCGACGGCGTGGTAAGCATGCCCGTCTTCCGCCCGGTGATCGGCTTTGACAAGTCGGAGATCGTCGACGTGGCGAGGAAGATCGGCACCTTCGAGACCTCCTCGCTGCCTTATGAGGACTGCTGCACGGTCTTCACGCCCCGGCATCCGGCGACGAACCCCAAGATGGAAAAAATCCTCGAGGGCGAGAGCAAGCTGGACATGGAGGGGCTCATTGAGGAGGCCATGGCGGGCATCGAGATCGTGCGCTGCTAAAGCATGTTGAGCAGCACGGTCAGCCCAACGCCGGGCAGGCCCAGCGCCCCTGTCAGCCACGCGGACAGCGGATTGACGCCAACCTGCGGCGCGGCGAGAGCGTTCCTGCAGACCAGCAACAGGAAGCCCGTCAGGAGCTGTCCGACGATGCGTCCTGACCTCTTCTGCGGGTCATAACGGTGGGAAAGCAGCCATGCTGCTGCGACGACGGCGGTCAGAGAACCGATGATCCGGAGATCGGGAACAACCATGGGCAGCACCTCCGGAAAAGCCTATGCGGCAGGGACGGAAAAGTTGATAAAATTTTATCAATATCCATGGAAATCCCTTGCCAATCGCCCGGGAGCGTGGTATGATAAGCGGGACGGCGCGAGTCCATCCGGGACGAATCACGCCCGCGGGAGGTGACGGCGCTGTCATGCAGGAGGACTTCGTACAGCTGATGCGTCAGCTTGCGCCGGACTTGGCGGAGGAGATGGCGCTGCGTTCGCTGGTGCTGGAGCGCATCGCGGCTTTGGCTCCCATCGGGCGCAGGCAGTTGGCGGCGCGGCTCCACCTGCCCGAGCGGGAAATCCGCGGCGCGGCGGCGGCGCTCCGGGAGCAGGGATTCATTGAGCTGAACGCTTCCGGCATGGTGCTGACGGACAAGGCCGCTGATATGCTGCCCGTGGCGCAGGCGTTCTCCCGGGCCATGCGGGGCCTCACGGACATGGAGACCCGGCTTGCGGCGCTGCTGAACATAGAGCGGGTCTGCATCGCTGCCGGAGACGCTGATCTGGACGCGCATGTCCTGCAGGACGTGGGTCGTCTGGCGGCACAGCGGGTGCGCGGCGCGCTGCAAAACGGTATGACCATTGCGGTCACCGGCGGCGAGAGCATCCAGCAGACCGCGCGGCATCTCCAGTCCCAGACGCCTCTGAACGTCATGGTCGTCCCGGCCCGAGGCGGCATGGGGCGCTCGGTAGAGACACAGGCCAACACCATCGCCGCGGAGATAGCCCAGCGGCTGGGCGGCCATCACCGGCTCATTCATCTGCCCGATTCCATGAACGATGCGGCCCGGCAGGAGATGCTTCGGCTTCCCGAGGTGGCGGAGGTCATGGCGCTGATCCAGCGCGCGGACGTGATTCTCCACGGCATAGGCCGGGCGGAGAGCACCATGAAGACGGTGAACCTGCCTGCTGCGACAGCCCGGCAGCTCATGAAGCAGGGTGCGGCGGGCGAGGCGTTTGGCGCGTACTACGACGGGGAGGGCCGCTGCCTGATGGAATCCTCCAGCGTGGGGGTCGATCTGGCGAGGCTGTCGCCTTCCTGCCGGATGATGGCGGTGGCGGCGGGAACCTCCAAGGCGGAGGCGATCATCGCTGTCCTGCGGCATCATCCTCATACCCTGCTGGCAACTGACGAGGGCGCGGCCCGGCGCATGCTGTCGCTGCTGTCCTGAACCCGGTATTGGGCGCCCTGCGGCGCTTTGCAATACATCCTTCACACTATCATGATAAGGAGCGTGTGTTCCCATGGCCAAGAAAACGATTGACGACATCAAGGTAACTGGCAAAAAGGTTCTCGTACGCTGCGACTTCAACGTCCCCATGAAGGAAGGCAAGATCACCAACGACAAGCGCATTGTGGCGGCTCTGCCCACCATCAAGAAGCTGATCGCCGACGGCGGCAAGGTCATCCTGTGCAGCCATCTGGGCAAGCCGAAGAATGGTCCGGAAGAGAAGTTCTCCCTCGCGCCCGTGGCGGTTCGCCTGTCCGAGCTGCTGGGTCAGGAAGTTGTCTTCGCCAATGACGACGCCGTCGTGGGCGAGAATGCCAAGGCTGCCGTGGCCGCGATGAAGGACGGCGACGTGGTCCTGCTGCAGAACACCCGCTTCCGCAAGGAAGAGACCAAGAACATCGAGGAGTTCTCCAAGGAGCTGGCCTCTCTGGCGGACTGCTATGTGGATGACGCGTTCGGCTCCTGCCACCGCGCGCACTGCTCCACCGAGGGCGTGACCAAATTCCTGTCTCCCAACGTGGCTGGCTACCTGATCGGCAAGGAGCTGTCCGTGATGGGCAAGGCCCTCGAGAACGCGGATCGTCCCTTCGTCGCGGTGCTGGGCGGCGCGAAGATCGAGGACAAGCTCAACGTCATCAACAACCTGCTGGAGAAGGTCGACACCCTGATCATCGGCGGCGGCATGGCCTTCACCTTCCTCAAGGCGAAGGGCTACGGCATCGGCAACTCCCTGCTGGACGAGTCGAAGATCGACTACTGCAAGGACATGATGGCGAAGGCCGAGCAGAAGGGCGTCAAGCTGCTCCTGCCCATTGACACCGTGTGCGTCAAGGCTTTCCCGAGCCCCATCGACGCGCCTGTCGAGACCGTTGTGGTCGACTCCGACAAGATTCCCGCGGACATGGAAGGCTGCGATATCGGCCCGAAGAGCTGCGAGCTGTTCGCCGAGGCCGTGAAGACCGCCAAGACCGTTGTCTGGAACGGCCCGATGGGCGTGTTCGAGAATCCCACGCTGGCTGCCGGCACGCTGGCTGTTGCCAAGGCCATGGCTGAGAGCGAGGCCGTGACCATCATCGGCGGCGGCGACTCTGCTGCGGCTGTCGAGCAGATGGGTCTGGGCGACAAGATGACCCACATCTCCACCGGCGGCGGCGCTTCCCTCGAGTATCTCGAAGGCAAGGTGCTGCCCGGCGTTGCCGCGCTGGACGAGGCTTAATCATCGACCGATTTGCGAGAGGAGGCTTTCGAGCCGAATGCCCCCTCTCGCGCTCTCCCGAAAGGCGATCTGACCATCGCTACGGGCGGTTCTGGTTGAGCGTCGCGCTCGTAACCTGACTGACGCTAAAAAACGCAATGCCCCTATGAATCGACTCATAGGGGCACTTGCCAATGAGGTGTAAAACATGCGTAAACCCATTATTGCCGGTAACTGGAAGATGAACAAGACCCCCGCGGAGGCTGCGGCGCTGGTCAATGAGCTCAAGCCGCTGGTGGCCGACGCGTCCTGCGACGTGGTCGTCTGTGTGCCTGCGGTGGATATCGCCGCTGTGAAGGAGGCCGCTGCTGGCTCCAACATCAAGGTCGGCGCGCAGAACGTGCACTGGGCAGCGTCCGGCGCGTACACCGGCGAGCTGTCCGCTGATATGCTGGTGGCCTGCGGCGTGGAGTACGTCATCATCGGTCACAGCGAGCGCCGTCAGTACTTCGGCGAGACCGATCAGACCGTAAACCAGCGGGTGCTGGCGGCTGTCAAGGCCGGCCTGAAGGTCATCCTGTGCGTTGGCGAGATGCGCGATGTGCGCGAGGCGGGCGCGACTGACGGTCTGGTGGACTATCAGACCATCATGGCGCTCAACGGCCTGACCCCCGAGCAGGTGGCTGATATCATCATCGCCTATGAGCCTGTGTGGGCCATCGGCACCGGCCTCACCGCCACTGACGAGCAGGCCAACGAAACCATCGGCGTGATCCGCAAGGCCATCGCCCGCAGCTATGGTCAGGATGTGGCCGACAAGGTTCGCATCCAGTACGGCGGCTCCATGAACCCCGGCAACGTCAAGGGCCTCATGGCGCAGCCCGAGATCGACGGCGGCCTGATTGGCGGCGCGTCCCTCAAGGCTCCCGATTTCTCCAAGGTCGTCAATTACGACAAGTAAGCAACCGCAGGAAGGGCTATGTCTGGCAAGGCATAGCCCTTCTTTTTGAGGAGGAAGCCATGAAATACGCGTGGATTGACGAATACCTCCTGCAAAAACCCGCCGTGACCAAGGATCTCAAGCAGGAGTGGAACTGGGTTCGCTACATGATCGGCGGCAAGATGTTCGCCGCGGTTTTGCTGGACTGGTCGGGCGTGCCCTACTACATCAATCTGAAGCTGGAACCCGCCGAAGGGGAGCTGATGCGTCAGCAGTGGCCGGATATCGTGCCCGGCTATTACTCGAACAAGCAGCACTGGAACTCCATCAAGCCTGATGGTGACGTGCCGGACGAGCTGATGAAGGCCATGCTGGACAAATCCTATGAGCTGGTTCTGAAGGGGTTCAGCAAAAAGAAGCGTGAAGAAATACTCTCCTGCTGAAGGACATCGTCAGGCAATCCCTTGACGCCGATAGATGCAAATGTTATCATTTTAGCAATGGAATCCGGCGCATACGCGACGCGGGGAAAAGAGGAGAGATGACGGATGGCGGATAATCAATGGGAACTGCTCCCCGGTGAACGGTTTCCCAAAGGAATGGCGGCTCCTGAGCCTTCCGATATTCTGGCGGCGCTATCCCAATTCGGCATTGAAACCGCGAACGCGGTCAGGCTGATCGACTCTACCCATGACGAGACGGACATTCGCCTCAATTATATCGTTGATAAGAAGTGGGTGCTGCGGTTCTGCAATGCGCCGGACATGACCGAGAAGCGCATGGGCGATCTGAACCGCCTGATTGGCAGATATCGGGCGGTGGGACTCAAGTGCCCGGCGTTTGTTGCCGATGCGCAGGGGTTGTACCTGCATCCGTGGAAGCAGCTCGTGTGCTATCTGTCCGAATATGTCGACTTGCCCCTTGCGGACGATGCAGAGCTCCTCGATGAAGACCGGCTGATCCTTGAAGTGGCGGAGAGCGTGGCACGATTTGCCGAAACCTACCGGGATATTGATTTGTCCGAAACGATGGGGATGTACAGCCTGTTTGATCTGTCGCCCTTTGACATTCCCAACGGCATTGATGAGAAGCAGGACAATTTCAACCAGCTGATGGCTCTTCTCCGCGACGAGAAGGAGGACGGGCTGGCTGAGCGGCTGGAGGCCCGGCACGCGGATATCCGGGGCAAGCTCAAGGCGGTTTACCGTGAGCTGCCTCGCTGCGTGTTTCAGGGGGATGAGAACCTCTCAAACGTCTTGATCGACGATTCCCAGCATTTCGCGGGTTTTATTGATTTTAACTTGGCAGGGACGGATGTGATCGTCAATCAGCTGGCCAATCTGGCAGGCTTTGATTATGACGAGAAGCAGACGGAACCCGAGGGCGCTCAAGCGCGGCTGGCGTTTGCGATCCGCTATTTTCAGGAGCGCATAGGCTGCATGCTCCGGGCCTATCACGCGTCGGACAAGGAGCGGCAGGCGCTGACTTGGTACGCGTGGATCGTGATGGTCGCGCAGTGGCCGACGTTCTGCTTCTTTCGGTATGCGATTCAAGGAAAAACGCTGAAAAAAGAGATATGCGAAGTGCTCTCACTGATCGCGGAGCTGCCGGAAGAAAGGCTGCTGCCGAAGTAATCCTGCATGCGCCGGACAGAAAAAACGGGGACATGACTGCCGGACGACGCGTCATGTTCCCGTTCAAGTCTGCATTGGTCTCGGTTCAAAGGTCATGGTACAGCGTCGCCGTCCAGAACTCGAAGCCCAGCTCCTCCACATACAGGTGAAGCAGACGTTTCCAGTCCCGGTTGACGGCAGTCAGACGAAACTGCTTAACGCCCAGCGCGCGGGCCCGGGCCAGCTCGGCCTGATAGAGCTCCTTGCCCACGCCGGAGCTGCGGTATTCCGGCCTGACATAGAGGATATCGAGATCGTAGTATGTCTCGCCCTTGCGGCAGCTCCCGATGTTCCAAGAGGATTCGACCGCCTCGCCGTAAGCATAGCCGATCAGCTCGCCGTCTTCCTCGGCGACGTGGATCGCATTGGCCCGCAGATCGTCGAGGGTGTCGCGCGTCATGCCGTTGCAGCAGCCTTCGTCAATCAGCATATCGCTCATGGCAAGGACGCGGGGCAGGTCGGCCTCGGTTGCCAGACGGATGATCCGGTTCATTGGTATCGCCTCCACGGACATGATACCATAGGCGACAGCGCATTTCAAGGAGGACGCCATGCTCATACGCAACGCGACGGCTTACATTGACGGCGGATTCTGCGCGGGGATTGATCTCCGCCTGATGCACGGGAAGGTGCAGGAGATCGGCTCCGGGCTGCTCAAGGGCCTCTATGAGGAGGAGGTTGATCTGGCAGGGGATTATCTGCTGCCGGGCTTCGTGGATGTGCACATCCATGCGTTTCGAGGGCACGACGCGATGCAGGGAGAGGACGCTGTCCGGCAGATGGCCCGCGACCTGCACCGCGAGGGCGTTGCGGCATTCCTCCCGACGACCATGAGCGCCCCGATGGATGATACCCGGCGGGCGATTGACGGCATTCGCGCCGTGAAACGTCGTCCCGATGCCCACGCGGCGCTGGTGCTGGGCGCGCATATGGAAGCGCCTTACCTGAACGCCGATAAGCGCGGGGCCCAGAGACGAGAGTTCCTGCACGCGCCGGATATGGCGGAGTTCATGTCAATGATCGGAGGCCGTACGGAGGATGTGCGCATCGTCACGCTGGCCCCGGAGCTGCCGGGTGCGGAGGCTTTCATTCGCGAGATCACCGCGCGGGGCGTGGTGGTATCTGTGGGACATACGGCGGCGACAGCGGAGCAGACGCACCTTGCCGCGGATTGGGGCGCGACCCACGTCACCCATACCTTCAACGCGCAGCCGGCGCTGCATCACAGGTCTCCCGGCGTGCCCGGCGCAGCCCTGACGGACGACCGTCTCTACGCGGAGTGCATCGCGGACGGCATTCATCTGCACCCGGATATCCTGCGCCTGATGCTCCGCGCCAAGGGGGCAGAACGCCTCGTCGCTGTGACCGATGCGATGGAGGCCGCGGGGATGCCGGATGGTCAGTATGCGCTGGGCGGTCAGACGGTGCTGGTTCATGGCGGGGAGGCGAGGCTCCGGGACGGCACGCTGGCCGGGTCGGTGCTCACCATGCGTCAGGCGCTGCACAACCTGATTCATCGGTTCGGCTTCAGGCCCGAGGACGCTGTGCGCATGACGACGCAAACCCCAGCAGAGTCCATTGGAGAGCCTCTGCTGGGGCGGCTGACGGTTGGGCTTCCTGCGCCACTGACGCGCTGGGATAGGGATTGGAACATGGTTTCGGTGCTCTCGTAAGCGCCGGTTACGGCAGCGAGAAGATGGACGCGGGGCGCTCCTCAGTGTCCTCTGGCACGTCGGCACCGAAGAGATTCCGCAGCCAGTCGCCGAAGCTGTTGGTGGACTGCACCTGCGCCACCTGCACGGACTGCACGCCCTCCAGCAGCACGCCGTTTTCCAGCAGCTCCGCATGGACAGGAATGACCCGGTAGGTGTAGGTCACGCCCGGAACGGCCTTGGTGTCGGCGTAGTAGAGGGTTTCGCCCTCAGTACCGTACAGCTCGGTGAGGATGAAGGATTCGCCCGCCGCGTCTCTCTGGATGCGGTAGAGGGCTGAATCGCTGGGCTCGATGATGAGCAGCGGCTGACCGCTGTCGTTGTGACTGACGCGGAAGGACTTGGCGGAGGCCGGCGCTGCCCACACGTCGCTCCACGCGGTGGGCTGGGTGCCCTCGGCAAAGAGCTCGCTGATGCGGTAGGCGCTGGGTGTGAGGGAGGAGGCCAGCATGGCCTTGCCGCGCCATTCAAGGGCCTTCTGGTCGATGGACACGGAAACGATGCCGTTGGGCCGCGTGAAGTCCGGCTTGCTTCGGTCGGCATAGTATGCCCGCAGGAAGTTCCGGGCGAGGCTGGCGGGATTTGTGCCGCCCTGCACGCTGTTGGACAGGCGGTGCTTGGAATCCGGCTCATCGTAGCCCATCCAGACCACGGTGGCCAGCTCGGGAGTGTAGGCGGCCATCCATGCGTCACGGTTGCCGCCGCCAGTCATGTTGACGGTCCCTGTCTTGCCTGCCACAGGCGTGCCCACGCTGGACAGCCGTGTGCCCGTGCCGGAGGTGACGACCGTTCGCAGCAGGCTGGTCATCAGGTAGGCATTCTGCTCGGAGAGCACCCGCGTCCCCTCGTCGTGATGCTGATAGACGATCACGCCATTCTGATCGGTGATGCGCTCGATGAAGTAGGGCGAGTGAAAGACGCCTCCATTGGCGAAGGGCGCGTAGGCCGCGGCCATCTGCACCGGGGACGCGCCGTAGGTCATGCTGCCCAGCGCGAGGGACAGGTTGCTGTCCCGCTCATCCAGCGGGATGCCGACGGCGGTGAGGTATTTCCGGGAGTTGGCGAGGCCGATGGACTGCAGAACCTTCACGGCGGGAATGTTGAGGCTGTTCTTGAGCGCCGTGCGGACGGTGACGTTGCCGTAGTAGGCGTTGCCGGAGTTGCGGGGCCGGTAGCCGTTGAAGTCGGTGGGCTCGTCGAGGATAACGCTGGCGCAGGTCCAACCGGCATATTCAAGAGCAGGAGCATACACTGCCAGCGGCTTGAAGGAGCTGCCCGGCTGGCGGCGGAGCTGCGTGGCCCGGTTGAAGCCGCGCCGCGTCAGATATTCGCGCCCGCCCACGATGGCCCGGACGGCCCCGGTGGCGGTGTCCACGCAGGCGGCGGCGGACTGCACGGGCGTGCCGTCAGAGGCGTTCGCCGGGAAGACGTCGGTCAGGTACTGCGCGTCAAGGATGCCCTGCATGGAGGTGTCAAGGGTCGTGTCGATGCGATAGCCGCCAGCCAGCAGCGTCTCGGCGGACACGTCGAGCTGATACTCCGCCTCCTCCAGCACCGCGTCCACGAACCAGCCGTATTCCGTCTCGGTGGAGGGCGCTTCGTTTGCCGTGAGCTCCTCGTAGACGGCCTCGTTGTACTGCGCCTGCGTCAGCATGCCCTCGTCGCGCATGACGGCGAGGATGTAGTTGCGGCGGTCGCGGTTCGCTTCAGGAGAGGCCTGAAGGCTGTAGGTCGCTGGGGCTTTGATGGCGGCGGCAAGGGAGGCGGCCTGCGCGGGGGAGAGCTGAGCCGCGTCGATGCCGAAGGTGACCTCTGCCGCGGCCTGCACGCCGTAAGCGCCCTGACCGAAATAGATGAAGTTCAGGTACATCTCGAGAATCTCGCTCTTGCTGTACTGCTGCTCGAGCTGCAGGGCCAGCCAGATCTCCTCCAGCTTGCGGGCGATGGTCTTCTGGCTGGAGAGATGCGAGAGCTTCACGAGCTGCTGGGTGATGGTGCTCGCGCCCTGACCGAAGCCGCCGGAGCGGACGTTGGAGACCAGCGCGCCGAGGATGCGGGTCAGGTCAAAGCCCGGATGCTTGTAGAAGCGCAGGTCCTCCGCGGCAAGAAAGGCGTTCGCCACATGATCGGGCAGGGTGTCCAGAGAGACGCTGATGCGGTTTTCGCTGCCGATGAGCCGCGTGACGTATTCGCCGTCCTTGTCGTAGATCGCGCCGGTCTGGGCGACGTCCGTCAGCTTGGCGACGTTCAGCGTCTGCCATGAGGCCACGTCAAAATACCAGAATGAAAAAACAAGGCCACCGATGATCGTGGCGGCCAGTCCAGCTGCCAACCAAAGCGTCCACGGCCGCTTGCGCTTCTCCATGCTCATCCCTCCATGCTTGGAAAGTTTGCCCGAGAAGCGCGTTTTTACGTTGGAAATCTCTAACGTCTGCAGCGCTGACGCATCCGCGAAGTAAAATCTCAAAGAAGTTCAAAAAAACACTGGCATCTTTGTGAGGATTGCGCTATAATAAGAAATGATATTTTTCCCATCCGTCTGAAGCGAGGAGGAAGCAAAATGCGCAAGGGAATGATGGGCCTGCTGCTGGCGGCGATCATGCTGCTGTGCGCTGCTGCCAGCGCGGAAGAGCCTTATACGATGACCGGGTTTGATGGCGCTTCCGGGCACGAATGGACGACGAGCTTGTTTTTTGAGCGGATGGAGGAGCGGACGGGGCTGGCATTCAGCCTGACGCAATATACGAACAGCGACCGTTGGACAAGCGCCAAGGCGGCAATGCTGTCGGGCGAACAGGCCCTGCCGGACGCGCTGTTCAAGGCGGAGCTGACCACCCGGGAGACCATGGATTTTTACGAGGCGGGGATGTTGATCGACCTGCGGCCCTATCTGGAGGAGCATGCTCCGAACCTGTGGGCGCTTTTGCAGTCCCATCCCGAGTGGGAAAAGGCCATTACCCTGCCAAATGGCGCGATTGTCGCGCTGCCCTCGATCAACGAGATGCAGAATAACAACGCGATGTGGATCAATCAGGCATGGCTGAGCGCCCTGCATCTGGAAATGCCCACAACGCCCGAGGAGCTCAAGCAGGTGCTCATCGCCTTCCGGGACGGCGATCCCAACCGCAACGGCCGCAAGGACGAGGTGCCGCTGAGCTTTATCAGCATGTGGGATCTGCGTTTCCTTGCCCATGCCTTCGGGATTGTGTCCAATGATTACTATGTGTATGTCGACGAAAGCGGTACGGTGCGGGAAGTGCTGACGCTCGACCAGCAGCGGGCATTTCTCGAGTGGCTGCACGAGCTGTGGGAGGAGAACCTGATTGATCACAACGGCTTCCTGATCGCCTCCAGCTCCCGCCAGATTACCGACAGCGACGCGGCCATCACCTATGGCATGATGTTCGCTCCGACGCCTCTGTCGGTGGTTCCTTCCAGCGCGCTGGATCAGTACGCGCTGCTGATGCCCATGACCTATGAGGGCGAGCAGAGGTATCGCGATCTGGGCGGCGACATCATTCGCGGCGCGTTTGCCGTGTCCTCTGCATGCAAGAATCCTGCCGCCATGCTTGAGTGGGTGGACTTCCTCTACTCGGAGGAGGGTTATCGGCTCGCTCAGGCGGGCATGGTGGATGTTGATTATATCTGGAACGACGACGGCACATGGAACTGGCTGCTTGACGACCAGACCGTGGCCATGACGGTGCTGCCGCAGGTCAACATGACCGAGGGCGGATTCATGCCCGGCTGGAGCAGCGAATCGTTCCAGCTTGCCTATTCGGATCGGCAGACCCGCGAGGCCATCGAGGCGATGCAGCGGCTCAAGCAGGTCTCCGTGGAGCCCTATCCGCTGGTGTATCTGACGGCCGAGCAGCAGGAGAGGATCAGCGAGATTCAACTGTCGCTGGGCCGGTACGTCGAGAAGACCATGGCGTGGTTCGTGACGGGTGACATGGAGCTGAATGACGGAAGCTGGGAGGCCTTCTGCAGGACGGTCGAGCAGCTTGACCTCTCCGAAATGGTCGGTATCTGGCAGACGGCGCTGAACGAAACGCCGTAATCATCCCTTTCATTACTCTGCTGTTCAAAGCTTCTCATAGTCCTCAGGCGCAGCCCGCGGCGGGCTTGTTCTCCGTGCGCCTGACGGGGTGATTCCCGGCGGATGAATTTGATGGAAGGACGTGCGCGATCATGAATCATTACGCCAATATGATTCGCAATCTCAAGTCTCCGGAGGTCATGGACAGGCTCACGCATCTCTATGGCAACCGCGACGGCATGCTCGTGGAGCAGACGACCCGGTACGCCGGTATACTCAAGCGGCACGAGGAGCTGTTCCACCGGGACGACGGCAATGTGCTGCTGGTCAGCGCGCCGGGGCGCACGGAGATCGGCGGCAATCATACCGACCACAACCGCGGACGGGTGCTGGCGGCGGCGGTCAATCTGGACACGCTGGCGGCGGTTTCTCCGCGGGATGACATGATCGTCAACCTGCACTCCGACGGCTATCCGGCGCTGCAGCTCGATCTGTCCGATCTGTCCGTTCACGAGGAGGAGAAGGGCACCACGGCGGCGCTGATTCGCGGCGTGGCGGCGCGCATGAAGGAGCTGGGATACAAGATCGGGGGCTTCGACGCCTGCGCGAACTCCTCCGTGGCTTCGGGCAGCGGCCTGAGCAGCTCCGCGGCCTTCGAGGTGATGACCTGCGCCATTCTGGACAGCCTCTACAACGGCTTCACCATCGACTATAAGCTCCGGGCGAAGATCAGCCAGTACGCGGAAAACGTTTACTTCGGCAAGCCCAGCGGCCTGCTGGATCAGATGGCTTCCTCCGCGGGCGGTCTGGTGACCGTTGACTTCAAGCACGACGACCCGGAAGTGCGGCCCATAAGCTTCAACTTTGCCGCGCAGGGTTACGCGCTGGTGGTCGTGGCGACGGGGGGCTCCCATGCCGATCTGACCGACGATTACGCGGCTATCCCCAACGAAATGAAGCAGGTGGCTGCCCACTTTGGCGAGCCCCATCTGCGCCGCGTTCGCTATGAGGAATTCCTGCAGGCGATACCGGAGCTGCGGGGCAAGGTGTCCGACCGGGCCATCCTGCGGGCGATGCACTTCTATCAGGAAAATGAGCGCGTGAGCAGGCAGGTGGCGGCGCTGGATAAGGGCGACCTCTTCGCCTTCCTCTGGGAGATCATCTGCTCCGGTCGGTCCAGCTACATGTATCTGCAGAACGTCTATGCCAATCCGACGGATCAGAGCCTGTCCCTGGCGCTGGCGCTGGCGGAGGAAAAGCTGCTGGGTGCGGACGGCGCGTGGCGCATCCATGGCGGCGGCTTCGCAGGCACAACCCTGAATTTCGTGCCCCAGAAGGCGCTGGGCGACTTTGTCAAGACTATGGAAGGCGCCTTTGGACGGCGCTGCTGCCATGTGCTGGATATTCGGCCTGAGGGCGCTGTGGTGCTGCGGCTCGACGCCAGCGGCGCTGAAAAGTAAGACGGAATCAAAGAGACAGCCCATCCCACGGCGGTGTTTTGACCGGAGGGATGGGCTGTTTTCATGTGTTGGCGTAGGATGGAGCTGGGTTGTAGAAGCAGTGGTCGCCGATGCGGATCTGGAAGTAGCCCACCGAGGAAGGGAAATTGTTGCGGCAGATGGTGGAGTATGGGTTATAGAACCACAGGGCTTCCCAGAGATTGGCCAGCCGGCCGCCGCTGATGGCCCATTGGGCGATGTCGTAATGCACCTGTGTGGGGTTCATGTTGTAGATGTTCTGCAGGTTTTGCTTTCCGCCGAGCACCGTCCGGGCGCAGTTGAACTGCCCCTCCTGATAGATCACTGCGGGGATGGTGTTGTATCGGCCGTATTCGCCGACGCTGGTGCGCACGCGATTCATCACCACGCTGGCAACGGCGCGCATGCCGTTGTCGCCTTCTCCTCCTGCCTCGCATTCGATCAGCCGGGCGAACAGCTCCAGATCTGACATCTTCCGGTCACCTCCATGGGGCAGGGTATGCGTGGCGACGGGCGTACATGCCTGTCGAAGAACAGGGAAAGTACAGGAGCATCCCTTGACGGAACAGCGAATGCCTCGTATAATGCAGGAGTGATGAACAACGGCGTTCATTTCATGCGTTTTTTGCGTGAGATGAATGCCGTTTTTGCATGAAGGAGGCTGAAAACATGCAAAACTCCTGCTTCGGAATGAGCGCGCCGCTGGAGGGTGAGGTCCGCATCCCGTCGGGATGCGCCATCGCGGGCATCTTTCATAAGAAGGGCGGCACGGTCAGCGGCGACGTGATCATCCGCGCTATGGAGCCCATGCACGACCGCTCGAACGGCTTGGGCGGCGGCTTTGCAGGCTACGGCATTTACCCGGAATTCGCGGACTGCTACGCGTTTCATATGTTCTACGAGACCGAGCAGGTGCGGGACGACTGTGAATCCTACCTGAAGCGGTTCTTTGACGTACACAGCATGTCAGTGATGCCTACCCGGCAGATTCGCGAGGTCTCGAATGCCCCGATCATCTGGCGGTATTTCGTGACTCCCAAGGCATGGCGCTGTCAGGAGGAAGCCCTCGATGAGGACGCCTTCACCGCCGCTCATGTGCTGGAGGTGAACCGCTCCATCAAGGGCGCGTACATTTTCTCCTCCGGCAAGAACATGGGCGTGTTCAAGGGCGTGGGCTTCCCGGAGGACATGGGCCGCTTCTATCGCCTCGAGGAATACAACGCTACCTGCTGGACGGCGCACGGGCGCTATCCGACCAACACTCCCGGCTGGTGGGGCGGAGCGCATCCCTTCACGCTGCTGGATGTGTCCGTGGTGCACAACGGCGAAATATCGTCTTATGACGCGAACCGTCGCTGCATGGAGATGTACGGCTATAGCTGCACGCTGATGACTGACACCGAGGTCATCGCCTACATGCTGGACTATCTGACCCGCAAGCAGGGCCTGAGCTGGTCCGAGGCCGCGAATGTTATCGCCGCGCCCTTCTGGTCGACCATCGAGCACCTGCCCGATGAGGAGCGGGAGAAGATGCTGCTGCTCCGCAAGCGCTTCCCGTCGATGCTCATCAACGGGCCGTTCTCAATTCTCGTGGGCTTTAACGGTGGCATGATGGCCCTCAACGATCGCCTGAAGCTGCGCTCCATGGTGGTGGCTGAGACGGAGGAGGTCGCCATCGTGGCCAGCGAGGAGTGCGCTATCCGCCGGATCGTGCCGGGCGTGCAGAATGTCTGGGCGCCTCGGGGCGGACAGCCGGTTATTTTCAGCAGGGAAGGAGGCGAGGACTGATGGCGGTGGATTTCTTCTATCCGGCTTATGAGATCGTGCGCAATCAGGACAGGTGCATTACCTGCCGTGTCTGTGAACGCCAGTGTGCCAACAAGGTGCACCAGTGGGACGAGGAGCTGGGCATCATGATCTCCGATGAGAGCGCCTGCGTCAACTGCCAGCGCTGCGTCAGTCTCTGTCCCACCCGCGCTCTGAAGATTGTCAAGACGGACAACACCTTCAAGGCCAATGTCAACTGGTCGGGCGACATGATGACCGAAATCTACCGTCAGGCGGGCTCCGGCGGCGTGCTGCTCTCCGCCATGGGCACGCCCAACGACCTGCCCGTGTACTGGGACAAGCTGCTCATCAACGCCTCGCAGGTCACGAATCCCTCCATCGACCCGCTGCGGGAGCCCATGGAGACCCGCGTCTATCTGGGCAGCAGACCCGAGGGCATTACCCGCGACGAGAAGGGCCGCATCATTGACGATACGCCGCCTCAGCTCAAGCTGGAGGTGCCGGTCATGTTCTCGGCCATGTCCTATGGCTCCATCAGCTACAACGCTCACGAGTCCCTTGCCCGGGCGGCAGTGGCGCTGGGAACCTACTACAATACCGGCGAGGGCGGCCTGCATCAGGACTTTTATCAGTACGGCGAGCACACCATCGTGCAGGTGGCCTCGGGGCGCTTCGGCGTGAATCCAGCTTATCTGAACGCCGGCGCGGCCATTGAGATCAAGATGGGGCAGGGCGCGAAGCCGGGCATCGGGGGTCATCTGCCGGGACGCAAGATCGTCGCGGATATCGCCAAGACCCGCATGATCCCCGAGGGTTCCGATGCTATCTCGCCCGCGCCGCACCACGATATCTACTCCATTGAGGATCTGCGGCAGCTCGTCTACTCCCTCAAGGAGGCCAGCCGCTATACGAAGCCTGTGATTGTCAAGATTGCCGCTGTGCACAATGTGGCGGCCATCGCCTCGGGCATCGCGCGTTCGGGCGCGGACATCATTGCCATCGACGGCTTCCGAGGCGGCACGGGCGCGGCGCCGACCCGCATCCGCGACAATGTGGGCATCCCCATTGAGCTGGCGCTGGCGGCGGTTGACACGCGGCTGCGTCAGGAGGGCATCCGCGACCGGGTGTCGCTGGTGGTGGGTGGTTCCATCCGCTGCTCCTCGGACGTGGTCAAAGCCATTGCGCTGGGCGCGGATGCGGTCTACATTGCCACGGGCGCGCTGATGGCGCTGGGGTGCCACCTGTGCCGCTCCTGCCAGACAGGACGCTGCAACTGGGGCATCGCGACCCAGATTCCTGAGCTGACCCAGCGCCTGAACCCCGACATGGGTTGTCAGCGCCTCATCAACCTCGTCAGGGCGTGGAACCACGAGATCAAGGAGATGATGGGCGGCATGGGCATCAACTCCATCGAGGCGCTGCGCGGCAACCGGCTGATGCTGCGCGGTGTGGGTCTGAATGAGAAGGAACTCGAGATCCTCGGCGTGAAGCATGCGGGAGAGTGATGAGCGATGAAGAAGATTTACGTCAACGAGAAGTGGTGTCTGGGCTGCCACCTCTGCGAGTACTACTGCGCTTTCGCCAATTCCGGCAAGAGCGACATGGTCAAGGCTCTCAAGAACATCCGCATCCATCCGCGCATCCACATCGAGGACGGAAACGGCGTTCACTTTGCCGTGAGCTGCCGCCACTGCGTGAATCCGCTGTGCGTGAAGGGCTGCATCACCGGCGCGCTGACCATGCGGGACGGCATGATCGTGATCGACGAGCAGAAGTGCGTCGGGTGCTTCACCTGCATTCTGTCCTGCCCCTATGGGGCGATCATGCCTGACGAGACGGGCCACGCCATGCAGAAGTGTGAGCTCTGTGCCAAGAATGCCCACGGCGAGCCGGTCTGCGTGCAGGGCTGCCCGAATCAGGCGATCGTCTACGAGGAGAGGTGAGAGCGATGAGATATGTGATTGTGGGCAACGGCCCGGCGGCGGTCAGCGCGGTGGAGGCCATTCGCCAGCATGACGCTGAGGGAATCATCACCTTGTTTTCCAAGGAGAACGAGTTCACTTATTCTCGGCCGCTGATCTCCTATCTGCTGCAGGGAGTGACGGACGAAACACGCATGCGCTACAAGCCCGACAGCTTCTATGAGGACATGCGGGTTGATTGCCGGCAGGGCGTGGCGGTTGTGTCGATTGACAAGGACGCGAAGAACGTCACGGCCTCCGACGGCAGCGTCGTGCCCTATGACAGGCTGCTGCTGGCTACGGGAGGCAGGCCGTTCATCCCGCCGGTGGAGGGACTCGACAGCGTGCCCTATCACACCTTCATGACGCTGGAGGACGCGCGCGGGCTGGCGAAAGCCCTGACGCCTGACAGCCGGGTGCTCATTATCGGCGCAGGATTGATTGGTCTCAAATGCCTCGAGGGGATCAAGGACCGCTGCGCCTCGGTCACCGTGGCTGATCTGGCGGAGCAGATTCTGCCCTCCATTCTGGACAGCGAAGCCGCCGCCATGGTGCAGAAGCACCTCGAAGATCAGGGAGCATCCTTCCTGTTAGGCGACAGCGCGGTGAAGGTGGAGGCGGGCCTTGCCACCATGAAGAGCGGCAGGCAGGTGCCCTTTGACGTGCTGGTGTTGGCGGTGGGCGTGCGGCCAGCGACGGAACTGGCGATGTCCATCGGCCTTGACGCCGAGCGGGGCATCCCCACCGACACGCGCGGCGAAACGGCGATTCCCGGCATCTTCGCGGCAGGTGACTGCGCCAAGTCCTACGACATTACCACAGGCACCGAGCGCGTGCTGGCCCTCTTGCCCAACGCGCCCCAGCAGGGCGCTGTGTGCGGTACGGCGATGGCCTTGCAGGTTCCGGCTCCTTTCAGCGCGATTCCCATGAATGCCATGGGCCTGTTCGGGCTGCACATGATCACCGCGGGCAGCATGATCGGGGAGAGTCACATTATCCGTGGCAAGAACAGCTATAAACGCCTGTGCGTCAAGGACGACCGGCTGATGGGCTACATCATGCTCGGAGATGTGGAGCGCGCGGGCATCTATACGGCGCTGATCCGCGAGAAGACGCCGCTTTCCAGCATCGACTTCGATCTCATGCTGGAAAAGCCGCAATTGATGGCCTTCTCCCGGCGCGACCGCCAGACCCTGATGGGAGGCTCGAGACTGTGAAGATTCAAGCGGGTGACAAGCATTTTCAGGCGCTGAACGAGGAAATCCGTGCCTGTCAGGATGAACTGATCGAGCTGGAGGATGTGATGGGCCAGCGCTACCTGTGCTCCGGGCTTTCCGGCAGAAAGGTGCGCATCAGCGGCATTCCCGGCAACGCCCTGTGCTGCTACCTCGACGACTGCGAGGTGGAGGTCTTGGGCAACGCGCAGGACGCGACCGGGGATACCATGAATGCAGGCATCTTGACCATCCACGGCCACTGCGGCGACGCGACGGGCTATGCCATGCGCGGCGGCATGATTCTCGTGGAGGGCAACGTGGGCTATCGGGCGGGCATTCACATGAAGGCCTATGAGACGCAGGTGCCCGTGCTGGTCGTGGGCGGCGAGGCGGGCAGCTTTCTGGGCGAGTATCAGGCAGGCGGCTACATCGTTGTGCTGGGCCTGAATACGCAGGATCACGCGCCTGTGGGCCGCTTTCCGGCGGCGGGCATGCACGGCGGCAAAATCTTCCTGCGCACAGAGGCCGAGATGCCCTTCGACATTCCGGAGCAGGTGGTAGCGAAGGAGGCAACGGAGGAGGATAAGCAGGAGATTGCGCCTTTTGTGGAGAAATTTGCTTTGGCGTTTGGCAGGGACGCGGGCGAGATTCTCGCGGGACGGTTCATTGTCCTGACCCCGAACAGCCACAATCCCTATCGCTCCATGTACGTCACCAACTGATCGGAGGAACCGCTAATGACAGAGCGCGAAGTGATCGAGTTTGTTGAGGAGAACGACGTGAAGTTTATCCGTCTGGCCTTTGTGGACCTGTTCGGCACGATGAAGAACATTGCCATCATGCCGACGCAGCTTCGCCGGGCCTTCGACGGAGGCATCTCCTTTGACGCTTCGGCGGTGAAGGGCTTCTGTGATATCTCCAACAGCGAGCTGTTTCTGAAGCCCGACCCGAACACGCTGACCGTTCTGCCGTGGCGGCCCCAGACAGGCCGGGTGGCGCGGATGATCTGCGATTGCCTGACCCCGGAGGGAGAGCTGTTTGAGGGCTACAGCCGGACGATTCTGCGCCGTCAGGTGGAGAAGGCCCGGGAAATGGGCTATCAATTCCGCATAGGCACGGAGTACGAGTTCTATCTGTTCCATGCGGATGAGCAGGGAGACGTAACCCTGCGGCCGCAAGATGAGGCGGGCTATATGGACGTGTCCCCGCTGGACAAGGGGGAGAACGTTCGCCGTGAAATCTGCCTGACCCTCGAGGCCATGGGCATCCAGCCGGAATGCAGCCATCATGAGCACGGACCGGGACAAAATGAGGTGGATTTCCGCTCCGCCGGCGCTCTGACTGCTGCGGACAATGCCATGACCTTCAAGACCACCGTGCGTACCATCGCCGCGCAGTACGGGCTCTGCGCCTCTTTCATGCCCAAGCCTCTTGAGAACGAGAGCGGCAACGGCCTGCACGTCAACCTCTCCATCGAAAAGGACGGCGTGCAGCTCTTTGAGGCCCAGAACGGTGAGCTGTCCTCCGATGCGCAGCATGCCATGGCGGGAATCCTGCGCCGCATCCGGGAGATCAGCGTGTTCCTCAATCCCATTCCAAACAGCTACAGGCGGCTGGGATGCTTCGAGGCTCCGCGTCACATCAACTGGAGCTTCGGCAACCGCAGCCAGCTCATCCGCATTCCCGCGTCGGTGCCGGGGACAGAGCGCATGGAGCTCCGTTCTCCCGATCCTGCCTGCAATCCTTATCTGGCCTTCGCGCTGATGATCGCCGCGGCCATGGAGGGCATCCGGGACAAGGTACCGCTGCAGAAGCCGCTGGAGGTCACAGGTGATCTGCCCGGCTCGCTGTTCACCGCGATCATGTATGCCCGGGAGAGCAAGTTCGTCTATGACGTGCTGGGCGACGTGCTGGAGAAGTACGCCGTGGAAAAGAAGAAGACCGCTGCGCGTTTCGAGACGGAACCCGAGGCAGTGTTCCAGCAGCATCTGCGCACTATTTGACCGGGAGGGAAGCGGACATGCGGGAGAGTATCCTGCTGGCGGGCGGCACGGAGAAAAGCCGGGCCATGCTCCAGTCGCTGGCCCCGCCGGGTCGGTTTGAGCATGCGCGGGTCTGTTCGGGCGGGGCGGAGACGCGCCGTGCCCTTGCGGAGGGCGAATGGGCGATCGTGGTGATCAACACGCCGCTGGGCGATGAGAGCGGCCTCGAGCTGGCCATTGAGCTGGCTCACCAGTCTGCGTCCGGCGTGCTGCTGCTGGTCAAGGCAGAACTGGCGGAGAATGTGGCCATGCGCGTGCGGGACGACGGCGTGCTGGTGCTGCCTAAGCCGGTGGCAAGGCCGCTGTTCGATCAGGCGCTGGGATTTGCCATGGCGGTCAGAAACAGGCTGCTGAGCGTTCATGCCGAGAATGCCCGACTGGAAAAGAAACTGGCGGAGCTGCGGGTGGTCAGCCGGGCCAAGTGCCTGCTGATCGAACATCTGCGGCTGACGGAGGAGCAGGCGCACCACCATATTGAGAAGCTGGCCATGGACACTCGTCAGACGAGCGTCGCCGTGGCGCAGGAGATTCTGAACCGGTTTGACCAAAGCAGATAGAGCGCACGCGCGGAGAAAGATTCCGGCGGCGCTTTTTATGTCCGCATGTTGCAAATGTAAAATCCCGCAAAGGTAGTAACAAGTTTTTCTTTCGCGCGACTAACAGATGAAGGCGGTACCTGTGAAAGCCGCCGCGAAGGAGGAATTCCCCATGAAACATACCATATCGCGTCTGATATCCCTGCTGCTGACACTCTGTCTGCTCACGCCCGCCGCGATAGCGGAAGGAGGAAACAGCGAAGCCGCAATCCTGCCGGAGCTGTCCTGCTCACTGATCGGCCTGTTTGTCCGGGATAATGCTCCCTATGCCGTGAGCTGGTCTGGTGAGGTGTATCGTCAGGAAGAGAGCGGCTGGGTGCTGATGGGCGTAATGGAGGGCAACGCGCAGCGGGTCGATCTGTCCGACGGAGCGGTCTGGATGCTGGAGCGCTGGGAGGATGAAACCGATGAACGCAGCGGCTACCGCATCAGCATGGCAGTGATGCAGGACGAAGGCACGCTGGGGGAGACGCAGCTCTGCTGCGAGATTGTCTGGGACGTCAATGCTGATGAATGGGCCCGCTGTCAGGGCTTTGTGGTTGAGGGCAGCGAGGCCTATGTTCTGATGGAGGACGCGGCGAACTACGGCACGCAGAACCTGTATCGCGTGAACCTGACCAGCGGCGTTGCGGCGAAGCTCCTGTCCGGACCGCTGTCCGAGATGCAGCGCTATAAGGACGGCCTGTTCATTGCAAGGCGCTTTAGCTGGGACGAGTATTACGGGGCAGACGGCTCGGAGACGCCGCCGCAGATTGTGACCATCGACCTGAACACCGGTGCCGTCGAGACCGTTGGCATGATGACGGGCTATGCGGATGGCGCGCTGACCTATGACGCCGAAACGGATGAGATTTATTTCAGCAACAGCAGCTATGTTTACCGCGTCGCGGGCAGCACGCCGGAGCGGGTGGGGTATCTGATCCCCAGCGGCATGGAGCACGAGAGCCTCTTGGCGATGGTCTGGCAGGGGAGATACTATGTCCATGAGGTCAGCGGCCTGATATCCGGCAGCATTGATCCCATGCAGTTTCCCGAGCGTGTCCTCCGTGTGGCGCATGTGTACGAGGTGGAGGAGTTGATTCATGCCTTTGCCCTGGAGCATCCGGACATTGCCATCGAGTATGTGGAGCGTGTGCCCGGCAGCGCGGATGAGCTGACCCGGCACATGCAGTCCTCCGCGGCGGCGGATGTGTATAGCTGCATGGTCGACACCGATTTTGTGAACCTGCGGGACAAGAAGTACATGGTTGATCTGTCCTCCTCGGGGGTGCTGACGGAAACGGTGGCCCGCATGGATGAGCGGCTGACGGCGCCTCTCTATCTGGACGGCAGGCTCTGCGCACTGCCCTGTGCCCTTGGGGTCAGCGTGGACGGATTTTATCCGGGCGCATGGGAAAAAGCGGGCGTGCCGCTGGAGCTTGTGCCGTCCACCTATGAGGAGATGCTGGCGTTCATCGAAACGTGGTATGACGATTACTTTGAAGACAACAGGGGCATGGAGCTCTTTGAAATGAGCTATGACCTGCGCAGTGAGCTCGTTGGCATGATATGCATCCTACAGATGCTGCGCTGTCAGAAGGAGGGGATATCTCCCACGCTGGACGATCCGACGGTGCGAGCGCTGCTGACGCGGCTGGAAGAAATCGCGCCGATGATCGCCGAGGTTGCGCCTGTGGACGAATGGTATGACTGGAGCGAGGATAACGCCCTGTTTACGGCGGACCTGGACCCACTGCCGCACACATGGCGCTGGAGCAATCCGCCGCAGCCGATGATCCTCAGTCTTGATGATGAGACGGACCCAGTCATTATGGCCTACATGGGCGTGCTGACGGTCAATCCTTACAGCGGGAACGCTGATATTGCCGTCGAGCTGCTGGAATATATCGCTCAGCATCTGCCTGACACCCTGAAAATTGCGCTGATGCCCGAGGAGAACGATCCTATTCCGTACTACAGCGAGAAATCTATTGCTGCGTGGCGGGAGCAGGTCGCCGAGACGGAGCGGCTGCTGGCGGATGCGCCAGAGGAGGAGCGCGCTGAGCTGCAGGCGGCTCTTCAGTGGCAGCGGGAGCTGATCGCAAGCGCGGAGGAGGACCCGTGGGCTTACTCGCCGGAGGATATAGCCTTCTACCGGGAGAACATCGAGCCCTATCTGGTCTATGGGCTTTCGCCTGTCTTCGCGACCGATCAGGTGAACACGATTCTGAGCCGATACTTGGATGGGCAGCTCTCGCTGGATGACTGCATCCGGGAGTTTGATCGCGTTGTCTGGATGATCCAGATGGAAAATCAATAAGAAAAAGCCCGGAGAGCATGATGCTTTCCGGGTTTTCTGTATCATCCGATTTACCTGAACCGGCCTCTGCGACCGTCGCTGAGCAGGTGCTTCACGTCGGAGAGATTGTCCAGCGCCTTGCCGCAGCCCATGACGACGCTGGTCTGAGGGTCGTCCGCCACGCCGCAGGGAATGCGCAGGGCCGTGTAAACAGCCTCCGCCAGACCTGTGAGCGCCGCGCCGCCGCCGGTGAGCACGATGCCGTCCTCGAAGATATCCGAGGCAAGCTGTGGCGGGGTGCGCTCGATAACAGCCTGAATCGCGTCGATCAGATCGGCCACGGGATCCTTGAGGGCCTCGTAGATCTCGGAGGTCGTGACGCCCTGTGCCTTGGGGAGCCCGGAGAGCAGGTTGCGTCCGGTGACCTCCATGGTCACGTCATTGGGCTGGGGAACGGCGCAGCCGATGTTGATTTTGATCTCCTCCGCCGTGCGCTCGCCGATGAGCAGGTTGTGCTTCTTGCGCAGGTAACGGCTGATGGCGTCATCGAAGTAGTCGCCCGCGAAGCTCACACAGCTTGCCGCGACAATCTCGCCCCGGGACAGAACCGCGATATCGGTCACGCCGGCGCTGATGTCCACGATCATGCAGCCGTAAGCCTCCTGAAAGGGAATGCCAATGCCCATGGCTGCGGCGATGGGACGCTCCAGAAGCTGGGTACGCTTGGCGCCTGCGTCAAACATGATGCGGATCAGGTTGTGCTTCTCCGCGTCGTTCACGCCGGTGGGAACGCTCATGACCACACGGGGCCGGGCGAAGAAGCGCTTGCCGATGACGTGGCTGACGAAGTAGCGCAGCATGGTGTTCGTCAGCTCGAAGTCCGAGGACGCACCCTGCCGCAGGGGTCTCACTGCCAGCACATTGCCGGGCGTCCGGCCGATCATGCGGTAAGCGTCGTCGCCCACAGCCATGACGTGCTTGGACTGCCGCTCGATGGCCACCACGGCGGGCTGCCGGAGCACAATGCCCTTGCCTTTCATATAAATCAGCACGTTGGATGTGCCGAGATCAATTCCCAGGTCGCTGACCTGCGCCATCGGATTTCCCTCCGTTTTGTATGATTGCTTCCAGTGGAATGGAAAGCCTTCTGAGATATTATAGCATTTTTTCGTTGAAAGGTAAACTGCTTTTTCTAAAAGATAACGGTTTTGAGGCGTTTGTGACGGAATATTTACAGATAATAAGCTTGCGACTGCCGGAAAGACATGGTATAATGAGCCGTGGACTGTCAGGAGGACAAGCCTCCGCGCAAGCGGTTCGCCATTGAAGGAGAGTTGTAATGAGAAAGTTTTTTGCAAGCCTGAGCATATGCCTTCTGTGCCTGATGCTGCCAGTCATGGCTTCCGCCATGACCCAGAAGGAATGGAATCAGCAGTGCCGCATGAAGACCAGCGGCACGGTCACGATCTACTCGACGCAGAAATCCGACAGCAGCAGCGGCGTTCTGGCGACGGGCACGGACATTGACATGTGGGAAAGCGGCACGCTGCCCGCGGGCACCTACATTAAAGTCAATTCCTACGATGATCAGCTCAACATGTGGGAAATCAGCTACCTGAAGGGCAGCAGTGTAGCCTCTGCGTTTATCAGGGAGTACAGGATCGCGCTGGCGGTTGCCAACGTGGAGATCGACGACGGCACCACGATCGACGTGCCCGAAGCCCTGCTGGAGGACAAGGCCGCGCTCTATCGCTATTTGGCGAAGGAGATGCCCGGCTATACCTTCTCCGGGATTGAAGGATCGTCTGTGATTCACAAAGAAAAGTCGAATGGCTCTGACGGCGACGGCCTGAGCGAGTGGGAACGGCTGCAGCGTGCGGCTGAGCGTGCCGCGGAGCTGCTGAACGTAGATGAGAACGGCCTGCCGCGAGCGCTCATTTACGCGCCCCGGACTGGCTCGGCTTCCCTGCGGGACAAGGCTTCCGGCAAGGGCAAGGTCATTGAGAAGTACAAGGACGGTACCATTGTCAGCATCGTCGAGGAGGGCAGCAAGTTCACGCAGGTTCTCGTCGACGGCAAGGTGGGCTACATCATCAACAGCGCGCTGGAGAAGCTTGATCCCGAGCAGCGCCCCATCGGCGAAGGCATGCTGCATTACAAGGGCAAGACCACCGGCCGCAACAAGATCAACCTGCGCTGTGACAGCAACAGCAAGAGCCGCAAGATTGACGCTTGGCCTACGGGCACAGAGGTCATCATCTGGTCCATCTCGGAAAATGAAAAGTGGTACGAGATTCAGGCGAACGGCATGCGGCTCTATGTGGAGGCGGAGTATCTGGATATCATCCTGCGCTATGAGTACGATGAAAACGGCGAACTGATTGTTGACGGCGCAGAAGCTCCAGCGGAGGAGACGGTCGAAGAGCCCGCTGAAGAGCAGCTCAACGGCTGATATAATGAAGGCCCTGCTTCATGGAAGCAGGGCCTTTTCTTGTGCCTTGATCAGCCTCTGATGACCGCGTCGTACTTTTCTGCGGCGACCTTCTGCAGCTTTTCGACTGCCTTGGTGATCTCGGCGTCGGTCAGGGTGCGGTCGGCGCCCCGGAAGACGAAGGAGAAGGCGACCGACTTCTTGTCCGGGCCCAGCAGGGGGGAGCGGTAAACGTCGAACATCTTCGCGTCCTCGAGAATGCTCCCGGCGGCCTTGGCCATATCTGCCAGAAGCGGGCCGACCTGCACGCTCTCGGCCATCACAAGCGCCAGATCGCGGGTGACGGAGGGATAGCGCGGCATGGGCTTCACCGTACCCATGGGAGTGCGCAGCGCGGCCAGAACAGCAAGATCCAGCTCGGCGATGTACGCACGGGAAGGCATATCGAACTGCTCGCGGACGGCGGGATGCACCTCGCCCAGCACGCATACGACCTGATCGTCGTGCTTCAGCGTGGCACAGCGCCCCGGATGATGATACGGCTCACCGGCAGCTTCGATGGCGACCGCAATGCCCAGATTGCTCAGCAACCGCTCTACCGCGCCGCGCAGGGCGTAGAAGTCAGCGTCCTTGCCATAGAGGCCCAGCGACAGCTTCTGCGTCTCGGTGGGCAGGTTTTCCTCGGTGCGGTGTTCCGGATCAAAGATGGCCGCCGCCTCGTAAAGACGGCATTCCTCGTTGCCGTGGTTCATGTTCAGCGCCAGCGTAGCGAGCATGTCCGGCGCCAGCGTCGTGCGCATGACGGAGGTATCCTCGCCCAGAGGATTGCGAATCGCCAGCAGATTCAGCCGAGGATCGCCCTCCGGGAGGCCCAGCTTCTCCACCTGCTTGGGGCTGATGAAGGAGAAATTCATAATCTCATAATAGCCCATGCTCGTGAGTACCCGCGCAATGTCGTCCTTCAGGCGCATGCGGTCGGAGCGTCCGCCGGGGGTCGTCTCGCCGCGCAGCAGGGTCGAGGGGATATGCTCGTAGCCATAGACGCGCAGGGCCTCTTCGCTGAGGTCCGCTTCGCCTTCGACGTCCTGCCGGAAGTCGGGGACGGTCACGGTCAGCTTGTCACCGTCGCGGACAACGCCGAAGTGCAGGCTCTCCAGAATGCGCACGATATCCTCCGCGGGAATGTCCACGCCCGTGCGGCGGGCAATGCGCTCGCAGGAGGCCGTGATGACCTGCTCCTGTGCCGGGTTCGGGTAAATGTCGATGATGCCGCTGACCACGTCGCCCGCGTCCAGCTCATTGATCATCTGACAGGCGCGCTGCATGGCTTCCATCGCCGTCTTGACCGATACGCCCTTCTCGAAGCGGCCGGAGGACTCGGTGCGGATGCCCAGCGCGCGGCTGGTGACGCGGGTCGCGGCCCGGTCGAACACGGCGCACTCGAACATCATGGTGTGGGTCTTCTCGGTGATTTCGGATTCCTCGCCGCCCATGATGCCTGCCACGCAGGAGGGTTTCGTCGCGTCGCAGATGACGAGCTGACCGGCGGACAGAGGATGCGCCTTGCCGTCCAGCGTAGTGATATGCTCGCCTTCGACAGCCTTGCGCACGATGATGTGATGGCCCTCCACCATGTCCAGATCGAAGGCGTGCATCGGGTGGCCCGTCTCCAGCATGATGAAGTTGGTGATGTCAACCACGTTGTTGATGGAGCGCATGCCGGCGCCGTGCAGATACTTGCGCAGCCACATGGGACTCGGGCCGACACGCACGTCCTTGATAACCCGGGCGATGTACCGCGGGCAAAGGTCGGTGTCCTGCACCTCGACCTTCACATAATCATGAATGTCGCCGCCCGCCTCCTTGACGGTGATCTCGGGCTTCTTGAACTCCGTGCCCAGCGCCACGGCGGTCTCCCGGGCAATGCCCCAGACGGACAGGCAGTCAGGCCGGTTGGCAAGCACCTCGAAGTCCATGACCGTGTCGTCGATGCCCAGAATTGGACGGACGTCCTCGCCATTCTGATGCGGCTCGTTGAACTCCAGAATGCCCGCCGAGCCGATGGACGGATACAGCTCAACCGGCACGCCGATCTCATCAGAGGAGCACAGCATGCCCTCGGAGATTTCGCCGCGCATCTTGCCCTTTTTGATTTTCACACCGCCGGGCAGGTGAGCGCCAACCATCGCCACCGGGGTTTGAATCCCGGCACGGCAGTTCGGCGCGCCGCAGACGATGTGCAGCGGCTCTTCCTGACCAACATCGACGGTCGTCAGGTGCAGGTGGTCGGAATTGGGGTGATCCTCGCAGGTCAGCACCGTACCAACCACCACATTTTCAACCTCAGCGCCGAGGTTCTCATAGCCCTCCACGCCGTTGCCGATCATGATCATCTTGTTCTTGTAGGTTTCCGCATCCACCGGAATATCCGCATATTCCTTAATCCATTGCATGGGTACTTTCAATGGAAACGCCTCCTTCTATCATCACGCGCGTTCAGTTTGACCGAAGGGTATGATCTGAATCGCGCGAAAGGGTGTCCAGAGGGCCAACGGCCCTTTGGCAGGGATTGTAAGGGACGGAGTCCCTTACTTGAACTGGCCGAGGAACCGCATGTCGCCTTCGTAGAGCAGGCGCAGATCGGGGATGCCATACTTCATCATGGTGATGCGCTCCAGACCGATGCCGAAGGCGAAGCCGGAATAAACGGAGCTGTCGATGCCGCACATGTCAAGCACCTTGGGGTTGACCATGCCGCAGCCCAGCACCTCAATCCAGCCGGTGCCCTTGCAGACGCGGCAGCCCGCGCCATGGCATGCCATGCAGGTCAGGTCGACCTCGGCGGAAGGCTCGGTGAAGGGGAAGAAGCTGGGACGGAAACGGGTGGTGATGCCCTTGCCGTAAAGGCGCTCGGCGAAGGCGTTCAGCGTGCCGCGCAGGTCAGCCATGGTCACGTCCTTGTCGATGACGAGGCCCTCAAGCTGATGGAACACCGGGCTGTGGGTGGCGTCCAGCTCATCGGCGCGGTACACGCGGCCCGGGCAGATGATGCGGATCGGCGGCTTGCGGGTGAGCATCGTGCGCGCCTGCACAGGGGAGGTATGGGTGCGCAGGACGATGTTGTCGTCAATGTAGAAGGTGTCCTGCGCATCGCGGGCAGGGTGGTTCTTCGGGATGTTGAGCAGCTCGAAGTTGTAGTGATCCAGCTCGATTTCCGGGCCCTCAACAACCTCGAAGCCCATGCCGGCGAAGCAGTCCACCAGCGCCTGCAGGGTCACGTTCATCGGATGCTCGCTGCCCAGCGGAGGCAGGGGAGCGGGCTGGGTCACGTCGATGGTCTCGCGGCGCAGGGCTTCCTCCCGGTCGCGGGCCTTGATGGCGGCAAGACGCTCATCCAGCATCGCGGTGAACTTCTCCCGCGCCTCATTGATGAGCTGACCCGCCGCGGGGCGCTCCTCGGGGGCCAGCTGTCCCATGCCGCGAAGCAGCGCCGTCAGCTCGCCCTTCTTGCCCAAGATCTTCACGCGCAGCGCGTCAAGGGCCTGCATGCCGTCCACTTGGGACAGCTCGCCGGATACCAGCTCATGGATCTCGGCGATACGTTCCTTCATCCCCATGGTTTGCATCCATCCTTTCGGTTCTTCCTGACCATGATAAAAGCCTCCGCCCCTAATGCTGGGACGAAGGCGTTCATAGCCGCGTGGTACCACCCATGCTTTCGCACGACAGAGCTTTCTGTGATGCGCTCGTTGCCTGTCACGGGGCCGATCCGTCGCTGCCTAATGAGGTGATCTGTTCAGCAGCGCAGCTCAGGAGGGAATTTCCGGCTGACCCGTCAGGACGCTTGCAGCATATGCGTCCCTCTCTGAGGCGGGGCAGGTGCTCCGGCGTTGTTCTCCGTCATCGCCTTTGGTTGGTATTGGTGTGATTATAGCATGTTTTTGGCAGGTTGGCAAGGGGGAAATTCAAGACTGCAGTCACTTTGCGCAAACGAGGAAGTATTGAATCATCGGGCCAACAGCCTCTTTGTGATGAATGGTGAAGAAATTGCCCAGCAGGGCTTCAAAGCCTTCAATGGATAAGTTAAACTTGTCAGGTCTGCCCAGATGCGCTTCGATCAAGCCGCAGATCACGCACGCGGGCGATCCGACGTTTGGAATGTCGAGGACGAAGCGCCCGCCGGGCTTCATGACACGGTGGAACTCCTTGAGCGCCTGACGCACAAAATCCTCCTCAAAATATTCCAGCGAACCAACACACTCGCCGATGTCGAAGAAATTCGTTTCATAGGGCGTTTCATGCATGCTGCCGCAGTGCAGATCGCCGACGGACAAACGGTTTTTCTCCGCAAACCCCTTGAGCAGGTCGATCGTCTTGGGGCTGATATCAACGCCGTAGTACGTTGAGGGCCAGTCCTTGTATCCGGCGTACATGAGATTTACGCAGCAGCCCATGTCGATGAACTTCATGCCAGTTTCCGGGGCCAGATAGTCGGCAATCTCCTTGCGTGCGCTGTCGGAAAACGTATCGAGCTCACGCATCTGCTGGAACAGGGAATAGTAGGGGTGGCTCGTGATGGATTCAGGGAGGTTGTCGTAGCTGTCGATGCCCTTTCGGCCCAGATCAATTCCCCTGTCATATGATTGCGCAACCATTTCGAGCTGCTTATCCATGGCATGCTTCCTCCTGTGAATGTGAATTTCGCATACTTAGTATAAACCATCAAATGACTTGTGTCAATAGTCGTATGACTGCTGTGACAAGGTTTATGATGCCTGACATTCATCATACAATAGTAACGAGGTGGTGTTGATGAACAAAACCTATATACAGGAGTATCAATGCCTCGGCCGCAATATTTCCTACTATCGCAAAAAGGCGGGTTATACCCAGATGCAGCTTGCCGAGCTGCTGGACATTGACCGCAGTCACATGAGCGCCATCGAGCTGGGCAATGTCGGCGCGTCGCTGGACGTGCTGTTCACACTGTGCCGGGTGCTGGAGATCAAGCCCAGTGAGTTGTTCGACTTCCGATGAAAAGAACCGGCTTTCGCAAGCCGGTTTTGTTGCTTTACCGATTCTGCCATTTGATCTGCTGCCCGGTGATGAGCGGGTAGCTGACGACCTCCGTGCCATCAAGGTTCTCCCGGTGCATGTCCACCGCGGTGATCTGGCTGTTCTCGTAGGTGGTGTAGTAGTAGATGCCGCGGGTCGTGTTGCAGCAGGAGGTGTAAATGCTGATCTCGTACTGCCCATGCCCCATGTGCACCAAGCCGCGCTGCTGAGCGACGGAGCCGAGAATGTGATAGAACTGGCTGATGCTGGCGCTCTCGTCGTCGCCGCAGACGGAGTTGAGCCGTGTGAAGGCCACCTTGACGAACCGTGACGCGCTGGACAGGTCGCCCGGCAGACCCATCGCGCCCATGCCGCGGCTGTAGGGCTTGAGCTCCAGCTTGTCCGAGAAGTTGTTCTCCGGCGGCTCGGTGGACAGGGCCATGTAATTGGTCAGGTTGAAAAGCTGCGTCTCGAAGGGCGGGTTGTTGGTCATCACGCCCACAGGGTTGTCATGAACGCGCAGACCGTCCTTCATGGACTCGACCACGATGGACTCCTCCTGATCGGCGATCATCCAGTGCAGGGGAGAAGCAGGCAGCTCCTTGCTGTAGTCGATGGCTGCAAGGTTCAGCCGCTCCAGCAGCTTGCGGGCCTCTTTGACCGTGCCGCACTGGGCCAGAATCCACGGAATGAACTCAAAGGAGCCAAGGTTATCCTTCTCCGGGTCGATGGGATGATAGTACGCGTTGCCGGGGAAGTTCAGGCCCGCCATGCCGAGGCCCTTCTCATTGACCGCGTCATAATAGAGCGGATAGCCGTCCACCACATATGCCATGCCGATCATCGCCAGATGGGTTTCCAGCGTGCCCGCGTCGCGGAAATGCAGCGGCATCTTCCGGGGCATGATGGTCACGGTCTCGTGGTAGGAGTATTCGAGATCAAGCGAACGCCCGAAATAGTGATCCTTCGTGGTAAAGGTCAATGCTGTGCACATGAAAAACACCTCCGTTTCCCATAGTATACCACATAGAACTGCTGTTACTCAATACCGCATGAAAAAAGCGCTCATATAAGCGCAAAAAGGTCGCCGCTTTTCGGGAGGAGAGCGCGAGAGGAGGATGCTTTGGGCTCCAAAGCATCCTCCTCTCGCAAAATATCACGTTCGTCACCACGTCTCGCAGGCGTCGGTGTAGAAAGCGTCCATGGCCTCCTTGGTGGAGAAGTTGGCGACATACATCTGATTGCCCATCGCGCCGGAAAGGGCGTCGGGAATGCGGTCAACCATGCGCATGGCGCTGCCGTACTTGGCCATCAGCTCCTCATGGGAGAGGCGGAAGTTCTTGCCGTCGCGGCGGCCCGCAAAGGCGCAGAAGAAGTGCTCGCCGCCCGCCTTGAGCGTGCTGTCAAAGGCGATCATGTCTGCGTAAATCTTGTATACGTCGGTGCTGTTGGCGAAGTTCATCATGTCTGGGGAGAAGCCGCCGCAGGGCCGCATGTTGACCTCGAGGGCCACCACGTCGCCCTTCTTGCCCATGGGCTGATCCTCGGTGAGCCGGAAGAACTCGAAATGCACGAAGCGGTTCTTCACGCCGAAGGACTTCACCGTCGCGCGGCCGGCCTTGCGGGTATCCTCGGGCAGGTCCTTGACGATGTAGTAGATCGAGTTGTCGGCGTTGTTCACGATGTCCATGATGGAGTTGGGCGTCACGTTGCCGGTCTCGAAGATCGGGTCGCCGTTGGAGTCGATGATCGCGTCGTAGCTGTTAACCTCAGCGATGATGAACTCTTCCATGATGTAGCTGACATTCGGATCGCGCTCGGCGAGGAAGGCGCTCAGCTCCTCGTCACTGGACAGCTTGTAGGTGTGAGAAGCGCCCACGCCGTTGTCGGGCTTGACAATGACGGGCCAGTTGACCTCGTTGATGAACGCCTTGCAGTCGTCGAAGTCGTCGACCATGTGATACCGGGCGGTGGGAATGCCGACGGCCTGATAGTAGGCCTTCATGCCGGACTTGTACTTGATGCGGGCCATGTCCTCGGTCTGGAAGCCGGAGGTGATGTGGAAATCGGTGCGCAGCATGGCGTCGCGCTCCAGCCAGTACTCGTTGTTGCTCTCGAGCCAGTCGATCTTGCCGTACTTGAAGGCGAAGAACGCCACGGCACGATAAACCTCGTCGTAGTTCTCCATGGAGGAAACCTTGTAGTACTCGTTCAGGCTGGCCTTCAGCTCGGGCAGGAGCTCGTCATAAGGCTGATCGCCGATGCCCAGCACGTTCAGGCCGTTATCCTTCAGGTGGCGGCAGAACTGCCAGTAGTTGGTCGGGAAGTTGGGGGAGATAAAGACGAAATTCTTCATGGTACTCAGCTCCTTTTGTTGCTTAGAGGACGTGCGGCACATGGACAGCCACCTGCTTGTACCACCAGTCCCAGTCGTGCTTCACATCGTAGCCCCAGATGTCAACCCATACGCCGATGCCCTTCTGCTCGCAGATTTCCTTGACCCGGAAGGTGCTCTCCGGCACCTCCCATGCGCCCTGACCGACCACGATGACCGCCTTGTGCTGATTGTACTGCTCGATGTAGGGATGATCGGCGGGCATGCCAGCCAGATAATCGACGGGAGAGTTCTGATAGACCACCTCGTCCATGTAGCCGGGGAAGCCGTAGTCCGAGGTATAGATGCCCGAGAGCGCCAGCAGGCCGTCAAAGAGATCAGGACGGCGGAAGTACAGGTTTGCGGCGTGGGTCGCGCCCAAAGAAGCGCCGAAAGCGATCACGCCCGGTACGCCGTCCCAGCCGTTGCGGTCCATGGTCATCTCCCGGATGAAGGGCACGACCTCGTCAAAGATGTACCGCATCCAGTCCTCATGGCGGCGAATGCGCCAATACGGATCATAATCGGCGGAGTAAGTCTCCTCATCCAGCGTGTCGATGGCGAAGACCATGCACTCGCCGCTGTCAATCCACGGAGCCCACACATCAGTCATGTGGAAATTCTCGAAGTCAAAGAAGTGCCCGTTCTGGCAGGGAATGAACAGCACCGGGTGTCCGTGATGACCATATACCTTGATTTCCATGTCGCGCCCGATCGCCGGGCTGTACCACTTGGTGTAAAAGGTCTCCATCTCGTCACATCCTTTACGTTGATGTTGCTCTATCAGGCAAGTAATCAGGGGGCTTGCTGCCCTTGAGGAGAGCGCGAGAGGGGCTTTTCGGCTCGAAAGTCTCCTCTCGCTGTTATCTTCGTTCTCCCAGTCACTCCCGGCGGTACTGCAGAACGTGCATGAAGAAGGGAATCTGCTCCTCCCAGCAGGCCTCGCAGTGGTCGCCGTTGGGGACGATGCGGCTGGTGAGGAAGATGCGCTTCTCCAGCAGGATGGACGTCACCTTGGCGAACTGGGCCCGCATGGCGTCATGGTTGCCCATCTCGCGGGAGCCATAGTCCATGTAGATGACGGTGTCCGGGGCAACCTCGGCGGACTGGACAAGGCTGTTGATGCGCCGTCTGGCGAACCAGATGCTCGGCGACAGGCATGCCGCCCGGGAGTAGATGTGGTTGTATTCCAGCACCGCGTACAGGCTCATCAGGCCGCCCATCGAGCTGCCCGCGATAAAGGTGGTCTCCCGGCCGGGCAGGGTCGGATAGCGCGCGTCGATCATGGGCTTGAGGGTGTAAGCGAACCAGTCCATGGTCAGCTTGCCGAAGCCCCTGATGTGTCCCAGACGAGGATCGTCGAAGGTGTAGGGCGAGTACTCGCGCAGGCGGCCGTTGTCGGGGCTGTGATTGCAGTCCACCGCAACGATGATCATGCGCGTGCGCGTCCGATCCATGTATTCCTTCATGCCCCAAGACTTGCCGTAGGTCGCGTCCTCATCGAAGAAGACGTTATGACCGTCGAACATGTAGAGCACCGGATAGCGCTTGCGGGGCCGACGAAGCGCCTCGTCGGGGATGTAGACGTAGACAGGCCGCGGCTCATCGCCCGTCAGCCGGGGAATGGTCGCGTTCCATTTTTCAATCATGCTTCCAAACCTTCTGCTGTCAGATTCATGGCGCAATACGCCACTGAAAAGTGTAGCACAAGATAACCGCCTGCACAACAAGACCGGGAAGCGAATTTTGCATTTCTTCGGTACTTTTTCAGAAAATGTGATAAACTGTAAAACCTATACCGCCATTTCAGCGTCTAACGGATAGAAGCATGAACGGAGGTGATGCGGATGGACGCGCAGACCTTTCAGCGGGAAGCGATGAAGCACGAGCGGCTGCTGTATCGGATCAGCTATGCGATGCTTCACAGCGACGCGGATTGCGCCGACGCGGTGCAGGAAGCGCTCCTTCGCGCATGGCAGCACAGAAATGAGCTGCGGAATATGGCCTATTTCCGGTCGTGGCTGTGCCGCATCCTGATGAACGCCTGCAATGATATTCTGCGCAGAAGGGCAAAGCTCACGCTGGTTCCGCTGGAGGAAGCGACGGATATCGGCATCCGGGAGCGGGACACGTTAGCGCTGCGGCAGGCCCTCGAGAAGCTGCCGCCTGAGCAGAACGCCTGCATCGTGATGCACTATCTGGAGGGCTGGCCGGTGGCGGACATCGCCGCGATGATGGGCGTCCCCGAAGGAACAGTCAAGACACGGCTGCTCTATGGCAGGAACCGCCTGAGCCGCCTGCTGGGCGAGGAATGGGAGGAGGTGGAAGCATGAACGAGCGCGAGTTGATGGACCGTCTGGAAGAGGCTGTGCCCGAGGTGCCGTCCGTCTTCCACAATGCCATGCTCGGCGCCTTTGCGCAGATACAGGAGCAGGAGGAGAAGGAAAAGCTCAAGGATAATCTTGTCGAGTTGCCAAAGCCCAGGCTGCGGAAGCGCACGGCGGCGATCGTGCTGATTGCGGCGCTGCTGATGGCGACCGTCGCGACGGGTACGGCCCTGATGCCCAAGGTTGTCTCGTATTTTTACGGCGGGAACGCGGTGATTCGGGAAGACCTGCCGGATCTCGTCCAGAACAACCCGGTGGAGATGATGGTCGGCAACTGCCGGGTACGCATCGAGGAGGTGCTGTACGACGGCGCGCAGCTCTATCTGACCTACTCCATCCGCAACATGACGGTCGACCGCATGATGGGTGAGCGCGACCCGGAGGACAGCCCCAATGGCAGGCGCTACCTCACCATCGAAGAGGAGGAGCAGGAAATCTACACATGGGACGCTTACCTCTGGAGTGACGCGCTGTGGATTAACGGCGAGGAAACAGAGATGCTCAGCGGCACGTTCTCCAACTATGGCGGAGATGAGCCGGGAGAATACATATCCTATAATATTCTGCACCTGTATCAGGAGGGGATTGAACTGAACGGCGAGACGCGCATTGCGCTTCCGATCGGCAGCGATCCGAGAAGGCTCTATGAGGATGGATGCCTCCCCAGAGACGAAAACGGCAGGGCAGCGGAGCCGGAAGGGGACGCCTGCGCGATCATCTGTCTGAATGCTGACGTGCCCGGTATTGAGCGTATCAAGGGCGGTCCCGTAACCGTCTGGCCGGACGGCACGGAGTTCACGGTGCTCGAGACGATCTTTTCTCCCGTTCGTCTGCATGTGGCAATGACGTGCAGTGTTTCGGACGAGCTCAGACGAGCTTACCCGGAAGACATGTCGGATTACAGGATTGTTTTCGATCGGTGGTGGGACATGGCGCTGGTGGACAGCGAAGGGAATATCCTGAATAGCGAAAGATATGAGGGATTGAGCGGAACGAACGGAGACGGCGTGACCTTCATGGAGTTTACTTACAGGAAGGAATATCCTTTGCCGCTCTACGTTGCTCCGGTGGTGGACGATGTGGCAGACATGGCTCACAAGGTGCTGATTCGGGAGTAATGCCGCATAGGCAAAGCGTGGCATGGTTGGGGTCATGCAGCGGTGAGTCGCCGCCTTTCATAGGAGAGCTCGGGAGGGGGAGCATTCGGCTCGAAAGCTTCCCCTCTCGCAAATAGCATAAAGAAAACCCCGGGCTCATCACCCGGGGTTACTGTGCGGCCGACGGGACTTGAACCCGTACTCCTTGCAGAACACGCCCCTCAAACGTGCGCGTATGCCAATTCCGCCACGGCCGCATGCCGTTAAGCAACATCGACGATTATAGCAGGATGGCAGGGATTTGTCAAGGGCTTTCCGGGAATTTTGTGAAAACAACCTGTAACGGATGTAACAATTTCGCTGGATGGAAATGGTCTGCGTTGACGGCGGCGGCGGCGACTGGTATGATTAGACCGGATATGATGCAAAGGAGACATGAGGATGAGACGCCTGTTATGCTTATTGTGCCTGTTATGGCTTCCGGCGATGGCGATGGCGGAGGATATTGGATTGTCCGTGGGCGGGAATGTGGTCGGGTTTGCGGAAAACACCGTCACGGTCACGGCGCCCTTTGACGGAGAACTGACGCTCACGGTGGAGGATGATCTGAACGTTTACCGCACCATGACCTTCCGGGCGCAGGCGGGGAAAAACACATTCCTCTGGGATGGACTGGGCGATAACGAGCAGCGCCTGCCGTCAGGCAAGAGCACCATGACCGCCACGCTGACGGACGATTACGGCGGGACGGCATCCGGCAAAACGGATATCCGGGTCAACAAGGCCAATCAGGCGGTCATCTTCGCGCTGTCCAACGCGGACAAGCTCTATCTGGATCATACGGACGAGTGGGCGGTGGAGGTCAAGATGGTTCGCGCGGGCAAGCTGACAGTTTCGGTTTACCGGGCGGATGATCTGTCGGCGCCGCTGGAGACGAAGCGGAAGAACATCGGTACCACCAGAATCATCATGTATGCGTGGGACGGCAAGGTTGACGGCAAGACCGTCGCGCCGGGGGACTATGTGCTGCGGTTTTACGTGGATGAGACGCCGAGTTATGCCCGGGACGTGCGCGTGACGGTGGCGGCGGAAAAGCCTGACATGACGATCTCCCTGACGGAGACCTTCATGCCGGAGCGGGGCATGTCCGACGAGGAAATCTGGAACCTGATGATGCAGCCGTCCGTCGTGCTGGACGTGAAGAATACGACGAACTATGAGGTGCGCAGCGAACCCGGCAGCAAGGCGGGCAAGGTGCTGGGCACAGTGCACGGACAGTCTCAGGGCCTGAAGCTCCTTGAGATCGGAGCGGACGGCTATGTCAAGATCGGCGCGTGGAACCACGAGGACGGCTCCTACATGGAGGGCTATGTGCCCGCGGAGAAGCTCAAGCTGGTCGAGCCCCGGCAGGAGTACGGCCTGCTGCTGGACAAGGAAACGCAGACCCTGATCATCTTCCAAGAAGGGCAGCGAATCGCGTCCCTGCCGGTGTCGACGGGGCTGGTCGAAAAGAACAAGCTGATTCACGAGACGGCCGCGGGCGCGTTCCTGCTGCAGGAGCATATGGCTGATTTCAGCAACAAGGGCTATACCTACAGCTATGTCATCCGCTATGATGGCGGCAATCTGCTGCATCAGGCGGGCTGCCAGACGAAGAAGGAGCGGTCGGATTTCAGCAACCAGAGCAGCATGCTGGGCATGAAGGCCTCCCATGGCTGCGTGAGGCTGCCTGAAACGCCCTGCGACGGGATCAACGCCTATTGGCTGTGGACGCATCTGCCCGCCGGGACACGGCTGTTTATCCTCGATGATGAGGCGCAGCGGACATGGGAGGCGCAGGCCGTGGCTGGCAACATCGCCAATGCGAAGCCCACGGAGCCGCAGCCCCTTGCGGATGGGGAGAGCGAGCTGGTGCTGACCTTCGGCGGCGACGCTGTGCTGGGAACCCGCGAGGCATGGTGGAAGAAAGAGGAGTCCTTCCTGGCGTATCTGGAAGCTAATGGCATGAGCTACCCCTTCAGCGGACTCCAGAGCGTCTTCGGGGAGGACGATATGACCTTCGTCAATCTGGAGTGCGTGCTCAAGGCGGACAGCGCTGGGGAAAACAAGGACAAGGAGTACCGCTTCCGGGGACTGCCGGAGTATACGCAGATCCTGTGGGACGGCTCCATCGAGCAGGTGAACATTGCCAATAATCACTACATCGACTACGGCACAGCGGGCCGCGACGCGACAAGGCAGGCGCTGGAGGACGCGGGCATGCCCTACAGCGGCTACGGCTACACCTACATCTGGGAGAAGGACGGTCACCGCATCGGCTTTGCGGGATGCCGGGAGACGATCTTCAAGAGTGACAAGGAGGTCATCCGCCGTGATGTGGCCGCGCTGCGCAGGGCGGGCTGCGACGTCGTCATCTATAGCTGCCACTGGGGTACGGAGTACCGCGCGACTCACAACAGTCAGCAGGAGGAGATGGCTCGGGAAGCGATGCTGGCGGGAGTGGACATCATCGTGGGCGCGCATCCGCATGTGGTGCAGGGCATTGGCACAGCGGGGAATACGGTGGTGCTCTGGAGCCTCGGCAACCTGATGTTCGGCGGCACCCACGACATGAAGACCTTTGACGCGACGCTGGCTCAGGTGCGCCTGCGGTTCAGCGGCGATGATTATGTCGGCTGCACGGTCAGCTATATCCCCATCCAGACCAGCTCGGCAGAGCCGGAGAACGACTTCCATCCGGTGATCGCCGAGGGTAGCGACAAGGCGCGCGTCCTTGAGAAGATTCAGGCTGATTCGGCCTTTACCCTGACGGACGCCATGTATTTCCCGGCCAAGTAAAACAGTTACAGAAAAAGCCTTCCTGTCATGCTTCGGCAGGAAGGCTTTTTGTTTAGCGATGAGTTACTGTCCGTAGGTCGTCTTAAGCGTGAAAGGCATGCCCCAGACGTAGTAGGTGACGTTGATCTCGCGCACGGGGTGCATGCCGACGGCGGTGAGGATGGTAACCTGCAGGTCGCCTGTGGTGCGCGCGGGAAGCTGCTTGACCGTGTAGTCGCCAATCTGCAGGATGTCGCCGTCCATGGGCGTGACCTGCGCCTCGATCATGTCCGCGGTGACAAAGCAGTCGTTGCGCAGACGGATGGTGTAGGTGTAGAACTGGTAGTTGGAAGCGTCGTCGAGCCATGACTGGCTGGTGTAGGCCGTGCCGAGAACGCTGCCTGTCTCCACCTGCTGGCGGAGCTGATTGAACAGGTCAGGCTGAGTCGCGGCCTCTACGGCAATCACCCCGATGCTCTCCACCGCCATGTCCGCGGTG
The DNA here is from genome assembly GCA_022510815.1 of Christensenellaceae bacterium. Classification (GTDB taxonomy): domain Bacteria; phylum Bacillota; class Clostridia; order Christensenellales; family Aristaeellaceae; genus UBA11524. The sequence goes on along the minus strand of JAFLST010000004.1, from coordinate 29,407 downwards.
GCATAGAGCACACCGATGCCAAGAAGGCAGGCGATGAGCAGGACGACCGATACGATTGCGGCGGCTTTCATACGCGTTCATCCTTTCATCAGTTGTCGGACTGCTCAAGAAGCTGCTGCAGCTCCTCGATCATTTCGGCGTCCTTGAGGCTGAATTTGAATTCCACGCGGCGGGAGGCGTCCATGTTGACGGTGCCGTCGCTGTTGTAGATCGGGTCGGATTCGCTGCGGCCGGTGCTGGTGAGAATCTGCTGGAGCAGCTCCTGACGCTGAGCATCCAGCGACCGCATGCTCAACACATATTTCGCCACGCTCAGGGCGCGGTTCTGGGACAGCTCCAGATTGGCGATGTAATCGCCGGCGGTGTCCGTGTGGCCCTCGATGATGATCTGTCCGAGATAGTCGGCGTAATCGGGCTTGAGCAGCACGCTCAGATAGAGCGGGATGAACTTGTCGAGCAGAGCGCGGCCCTCGGGCATGATGGTCGAGGAGTTGGTCTGGAAGAGCACCGCGTTGTCCAGCACGATATCGCCCGTCTTGGAGTCGACCGTCGCGCGGATGTTGGCTGCGGCAAGCTCACTGGAAAGATCCGCGATGATGCGCGTGCGCATGCCGACCAGATCGTCGATGCGGTTGGTCTGCTCGTCAAGGGCCGCGCGCTGGGCGTTGAGCACCTCGGTGGCCGCGCCGAGCAGAATCCGCTGGTTCTCCAGTTCCGCCTGCAGAATGATGAGCTCGTTCTCGCGTTCGGCAAGGGCAGCATTGGCTGCGTCCAGCTCCGCCTGCTGATCGGCGAGGATGATGCGGGTGTTTTCCAGCTCCTCGGCCTGCGCGTCGAGCTGCGTCTGAATGATGATGACCTGCGCCCGCTGGTTGTCCAGCTCCACCTGTGAGGCGGCGAGCTGCAGGGTCTGCTGATCGAGGGTATGCTGCTGCGCGGCCACCAGCGCCCGCTGGTCGTCGAGCTCCCGCGTCTTCAGGTCGAGCATCTGGAAATACTGATGCAGGCTGATGCACAGGATCAGAACGAACACCAGCAGCAGCGCCGCCATCATGTCCGAATAGCTGATCCAGCTCGCGCCGCTGTTGCTTGAACGGCCCGCGCGGCTGTTGCGGATGCGTTGGCGTGCCATGGTCAGACCTCCTTGGACGCGGCAGCATCCAGCGCGGCGGTGCCGCTCTCAAGGGTCTCCTTGATGACAGTCAGCATCCGCTGGATGTCCGCGGCCTGCTCGGTCGTGAACCCGGAGGTGCCGGAGGCATTCATGCCGTCCAGCTTCTCGGTGAGGGCGGCGATCATGCCGTTCATGTTCTCGTCAAACATGCCCAGCGCGCGGGACAGGCCCTCGACCACGTTGCCCACGAAGTCCTGACAGCTCCGGGAGAGCTCCACGCCCGCCGAGCGCATGACATGGCTCACGTCCTTGAGCTGAGCGGCGTTGTCGTCGGCGATGACGCGCATGCCGGAGAGGGTCTCGCGGCTCTGCTGACCGAACTGGCCCATCGTGCGGGTCAGATCCTCCTGACAGGTCTTGAGATGGGTCAGGGTAGCGGTCTGCTGTTCACAGGCGGCACGCATGCGCTCCAGCAGGTCGCCCGTGGTCTGCTCGAACCGCTCGTCCCGACGGCGCGCGTCACCCAGCTCCTTGACATACTGCTCAAATTGACTCATAACCTGCTGAGACACGCTGTGCAGCTTCTGCACGTCGGAGACGATCACGTCCGCCGCGCGCAGACTCTGGTTCACATGCTCCATGGTCGCCTGCTGGTTCTGATTCAGCTCGGTCATGGTGCGGCCGAGGCTCACAAACTGGTTGTTCAGCGAGGAATTCATCTGGCTGACAAAGTTGTTGACGATACGCCCAACGCCGTCCACCTGCGCGCGGGTCGCGCCGATCAGGAAGCTGTCCATGGAGGAGGCGATGGGCTGCATCGCGCGGGTGACGGAGTGCTCGATCGCTCCGGCCACCTGCCCGGGCAGGTTGTCTGTCAGGGAAGAAAGCATGTGATTCGTATCCTGATTCTGGCAGATGAGCTGCACATCGTTATCCAGCGGACGCTGCATGGCCAGCGTGGTGAAGCTCTCGACGAAATCGTCAATGGCCCGGAAGCTGGAACCCTGCAGGATGCGGTTGAGCATGTTGAACACGATGGAGCAGGACACGCCCGCCACGGAGGTGCCAAAGGCGAACTGCATGCCGGTGAGCAGCGTCGGGATGCCGTCGATGATGTTTTCCGCGTTGGAGAAGTCAAGACCGCCCAAGCCGCGCATCATGCCCATGAAGGTGCCCAGAATACCCAGCGAGGTCAGCAGGCCGGGGATCAGCTCAGCGAGCTGCGCGTTGCCGGGGCCATGGGTGACCGTGTCGTCATTGATGTAGTCCTCCACGTTGCAGGGCAGACCGCGGCGGTCAAGCTGCTCGGCGTTCTGCAGGAACCGCAGCCATGAACCGCGCAGGCGGCGGCCCATAAAGCGCTTCTCCTGCCAGATGGGCGTGCCGGTGGTGTTGCCCGCGTCCTTCTGCAGCAGGTGGATGGCCCGGCGCAGCGCCCGGGTGGTGGTGGTCAGCGGAATGAGGCACTTAAACACGCCGATCAGCGTTACCGCGGCGATGGCGGTATAAACGAGCAGGTCGGCGAGATTCGGCAGAAACGACAAAAGAGCGGATACATTCATGACGGCTTCCTCCACTGGATCAGCAGGATAACATATACAACCATTCTTATTGTACACGATTTGCACGGGAAAGTAAATGGACAGGTTGTAAACAACGGATAGGAAATCATGAAAAAACCGTGAACTTCCTGTCATGTCCGGCGGCGGTGGCGCATACCCTGCCAGTGAAACGGGGGATGACCATGTATCAGGGACGAAGCCGGTGCCCGCCGCAGAAGTCCTACAAGCAGAGCGCCCGTACCGCGCAGATGATCGGTCTGGTGCTGATCGGGCTGGGGCTTTTGCTGCTGTTTCTTTGTATTCCCGGCTGGGCGTGGGCGGCTCTTGCGGGCTGCCTGCTGGTGGCTGTCGGATTTCTGCTGATCCGCGCGAGCAGGAGGTGAGATAGACATGAAGGTGCGCATGGTGTGCGTGAAGGCTCCGCGATTCCTCAGCGGCATTCTCCGCCTGATGACCGGCAAGCGTAAAAGAACATAATAAGCTGTTGAAAAGTGGAAGCGTGCACTGCCGCCGTCTTTCGGGGTGCGCGCGGGAGGGGCGCTTTTGGCTCCAAAGCATTCCTCCCGCCGTTCATCCCGTTTTCCTGTTGACACCGCTGCGCTTCCGTGGTATGATGAGGGCGGTTTCGACCAATCATATGCAATGGATGGGTTCAGAGGTGCGTGGATCATCAGTAGCGCCGCGGAGGGCAAGGCTCCCGCAGAGGCGGCATGAAAGGGATTCGCGCCGAAAGCCGGACACGGTGCCGTCGTGCCGGGCTTGGTCGCTGGCCGAACAGGTCTGCGACTGTCACGGGCTTGCCGCCCGATGGAGCGCTGACCTGTCTGGCAGGTGAGATCTCCATGCTCTCTGCCAGTCGGCGCACCGCAGGCAAGTCCGCCTGGGGTGATTTTTGTATCACGAACCATCGACTACGAGAGGATGAAGGAAATGCAGTTTCGGGTTGGCATCGTCGGTGCGACGGGCATGGTGGGTCAGCGGTTCATTTCGCTTTTGAAGGATCATCCGTGGTTCAAGGTGACCTGCGTGGCCGCTTCGGCGCGCTCGGCGGGGAAGACGTACCGTGAGGCTGTCGGCGACCGCTGGGCCTTCGACTGGGAAATTCCCGCGGATGTGGCGGAGATGACCGTGCTGGACGCGGCGAACATCGACGAAGTGGGCAAGCTGGTCGACTTCGTGTTCTGCGCCGTGGACATGAAGAAGGATGAAATCCGCGCGCTGGAGGAAAGCTATGCCCGGCACGAGATTCCCGTGGTGAGCAACAACAGCGCCTGCCGCGGCATCCCCGACGTGCCGATGGTGGTGCCGGAGCTGAACGCCGCGCATCTGGAGGTCATCGAGAGCCAGAGAAAGCGTCTGGGCAGTCAGCGGGGCTTCATCGCCGTGAAGCCCAACTGTTCCATTCAGAGCTATGTGCCTGCCATCACCCCGCTGCTCGACTTCGGGCCGGAGAAGATCAGCGTGTGCACCTATCAGGCCATCAGCGGCGCGGGCAAGACCTTCAAGACATGGCCCGAAATGGTGGATAACGTGATCCCCTATATCGGCGGCGAGGACGAAAAGAGCGAGAATGAACCGCTCAAGATCTGGGGCCATGTGGAGGAAGTGGACGGTGCGAAGCAGATCGTCAACGCCGAGCTGCCGGTCATCAGCGCCCAGTGTCTGCGGGTTGCCGCGTCGGACGGTCATATGGCGGCGGTGTCGGTGTCCTTTAAGAACAAGCCGAGCATCGAGCAGATCAAGGAGCGCTGGGCAAACTTCGAGACCGAGGCCCAGCGGCTGGAGCTGCCCTCCGCGCCCAAGCCGTTCCTGCAGTATTTCGAGGAGCCTGACCGCCCCCAGACCAAGCTGGACCGGGACTTCCAGAACGGCTACGGTGTGAGCATCGGTCGGCTGCGGGAGGACAAGCTGTTCGACTATCGGTTCGTGTGCCTGAGCCACAATACCGTGCGCGGCGCGGCGGGCGGCGGCATTCTGACCGCCGAGCTGCTGTGCAGGAAGGGCTATATCCAGCCCAAGGACTGACCGCGAGGAGGATATGAAGATGAAGCCTGTTTTCACCGGCTGCGGCACGGCGCTGATTACTCCCTTCAAGGGTGGCGAGATCGACTACGCGGCCTTTGACCGTATTATCGAGGAGCAGATTGAGGGCGGCGTGGACGCGCTGATTGCCGCGGGCACCACGGGCGAGCCTGCCACCATGACGTGGGAGGAGCATCTGTCGGTTATCGAGCATGTCGCCAAGCGTGCGGATGGCCGCGTTCCGGTCATCGCGGGCACGGGCAGCAACAGCACCAAGGAGGCCGTTGAGGCCGCCAAGGCGTGCAAAGACAGCGGCGCGGTGGCGCAGCTTGTAGTGACGCCCTATTACAACAAGACCAGTCAGGAGGGGCTGATCGCTCACTTCCTGACCATCGCGGACAGTGATACCCTCCCGGTGGTTGTGTACAACGTACCCAGCCGTACCGGCATCAACATCGAGCCTATGACGCTCAAGACCATCTGCGAGCACCCGCAGGTGGTGGCGGTCAAGGAGGCCAACGGCGATGTGACGCAGGCACTGGAAAAGCTGCGCCTGTGCGGCGATCAGGTGGCCTTCTACTCCGGCAATGACGATCTGATTGCCCCGCTGATGGCCTGCGGCTATCAGGGTGTGATCTCGGTGCTGTCCAACGTCATGCCCCGTGAGACCGCTGATATGACGCACCTGCTTCTGGCGGGCGAAACGGCCAAGGGCGCGCAGCTGCAGCTCAAATACCTGCCCTTCATCAGGGCGCTGTTCAGCGAGACCAGCCCGATTCCCTGCAAGGCCGCCATGGCCATGATGGGCAAGTGCGACGAGGAGCTGCGCCTGCCGCTGGTGCCGATGCAGCCGAACCACCGCGCGCAGATGGAGAGCATCATGAAGGAGCTGGGCCTGCTATGAACATCCTGTTGAGCGGCGCGCTGGGGCATATGGGCCGCGAGGTGGCGCGTCAGGCGGAAACGGAGGGTATCGAGATTCTCTGCGGTGTGGACGCGGCGTCGGGCGCGGCGGATTTTCCGGTCCATGCCCGGTTCGAGTATGCGCCCAAGGCGGACGTGGTTGTCGATTTCTCCGCGCCTCAGGCGCTGCCGGGTCTGCTGGCCTACTGCGAGCGGCATGGCGTTCCGGCTGTCCTGTGCACCACGGGTTATGACGACGGTCAGCTGGCGGCCATCGACGAGGCGGCAAAGCGCGTGGCGCTGTTCCGTTCGGGCAACATGAGCCTTGGCATCGCGCTGCTTCGGGCGCTGGCAAGCAGGGCTGCGGCTGTGCTGGGCGAGGGCTTCGATGTGGAGATCGTTGAGGCGCACCACAACCGCAAGAAGGATGCGCCCAGCGGTACGGCGCTGATGCTCTATGACGCGGTCAAAGACGCCTATGAGCAGCCCCGGACGGCTGTCTGCGGTCGCCATGGCCGGGAGAGCAAGCGCCAGCTGGGAGAGATTGGCATTCATGCCCTGCGCGGCGGCACGGTGACAGGCGAGCATGAGGTGTGCTTTTTCGGGCCGTCGGAGCGTATCAAGCTCAGCCATAGCGCTGAGAGCCGGAGCGTGTTTGCGGTCGGTGCGCTGCGGGCGGCTGCGTTCCTTATTGGAAAAGAGCCCGGAATGTACAGCATGGACGATCTGGTAGGCAGGTTGTAAAGAGAAGGCGGCGTGACCGGGAAGGTCATGCCGCCGTTTTGTTTGCGATTTTCACCAATGTCAGCATAACGGGCACCTCGGTCAGTACGCCGACCGTTGTTGCCAGCGCCGCGGGACTGGTTGTGCCGAAGAGCGCCACCGCAACGGCGACCGCCAGCTCGAAGAAATTGGACGCGCCGATCATGCCAGCCGGAGCCGCGATGCTGTGGGGTAATTTCAACAGCTTGCATGCGCCGTATGCGATGAAGAAGATCAGGAAGGTTTGCAGGATCAGCGGTAACGCGATCAGAACGATGTGCAGCGGGTTTTCAAGAATGACCTCGCTCTGGCCCATGAAGATCAGCACCAGCGTCAGCAGCAGCCCGATGGTCGTCGCGGAATCAAACTTGTGAATGAAGACGTTGTTGAAGTAGTCAGAGCCGCGGCGCTTCGTCATGAAAAGGCGCGTCAGGACCCCGCCTGCCAGAGGGATTACCACAAACAGCACCACGCTGAGAATCAGCGTGTCAAAGGGCACGCTGACGTTCGCCACACCCAGCAGGAACTCGACAATGGGCACAAAAGCGATCAGGATGATGATATCGTTGGTGGCTACCTGCACAACGGTGTAAGCCGGATCGCCCTTTGTCAGCGCGCTCCATACGAATACCATTGCCGTGCAGGGAGCCGCGCCCAGCAGCACTGCGCCCGCCAGATATTCCGTCGCCAGTCCCGGGGTGATGAATCTTCTGAACAAGACGAGGAAGAACAGGCTCGTGATGCCGTACATGGAGAAGGGCTTAACGAGCCAGTTGACCGCCCATGTCACAAACAGTCCTTTCGGGTTTTTCTTCACATTGCGGATGCTGATGAAATCGACTTTCAGCATCATGGGATAGATCATGATCCAGATCAGGATCGCCATGGGGATGGACACACGGGCATATTCCAGACGGGCCAGCAGCGCCGGGAGCGTCGGAAACCATTGGCCCAGCAGCACGCCCGCAACCATGCAGAGAAAGACCCATACCGTTAAATACCTCTGAAAGAAATTGATGCCCGATTCCGTTTGTTTTTTCACGTTTGTTCACCTCGCGGCTTTCAGTTGCAGCAGCCCTCGTTATGGCAGATACAGTTTGCTTTGGGCTTCATGATGTTCATGAGCGTACGCTCGAAGTCCGCGAGATGTTCCCGGTTAAGGGCGTAGTAGGTATTCTTTCCCTCGCGGCGATCCTTCACAACCCCGGCTTCGAGCAGCACCTTCATGTCGTGGGACAGCGTGGGCTGTGTGATGCGAAAGGCCTCCAGAATCTTGCAGGCGCACAGCTCCCCGCAGGAAAGCATATCGACGATGCGCAGGCGCTTGGGGTCAGAGATCGCCTTGAGAATCTTCGCGGTGTCGAAATAGATGGGTTCCATACCGAAGTCCTCCATCAAATAGAATGTTTTCGATTTATGATACGACGCGCAGCTATGATTGTCAAGGAATGATTGAAAAAAATCTATGTAATATGGCGGGACGATCGGCTCAAGATAAAATAGTTCGCTATGTTCTTCCTGTTTGTTAACATAACCTGCTTCTTTTTGTCATCATGGGTTCACAATTCACTGCTATCATGAGCGAGTAGGAGGTTCAAGCCATGGATGAGATTAAAAGCCCCCGAAAACCGCTGATTTACTATTACCTGATCGTGCTGCTGATCATTTTCCTGTTCAACGCGCTGGTCATGCCGCTGTTCAGTCGGCAGAACATCATGGAGGTGGATTACGGAACCTTCATGAAGATGACCTATGATGGAGAAGTCGGTCTGGTGAACGTGCAGGAGAACCAGATCATCTTCACTGACAGGGACGTGAAGCAGATATACCGCACGGGCGTAATGGACGACCCGGAGCTGATCAGCCGCCTTTACGCCGCGGGCGCGATGTTCTCCAGCGAGATTGTCGAGGAGATGTCGCCGATCCTGAGCTTCGTGCTGAGCTGGGTGCTGCCGATCGCGATTTTTGTGATATTGGGCAATTGGATGTCCAAGCGGATGATGAACCGCATGGGCGGCGACTCGATGATGTTCGGCATGGGTAAGTCCAACGCTAAGATCTACGTCAAGTCCACAGCGGGCATCAAGTTTGAGGACGTGGCAGGCGAGGACGAGGCCAAAGAGAACCTGACTGAGATCGTCGACTACCTGCACGATCCCACCAAATATCGGGACATTGGCGCATCCATGCCCAAGGGCCTTCTGCTGGTGGGCCCTCCCGGCACCGGCAAAACCATGCTGGCCAAGGCTGTGGCAGGCGAAGCGAACGTGCCCTTCTTTTCCATCAGCGGCTCCGAGTTTGTGGAGATGTTCGTAGGCATGGGCGCGAGCAAGGTGCGCGACCTGTTCAAACAGGCGAAGGAGAAAGCGCCCTGCATCGTGTTCATCGACGAGATTGACGCCATCGGCAAGAAGCGCGACGGCGGACGCATCGGAGGCAATGACGAGCGGGAGCAGACGCTGAACCAGCTTCTGACCGAGATGGACGGCTTTGAGGGCTCCAGCGGCGTCATCATTCTGGCGGCGACAAACCGCCCCGAATCCCTCGACCCCGCGCTGACCCGACCCGGGCGCTTCGACCGCCGGGTGCCTGTCGAGCTGCCAGACCTCAAGGGCCGCGAGGAAATCCTCAAGGTGCATGCCAAAAAGATCAAAATCGACAGCGACGTGGACTTCAGCCGCATTGCCCGCATGGCGTCCGGCGCGTCGGGCGCGGAGCTGGCGAACATCATCAACGAGGCGGCGCTCCGTGCCGTCCGCAGCGGAAGAAACAGCGCCTCTCAAGCCGATCTGGAGGAGAGCATCGAGGTCGTCATCGCCGGGTATCAGAAGAAGAATGCCATCCTGACCGATCAGGAGAAGCGCATCGTTGCCTATCACGAGATCGGTCACGCGCTGGTCGCCGCGAAGCAAACCAACTCCGCTCCGGTGCAGAAGATCACCATTGTCCCGCGCACTTCCGGTGCGCTGGGCTATACCATGCAAGTAGAGGAAGGCAATCACTACCTGATGAGCCGCGAGGAGATCGTGAACAAAATCGCCACCTTTACGGCGGGCCGCGCGGCGGAGGAGATCGTCTTCGGCTCTGTAACCACTGGCGCGGCCAACGATATCGAGCAGGCGACCAAGCTGGCCCGGGCGATGATCACCCGCTACGGCATGAGCGACGATATCGGCATGGTGGCCCTTGAGACGGTCGAGAACGCCTATCTGGGCGGCGACACTTCGCTGGCGTGCTCTCCGGAAACGCAGGCACGCATCGACGCGCTGGTGGTTGCGCTCGTCAGGGAGCAGCATGAAAAGGCTCTTGCTATCCTCCGGGAGAATCGCGAAAAGCTCGATGCGCTGGCACAGTTCCTCTATGAGAAGGAGACCATCACCGGCGAGGAATTCATGCAGATTTTAGAAGCGCCATAATGAAGACGAACCAGCACGGGAGAAGCTCTGGCAGGGCTTCTCCTTTTTGTAATCAACGATTGGTTGAATGCCATGCAATGAATTGATCATTGTTTGGCGGACAAAGGACTGCTACAATATTGATACGCCGGCGAATGAAGCGTAGGAGGAACAAACATGGATATCAAGCTGGGAGCGCAATTGAGAGCGCTGCGCCGCAGCCATGGAAGAACGCAGGAGGAAGTGGCCCGCGCGCTGGATGTGACCGCGCAGGCTGTTTCGCGCTGGGAAAAAGGCATCTGCTATCCGGACATGACGCTGATCCCTTCCATTGCCAACTATTTCGGTGTGACGATTGATGAGCTGTTCGGATATCGCAGCGAGAGGGCGCGGAGAATCGACGGGCTGATGGAACAAATCCGGGCGATGGACAGGCGCAACGCCGGAAGGGACGTATGCGTGGACGAGTGCGTCCGCATGGCCCGGGAAGGTCTCGCGGAATACCCGGGCAGCGAGGAGCTCATGCTGTGCCTTGCGTCCGTGCTGTATAACGCGGGATATGTCAGGCAGGGCGAACATCATCTGACGGACAGTGATGGCTACGACGTCTATGACGTGCAGCAGCATCGGCGCTGCGCAGAATGGCAGGAAGCTGTGACGATCTATGAGCGTCTTCTCACGACACAGATTGAAGGCAGTATGCGGCAGCAGGCGACGCGTGAGCTGATTCAGCTCTATGCCAATTTGGGTGAATCAGATAAAGCAGAGGCTCTTGCGCGGACTGCTCCGGCGCTGTCGGGATGCCGCGAAATGCTGAACATTCAGGCCTTCGACGGACGCAAACGGGCGGAAGCCTGCGGTGAGGCTCTGCTGGCCATGGTCAGAACTGTCGCGAATCTCATGATCCAAAGCCTCATTGTGAACAATGCTCACATCGGGCCGGAGGAAGCGGCGCGGATTGTTCGCCGGGCTATCGGCATGTTCGACCTTGTCTGCACCGATGGCGGCTGCGGTCTGCTGCATGCCGATCTGATCGGGCTGCACCTGTTCCTGTCCCTGCGGCTCTGGTGCGCCGGTGACGGGGACGGAGCGTTTGCGGCGCTGGACTCCGCGCTGGAACATGCCCGAGAGCTGGAAGCCGTTTGCGGGAAAAGGGATGCGTGCTATACTGCGCCGCTGCTTTCGACGGTCAGGATCAGGCCGGGCGACGGAATGGAATCCGGTTGGATTGCTAACTTGCCGCAGGACTGGCCGTGGTGGAACGTGCCGGGCGACGGGCAGGCCAAAGCTGATATGAAGGCGGATCCACGGTGGGCATCGTGGGTCAGCCGCACCCGGAGCGCCCTCTGAACGGCAACGGCGCCTTGTCATGGGAACGGGTTCGTGGTATAATCAGGCAAACACGGAAAGAGGTGTATACCATGAACGCGAAATTCCCACAGGAAGCCCGGGAAATCATGAAGGAACGCTTTGGACAGGATTCGCTGATCGCGCTGGCAACGGTGGAGGACGGCCTGCCTTCGGTGCGCACGGTCGACGCATATTACGAGGACGGTTCCTTTTATGTGCTGGCGAACAGCTGCACGAGCAAGATGCGGCAGATTGCCAAGGAGCCCCGCGTGGCGGTGTGCGGCGACTGGTTCACGGGCCATGGCGTTGCCGAGGACATGGGCTGGACGCTTGATGAGCAGAACGCAGAGATGATAGCGAAGCTGCGAACAATCTTTGCCGCGTGGTACAATAACGGCCACATGGATGAGAACGACCCGACGTCCCGCATCCTGCGCATCCGCATGACCGACGGCGTGCTGTTCTCCCATGGCACCTGCTTCAACATTGACTTCACGGAGGATTGAGCGTGGAAGGGCTGAACATTGTCCGGCTGTCCACGGATGGCCTTGAGGACTACCTGTATTTCTTCGAGCATGTCGCGCACACGGACTACCCGGAGTGGGATCGCTGCTACTGCCTTGACTACTGCGGAACGGACAATCGCGAAGAGGCGAAGTCGCTCTTTCTGGATGCGGATGTGCGCCGGGAATATGCCATCCGCTATGTCAGGGAGGGCATCCTGCAGGGCTATCTGGCCTACGCGGACGGACAGGTGGTCGGCTGGTGCAACGCCAATGACCGCGCGCCCTGCCTGCGCTGCGCCGGGTATGACGAGATGATCCAGAACCGCGCTGATGACGGCCTGAGAGTGAAGTCCGTCTTCTGCTTCACGGTTGCGCCCGCTATGCGGGGAAGGCATATCGCCACGGCGCTGCTGGAGCGGGTGATCGAGGACGCGCGGGCTGACGGCTTTGACGCGGTCGAGGGCTATCCTGAAAAAGGCGATGCGGATGTTTATTACAACTATCCCGGTCATAAGGAGCTCTACCGCAAGCTGGGCTTTGTGCCCGTCGGTGAGGCGAAGGAACGCCTGATCGTGCAGAAGCGCCTGCGGTAGAGTCCCTTATCAAAGGCTTTATCCCATGGTAGGGAACAGCTCTTTCACAACATCAAACGCTTCCTTGGGCCTGCGGAATTCATCCACAAGGCCCTTGTTGTTGTGGCAGCGGGGGCGCGAGCTGAACCATTCCTCGGATACACGGCAGTCGGCGAGCTGCCAGATGAATACGCCCGTGAGCCGCCCGTCGTCCCGGAAACTTTCGAGATTGTCGCGGAGAATGTCAGCCTGCCGCTCCTCGCTCCACTTGGCATGACCGCGGTCACGGAAGCCATAAATGGCCCCGGCGCCAAACTCGCTGACGATCACCGGCTTGCCCGCGCCGCCAGAAGAAGCGATCCAGTCCAGCTCCTGACACAGGCGTTCCCGTGTGGGCATGTTCTCATACCAGCCGGCGTACAGGTTGAAGGACACGATATCCGGCAGGTCGAGACAGATGTCCGAGAAGTGGCGGCAGGTCGCGGAGGTGGTGGGACGGGAGTTGTCGAGCTGCTTGATCTGCTCGTATTGCCGCTGATAGATGGTCCGACCCTCTGCAGTCTCGCTGGCGCACTCGTTGAGAATGCCCCAGATCACGATGGACGGATGGTTATAATGGGCGGCAATCATCTCGTCGATGCAGTCCGCGCACTGCTGATCGAAGTTCGGGCTCTTCATATGCGGCAGCCCAAAGCCCCGGGCATGATTCTCCTCCCACACCAGCATGCCGCGCTCGTCGCACAGATCCAGAAAGCGCTCATCGTTGGGATAGTGGGAGGTTCGCACGGCGTTGGCCCCAGCCTCCTGCAGCAGGTCCATGTCCTGCGCCATGAGCTGCGGAGGAATGGCGCTGCCGTATACGCCGTGATCCTCATGCCGGTTGAAGCCCTTGAGGAAAACAGGCTCTCCGTTGACAAGCAGCCGGTTCCCGGAGATGCCGACCTCCCGGAAGCCAACCCGTTCGATGAGATCGTCGATGACCATGCCGCGCTCGTCAATCATCTCCGTTTCCAGCAGGTATAGCCGGGGATGCTTCGGACTCCAGCTCTCGGCCTGAGAATAAGGCTGCTCCCAGACAATCTCCTCCGCAGCGCCTGCCGCAACGGTGACGCTGCTTTGAATTTCCGTTCCTGCCAGTCGGATGAGAACCGTCATGCTCTGCGATGCGGTTCCGAGATTCTCCACGCAGACCGTGACCTTTGCGAACCACCGATTGTCTTTCAGGAAGGGAAGGAAGCGCACGTCTTTGACGTATGCCCGCTCCAGCTCCTCGACGACCACCGGCCTGATGATGCCGCCGTAGGTATAGTAATCGTTCGGGATGTGCAGCGCGGAATGCTCGCCGAAGGTGTTGTCCACCTCCACGCGGATGACGTGATCGCCGGGCTGGACGTCTCTGACGATTCCGCTGAACGGGGTGAAGGCGTTGTAATGATGAGCCACAAAGGCATCGTCAAAATAGACGTCCGCGGTATGGCTCACGCCCTTGAATTCCAGCCGTACATGGCAGGATCTGCTCACATGCACATGGCGGATGTAGGTGCCCTTGCCGCGGAAATTGACCAGCTCCGGATGCTGCTCCCAGCAGCCCGGAACAGGCAGGCTGTATTCCTTGCCGTCATCCTTGAGAAACGTCCAGAAGCCTTCAAGCTCCTTATGCTGGCGAACTCTGTGCTGATCGAACAGCCTGATCATGGCGCGATCCCTCCTGATTCATCATATAAGCAAACGGCATGACAGACAGAGCTGCCGCGCCGTTTCAAAGAATATTGGTCTATTCATAGATGAAGAATTCGCATTCCAGCCGGCCGTTGTACAGCCTGCGCTTCTTGCTTGCCCGCTTGCCGTAAGCCCGCTCAAAAGCCGGGTCGGATGAGATGGCGCAGAGGCTCCAGCCGGGGTGGCGAGATTTCAGCTTGCGCAGCTCTCCATAGAGCCGCTGGCAGGTCTTGCGGTCAGAAAGCCGCTCGCCGTAGGGCGGATTGCAGAGGAACACTCCGCGCTCGTCGGGAAGCTGGAGCGTTTCGAGCGGCTGATTGGTCAGGGAAATTCGTCCCTCCAGTCCGGCTTGTCGGACATGCCGTCCAGCCAGTTCCAGCGCGCCGGGATCAATGTCCGACCCGGAGATGCCGGTCACGCGGTCGGGGATCACGTCCTGCTGACAGGTGTGCAAGATGCGGCTGGCTTCCTCGCGGGGGAAGCAGGCGAACTGTTCCATGGCGAAGCGCCGGGTCAGGCCGGGAGCCCGGTGCGCCTGACGGAACGCAGCTTCGATCAGCAGCGTGCCCGTGCCGCAGCAGGGATCATGCAGCCGCATGCCGGGCCGCCAAGGGGACAGCTCCACCAGCGCCGCCGCAAGAGTTTCGCGCAGGGGAGCCTCGCCGTTCCATGTGCGATAGCCACGGCGGTTCAGGGCGTCGCCGGAGGTGTCCAGCGTTACACGGGCCATGTCGGCATGCAGGGCGATCTCAATGGGATAAGCGGCGCCTGTTTCAGGGAAGGTCGACCGCCCGGTGCGCTCCCGGAGGCGCTCGATGATGGCCTTCTTGGTGATGGCCTGACAGTCGCGCACGCTCATGAGCTGGCTGCGAGCGCACTTGCCGGAGACATTGATTCGCGCATCGGGCGGCAGCAGCTTCTCCCACGGGATGCGCCGGACGAACTGGAACAGCTCCTCAAAGCTGCGGCACTCCGCCTCTCCCAGCACGATCAGCACCCGGTCGGCACAGCGCAGACGCAGGTTGCACAGATAGGCGTCCGCCATGTTCCCGGTGAAGCGCGCGCCGCCCAGCTCGCCCCGGGCGTCCTTCATGCCGAGCCGCCGCAGCTCCGCCGCGACAACACCTTCAAGACCGAAGGCCGCTGTGGCGATCATGGTCGCATTCGTCAAATCCATGGACAGGTCACTTCACCTTCTGACCAATCTTAGCTTCTGTGCCGCTCAGCAGCCGCCCGATATTTGCCCGGTGTCGCCAGATGCAGATCGCCGCCAGCGCGACAGCCCAGATGATGGCGGGCCAGTTGCCCCAGCTGCTCACGGCGACGAGGATGGCGAAGAGTGTCACCATCACCATGGAGCCCAGCGAGATAAAGCGGAAAGCAGCAATGACCGCGATGGTCACAACATAGCAGATGATGGCCTGCCACCAGAAGCTGACGAGCATCACGGCGGTCATGCTGGACACGCCCTTGCCGCCCTTGAACTGGAAGAAGACCGGCCAGTTGTGCCCCAGGATGACGAACACGCCCGCGACCATCGCGCCGGGCAGGCCCATCCAAACACGGCCGATGACGCAGGGAATCAGCGCCTTGATGATGTCGCCGACGAAGGTTGCGAAGCCGGCCTTGACGCCCATGGTGCGCAGCGCGTTGCTGGCGCCGGTATTCTTGCTGCCGACTTCGCGCAGGTTCGGGCCGTTCAGCGCCTTGGAGACCAGCAGGCCCGAGGAGATGGAGCCCATCAGGTAGGAGATGACGGCTATCACGATATAAGCAAGCACGTCCATGTCAGTTCTTCTCCTTTTGCTTCTCCCGTAGGATGAAACGGATCGGCGTTCCCGTAAAGTCGAAGGTCTTGCGGAAATAGTTCTCCAGATAGCGCTGATAGGCGAAGTGCATCAGCTCCTCCTCGTTGACGAAGAGGATGAAGGTCGGCGGGCAGACCGTCTGCTGGGTGGCGTAGTAGATCTTGAGCCTGCGGCCGTTGGTGGCTGGCGGCTGCAGGGAAGCCGTCGCGTCGGTCAGCACGTCGTTGAGCACGCCGGTGGGGATGCGCTTGGAGGCCTGCGCCCAGACCTGATCGACCATGTCCAGCACGGTGTGCACGCGCTGTCCCGTCTTGGCAGAGAGGAACAGCACCGGGGCCCAGTCCATGAACTTGAGGGCTTCCAGCACCTCCTTGCGGTAGCGCTCAAGGGTGCCGGTTTCCTTTTCGATGGCGTCCCACTTGTTCACCACGACAATGGCGGCTTTACCCTCGTCCTGAATGAGGCCGGCGATCTTGGTGTCCTGCTCGGTCACGCCGTCCTGCGCATCGATGAGCAGCAGCGCCACATCGCAGCGCCGGATCGCGGCGATGGAACGCAGCACGCTGTAGCGCTCGAGGGACGCTTCCTCCACGGCCCGCTTGCGCCGGATGCCTGCTGTGTCAATGACGTTGTATTCGGTGCCGTCCTCACTGGTGAGGCGGGTGTCGATGGCGTCGCGGGTGGTTCCGGCAATGTCGGAGACCATCGTGCGCTCCTGACCCAGCAGTCGGTTGACAAGGCTCGACTTGCCCACATTGGGCCGCCCCACCACCGCAAGCTGCAGAACGTGCTGCGCCTCGTCCATCTCGTCCTCGTCCGGAGGGGGCAGACGCTTGCAGACTTCCTCCAGCAGATCGCCAAGGCCCATCATGTTCGCGGCGCTGATGGCAATGGGGTCGCCGATGCCCAGCTCATAGAACTCGTAGATCGTGTCCTGCATGCCGATGTGATCGACCTTGTTGACCACCAGCAGCAGGGGCTTTTTGGTCTTGCGCAGGAGGGTCGAGACCTCCCGGTCGTCATCGGTCAGGCCGTCACGCCCGTCGACAAAGAAGCAGATCACGTCTGCGGTGTCCATGGCGATCTCGGCCTGACGGCGCATCTGGGAGAGCAGCACGTCGTCGCTGTGGGGGTCGATGCCGCCGGTGTCGATGAGCGTGAACTTCCGGTTCAGCCACTCCACATCAGCATAGATGCGGTCGCGGGTCACGCCGGGGGTATCCTCGACGATCGAGATACGCCTGCCAACAACCTTATTGAAGAACGTCGACTTACCCACGTTGGGCCGTCCGACGATGGCTACGAGAGGTCTTGCCATGGGAATACCTTCCTTCTATTGGGAAATCGCGCGCCAGAAGTCCTCGCCGGAGGAATCTGTGATGCGCAGGGGAGCGGGGAGCAAGCGCCGCACCTCGTCGACGGTCATGTCATCGAGGAACAGGTCGCCCTCCGCGCGGATCATGCTGCGGACAATGAGGATTTCGTCAGCCGTCACATCCCGGCACTGCTCGACCAGATCCTGTCCCGTGATGAGCCCGGCTACAGTGACCGACTCGCCGAAGAAATGATTGACAATCGGCTTCACAGTGACGGTCGTGCCCTTTGGGGCATACTGATCGGCAAGGCGCTGCAGAAAGGGAGCGACGGATGTGCCCGTGGCGATAACAAGATGCCGCTGGGGTGTTTCCGCAACGGGGTCATCCTCGGCGGCAAACTGCAGATCGGTCTCGAACATCCGCAGCATACCCACGCCGTTTTCAATCTGCGGGTAGTCCTCGTATTCCTCATCCTCGGGAATCGGCAATCCGGACAGGCAGTAGAACTCATCCGCCGGAAACACGAACCGCGTGCCAATCTCGTCAAGATACTGCCGCTGCAGCGGCCTGACTTGTTCGATGAGCTCCCTTGCCATATCCGCGTCATAAGGCCTGATGTACGGCAGGCCGTCGCGGAACTTGGTCAGACCGATGGGCACCAGCGCCACGGACTGTGCTGCAGGATAGAGAACGCGCAAATCCTCGATCGTTCTCATCAGCGCGTCGCCGTCATTCCAGCCGGGACAGAGCACAACCTGACAGTGGTATCGGATGCCGCTGTCCCTGAGCTGCCGCAGCCTGTCCATGATCTGGGCGGCATGGGGATTGCGCAGCATCTTCACGCGCAGCTCCGGGTCAGTGGTGTGCACGGAGATGAACAGCGGACTGACCCGGCGGCGGATGATGCGGTCAAACTCCGCGTCGTCGATGTTGGTCATGGTGATGTAGTTGCCCATCATCAGCGAGAGCCGCCAATCGTCATCCTTGACGTAGAGGGTTCTGCGCATGCCCGGCGGCATCTGGTCAATGAAGCAGAAGATGCAGTGATTGCGGCAGGGCCTTGGGCTGGAAACAATGGACTGGTCAAGTGTCAGGCCCAGCGGCTCCCAGTCCTGCTTGCGGACATGGAGGATTTCCTGCGTGCCGTCGGGCCGGGTGACCGTCATGTCAAAGCGCGACTGCGCGGTCAGCGCCTGATAGTCGATCTGATCAATCACCGGTTCCCCGGCGATCCGGTCGAGTTGGTCGCCGGCCCGCAGCCCCAGTTTCGCGGCGATGGAACCCGGCTGCACATGGTTGATGACGCTGGGCAATCCGCTTCGCCGCCTTTCGTGCAGGTGTCATGATGCGTAAAGTTTGGCATCATAGGTATTATGCGCAAAAAACGGCCAAAAGTCAAGCGAATACGGCGCGCCGAGCCGGGACAGCCTAATGACCAAAGGACTGTGAAGGACGGAGGTCGCGTCATGGCAACGTATCGCATCCGGCATTGCGAGCAGCTCAGCGGGGAGGTGAGCATTCATACAGCCAAGAACGCCGTGCTGCCGCTGCTGTGCGCCGCGCTCCTGACTCGAGAGCCGATCACCATCGAGCGGGTGCCGATGCTGACCGATGTGGAGACGCTGCTGGAGATTCTCTCGGAGTGCGGGGTGAACATCAGCCGCAACGGCGACGAGCTGACATTGTGGTCTGACGAGCCGCAGTCGCCCACGTCGGAGAATCTGCTGGCCCGGATGCGAGCCTCGGTGCTGGTGATGGGCCCGCTGCTGGCCCGGACGGGATACGCCCGCGTCGCGCTGCCGGGAGGGTGCGCCATCGGTCAGCGGCCCATCGACCTGCATCTCAAGGGCATGCAGGCCCTTGGCGCGGAGGTGCACCTGACGCCCGGCTCCGTGACCCTGCAGGGGACGCTTCATGGCGGCAATGTGTATCTCGATTTCCCCAGCGTCGGCGCGACGGAAAACATCCTGCTGGCGGCGGTGCTGGCCAAGGGCTCGACCCGCATCGAGAACGCGGCCAAGGAGCCGGAAATCATCGATCTGTGCGCGTTCCTCAATGACATGGGCGCAAAAATCTCAGGCGGCGGCACGGGCACCATCTTCGTCGAGGGCCGGGAGAGCCTGCACGGCTGCACCTACCGGCCGATTCCGGATCGCATCGAGGCAGGCACGATCCTCTGCGCGTCGGCGATGACCGAGGGCAGCGTGCTGCTGCGAGGCGCAAGGCCTGACCATATGCGCGCGCTGCTGTTCAAGCTGGGCGAGACGGGCGTGACCCTGCGGGAATCCCCGGCAGGTCTGCGGCTGACAGGTCGGGCAAGCCAGCCCATTCAGGTGCGGACGCTGGCCTATCCCGGCTTCCCGACGGACATGCAGGCCCCGATGATGGCGCTGTCGCTGTGTCTGCGGGGCACGTCGGTTTTCCTCGAGACGATCTTTGAAAACCGCTTCATGCACGCCCGGGAGATGGTGCGCCTCGGCGCGAACATCCGCATCGAGGATCGCATCGCGCTGGTTAACGGCGGGCATGCGCTGGCGGGCACGACCGTGTCCAGCACCGATCTGCGCGGCGGCGCGGCGATGATGCTCTCGGGGCTGGTTGCCGAGGGAGAAACCGTGCTGCTCGACCCGGCGGGGCACATCGCCCGGGGATACGAGAACCTGCCGGGTATGCTGCGCTCGCTGGGTGCGGACGTGACCGTGGAGGAAATTCCGGGCGAGGAAATACACGGTTGACAGCAGGATAAGCGTGTGCTATCATGAACGTACCTGATGATAAAGGAGCATGAATCATGCGCAATCCCACCTGATGACCGATGATGAGATCGGCGCGAAGCAAGCGCCTTTTTGTCATACGATCATGAAAGGTGAGGTTTTTTCTCATGCAAAAAAGGAATATATGGATTCTGCTGGGCATTTCGCTCCTGCAGGGCATGTGCTTTTACGCGCCCATCGCGACGCTGTACCGGCAGGCGGCGGGCGTGACGATCTTTGAGATGTCAGTGATCGAGAGCGCATCTTTTGCGGCAAGCCTGCTGCTGGAGGTGCCGTGGGGCATGGCGGCGGACCGCATCGGCTATCGGAAAACCATGATTTTCTGCACGGCGCTGTTCTTTGTGTCGAAGATTGTGTTCTGGCGGGCGGAGGGCTTTGGTATGTTTCTCGTGGAACGGCTGATGCTGTCCGTGGTGTGCGCGGGTCTGTCCGGTGTGGACGCGACCATCCTGTGGCTGTCCGCGGGTGAGAAGGAGGCTCAGCGCGTCTTTGGTCTGTACGGGGCTTTCGGCACGGCGGGCATGATCTTCGCTTCGGCGGTTTGCGCGGTCTTCATCGGCGACCATTACAGGCTGGCCGGTTTTCTGACGATGCTGGCCTATGGCGCGGCGGCGGTGCTGGTGTTCCTGCTGGGAGAGGTTAAGGCACCCGCGCAGATCAGGGAGAGGCCGATGGCATCCCTGCGGCGCAGTCTGAAGGAGCTCATTCACACCCGCGGGCTGCTGCCGTTGATCATCTGCGGCGCGCTGTCGGGCGAGGTGTGCCGGAATGTCAGCGTGTTCTACAATCAGCTGCAATATGCCCGCTGCGGCATGGACGAGCGCTTCATGGCAGTGGCCTATGGCTTGACGACGCTGGTCGGACTCTCTGGGGCTCTTTCCGCCGCCTTGACGAAGCGGACAGGTGAGCGGCGGATGGGGCTGCTTGTGCTGGGAACGATGGCGGTCTGCTGCCTGATCCTGTCCCTGACAAGCAGTGCCTTCCTGTCTGTGGCGGCGATGCTGCTCCTTTGCGCGGCTGCAGCTCTTTACGGGCCGCTGGCTTTGACGCTCGAGAACCGTCTGATCGTCTCAGAGGATCGCGCGACGGCGCTGAGCATGAACACGCTGGTCGTCGACGGTGTGGCGATCCCGCTGAGCTTGCTGCTGGGCCGCTTGGCGGAAGCGTCGCTGCCGGGAGCGTTTTTGCTCTGCGGCGCTGCCTGCGTCCTTGCGTCAGGGCTGTTCACAAGGGCCATATCATCCGCGCAACAACAAATTTCAGCATAACAAACGATCTTTTTCATAAGGCTTTGACAGAATAAGACAAAGGTGCTATGCTGATAACCAAACCCTATGAAGGAGGCATTCCCTTTGGCTCGCAAGGACGCGGATATGACTCAGGGCAGCATTTGGCTGCTGCTGCTTCGGTTTGCGGTGCCGCTGGCTGTCGGCATGCTGTTTCAGCAGCTTTATAACACGGTGGATATGGTCGTCGTCGGCCAGTATGTCGGCAAGGAGGCGCAGGCGGCTGTCGGCTCCGTCAGCAGCATTGTAAACATGCTCGTCGGGCTGTGCAGCGGTTTATCGCTGGGCGCGGGCGTGGTGATCTCTCAGGCCTACGGCGCGCACGACAGCAAGCGCCTGCATGCGGCGGTACACACCACCGTGTCGCTCACGTTCATTCTCTGCGCCATCGCGACCGTCATCGGCCTTGCCATCGTGCACCCGATGCTTCAGGCCATGCGCACGCCGGATGATGTGTTCGGCGAGGCGTCGCAGTACCTGACCATTTATTTCGCGGGCATCTCCGGCCTGCTGATCTACAACATGGGCGGCAGCGTGCTCCGCGCGGTGGGCGACTCCCGCAGGCCTCTGTATTTCCTGATCTTCTCTGCTGTGCTCAACACGGCTCTGGACCTCTTGTTCGTCATCGCGCTGGGCATGGGCGTGGCAGGCGCCGCTTGGGCGACCATCATCGCGCAGGGCCTGTCTGCCGCGCTCATCCTTGCCACCCTGACGATGGAGAAAGGCGCTTACGGCCTCCGCTGGCCTGAACTGCACATCGAACGCGACACCTTCCGGCAGGTGCTCAAGATCGGCTGGCCCTCGGGCATCCAGCAGGCGCTGACAGCCTTCTCCAACGTTTTCGTGCAGAGCTACATCAATGCCTTTGGTGCGGCTGCCATGGCGGGCTGGGGCAATTACGGCAAGCTGGACATTTTCATTATTGTTCCGGCGATGGCCATTGCGCAGGCGTCGACCACCTTCGTCGGGCAGAACTGGGGCGCCAAGCAGCCCAAGCGTGCCAGACAGGGCGCGCATCAGTCGCTGATGCTCTCGCTCATCAGTACTGCCATCCTCGCGGCGCTGATCGTCATCTTTGCCCGGCCGCTGATGCGTCTGTTCAGCCCTGATCCGGAGGTGATCGACAACGGCGTGCGCTTTGTGCAGATCATCTCGCCCTTCTATGTGGCGGTGTGCTTCAACCAGATTTACTCCGGCGCGCTGCGCGGCATCGGCAATGCCCGGGCGCCCATGCTGATCATGCTGGGTTCCTTCGTGGTGTTCCGGCAGGTGTACCTCTTCGTCAGCACGTCGCTGGGCGGCGGCTTCGTGGCTGTGGCGCTGGCGTATCCCATGGGCTGGATGCTCTGCTCGGCCCTCGCGACCATCGTCTACCGGCGCAGTCAGCTCTTTGCGCCGGAGGTGCAGGAAAAAAACATTCCGGCGGCTTGACAGGCGGCCCGGCATTTGCTATCATAACCTCAGCAAACGCCATGACGGGGAGAAACGCTCGCGCGTCCGCCATCAGAGAGCCTGCGGTTGGTGCAAGCAGGCGGGGACGACGAAACGGTACTGGCCCCCGAGCGGTCGGCTCAACGATGGGCGATAGGCCATCCAGTAAAGCCGGACGGATTCCACCGTGACAGGGAGAGGCATTCAACGGGATGCCGGAGAGCGGGCGGCGACCTGCCGTCAACAAGAGTGGTACCGCGGAAGCTGTCAATCGCTTTCGTCTCTTGCAAAATCTGCTGGAGGCGGAAGCGTTTTTCTGTGCCGCCCCGCGTCATTCAACAAGGAGGTCATCCCTATGAAGCTGGCTTTCTCCACCCTCGGCTGCCCGGACTTTGACTGGCAGGACATCTATTCCATGGCCAAGGATCTGGGCTATGGCGGCATCGAGATGCGCGGCCTTGGCGACAAGATTTTCTCCATCCATGCCAAGCCCTTCCATCCTGACCAGATCGACAAGACCATCGCGACGCTGAAGCGCATGCACCTCGAGATTCCCTGCCTGTCCACGGGCTGCGTCCTCAAGGATGAGGCGAAGTGGCCCGAGACCCGCGCGGAGATCGGCGAGTACATCCGTCTGGCGGCGAAGCTTGGCGCGCCCTACATCCGCCTGCTGGGTGACCGGGATGCGGACGTGGAGGGCGAGGTGGATGACGAGGTCGTGCTGCGGGCGCTCCGGGAGATCATCCCCATGGCGGAGGAGTACGGCGTGATCCTGCTGGTGGAGACCAACGGCGTCTATGCCGACACGGGCCGCCTGCATGATCTGCTCATCCGTGCGGAGTCCGATAACGTGGGCGCGCTGTGGGATATGCACCATCCGTACCGCTTCTTTGACGAGAAACCCGAGACCACCGTGCAGAACCTCGGCATGTACATCAAGCATGTACACATCAAGGACTCCGTCATGGAGGACGGCAAGGTTCGCTACCGGATGATGGGTGAGGGCGATCTGCCTGTCGAGAGCATGCTGCGGGCGCTCAGGTCAGTGAATTACGAGGGCTTCATCAGCCTCGAGTGGCTGCGGGCCTATGCCCCTGATCTGGAGAGCGCGGGCATCGTGTTCCCGCACTTCGCCAACTACATGGCCCAGTATCTGGAGGGCGCGCTGGAGACCCGACGTCTGCAGGATAACCTCCGCCACACGGGCAAGTATGTCTGGCCCAAGGAAACGCTGATCGACATGACCTTCCCGCAGGTGCTGGACCGCATGTGCGAGGAGTTCCCTGAGCAGTACGCCTTCCGCTACACCACCCTTGACTACACCCGTACCTATCCTCAATTCCGCGACGATGTGGACACCTTTGCCCGCAGCCTCATCGCGCTGGGTGTGAAGCCCGGCGATCATGTGGCCATCTGGGCGACGAACGTCCCGGCGTGGTACATCACCTTCTGGGCGACGGTCAAGATCGGCGCGGTGCTGGTGACGGTCAACACGGCCTACAAGGTGCACGAGGCGGAGTATCTGCTGCGCCAGTCCGATACCCACACGCTGGTGATGGTCGACGGCTACAAGGACAGCGACTATGTGGCCATCATGAAGGAGCTCTGCCCCGAGTTGCAGGGCCATGACAAGCTCCAGCCTCTGCACACGCGCAAGTTCCCGTTCCTGCGCCACGTCATCACCGTGGAGAGTGAGCAGGAGGGCTGCCTCACATGGGACGACGCCGTCGCCATGGCTGACCGGGTCGATATCGGCGAGGTGTACCGCCGGGCCGCCGCCATCAACAAGCACGATGTGTGCAACATGCAGTACACCTCCGGCACCACGGGCTTCCCCAAGGGCGTTATGCTGACCCACTATAATGTGGTGAACAACGGCAAGGCCATCGGCGACTGCATGGACCTTTCCACCGCCGACCGCATGATGATTCAGGTGCCCATGTTCCACTGCTTCGGCATGGTGCTGGCGATGACCGCCTCCATGACCCATGGCGTGACCATGAGCCCGATTCCTGCCTTCTCGCCGCGGCTGGGTCTGGACTGCATCAACAGAGAAAAGATCACCTGCTTCCACGGCGTGCCGACCATGTTCATCGCGATGCTCGGCCATCCGGACTTTGACAAGACCGACTTCTCTGCCATGCGCACGGGCATCATGGCGGGCAGCCCGTGCCCGATCAAGGTCATGGAAGAGGTCATTGAGCGGATGCACATGGACGAGATCTGCATCACCTACGGTCAGACCGAGGCCAGCCCGGCAACCACCATGTCCAAGACCACCGACAGCGTCGAGCAGCGGGTGAATACCGTCGGCGCGGCGATCTTCGGCGTGGAGTGCCGCATTGTCGACCCGGAAACCAACCAGCCGGTGCCTGACGGCGTGGACGGCGAGTTTGTTGCCCGCGGCTACAACATCATGAAGGGCTACTACAAGATGCCTGAGGCCACTGCGGCTGCTATCGACAGCGAGGGCTGGCTCCATACCGGCGATCTGGCCCGCCGCAATCCCGACGGCTACTACAAGATCACCGGCCGCATCAAGGACATGATCATCCGCGGCGGTGAGAACATCTATCCCAAGGAAATCGAGGACTTCCTCTATACGCATCCGAAGGTTCAGGACGTGCAGGTCATCGGCGTGCCCGATAAGCAGTACGGCGAGGAAATCATGGCCTGCATCGTGCTCAAGGAAGGCGAGACCTCCACCGAGGAAGAGATGAAGGACTATGTCCTCAGTCACATGGCCAAGCACAAGACCCCGCGCTATGTGACCTTCGTCGACGGTTTCCCGATGAACGCCGCGGGCAAGATTCTCAAGTACAAGATGCGCGAGGCCGCTGTGGAGATGCTCAAGCTTCAGGACGCCAATAACATTGTCACTGCATAAAAGAACGCCTATGGACACAAAAGCGGCAGGGGAGCTGCATCCTCTGCCGCAAGGAATTTGCTTCACAGGAACGCGCAGAACTGACGCGTATGCCGGCTGTTACTATGACGGGATAAGGGACCATTGTAACAGTCAGCTGCCATACAGGTTACAGCCACACAACTGCCCTATCAGGACAAGTGTCTTGATAGGGCAGTTTGCTTTATGATTGACGAAGTTTGAGACAATAACTAATATTTTACCGAAAAAGCATTCAACAATACTGAACCTGTTTCGTTTATGTAGATGAGGGGGTGATCAGCGGATGGAAGTTGTCAAGGCGCCAGACAACATCCGAGTAGAAAAACTGACTCGCTTGGTTCAAGCGCATCAGCAAACGCTGATGAACCTGTGCTACATGTACCTTCACGACCGTGAGCTTGCAAAGGATGCGGTTCAGGAGACATACCTGAAAGCCTACAAGGCCATCGACACGTTTGTGGGAGAAGACACAGAACGCGCATGGCTGATAAAGATTGCCCTGAATACCTGCCGTGACATGAAACGGAGTGCGTGGTACAAGCATGTCAACCGCTATATCACCCCGGAGGACATACCTGATGCGGTCGACGAGCGCTTTCAATCGGATGCGCTGGAGCTGGCCGACGCCATCATGCGGCTGCCTGACAAGTATAAGGAAGTCATCCTTCTGCACTACTTTCAGGATATGCCTCTGTCGGACATAGCGCCCATTGCGGGCATCACGAAGTCAATGGTATCAAGAAGAGTCAAAAAAGCGCGTGCGCTGTTGCACGACTTGCTTGGAGAGGAGTAGCAGCATGGATGAGCATCGCAGGAATGTTCAGCTTGTTCAGGAAGCTGTTGAGCAAAAATGCGCCGACCTTCAGCCCGATCCGTTTCTCGTGGAGCATGTGCTGAACGCTGCTGATGAAAGGAATGAAGGCAGAGAGAAGAAAGGATTCCCGAACAAGCTGCTTTTTGCGCTGGTGATGGTTACCATCATGGTGGTGACGGTCAGCCTGACCATCAGACAGGAACTGGCGCCGCAGATCGTAGCGGCATCGCTGCCTGACGGCGAAGGGCCGGGCTTTAGGAGCGTGAGCATCAGTCGCCCGCTGCTGCCCGCATCGGGGCATGACTGTGAATGGGTGCTGCAGGACATCCATCAGGACGGCTTCCAATACTATGATGCGTCCTATGACGTCTCCTGTGTTCAGTTCATCAGCGTTTGCCGTATCTGCGGCAAGACCAACGGCATGTCCTATGCGCCTAAAACGGATGAATCGCTGGTCGCTCATGATTGGATCGTACGCGACCTTCACCATTCCGGAAGCGACCTCCATCTTTTCTATCAGGAATGCTCCCGGTGCCATGCGCGTTGGGATTTTCTCGAGGTCGTCTGCTCCGGCGCGGGCGGTATTCACATCTCCCCGCATTACTATACGAACGCCTATTGGCGACAGTACGGCATTGATCACTATGGGTCTTTTGTGCCATATGAGAGGTGAACGACATGAAAAAGTGCAGATTTTTGTTTTTCCTGCTGGGGCTGCTCCTGATGGTGTCCCTGCCCGCGCTGGCGGATCAGCGGGTCTATGAGCTGCCGCCTATTGAGGATAGCTTTTCGCACGCCACGGGAGACCCATGGTGGAGCGAGGCTTACAAACTCCTTGTCAGCGGCGATACCGTTCATTTCCTGAAGTATCGCTATGGCATGGACGGCATGACGGAAGAGGAACACGCGCGCTTCTTGGAGTCCTACGACGAGGAGCTTGGTGATACTCGGCCAATGGACGTATATGACGCGAAATGCTATGTCCTCAATGAACAGGGCGAGGCGGTGCCCTGTCCCGATCGTTGCGGCGATGTGATCAGCCGCATCGAAATCCGTCCTGTTGGGTCTCCCTTTTTCGACACGGTTATCACAGCGCAGAATGAGACCTATCTGATCGACGGGAATGGTCAGGTGCTGCGCTGGACGCCCGGCGCAGACGAGGCATGGGAGCTTGTGGTCCGGCTTGACATGTCCGGCCTGCAGGAGTTTCAATCGGCTTTCGATGATTGCTATTGTGAGGTCGATGGAGACGCGCTGTACATGATGTATGCCTCGAAACAGTATGGCGGCGATCTTTATGCTTTCGACCTGACCAGCGGTGAACGGCGGCTGATCACCCACTTTGCATGGGCATTCAGCATCGATTATGCGGGCCCCGGAAAGCTGTTGGTCAGCGGCAATATACAGGGCAGTGGCTATGGGAGGTATTACATGGTCGACTGCCAGTCAGGCGAAGCCACCGAATTGGTGAGAGGACTCTCAAGTCTCAAGGTCTCCAGATTTTTATGGGATCGCGGGGACGGCTGGTACTATGCCACCTATTCGGACATTCAGCGCCTTGGCATGGACAAACAGGAATCCGCCGTTGTCGGCTTTTCAGCGAAGGAAGGATACCGCTACATCGTGCTCAGCGATGACGGGCGGCAGCTCTGTATTCTGGCGGAGCAGCGCGGGTCATATAACTTCATCGTGATTGATCTGCAGGAGACGGACAGCAAGAAGCTGACCATTAACGGCGCTATCAATCTGCTGAATCCCATGTTCGGGTGCGTTTCGTCCATGACAGGGGATTCTCCCGAGCTGGCGGGCGTTCAGTTCGATCTGCGTGACGATCTGATGCAGGCCTATGACGTGGCGCAGTCGCTGGTAACCCGGGATGATTCCTATGATATCCTGATCGTCAATGCCGCGAGCGCTGATCTGCGCAGCCTCTATGCCAAGGGATACTTTGTCCCGCTGAACGATCAGCCGGAGGTTAAGGCCTTCTTTGACGGACTCTATCCCGTATGGCAGGAAACCTGCGCGTGGCAGGACAGCATCGCGGCAATTCCCTTCTATGTGTACGATAATTACCAGTACATGTACAACACCGAGCTCTGGGAGGCGCATGGGCTGGACGTTCCGACCAGCTATCATGAGCTGTTTGCGGTCATCCGCAGGATGGACAGCGAGGGACTGTTGGAGGAATATCCGCTGTTCGATATCAATGGCAGGGAAACGCGCTCCTTCGACCATCTGCTGTACAAGCTGTTAGGGGACTATATGCTTCTCTGCGATGCCTCCGGCGCGGGCGTCAGCTTCAGCGATCCTGTTCTGGAGAAGCTGCTGCAGGAGCTTTCCGAACTGAGAGACCTGCTGGATCGACATGATGAGCGCCATCTGACGGGAAGTCCGCTGATGATCTTCAACGGCAATGCGACTGTCGTCCTTGGCGTACAGATCTATGAGCTTGAGCAGTACGGTGAGTACGCGCCGATGCTGCTGGCGATGGACGAGACGCGCGGCCCCGTTCTCCAGACACACCTGACCGTGGTGATGATCAATCCTTACAGCAAGAATATCGAGCTGGCGAAGGCATGGGTCGCCCATTTGGCGGCAAACCCGACGGAACAGACAAGCTGCGTGTTCCTGACCGGCATGCCGGATGGCATCGAAACGGAGCAAAGCCGGATCAAGTATGCCGAATACGAGGAACGATCGGCTGAACTTGAGCGGCAGTATAGCGAAGCGAAGTCTTCAGGCGATCCGGAGGCCATTGAGAAGGTTCGGGACGAGATGTTCAGAAATACCCAGCCGATGCACGAGTGGATTGTCACCCCGGAGCACGCGCAGAAGCTGTATCAGGCTCTGCCTTACGCGCAAGTCCTCCATTACAATCCATGTGTTGTCCTGATGGACAACGGCGACCAGCCGATTCAGGAATACCTGAGCGGGAAGAGGAGCGCGCGGGAGCTTCTGCAGGCGCTGCAGTCGCTGACGATGATGATTGACGCGGAGGGGTCATAAGGCCCTGCGATAAACGAAACAGGCTGCCAACATGAACTGATCGGTTGGCAGCCTGCTTTTTTATCTGCGGTTATCTTGAAAGTAAAAATCCGAACCGCTCACAGATCAGAAAGCGGTTCGGATTTCAAAGCGTTTGGTACACCATCAGGGACTCGAACC
>JAFLST010000039.1 GCA_022510815.1 Christensenellaceae bacterium | reverse complement strand
GCCCAACGACGATATGAAGGGCCGCATCATCGGCCGCGAGGGCCGCAACATCCGCGCGCTGGAAACGGCGACGGGCGTTGACCTCATCATCGACGATACCCCCGAGGCTGTCATCGTCTCCGCCTTTGACCCGGTGCGCCGCGAGATCGCCCGCATCGCCGTCGAGAAGCTGATCATGGACGGCCGCATCCATCCCGCCCGCATCGAGGAAACCGTCGAGAAGGCCAAGCGCGAGGTGGAAAACCAGATTCGCGAGGCCGGCGAGAACGCCGTTTACGAGACGAACCAGCATGGCATTCACCATGAGCTGGTGAAGCTGCTGGGCCGCCTGCGCTATCGCACGAGCTATGGTCAGAACGTGCTCAAGCACGCCATCGAGGTCAGCCATCTGGCGGGTCTGATGGCCGCTGAACTGGGCGCGGACGTCCAGCTTGCCAAGCGCGCGGGCCTGCTGCATGACATCGGCAAGGCTGTCGACCATGAGGCGGAGGGCACGCACGTCACGCTGGGCGGCGAGCTGGCCCGCAAGTATCATGAGAGTCCCGACGTGATCCACGCGATTCTCGCGCATCACAACGACGTGGAGCCGCAGACCGTCGAAGCCGTGCTGGTGCAGGCTGCCGACGCTATCTCCGCCGCCCGTCCCGGCGCCCGCCGCGAGAGCCTCGAGAACTACATCAAGCGCCTCGAGAAGCTCGAGGAAATCGCGACCTCCTTTGACGGCGTTGAGAAGTCCTACGCCATCCAGTCCGGCCGCGAGGTGCGCATCATGGTCAAGCCTGACGACGTCACCGACGAGGGCACGAAGGTGCTGGCCAAGGAGATCGCCAAGCGTATCGAGAAGGAAATGGAGTATCCGGGCCAGATCCGCGTGAACGTGATCCGCGAGACCCGCTCCACCGAGTACGCGAAGTAAGCCGGTCAACGGCATCAGAAAAGGGACGCTTTCAGAAAGAAAGCGTCCCTTTTATCGTCTCTTCACAGCTTTCGGATCGGGAAGTAGACATAGTTCTTGCCATCCGCCGGGTCTGTGAAATCGTGCACAGCGCCCGCCAGCGGGATGCCCTGCTCCTGCATGAAAGCATTCACCTGTCCGAAGGCGTCCGGCTCATCGCAGGCTGCCGTCAGATACTCATATCCCGGAACCACCCACTTGACCCAGCCCTCGGGCGCCTGCGCGTCGTCGCGAACCTCCACGCCTGCAAGGTAAAGTCCCCGCTGGAAGTTCTCCCATGGCGCAAAGGTGCGGCCCATGTCGGACATCGCGCCCCAGAACCCTGCCGGCTGACCGTTCTCATCGACCTTTGCCAACGCCTGTACCTCGCCGTAGTGGGCGTTCGCGTCGGCCCATAGCCGCTGGATGAAGCCCTCGCCCTCATCCGTGGAGCCTTCCTTGCCAATCACCGCAAAAGACGGCTTGACAACCTTTCTGATTTCGACCATCGTGATCATCTCCTTCATCATACGGCTCCACTCTGCTGCGGAGCCGAAATCTTTCAAGGGCAAAGCCGCGTAACATGAACGTCGTCGCTTTTCGGGAGAAGAGCGCGAGCCGCCGCCAGTGGCGGATGAAGGCAGACGCAGGCCCAATGAGGCACAGTGTCGCGCGGCAATACTAAATTGAGGAGGGCACTCTGGATTCCAATGCACCCTCCTCTCGCAAAACCCGATTCCGGTTATTTGCTCTTATGGAACAGCAGCCTCTCGTACCTGTTCACGTCCACCGCGCGAACCATGATTTCCAGCTCCTCGTCGCCCATGACCGTGTTGCGGCCCTGCGCGTAGAGCTCGTCGACCAGCGCGCGGATCGTCACGACCAGCGGGTCGTTCTTGGGAATGACATGGTCGCCGGTGAGGCGGAAGTAGCTGTTGATCCAGTGGGCCACGCCCGCGAGGCCGGAGGTGGCGTCCACGGCGACGCTGGCGGGGCGGTTGAGGATGGCGGCGGTGTCGAAGATGTTGTAAATCTCTTCATCCTTGAGCATGCCGTCGGCGTGAATGCCCGCGCGGGTCACGTTGAAGTGACGGCCCACAAAGGGCTGGCGGGGGCTGATCTCGATGCCGATCTCGCGCTCCATGTAGTCGGCGATGTCCGTGATGGCGGTCAGGTCCATGCCGTCCGTGGTGCCGCGCAGGGAGGCGTATTCGATGGCCATGGCCTCCAGCGGGCAGTTGCCCGTGCGCTCACCGATGCCAAGCAGCGAGCAGTTGACCGACGAGCAGCCGTACATCCACGCGGTGCCCGCGTTGCTGACAACCTTGTAGAAGTCGTTGTGTCCGTGCCACTCGAGCTGCGCCGAGGGAATGCGGGCATAGTGGTTCAGGCCGTAGATGATGCCCGGAACCGAGCGCGGTATGGCGGCGCCGTAGTAGTGCACGCCGTAGCCCATGGTGTCGCAGGCGCGCACCTTGATGGGGATGCCCGCCTCCTCGCTCAGGTTCATGAGCTGCTCCGCAAAGGGGAGCACGAAGCCATAGAAGTCCGCGCGGGTGATGTCCTCAAAGTGGCAGCGAGGCCGGATGCCCTGATCCAGCGCGGCCTTGACGATGCCGAGGTATTTGTCCATGGCCTGCCGGCGGTTGAGGTGCATCTTGTTGAAGATGTGATAGTCCGAGCAGGAGACCAGAATGCCCGTCTCCTTCACGCCTGCGGCCTTGACCAGCTCGAAGTCCTTCTCGTTGGCGCGGATCCATGTGGTAATCTCCGGGAACTCGTAGCCCAGCTCCTGACAGGCGCGCAGGGCCTGCTTGTCCTTTTCGGAATAAAGGAAGAACTCACTCTGGCGTACCAGCCCCTTGGGGCCGCCGAGGCGGTGCAGGAGCTTGAATAAATGCACGATCTGCTCGGTGGTGAAGGGACTGACGGACTGCTGACCGTCCCGGAAGGTGGTGTCGGTCATCCAGATCTCGTCGGGCATGTTCTCCGGCACATGCCGCATGTTGAACGCGACCTTCGGAATGGACTTGTAGTCAAACATGTCCCGATAAAGGTTCGGCTCGGTCACGTCCTGAAGCTCATACTGATAACGGGCGGAGAAGAGCAGATTCAGTTTCTTGTCAAACTCTAACATAAGGCTCCTCCTTTCGAGGGGGAAGGGCGAGGTTATCCTAACAGGCGGACGAATTCCTCGATGCGGTCCAGGCCCTTCAGGCACTGCTCGAGGGCGATGGCATAGGACAGGCGGCAGAAGCCCTCGGCCTCAAAGGCCACGCCCGGCACGACGGCGACTTCCTTTTCAGCCAGCAGCAGCTCGGCGAAGTCCAGCGACGACTCGATCACACGGCCGTTGTAGCTGCGGCCGAGGAGCTGCTTGATGTTGAGCATGATGTAGAAGGCGCCCTGCGGCTTGAGGCAGCTCAGGCCGGGGATCTGGTTGATGCGCTCGACCATCGCGTCACGGCGCTTCTGGAACTCAGCCACCATCGGCGTAATGCACTCGTCGCCCGCTTCGAGGGCCTTGAGCGCGGCGTACTGGGCAATGGAGTTGGCGTTGGAGGTGGCATGGGACTGGAAGTTCGCCATGGCCTTCATCTCCTGCCGGGGGCCGGCCACATAGCCGATGCGCCAGCCGGTCATCGCGTAGGCCTTGGACATGCCGTTGACGATGAAGGTCTGGGCCTTGATCTCCTCGCCGAGCTGGGCGATGGAGAAGTGCTTCTGGCCGTCGTAGATCAGCTTCTCATAGATCTCGTCGCTGACCACATAGAAGGGGTGGGAGACCGCCAGATCGGCCACGAATTGAAGCTGTTCTCTGCTCCAGACGCTGCCATTGGGGTTGGAGGGGCTGGTGATGATGATCGCCTTGGTGCGGCGGGTGACGCGGGAGGCGATATCGCGGTTGGTGGGGATGAAGTTGGTCGACTCATCCGCCGGGATATATACCGGGATGCCGCCGGCCATGCGCACCATCTCGGGATAGCTGACCCAGCAGGGCGTGGGGATCAGCACCTCGTCGCCGGGGTCGATGATCGCCTGAAACACGTTGTACAGGCTGTGCTTCGCGCCGCTGGAGACAACGATGTCGCCATAGGTGTAGGTCATGTCGTTGTCGCGCTCGAGCTTCTTGCAGATGGCCTTGCGCAGGGCCTTGGTGCCTGCGGCGGGGGTATAGCGGGTGATGCCCATGTCGAGCGCTTCTTTCGCCGCGTCACAGATAAACTGCGGGGTCGGGAAGTCCGGCTCGCCCGCGCCGAAGCCGATCACGTCCAGCCCGGCAGCCTTCATCTCCTTGGCGCGCGCGTCGATGGACAGCGTCAGGGAGGGGGCGATGTTCTGACAGCGGTGAGAAACGGTAAGGGCCATGAGGATCATCCTCCTGTATCTTCATTGCATCCTCCTGCGAGGAGGGCAGGTATCATTATAGACCTTTGGTCATCTGAAATCAAGGGTTCTGTCGAAAAATCTGCATAATTGAAACAAATAACTTGCAATTTCAATCGGAACATATGCAGAAAATACCAAACCGATGACAGGAAAAGTGAATTTTAGTTCAGATCATCCTTCATTTCACTGTGGTACGGATCGGATTCAGGGGCAGGGGACGGGCTGCCGCCGGCATGGCTGTACGCCTCGAAGAAGGCGCTCCGGGCGCCGTAGAGGTACACGGTGAAGATGAGCTCGACCACCATGCTGAGGGTGGTGCCGATGACGCCGGTGAACAGCAGGGAGATGAGCGTGGACGCGATATAATTGCCCGCGAGGTAGGGCAGCTCCAGTGAAAAGAGCTGCAGCTTGCGGTTCTTCATGACGGCCTTGCTCTTCCGGATGCAGGCCAGCGCGCTGTTTTTCGGCTGGTCGGCGAGGAAGAAGTAGGCCATGGCATAGCGGTAAGCCGCCGTGATCAGCAGCGCGAGCATCAGCAGGGAGCCGACGGTGAAGCAAAGCATGGCGCCATTCTCGCCAAGGAACATGGAGAGCGTCATCACAGCCGTGCCGGGCAGCGCCCACAGGATGAGCTTCAGGAAGAGGAGAAGCATCAGCAGCACGGAGCGCCCGAACACGCTCAGCCGGGAGAAGGCGGTCGTCACTTCCACCGTGCCGCCCCGCAGCAGGGTCAGCATGGCCGTGATCAGGCCGAGGGTCAGCACCGGCGTCACCAGCGCCTGCAGGATGGTCAGCGCGAAGGAACCCCAGAGGCGCCCGGAAGCATAGGACTGGATGGCGGCGAAGAGCTGCTCGGTCGTGGCTGAGGTGTCGATGTTCTGCGCGAGCAGATGGGACATCAGATCACTGCCGGTCAGCACCGTCGCAACGCCGGCGATCAGCCCCGGCAGCGCGGCGATCAGCGCGATGAGCAGCAGCACCTGCAGGTTGGGTCGGATAATCTTGCGCATCTTCATGCGCAGTTCAAAGTTGGTCGGCATCAATGGAAGCCTCCTGTCGGCAGGAATGAGATAGGGCGATGCCCAGCAGCGCCCAGAACATGGGGGACACCAGACAGATGCTGAAGGTAAACACGCCCTGAAGCTGGTAGGCCGCCAGCCCGGCCAGCAGGCTCAAAGACGACGGGCTGCGCCGGTAAGCCCGCAGGCAGACGACAGCCATGGCGATCATCAGCGCGATATAGAGAAGAAGCGCGGGCACGCCGCTGCCGGAGAGCACCGCTAGCAGCATGTTGTGCGGGTTGTCAAAGCGCTGCCACAGAACCTGCTGATCGGTCTCGAGCATATACTGCGGCATCGCGTACCAGAAGGCGTCCGGGCCGGTGCCGAAGAGCAGGTTCTGCCGGGCCATGCCCAGCGTCAGCCGCCAGATGCCCAGCCGCTCCGAACCGAAGGAATCCTGCGGACGGCCGTGAAGCACCTCGCCCAGCTCCCACAGCGCGGAGCCCTCCGGGAAAGACAGCAGCAGCACGGCGGTCAGCACCGCCATCACGCCCAGCGCGACCAGCACGATGACGCACCGCACGGGCACGGCAGGCCCCGGATGGCGGGACAGCCGAACGGACAGCTCAGTCAGCAGCGCGGCGGACATCAGCGGAACGAACTTCCAGAGCGCGGGCGCGTGGGGGAACACGAGCTCCTCGGTGCCGTCATGCCACGGCAGGCCGATGAGCAACCGCAGAGAAAGCATTGTCAGCGCGCAGGCCAGCACCACGCAGCCCCGGGCGCGGGTCTTCGGCTGGAGGAGCATCAGGATGACCAGCGCCGCCAGAACCGTGGTCAGGGTGATCAGCCCGCTCTGCACCTCCATCATCAGCAGCATCTGCATCCCGATGCTTCCCGCCAGCAGGCAGAGCAGCCCGCCCCGGTCCAGCACGAAGAAGAGCAGCAGCACAGGCATGATCAGGCATACATAATTGCTGACCATGTCGATATTGCCGATGGTGCCCTGAAACTCGTTCGTCGTGCGGACGCTCATGCCGTCGGGGAACAGGCCGAAGGGGTTATAGTCGAAGTATTGCAGCGCGACAATCACCGCGTAGCCCAGCAATCCCAGCGCGGCGGCGTTCACGAGGACCCGAAGCCGCGGCGGATACAGGCTCATCAGCAGAAAAATGCCAACGTAGCAGCACAAGGTCATCGCGCCTTCATATCGCCGGGCGCCCATCCACACGGTGAGCTGCCCGTTGTCGTTGATCGAATCCGCCAGACTTCCGCAAAACGCGGAAAGGAGCACCCACGCCAGATAGGCCAAGGCCAAGCCCTGCACGGGATGCAGCCGGAGCCGGCGTCCCTGCCGCTGGATCAGCAGCGTGATGACCGTGACAAGAACCACCGCGGCCGTCACGGCGAAAAGCACCAGCATACCCACCCATTTGGCGTGGGTGATGCGCGTATAGCTGCCGTCATGCCACAGCGGAAAAACAGCCAGCCACAGCACACCCAGCAGCGTCATCAGGATTTCCGGGACGCAGCGTTTATCTTTCGTCAACGTCATCACCTCTTTCCCCAGCCTAACCATACCATATTTTGCGCGACAATGCAAGGGATGCAGCGGCTGGATAAAGCGGGCAAAGTCTTTTCAAATCCGACAAAACGTGATACAATGGTGACGATCACTCCGGAGGGAGATAGAACATGACGACACCCCGCAAGGTAGGCATGATTTCGCTGGGCTGCAACAAGAACCGCGTGGATTCCGAAACGGCGCTGGGGCTGCTCTCGGCCCGCGGCTACGAGCTGACCGGCGATCCGGCGCAGGCTGACATCCTGATGGTCAATACCTGCGGCTTCATCGGCCCGGCCAAAGAGGAGTCCATCGACGCGATCCTCGACATGGCCCGGTACAAGACCGAGGGCCGCTGCAGGCTGCTGGTGGTGACAGGATGCCTCGCTCAGCGCTATGAGAAGGACCTGATGGCCGAGATCCCCGAGATTGACCTGCTGCTGGGCGTGAATCAGTACGACCAGCTTCCCGAGCTGATCGAGAAAGCCCTCGGGGGCCAGCGGGGCGTGACCTTCTGCGGCGAGCGGTTCGACTTCTTCGAGCATGACCGGGTGCTGACCACGCCGGGCTACAGCGCGTACATCCGCATTGGCGACGGCTGCGACAACCGCTGCACCTTCTGCGCGATTCCGCTGATCCGCGGGCCGCACCGTTCCCGGCGCGAGGGAGACGTCCTCGCCGAGATGGAGCGGCTGGCAAAGGCGGGGGTGCGCGAGCATATCCTTGTGGCGCAGGACACCACCCGCTACGGCACCGACTGGCAGGCCCATTCCGCGCTGCCGGAGCTGATGAGCCGCGCGGCGAAAATCGAAGGCGTGGACTGGCTGCGGGTGCTCTACTGCTATCCGGATGAGACCGACGAGCGCCTGCTGGACGTGATCGCCGGGCATGACAACATCTGCAAGTATCTTGATTTGCCCATCCAGCACATCAATGACGAGGTGCTGCGCCGGATGCACCGCCGGGGCACCTCCGCCGATATCCGCCGCTGCCTGAAGCTCAGCAGGGAGCGGGGCCTGACCCTGCGCACCTCGATCATCGTGGGCTTCCCCGGCGAGACGGAGGATCAGTTCAAGGAGCTGCTGGACTTCCTCGAGGAGGCGCAGTTCGATCGCCTCGGCGCGTTCGCCTATTCTGCCGAGGAGGATACCCCCGCGGCCCGCATGACCGACCAGATTCCCGAGGAG
This sequence comes from Christensenellaceae bacterium, assembly GCA_022510815.1. Lineage (GTDB taxonomy): Bacteria > Bacillota > Clostridia > Christensenellales > Aristaeellaceae > UBA11524. Next base: position 16,274 of record JAFLST010000039.1, on the reverse strand, counting down.
ATGAAGCAGGAGCGGCTCGATCGGCTGATGACCCTGCAGGCGGGCATCTCCCTGAAGCGCAATCAGGCCCGTGTCGGCACGGTCGAAAAGGTGCTGGTGACCGATATCGGCGAGGACGGCACGCTGCTGGGACGCTCCCAGCGGGAGGCCCCCGAGACCGACGGCGAGATTCTGTTCACCGCGAAGGGCAGCCTGCCCGAAATCGGCTCCTTTGTTGACGTCCGCCTGACGAAAGCGGACACCTATGACCTGATGGGAGTGATGGTGTGAACTTACCCAACAAACTGTCCGTGACGCGGGCGCTGCTCATCCCGGTGCTGGTGGTGCTGATGTATTTCGACAACCGGGTCTGCTCGATCTTGGCGGCGGCGGTGTTCGGCGCGGCGGCGTATACGGATTATCTGGACGGGCACATCGCCCGGCAGCGCGGCATCGTGACCGACTTCGGCAAGTTCATTGACCCGGTGGCTGACAAGCTGCTCAACCTCTCCGCGATGATCATGCTCACCCGGTCGGGACTGTTGCCGCACTGGATGATGATCGTGATCCTCGCCCGGGAGCTGTGCGTGGACGGCCTGCGGATGGTGGCCGTCGGGCAGGGCAAGGTCATTGCCGCGGGCTGGCTCGGCAAGGTGAAGACCACCAGCCAGATTGTGCTGGTGCTCTGGCTGCTGCTGACCCGGCTGCCCGTGAGCAGGAACCTCTTCAGCGCGCTGATCGCCGTGTGGGTCGTGGCCATCACCCTGTGGAGCGGCGTGGATTATTTCGTGAGAAACAGGGACTGTGTGAAGAACGTGAAGTAAAGAAAAAAGCGGGGGCATAGCGCCCTCGCTTTTTTTCTGTGTGATTTATTTGCCCAGCGGCACGCTCACCGGCTCGCAGGACGCATGCGTCCACGCGCTGTAAGCGTAAAGGCTGATGCTTGCGGGCGCCTGCTCCATGGCCTGCATGTCTCTGGTGAGACAGCCTATGCCGGCTTCCTCGTCAAGGATGTCGATGGAGCCCTCGCCGAATGCGCCCATGGGAAGCTCTCCGCCCGCTTCATCGGCAAAGTCGAGCCAGAAGCCTCCTTCATAGCTGTCATAGATGGCCTGATCCGTCACGGTGAACATCGCCTCCGCGTACACGCCCATGACAGTGCCGGTCAGCGTTACGCTGTCAATGCGCACACCCGCTTGGGGATAGTCGACCGGGCCGCTGCTGGCGGTCGTCCACAGGGGTGCGTTCACCGGCAGGGTCGCCGTCAGAATGGCGGCGTCCGTCTCTCCCTCGAAGGGCGCGGCAATGCACCGAAGCGCCACGTCGGAGGTCTCGCCGCCCTGATACGGCCCGGACACGATCAGCGTCATGCCGGTCTCGGTCATCTTCTCATCCTTGCTGAGGCATTGCAGCCTCGTTTCCGTGGGGGCTTCGCTGATGTTGACCCGGACGATGCTCGTGTAGCCCTTCTCCTCGGCGAGCTGCGCGATGGTCATGTCCTCCGGGTATTCGCTGCTCAGATACCGCACGCTGTCATCCGGCATGACGTCCTCGAAGACCAGCAGCGTCTGCTCGTTCGCCGGGGTGACATCAAAGATCAGGTAGGCCACCCAGCCGTCGCAAACCGCCTCCCGCAGGGTGAAGTTTGCCCAAGCCGTCTGGCCGCCTTGCTGGGGGATGTCCGTCTGCACGGTGTCGGCAGCGCCATCCAGCACCGTCTTGCCGTACTGGTTCATGAAATCCAGCACGCCCCACAGCCCTGCCGCTGCCACCGCCGTCACGCTCATGAGCACCAGTGCCAGCACAATCGCGAATCCAATGGAAAGCTTCTTTTTCATTTTCGGTTCCTCCTTCTGCCGCGCCTGCAGGATCACCCGCTGGCCGAGCAGAGGATCGCCCTGCAAGCCTGACAGGGTCGTATCCACCGCGCGATGGAACCGCTGCCGGATCTCGTTGTCAGTCATGGTCGTCCCCTCCTTCCAGCACCTCGCGGAGCTTCTCCCGGGCGCGCTTGAGTCTTGCGGTAACGGAGGATTGCGCCAGTCCCAGCGACTTGGCGATGTCCACCGTGTTCATGTCCTGATAGTAGTACAAAACCACGACCTTGCGGAGCTTGTCCGGAAGCCGCATGACCTGCATGGTCAGCTCCCGGTCGTCCTCCTCGGGCGGGAGGATGGCCGCGGGCAGGTCCTCGGGTGTCAGTCGCCTGTCCACATACCTGCGCCACGCGGAGCGCCGCATATCCCGGCAGGTGTTCATCGCGATGGCTGTCAGCCACGTTTTGGCGCTGCTTCCGCCGCGGAAATGCTCCAGTGCCCGGTATGCCTTGAAAAATGTCTCCTGCACCGCGTCTTCCGCCTGCTGCCGGTCCTGCAGCACCATGTAGCACATGCGCAGCAGCGATGTCTGATGTGCCTCGACCAGCTCGGAAAAGACCTCGTCCCGGATGCCGTCAGGGCCCTTGACCACATCCATTAGCCTTCCTCCTTTCACCTGATTAGACGAATGAGCGGCGCAGAATATCGACGGCTGAGTAAAATTTCTTCTGGCTGCCAGTTTTTTTCTGTACGGTTCGTTGTATGGGCAAAGGAGGATTTTTCCATGAAGCGCTTGCTGATTTGTCTTCTTCTCTTGATGCTTCCCTGCGCCGCGCTGGCGGATGAGGCTGCCGGGCCGCTGGCGCTGTTCGCGGACAATCCTGACTATGCGGGGTATGCCTGCGTCGCGGACAACCTGAGCGAACCGCCCTATGACCGCGTTGAGCGGGGCCGGCTGATCATGGGCAGCGGCGATCATCTGCAGCTCGTTTGCGTCGGGCTTGCCGATGGGGTGTGGCGCATCGGTCAGACTTCCACGACGGCGCTCTACCAGCCCGGCGAGGAGAAGGCCGGTGAGGCCGTGCTGCATGGAACCGCCGAGGGCTTTACCCTGTTCTATCCCGACGAGGAGTATGAGTTTATCCTGAAGGACGGGGAATGGGCGCTGACCTTCGCGCGGGTCGGCGGGCTTACATACGATACGTTTGAAGGCGGCGTCGAGGTGAGCGACGGCTCATCGGCGGTCATCTGGCAGGTGGGCGGATATTGGGACAGGAATGCGTGGGTCACGCTGGAGGACTTCAACATCAGCCTGTTCCCGCGCTCGCTGGACGAGGTGCGCCGCCTGAACGCGCTGCGGGCCTTGATTTCGGGCGGAAGCTCGCTGCAGGCGGAGCCGGTGACGGAGGCGGCGGAGGAGCTGCTTCCCGTATACAGCGCGCCTGCGGAGGATAGCTGGCGCGCGGCGGAGGGCAAGGCGGCTGTGAGCCTGCGGGACACGGACGGCCTGCGCACCTATGGCCTGTTTGACGGCTGGGAGCTCATCGAGTACCGGGTTGGCCTGAGCAGGAGCCGTGTCGGCTATATCCAGCATGAAGGCGAGCAGTACCGCATGCCCTTTGCCCGGGTGCCGGTTGTTGCGGACACGGAAACATGGCTGACCGACGATCCCGGCGTGTCCCAGACCCCTGTGATGACCATTCCGGCAGGCGCGGAGCTCACGGCGCTGGAATGCTATAACCCCTTCTATGTCTATGTGGAGACGGAGCTGAACGGTCAGGCCATTCGCGGTTTTGTGCCCCTGCGCGACCTGCTCCCGGCGGATCAGCCTGCCGCGAAAACGAACGCCGATGATCTGCCCGGCGCGTGGTACGGCTATGCAAGCTGGACAGGCCAGTATCTCGCCTTGGGAGAGATCGGTCGGTTTACGAGCTATGACGCCGAGGCACTGCCGGATGATCCGGGCGCGCTGACCTCCCGGGAGCTGTACCTCCATGCGGAGGGTCGGTGGTATCCGCTGGGCTGTCCGGAAGGGCGGTTTGAGGACGAGTATAACGACGCGCTGATGCTGATCTATGACGACGGTCGGGCGTTCTGTCTGGGGCTCAGGCTGGAGGACGGCGTGCTTGGTCTCAACCCCTCGGAGGGGGCGTGGAAGATGGAGCGGGTGCAGCCGCAAAAGGGCGAGATTCAGAGGGACGCCATGAGCCGGATCGCCGGAACCTACGCCTTTGAGGCGGGCGGCACCCACCTGACCGAGGGCGAGCTGGTGCTGGGCGCTGACGGCACGGTGCGCGGCTCGGACGAATTCGGCGGGCAGATGGCGGGCACATGGTATTTGACGTATTACAATCCCGCGGAAGGGTACATCTGGAACGACCCGCCCTATACCGCTTGCTTTGAGCTGGATACGGGCGCGACCCTGCGGCTGGGCTGCATGCCGAAATCGCTGGAGGAAAGCGGCTATGTGGGCGTGCAGAGCGTGATCTTCTCCGACGGCGAGGGCAGCGGCAGCTATGTGCGCAGCAATGTTGACGTCGCGGCAATGGCGGCCGTCTCCGGGAATTATGCCTTCGCGTCAGGCGGGATGCTGCTGACGGGCGGCCTGCTGCGGCTGCATTCGGAGGGGTATTTCTACAGCGAGGTTCCCAGCGGCGATGCCATGAGCGGCTTCTGGATGCTCTCGCGGGATGGCGAAGGGATCTTCGGCGATGAATATCCCTGCACGATCACGTTCCTTGTCTCCGATAACGCCCTCGTTCATCCCGGCGAGACGCTGGTGTACGGCTGCCGCCTGACCTCCAGCGAGGACGGCGCGCCCACGACGCTTGTCATCACTGACGGCGAGGACAGTGCGGCCTACCACTGGGAGGAGGAAGCAGGGAACGGGTAACGCGGTGAAAAAGAAGACCTTCATGCGCGGTCCGGTACAGAGCTGTCAAGCCCGCTATGCCCGACCAAAGCAGGACTTTGCCGGTATGCAGAGGAGGCCCTCACAGTGAGGGCCTCCTTACTATTGCTTCAATTTCTGGATGAGCTCCTCGCGGCTCATCTCCTCCAGCGGGCGCTTATGGGAGCCGGGGAGGGACGGATCGAGGCCGCAGACGGCGCGGTAGTCGCACCAGTCGCAGGCGGACCATTTCTCGCCGATGGCCGCGGGGGACACGGCAATCTGCCCGTCACGGATGGCGTCGGCCAGATCGGCGGCGGTCTTCTGGGCGTGGCCCAGCAGGGCGCGCATCTCGTCCAGCAGGTAGGCAGAGGCCTGTGTGCCGACGGTGCCGTCCCGGTTGAAGACCTTGCCGATGGAAAAGCCGGGGATATCGCTGTCCATGGCGTCGACAACCTCCGCGTCGGCCAGCACCACGCCCTTCAGCCGCAGCTCCTTGGCGATCAGCTCCTCGGCCTTTTCGCGGACGTCCTCTTCTGACTGCACCAGTGGGTCCTGCACGGTGAAGTAGAAGGCACCCGCGGGATCGGCTCCGCGCACGGCCTGAGAGGCTGCCTGCAGGTAGAGCATGAGCTGGAGCTGCAGGCCGTACCACAGGCGGGTGGCGTTCAGGTCGCGGTGGCTGCTCTTGTAGTCGACCACGCGCAGGTACAGGCCCCTGTCGCCCTCCCAGCGGTCGATGCGGTCAATCTTGCCCCGCAGCGCCACCCGGTGCCCGTCCCGCAGCGTCAGGATGACCGGCGGCAGGCCGCCCTCCTCTCCGAAGGTGATTTCTGTGCCCCATGTGGTGAAGCGGCTGTTCTGGGCGTGCCGGGTGAACAGCCACGCGGCCCGGCGGATGGTGCGCGCGTAGGTTTCGCCAAGCTGCCGGCCCATGGCGTCCTCGGTCAGAGGGCCTCCCTCCCACTCCTTGGTCAGCGGCGCGAGAACGGCGTCCATCATGCGGTCGACCTCGTCCTCGGGGATGTTGGGCCAGTCGGGGTTTGCCGCGGCCAGCGTCGCGTATTGCTGGAGCGCCGCATGGAAGAAGTTGCCGCGCTCGTCAGCCTCAAAGGCGAATTCCCGGCGCTTGACGGGCTTCAAGCCATGGTCAACAAAGTGCTGATAGGGGCAGGCCGCGAACTTCTCCAGCCGGCTGATGGAAAACTCCTCGCCGCCGAACAGCCGCCGCGCCTGACCGGGGGCCAGCGCCTCCTGTGCCGTGCGGGCCTCGAGGCTCGCGACCACCTGCGCCATGCGGCTGTGCCAGTCGGGACTGTCCCAGAGCCACTTCATCGCGGCCTGCCAGTCGGGCTCTATCTCCGCGCGAAGACCGTCCGCCATGTCCCGCAGGCGAAGGGCCAGTCCGTCCAAGGCGGTCATGGGGGAGAGGGGCGCGTCATCGCTGCCGTCCGCCGTCACGCCGCCGGTGATGACAAGGCCCGGAAGCAGCGCCTTCATGTCCGTGATCAGTCCTGCGGGCCGCAGCGCAGCGCCGTCCTGACTGCCCTCGGAGAAGGTGACCGTCAGCCGCTCCATCGGCAGGGCAAAGGTGCGGTAGAAGTCCGACTGCCGCAGCGCCGCCTGCTCGTGGCGGGTCAGGCCGATGGCCCGGTGCGTGGCCTCTGACAGCGCGGCCCGTTCCTGCTCGGAGATCAAGCTGTCCAGCGTCGAGGCCATGGCCCCGTCCTGCATGCCCATGACCAGCAGCGCGTCGATGCGCCCGGTCATCAGGTGGCCTGCCTCGCCAACCATGACCGTGTCCGGCTGGGGCGGCAGCGCACTGATGGCCGCGCCCGTGAGACCGGCCTCGACGAACCGCGCCATGTCCCGCAGGTTGGCCCGGGAGGTGCCCAGCAGCGCGTGGAGCTGATCCAGCAGCCCCATGATGAGCTGCCACACCTGCCGGTTCTGCCCGGCCTCCGCGTCCATGCCGCGGGAGAGAAGGGCTTCCTCGCGCGCCATCAGCCGCTCATAGGCGCCCACGTCCTCCAGCAGGCGGAACACCGCTTCCACCGACGCAGCCGCATCCCTTGCCGCGACGAGCCGGTCGTGCAGGGCTTCCACCGGCGTGATGAGCCGCTGGCGCAGGGGTTCCATATCCGCCGCCTGATCGCCGCGGGTGAAGGGCTTGCGCCATTTGTCGCGACCAATGCCGTTTTCCAGCGCGTAGTTCTCGAGCTTGGCAGCTTCTTCGTCCGTCAGCGGGGAGAAGCCGCTCTTGGCCATGGTCAGCACGTCCTGCCGGGCATAGCCGCCCGTGGCGCTGCGCAGGGCCCCCAGCAGCATCCGGCACAGCCCATGCCGCATGGCGCTGTCCTTCCGGGCCAGATAGTGCGGGATGCACGCCGCCCGCAGGGTCATCGCGAGGATGCCGTCCAGCCCCTCCGGGGTCGCCAGCGCAACGGCCATGCGCTGCCACGGGATGCCTGCGTCATGCCATGCCCGGAGCTGCTTCGCCGCATAGGCCGCTTCCGCGTAGGGATTTGCCGCGGCGTGGACGTTCACCGGGCTGATATCGCCCTCGAAGGGCGCTTCCCGGCGGGTGAAAAGATGGGTTTCAAGGTGCTGCAGCACGGGCGCGCGGCCCGGATCGAGATGCGGCAGGTAGCGCAGCTCCCACGGGATATCCCGCGCCTCCAGACAGCCGATCAGCTCCTGTGCGCTGCGCCGCTGGGTCAGGAAGACGCGCCCGTCGGCGGCTTCCTTCGCGTCCATGGTGAGCGTGACTGTCACCTGCGAAGATAGCGAGGCGACCTCGGCCAGCAGCTCGCACATGGGCAGGGGCAGCACGTCGAAGCCGTAGACCCACACGAACGCGCCGTCAAACACGCCGCTGGGCCCGGCACGGCGGATGAGCACCCGCTGCTGCATGGGGCTGTCGGCAAAGCGGCCTTCGATCACCTGCTGATAAGCGGCCCAGATGAGGGCAAGGTCGGTCTCCTTGGCCTTGGCCGCGCCGGAAGGCAGAGTCTCCGCGTGCTCGCGCAGAGCCTCGGGGGACAAACCTGCCCGCTGCAGATCGCCCAGCAGGCTGGACAGCTTGTCCGGCAGACCCGGCGTGGCGGCAACCCGGCGGTAATAGGTCAGCTCGTCCCGGATCTGGTTCAGCGCGCAGGTCAGGGCCATGCCGCGGCCCCGGTCGTCGAGGGGCTCCAGACCGTCATGACCGCCGCGCTCACGGATCAGCCGCGCCAGCCGCCGGGGAGAGAGCACGTCGATGTCTAACAGGCCCGGCAGATCAAGGCCGTCCACCAGCTCGCGCTCGGCCTGCAGGGTGTATTGCTCCGGCACCAGCAGCAGCACGCGATGGCCCGCCTCGTGGCACTGCCCGATCTCCGGCAGCATCCGCGGCAGTATCTGTCCCGCTCTGGCCCCCTGAATGCGCACTGCCTGCATGGTCTCGACCTCCCTTTTGCGTTTCTGATTCGACACGGCGGGTGGGTGTCCCTTTTCGTGGGGCGAAAAATGTCAGGGGTCCGGCGTGATGCCAGACCCCTTTGTTCAGCCATTTTCTTCGCTTGCCAGTTCCTCATAAACTCTTCTGGGGATGTAGCGCAGCATTACGGACGGTGCGTCTGGCCCATAGCCGGCCTGCTGCGCGTCGCGGATTTCCCCGGTCATGCAGTCGATCTCGAACCACCAGATGGCGTCGTAGGTGGCGCTGCGGATGTTCTCGGGCTTCTTTGTGCGCGTCTCGATCTTCCAGATTGGCGTGTCGCCGTCCATGCAGCAGACAACGGAATAGACTTCTGTTTTTTCCATGCCCACGGCCTGAACGGCCAGAGCCTCCGCTGCCTCCTGCGTGATGCTGCCCGCCGGCGGCAGCCGATAATCGGCATGCTGGTAGACCCAGATATCCCAACTGCCCGCGTTCTTGCCTCTTAAATCGTTGGACAGCGCCGCCCACGTTTCTATGGACCAGTCGCTTTGAGCGCCGTAAACCCTTTCATACTGATTGACGATCTCCCGTCCGCTCTGCGTGGCCTCGCCGGGCGCGGCAATCCTTTGAGAAGACAGCACCTCCCCCTGCGGGCTGAGCGTAAAGGAATAACTGTCATACATGATGCTCGTCGGTTCAAACCACATCTCCCAGATGGGCGAAGAAGACGGCGCGCCGTCTTCGCTTTCGTGGCATGCGTACTGAATTATACGCCGCCAATGATCTGTGTTGTCAAGGTCGCTGCCATACGTCCGCGCGATGCTGGCGGCGGTCTGAAGGGCTTCGTCAAAGGAAATCTCGCCCTCTCCCGGCAGGCGGTGGGGATTCTGATCGAGCACGCCGATCGCGACGCCGATCTCGCCATACCAGTACCGTTCCTCGATGGTCCAGTACGCATAGGAATGGCCAAAGGCCTGACTGGCAAGCGTCCTGATGGTCTCCTCTTCATCGTAGCCGTATCCAGCTTCGGCGATATCCAGCAGTCCCTGCGGAATGGTCATACCGTTGTCATGGGCGATTTCCAGAACGCGGCTCAGTTCATCATGGGAGAACTCGGGCTCTACCGTCTCGTCAGCGTCATTCTGCTGCGCGATGGGAACGATTTCCTGCTCGACGACCTGCCGAGCCGACAGCACCACCGCCGCGACCGCCGTCACGGACATGAGCGTCAGCACCGCCGCAATGATCAGGCCCACGGACAGCTTGCTCCTGCGCCGAGAGGGTTCGGAGGATTGGACGTGTACCGCGGCGATGACCCGCTGCGCCAGCCAAGCGTCATCCCGCAGGTGCGCGCAGTGGCTGTCCACGGCCTGATGAACCATCTTCCGCATCGTGGTCTCGTTCACTCGAAATCCCTCCCTTCCAAGGTGATGCGGAGCTTCTTCTCCGCGCGCTTTAATCGGCTAAATACGGAGGACTGCGCAATCCCCAGCGCCTGCGCGATTTCTCTGATGGTCATGTCCTGATAGTATCGCAGGAGCACGACTTCCCTGTACTTGACCGGCAGCGCCACGATTGCCTCGGCCAGCTCCTCTGATGTTCCGTCGGGCGATGAAGCCTCATCCGGCATCATGTCAGGCGAGACGCGCCGGTCCACATGCCGGAACCACCCCGACCGCTGCATGTCCCTGCAGGTGTTGACCGCGATGCGCGTCAGCCACGTCTTCTCCCCGCAGTCGCCCCGGAAGGACGCCAGCCCCTTGTAGGCCTTGATGAAGGTCTCCTGCACCGCGTCCTCCGCCAGCGCCTCGTCGTGAAGCATCATGTAGCACAGGTTTTTCAGCGCGGTCTGATGCTCATTCACCATCAGGATCAGCGTCTGCTCCCGGAAGCTGTCATACCCACTCTCCATGATTCCTTCACCTCCTTTGTGTTGTACACCTTATAGACGGGGCGTATAGAGCAAAAATTCGATGCGGCAGGATTTTTTCCACAAAAAAGTTCCGTTCCTTGCGCAACGGAACTCAGAAATGATTCGATTCACTGGCAGAGGGTTACGCCATTACGCCTCGACGCGGATGACGCTCTCGACGGTGCAGACGTCCTTCTCCATGTGGCTAAGCGCCGCCTGCATGGCCTTTTCGGAGGCCTCGTGAGTGATGAACACCAGCGGCACACGGCCCTCCTCGACGGCGTCCTTCTGCAGCATGGTCGCGATGGAGACGTTCTCCTGCGCCATCCAGCCGGCGATCTTCTGCAGCGTGCCGGGGGTATCCTTGGCGGAGACGCGCACGAAGAAGCGGGTCGACCAGTTGTCGGTAAAGGTCAGGGACGCGTCCGGCTCGGCCCGGTTGGCGAAGGTCGGATGCGAATGGACGGCCACCGTCGCCGCGTGGAGGATGTCGCCCACCACCGCGCTGGCCGTGGGCATGTCGCCCGCGCCTCGGCCCTGAAGCATCATGTCCTGACAGGCGTGGCCATGGAGATACACCGCGTTGAAGGAGCCATGCACGCGGGAGAGGGGATGATCCTGCGGGAGGAAGGTCGGATGCACGCGCACCTCGATGGTGTTGCCCTGACGCTTGGCGATGGCCAGCAGCTTGAGCACATAGCCCATTTCCTTGCCGCAGGTGATGTCCATCTGGGTGATCCCGGTGATGCCCTGACGGAAGACGTTGCGGTAGAGCACCCGCGCGTGGAAGGCCAGCGAAGCCATGATGGACAGCTTGTAGGCCGCGTCCATGCCCTCGACGTCGCTGGCGGGGTTGGGCTCGGCAAGGCCCAGCTTCTGCGCGTCCTGAAGGACGATCTTGTAGTCCTCGCCGCTGTCGTACATGCGGGAGAGGATGTAGTTGGTCGTGCCGTTGATGATGCCCATCAGCTTGTCGATGCGGTTGGACTGGAGGGACGACATCAGCACGTTGATGATCGGGATCGCGCCGCAGACGCTGGCCTCGTAGTACAGGCCGACCTTGCTCTTCTGAGCGGCCTCCTGCAGGCGGTGCCAGTTCAGCGCCACGGCCACCTTGTTAGCGGTGACGACGGTCTTGCGGTTCTTGAGCGCGGTCAGCATGTATTCGGTGGCGGGCTGCTCGCCGCCCATGAACTCGACCACCATGCTGATCTCCGGGTCGCAGAGCACGTCCTCCGGCACCGTGGTCAGCAGCTCCTTCGGCACGGAGCAGGTGCGGGCCTTGTTCACGTCGCGCACGAGCACCTTCTTCACGCGGATGGTCACCTGATCGCGATGGGCGATCTCCGGCGCGAAGTTCTTGAGCAGCTCCCATACGCCGCCGCCTACATTGCCGCAGCCAAGGAATCCGATCACGATTTCCTTCATCAACAACACTTCCCTTTTTTGCTATTCATTATAGCTTGTCCATGGAACCCGTTGCAGAACCCTATTGGTTATAGAACCGATCAGGATAGAGTGGTCGCTGCCTTTCGGGGAAGAGCGCGAGAGGGGAGCTTTCGGCTCGAAAGCTGCCCCTCTCGCCATAACTCACCGGTTCCTCTCGTAGATCAGCCGCAGTCCCTTGAGCGTCAGCAGACCGTCCAGCTTGTCGATGACCTTCGACTCGTCGGCGACCATGACCGCCATGCCGCCAGTGGCTACGACGGTTGCGTCGCGGCCCAGCTCCTGCTTGATGGCGTGGACGATGTTGCGCACGAGGCCCACATAGCCGTAGTACATGCCGGACTGGAGATTGGTGAGAGTCGTGCGGCCGATGACGCGCTCGGGCCGGGTCAGCTCGAAGCGGGGGAGCTTTGCGGTGCCGGAAACCAGCGCCTCGGAGGCCAGCTTGATGCCGGGGCAGATGCAGCCGCCGAGGAACGCGCCGCCCTCGTCGATCACGCCGAAGGTGGTGGCGGTGCCGAAGTCGATGAAGATGGTCGGCGCGCCGTACTCCGCATGGGCTGCCACGGCATTGGCGATGCGGTCGCTGCCCAGCTCGCGGGGGTTTTCATACTTGATGTTGATGCCCGTCTTGACGCCGGGCACCACGAAGGTGGGCGACTGGCCGAAATAATTCTGGCACATGTGCTCGATGGTGAAGTTGATGGTCGGCACCACCGAGGAGATGATGATGCCCTCCACGCTGGCGGTGTCGATGCCGGCGTGATGGAACAGGTTGACCAGCGTGATGCCGTATTCATCCGAGGAATTCTGGATGTTGGTGGACAGCCGCCAGTACTTGACCATCTCCGGGCCGTTGAACAGGGCGGTCTTGATGTTGGTGTTGCCGATGTCGAGGGTGAGGATCATAAGGCGCGACCTCCCGGGAACAGATTAGCGACGGATTTTCGAGACAGCCGCCAGCACCGGCGGACAGATAATGGCCGCGGCAATCGCCTCCGCAGGGCCCGCACCGCCAGCCGTGGCGCCTATGGCCGTGAGCACCGCGGCATTGTCAATGCCGCAGAGAATATAGAACAGGAGCATCAGCCCCAGATAGAGCACCGTATTGGTCAGGGAACCGCAGGCGGCCGCCACCGCGACGGCGACATGCTTCTGCTTATTCCGCAGGAGCGAGTAGACGCCCCAGATCACCAGCGGCACGCACAGCCGCGGCAGAAAGGTCATGATGGTCATGTAGGCCATGCTCGCGCCCATCAGGGTGCCCACCAGCGCCGAGGGATGCAGCATCGCCGAGGTGAAGCTCGTCGCGCCGAAGCTCAGGCCCAGCAGCAGCCCCCGCTTCCAGCCGAGGTGCATGGTGCCCACGGCGACCGGGATGCACAGCAGCGTCACATTGCAGAAGCCCAGCGGGATCAGCCCCAGCGGCGTGAGCCCCAGCAGGAAGATCAGCGCCACGAACAGGGACAGGAGGACAAAATCAGTCAGTTGATTCCGGGTACGCATACGAAAAAAACCTCCGTTCAGGTTCCCTTGCCAGGATACCCTACGATGAAAATTTCCGCGGCCCGCGCTGATTTCGTCCGATGCTTGCGCTCTCGGCGACGGCGGCTTGGCGGATGCTTCATTATAACCGATTTCCAGCGGATTGTAAAGCCACGGCGGCACGCATGTCCCGGGCGGAAAGCGCATACACATCCACCATCCAATCATGAAAGGAGCGCCGCCATGAAACGCCTTCCGCTTCGGACGCTGATGTGCGCGCTGGCGATCCTGCTGGCCGCGGCGCTGGTGCTGCTGACGCCTCCGCTTTTCTCCCGGCAGATGGCCCCGCGACTGCCCCGCGCGGCGGACAGGACGCTGCTGCGGGTGTGGGTGACCTCGTCCATCGGCGGCGGTCAGGCATGGCTCAAGGAGCAGCTCAAGGCATGGGAGAAGCGCAATCCCGGCGTGATGACCTATCTGCGGACGGTCTCCCCGGAGGAGATCGCCGAGGAGGGCGCTGTGCTGCCGGACGTCATCCTGTACATGCCGGGGGACTTTGCCGCGCCGGAGGAAATCTTCTCGCCGCTGTCCGGGGAACTGAACGCCCGGGAATCGCTGCTGCGGGCGGGGAAGTGGCGGAATCAGCAGTACGGGCTGCCCTTGTGCTATGGGGCGTGGGTGCTGGCTATTGACAGCGCCATCGAGCCCGGAAGCGCCGCGACCCCCGCGCCCACGACGCTGCTGGGACGGCCCGCCGCTACCGATCCGGCGCAGGCCACGGAGGAGCCGGGATTCCCGCTGGAGGCCGCGTCCCGGGCGGAGGTGGCGCTGCAGGCTCCCGCGGGCTGCGGACTTTTCTCGCTGCTGTCCCTGTTGGAGGAGCGCCCGGCGCTGCCCGACGATTTCGCCAGCCTGACCGCCGCGGAGGTGTACAGCGGCTTTCTCGCCCGGAAATACGCGTCCGCGCTGCTGACCACCGGACAATTGACGGCCCTGACATCCCTGACCGCGTCGGGAAGCGGCTTCCCCTTCCGGGTGCTGGCGCCGAGGGAGGTCATCACGGATCAGGTGTGGTTCGGCAGCGTGGTGGAGGGCGCGTCAGGCGAGGCGGCGTCGCTGCTGGCGTATCTCACCGGCACGGAGGCTCAGCGGGCGCTGACCAAGCAGGGCCTGCACACCGTCCGGGAGGATCTGCGGCTCTACGCCGTGGGACCCGAGGCGCAGGTCGAAACGGCTGCGGGCAGGTCGCTGACGGCGATCAACGCCTACATTCCGGCGACTGATGTGCAGGCGGCGGCATGGCAGGTATTCACCGGGCGCGAGGACATCAGCGGGGGACTTCTGCCCCTGCTGTGACGGTATAATCGCCGCCGGATCGGGAAACCTACCTGCATACCATCCTCAAAGGAGCTGATCTGTTTATGGAGAATACCGTGAAAGTCCGGGGCCGCGTGGGCTGGCAGGAGGACGAAACCACGCGTCTGTTCACCGCCGTCAAGGAGGCCAACGCTTCCGGCGCGCCCCTGCGCAGCGTGTTCGAGTCCCTGTCTGACGATCTGGGCCGCAAGCCCAACAGCATCCGCAATTATTATTACGCCTGCCTGCGTCAGCGCCCCGAAGCCGCCGACCTGCGGGCCGCGCCCTTCACGGCCTTCACGCCGGAGGAGACCCATGACCTGCTGCGGCAGGTGCTGATTGCCCGGGGCGAGGGGCGCTCGGTGCGCTCCTGCGTGATGCAGATGGCCGAGGGCAGCCACAGCCGGATGCTGCGCTATCAGAACAAGTATCGCACGATCCTCAAGCACCGCCCGGAGATGATCGAGGCTGTGCGCGTGGAACTGGAGCGCGAGGGCCTGCCCTGCCCGCCGCCGGACACCATCGACCGGGCTGACAGCGCCTTCTGCGATCCGGACGACGCTGCCGCTGCCCGCCTGATGGCCCAGCCCTGCGTATCACACATGCTGGAGGGCCTCAAGGAGCTGCTGCGCCGCGCCGCCCGCGCCGAGGAAGCTCTCGACCTGCAGCGCACCATTGACCGGCTGCATGTCCAGCAGGATCTGCGCCGCCTCTCATGGGAGAAGGACTTCGACGAGGCCGTGGCGCATCTGGAGAGCCTGATGGGACTGCTCCGGGACTTCCTCGCCCTGCCGAGGGAGTCGCAGCTCCCGCAGCTCGACATCTTCCGTGACGCGGCGCTGGATGAGGTTTCCCGCGCGGAAAGCTGGCTGACCAAGCAGCGGGGATAACAGAAAGGGGAGGGCGCTCCAAGGCGCTCTCCCCTGTTGTCAATTGCGGTCACTCCATTGAAAGTATTCGCTTTTTTGACTGTTCCGCCGATAAACGTACTCATCGCCGCCGCAGCCGTTCAGAACGATCTCATGGTCGGTGCAGCGCTTGAGCGGCCAGAACAGACCCTGTTCCGTCGTGACGCAGGCGCCCGTCTGACAGTTCATCGGAGCAGGCTCTCTCCATTCGGGATCCCCTCCCAGATGGCTGACAAAGCCGCAGAAGGGGGCTGTGTTATCGTCGTAATTCCGCAGTCGGAAATACTGCCCCTCGCCGAGCAGTCCCTGATCCGTGGGCACATTGACGCTCGCGCCGCAGTACAGGTTGCATTTGTCCCGCTGCACGCTGAACACATACTCGATCCTGCCCGTGACCATGGTGAAGACCATGCCCCCATCGAAGCATTGGTAGGAGCATCCCATGCGCCACAGCAGCAGGCACTGCCTGAGCCCGGCATCCGTCACCGTCGGCAGCTCGAAAGGCTCCGCCGGATGAATAACGTCAATCTGCCTCAGTTGACGGCGGTCATAGGCCAGCGGCGATCCAAGCCTTGCGCAGACGCCATGAAAATCGTTCGTCCAGCGTTTCCCGCTCGGCTCCTCATAGGCGTAGACGGTTTTGCCAGTCCGCCTGTCCCTTTCGCACACGGCGGTGAGGGTCTTGCTTTCGCCAGTGCCGTTATACAGCTCGGCGCCCATGACGGATGAATTCTCCCGATCATAGAATGCCAGCGCCCAATAGACGCTTTCCGCGATTTCCAGAGCCTGTGATGTGAATACGCCGTACTGCATGACGTGCACCTCCGATGGGGAAAAGTATAGCATATCGCGCCGCGGAGAGCCAGTTTTTTCGGATTGCGAATTTGACGAAAAAATCCTTCCAAGAGGTCTTGACAAATCCGTCCAAATGCTGTATGATAAGCAAGTCGCCGAAAGCCACTTGGCTGTGGTACGGGAAACACGGGGGCAAGCAGGGAGCAAGCACGGGAGCATAGCTCAGCTGGGAGAGCATCTGCCTTACAAGCAGAGGGTCACAGGT
>JAFLST010000038.1 GCA_022510815.1 Christensenellaceae bacterium | reverse complement strand
TTTGTGTTGGATTGTTCAGTGACGGCAGCGCAATTATTGCGCTTCCCGGCCGAGGAACTCCAACAGTGCCTTCTTTTCGTTTTTCATGTTGCGGGCCTTCATGACCCAAGCGCCGTCAACATAAGCGCCGTGACCGTCCTGCGGGATGGTCAGGGTTTCGATGGAGGCGTTGCGGCACTGCATGGCGAGGGGAATCAGCGTCACACAGTCGGCAAGGGTCAGGTCAGTGGTCACCGCGTCAAGATTGTCGATGATGACGCCCGTGATGGAAGCGATATCCATCGCGGCGACCTTGCGGAAAGCGGCTTCCAGCACCTTGCGCTGACGGCCCGTGCGCTGGATGTCGCCGTCGATCTTGCGGATGCGGCTGAAGCACAGGGCCTGCTTGCCCGTCAGGTGCACGAGTCCGGATTCCTCGAGAAGCTGATCTTCCTCCGGGTCGCCGATCTGCGTGTTATAGAAGCGCAGGATGCTGTTGACTTGCACGCGTTCCTTCTCGCTGACCTCCACATCCACGCCGCCAATGCCATCAATCAGCTTGACCATGCGCTCGAAGTTGACCTCCATGTAGGCGTCAGCTTTCACGCCGAAGCTGTTCTCGATGGTCTGGCGCAGCAGCTTTTCGCCGCCCCAGACGTAGCTGGCGTTGATGCGGTTAGAGCCCTTGCCGGGAATCGGCACATACAGGTCACGCATGAAGGAGACCATCCGGATTTCCCGTGCGGTGCCGTTTACCTGCACCAGAATCAGCGCGTCGCCGCGGCCGCGGTGGTCGTCAGTGTAACTGTCCGAACCGATCAGCAGAATCGTGAAGCTGGAGTTCAGCGAGGTTTCCTGTCCCTCGGGCATGACGATGTAGTCAGAGGCGGCCTCTTCCGTGTCGGCGTAGCGGTCAATCAGCTGGTCATCGTCCAGCATGATGAGATCGTCGGCGGACTCGTCCACCTCCGGCAGCTCCAGCGCGAGGGCGGGAAGGGCGCAGCACAGCAGCAGGGCAAGTATGGTGAAGAGCTTTCGCATGGGAACCTCCTGTCAGACGTCATCGGACGTGTGGTGGTAGTAGTCGATATCGAAATGAATCCGGCAGCGGCAGCGCGGGTCAAGCTCCCGGGCGGCGTCCTCAAGCCGCTGCTGCAGCCCGGCGGTATCGCGAAAATCAGCGGGAATGGATACATCGAAGATGAGGTCGGTATGATCCGCGTAAGGTACGCGGCGCAGGTCATGGAGCTGGAAATCGCCGCAGCGCATGAGGCATGCGGTCAGGTAAGCGGCGGCTTGATCGGCCTGTTCGTCGCCTGTAATGACTGGGTCCATGTGGATGCAGACGGGAATCCCCAGCTTTTCGCCGATGTCCCGCTCAGCCTCGTCAATCACCTCGTGCAGCTCGATGAGGTTCGCGTCCGCCGGAACCTCCGCGTGCACCGACGCGAAGCAGCGTCCGGGGCCGTAGTCGTGGAGAATCAGGTCATGGGTGCCCAGAATGCCATCCCGCTCCTCCAGCATGGCAAGAAGCTGACGCCCCAGCTCATGGTTCGGCTTGCCGCCCAGCAGGCGGTCGAAGGTGTCGCGGCAGACTTCCCAGCCCGCCTTGAGCACCAGCAGCGCCACCAGCGTGCCCATCCAGCCGTCCACGGGCCAGCCGGCAAAGCGTACGATCAGCATGCTCGCGGTTACGGCGGAGGTTGCCAGCACATCGGAGAGGGAATCCTTCGCGGCGGCGCGCAGGGCGGAGGCATTGATGAACCGGCCCAGTGCGTCGTAGAAGCGATAGAGGAGAAGCTTCAATAGAATACTGACGATCAGGATGGCGAACAGCGCCCATGAAAAGGATTGCGCCGAGGGCTGAAAAATGCCGCGCACGCCGCTCATCAGCAGCTCGAGTCCCATCAGCAGGATCAGCACGCCCACGCCCAGCGCGCCCAGATATTCAAGGCGGCCATGACCGAAGGGATGCTCCCGGTCGACTGGCTTCTGCGCCATGCGGATGGTTACCAGCGAAACGATGCTCCCCGCCGCGTCGGACAGGTTGTTGGCCGCGTCCGCCGTCACCGCGAGAGAACCGGACAGGGTGCCTACCAGCAGCTTGAGCGCTGAGAGCAGAACATTGACCGCGATCCCCACGCCAGAGCCCAGCGTGCCAAGCCGTCGGCGTACCGCTGGCTGTTCGGGAGACTCGCCGGGTTTCAGAAGCCGTTTGATGAGTGTCAGCATGCCGTGCCTCCTTTCCGCATGGTGTCAGGATATGCAGCCGTCTGCAGAAGGATACGGCTTATTCGAGGCAGCCGGGCGCCGCGGATAGCAGTGCCTCCCGATCATTGGGCAGCTTGCCGTCGATCACCTGCTCCAGCAGGCATTGCAGACACTGTCCGACCGCCTTGCCCTTCGGAATGCCCGCTGTTAGCAGGTCGCTCCCGTTGACAGCCAGATCCTTGAGGGTGAAACAGGGCTTCTCCGCCAATACGGTGTCCAGAGCGCGGCGCATGGTTTGGGCCCAGTCCTCAACCAGCTCCTCGGAGACGGTTCCTTTGCCCATGCCGTCGGCCCTGTGGACCTCGATGAGCTGGCGCAGCACTTCCTCGCCGAATCTGTTCAGCCGACGCAGGATGATGCGTCGGTCGGGAGTGAGGGGATAGTCGTGATTGGCTACCAGCAGCAGCACGCGGTCAAGGGTTGCGTTATCGACACGAAGCTGGGTCAGCACATCGCGTGCAATCTCGGCGGAACGCTTCGGGTGTCCATGGGCATGACCAACTCCGTTTTCATCAAGGGTGAAGGAGTCAGGCTTGCCGCTGTCGTGCAGCAGCATCGTCAGTCGCAGGGTCTCCGTCGCGGGCGCCGCGGCGAGGGCACGAATTGTGTGCTCCCAGACATCGTAGCGATGGTAAGGGGTGCGCTGGTCAAAGCCGAGCATCGGCGACAGGGGAGGCATGAGCGTGAAAATCACGTCGCTGTACCGGCGCAAAATATCTTCCGCCGCTCTTCCGCAGAGCAGTTTCGCCAGCTCGACGCGGATGCGCTCCGCCGCTACATCCTTGAGCGTGCCCTTGAGGTCATGAATCGCCGCCGCAGTCTTTTCTTCAATGGCAAAGCCGTACACAGCCGCGAAGCGAAGGGCCCGCAGAATGCGCAGCGCGTCCTCGCCAAATCGGGTTTCCGGGTCGCCGACGCAACGGATCAGCTTCCTATTTAAATCTTCCTGCCCGCCGAACGCGTCGACCAGTCCTGTCTCTGGGTTCCATGCCATGGCGTTGACGGTGAAGTCGCGCCGGCTGAGATCGGCAGTCACATCGCTGACGAAGGTCACGCCGTCCGGGTGGCGATGATCGGTGTACGCGCCGTCCACGCGGAAGGTGGTCACCTCGTAAGGCACATGGTCGTACAGTACGGTCAGCGTGCCGTGTTTCAGGCCGGTCTCGATCACGCGGCAGTCGGCGAAGACGGCCTGCATCTGATCTGGCAAGGCGCTGGTGCACACGTCGAAATCCTTTGGTTCAAGGCCCATCAGGGCGTCGCGCACGCAGCCGCCGACCACATAGGACGCGTATCCGTGGCTCTTCAGCCGCTCCAATATAAAAGCAGCTCCCTCCGGCAGACGCATCGCGCCCCCTCCTTTCAGCGTCTACCATTATAATAGAAGACGGATCAGAATTGCAAGGGGTTCCCGGGAGAAAGCAATTTGGCAGATTGCACAAAATTGCTGGTCAAAATTCTCCATATAAACATGCCCGGCAAGCCGATGAAAATCTTGTTCTAATGCTTGCAATTTCAGGGAAAACGTGCTAATATGTACTCCGTTAGCTTAAAGGTTCGACCGGCGGGCGGCTGCATGGGCCCGGGAGGGAACGTGTTCCGTCGGTCTGCCATACGTCTTCTGACTAACGCTCGCCATCCGCGCCTTCCTTCAGCGGACGGGGAGCGTTGCTGTGCGCCCGCTTTCACCGGGAGCCGGCGACAAGGGTTGCGGTGTGGTCGCGTCTGACGGGGTGGGTTGCCGCGTCGGCGGGGAAGCAGCCGCGTCTTTGGAGGACAGCCTCTGAGCTGTCTCATCACATTTGGAGGTGCATTTACACATGGCACGCATTGCAGGCGTCGACCTGCCCAGGGAAAAGCGCGTTGAGATCGGCCTGACCTACATCTACGGTATCGGCCTGCCGACCTCCCAGAAGATGCTGGCGGAAGTGGGCATCAATCCCGACATCCGCGTCAAGGATCTCTCCGAGAACGACATCAGCAAGCTGCGCGAGTACATCGAGCATCACCTGAAGGTGGAGGGCGACCTCCGTCGTGAGGTTTCGCTCAACATCAAGCGCCTGATGGAAATCGGCTGCTATCGCGGCATCCGTCATCGCCGTGGTCTGCCCGTTCGTGGTCAGAACACCAAGCAGAATGCCCGCACCCGCAAGGGCCCCAAGAAGACCATCGCGGGCAAGAAGAAGGCCGGCAAGTAATCTTCCGGTTAGACAAGACACCCGCTTGACGGGTACGGAGGGATGATTCAATGGCACCCAAGCAATCCAAGCTGAAGAAGGTCGTGCGCAAGCGCCGGGAGCGCAAGCTGGTTGAGCGCGGCGCGGCCCATATCCGTTCTTCCTTCAATAA
Source organism: Christensenellaceae bacterium (assembly GCA_022510815.1). Classification (GTDB taxonomy): domain Bacteria; phylum Bacillota; class Clostridia; order Christensenellales; family Aristaeellaceae; genus UBA11524. The sequence continues at coordinate 19,873 of JAFLST010000038.1, read as the reverse complement.
TACCATCGTCACCATCACGGACACGCAGGGCAACGCCCTGTCCTGGGCCTCCGCTGGCGGTCTGGGCTTCCGTGGCAGCAAGAAGTCCACGCCCTTCGCGGCGCAGACTGCCGCTGAGACCGCCGCCAAGGCCGCCATGGAGTATGGCCTCAAGTCGGTTGAAGTGTACGTCAAGGGCCCCGGCTCCGGACGTGAGGCTGCTATCCGCTCCCTGCAGGCCGCCGGCCTCGACGTGAGCATGATCAAGGACGTGACCCCCATCCCGCACAACGGCTGCCGTCCGCCCAAGCGCCGTCGCGTGTAAAGGTCAACGAAGGAGGACATTGAACAATGGCTATCAACAAGCAGCCTATCGCCCGGAAATGCCGTTCGTTTGACATTTCCCCCGCGGTCATGGGCTATGGCAATAAGAAGTCTACCCGCAATCCCGGCGGCAACCGCCGCAAGAAGGTCTCCGAGTACGGCGCTCAGCTGAAGGAGAAGCAGAAGGTCAAGTTCGTCTACGGCGTGCTGGAGAAGCAGTTTGAGAAGTATTATCGCAAGGCCACCAACATGGACGGCATCACCGGCGATAACATGCTTCAGCTCCTCGAGCTGCGTCTGGACAACGTCGTGTACCGTCTTGGCCTGGGCAAGACCCGCCGCGCGGCCCGTCAGATCGTTTCTCACGGCCACATCCGCGTCAACGGCAAGAAGGTGGATATCCCCTCCTATTCCGTGAAGGTCGGCGACGTCATCTCCCTGCGTCCCAAGAGTGCCGAGTCCGAGCTGTTCAAGCCCCTGCGCGAAGGCACCACGGCCGTTACTCCCAAGTGGCTGAGCTTTGACGCCCCCAACCTGACCGGCAATGTCGCCGCTCTGCCTACCCGCGAGGACGTCGACTTCGAGCCGCAGATGAATATGATCGTCGAGTTCTACTCCCGTTAAGGAAGGGTGTCATGGGCTTGGGCCTTTGCCCTGTGCCCCGCTGACACGGCCCTTCAACCAGGACCTGATAGAGGAGGGTAAACGAAGTGATCGTAGAAATCGAAAAGGCTCGCATCGAGTGCGTGGACGTCGCCGACAATGGCCGGTACGGCAAGTTTGTCGTCGAGCCTCTGGAGCGTGGCTTCGGCCATACTCTGGGCAATTCTCTGCGCCGCGTGCTGCTGTCCTCCCTTCCTGGCGTGGCCGTCTCCTCTGTGCACATCGAAGGTGTGCAGCATGAGTTCTCGACGATTCCCGGCGTGAAGGAGGACGTGACCGAAATCATCCTGAACCTCAAGGGCCTTGCGGTGAAGATGTTCACCGACGAGCCCAAGAAGCTCTTTATCGACGTCAAGGGCCCCTGCGACCTGACGGCGGGCGATATCAAGGTGGATGACGAGGTCGAGATCATCAATCCTGACATGCACATCGCCACCCTGAACGAGGATGCGCATCTCCAGATGCAGCTCACCCTCGAAAAGGGCCGCGGTTACATCAGCGCTGATAAGAACAAGAACCCCGGCATGGCCATCGGTGAGATTCCCATGGACAGCATCTTCACGCCCATCCGCAAGGTGAACTACACTGTTGCGGACACCCGCGTGGGTCAGACCACCGACTTCGACAGCCTGACGCTGGAAATCTGGACCAACGGCACGCTCAAGCCTGAAGAGGCGATCAGCGGCGCCGCTAAGATTCTCAGCGAGCACCTGTCCCTGTTCGTCAGCCTGACTGATCAGGTGATGCCCGTGAGCATGGTTCAGCCCGAGGATGACAAGAAGGAAAAGGTCCTCGAGATGACCATCGAGGAGCTGGAGCTGTCCGTACGCGCTTACAACTGCTTGAAGCGCGCGGGCATCAACAGCGTCGCCGAGCTGGTGCAGCGCAATCAGGAAGACATGATGAAGGTGCGCAACCTGGGCCGCAAGAGCCTGGAGGAAGTCGAGAACAAGCTCGCCGAGCTTGGACTGGCCCTCCGGCCCAACGAAGACTAAGGGTACGACTGAGCGGACGGGGGTTCATCTCCCCGCTGCCGCCGCCTTTGTAAGGAGGAAATATTCCCATGGCACATCAACGCAAGCTGGGTCGCACCGCTGATAAGCGCAAGGCGCTGCTGCGCGGACTGGCGACCGAACTGATTATGAAGGGCCGCATTCAGACCACTGAAGCCAAGGCCAAGGAACTCCGCCGCGTGACGGAGCGCCTCATCACGCTGGCTGTCAAGGAATGCGACAACACCGTGACCGTCACGAAGGAGACCCACAACGACAAGGGTCAGCTCATGACGGTGGAGACCGTCAACGACATGCCGTCCAAGCTGCATGCCCGCCGCCTCATCATGGCGTACCTGTACGACGTGAAGGAGCCCCGGCTCAAGGACGAGACCAAGGCTGAATACAAGGAGCGCACCAAGGACAACAAGCATCCTGTTGTCGAGAAGCTGTTCCGCGAGATCGGCCCCAAGTACAAGGCCCGCAATGCTGAAAAGGGCGTTGCCGGTGGCTACACCCGCATTTACAAGCTCGGACCGCGCCGCGGCGACGCCGCTGAGATGGTCATCATCGAGCTGGTGTAAGATCGTTTTTCTCAACCGCACACATCAAAGCAAAGCAAACCGTCCTCTCCGCACAAGAGGGCGGTTTTTCGTTGACTTATCAGAGCAGCGGGATGAATTGCGGCTTGCATTCTTTCGTACTTTATGAATAACACATGTCTTGAATCGTCCGTTTTTTCGTGGTATACTGTCACGGTCAGTGTCGAAAGACGGGGGAAATTGTGCATGTTGCAGATGCAGGCCATCAAGAAGCTCACTTGGTTTATCAACACAGCGCTCATGGGATTTGTTATCTTCATGACCGCGGCGTACGCGCATTATGGCGTGACTTACATGGTCTATCACAGCATCCCGACCATCGTCGCCTATGTGGTGCTGTATTGGTTCATTCACAAAGATAAGCTCGATATTTATGTGTGGATTGTTTACATTGTCATCACGCTCTATATGGTCGCTGCGACGGTTTGTATCGGCTTCAATGCCGGGTTTCATCTGTACTGCGCGTCATTGATCCCGCTGACATTCTACATGGAATATCTGGGCTACAAGCTTCACACGCGCACCGCCAGCGCGATGCAGACAAGCATCCTATTGGTGGTGATTTATTTGGCCTGCACGGGGTACGCGGTGCTTAAGGGGCCGCTGTATGAGGTGGACGCGAGTTTTACGTTCCGGTGCATGATCGGCAATGCGGTGAGCGTATTCTGCTTTCTGATCGGCTATACCAGTCTGGTGCACAAGCTGGTGCGCAGTTCGGAGGAACGGCTTTCTGAAATGGCGCATAAGGATCAGCTCACAGGGCTGTTCAACCGTCATTACGTCATGAATTATATGGATGAGCTTTATCAGCATATGCCCCCGGATCAATGGGTCGCGATGATCGACATCGACGACTTTAAGGGCATCAACGACACCTATGGTCATCATGGCGGCGACTATGTGCTGACGGAGCTGGCACGGATCATGCGCGAGGTATGCGTGGACTGTGTGATCTCCCGGTGGGGCGGCGAGGAGTTCCTGATCGTGACTGATGGCACGGCGCGGGATTCCGAGATGCTCGAAACGCTTCGGAGGACGGTCAATGAAACATCGTTCGTTTTTGAGAACAAGACAATTCCAGTGAGCATTACGATCGGCATCTCCCGCTATGAGGAGGGTCAAAGCATGGATCGGTGGGTGCAGAGCGCCGATCGCAAGCTCTATACGGGCAAAAGCAGCGGCAAGAATCAGGTTGTGTATTGACAGAGCTTTCAGCAGAAAAGACCAGCCGGCAAGGGCTGGTCTTTTCATGCGCGACGGGTGGTTACTGTTTGGCCTTGGGTTTGAACAGCATAGCGACGAGGGAGCCAAAGAACACGGCGGCCGCGATGCCTGCGGCAGTATTGGTGAGACCGCCGGTAAAAGCGCCCATGAAGCCGACCTCCTGAATCGCGCGCTTAACGCCGGTGGTGAGCGCATGGCCGAAGCCTGTCAGGGGGACCGACGCGCCTGCGCCCGCAAACTCCGCGATGGGGCCGTAGATGCCCACGGCGCTGAGAATCACGCCGGCAACGATGTAGCCCACCAGAATCCGCGCGGGGGTCAGCTTGGTTTTCAGCACGAACACCTCGCCCACGACACAGATGAGACCGCCTACCACAAAGGCTTTCACAAGGGACCAAAGAAATGTCAGCATGATCAATCAGCCTCCAATACCACAGCGTGCGCGATGCCCGGGATGGTGCCGCCCTGCTGGCTCGAGGTCGTAGACAGCAGCGCGCCCGTGGCCATGAACAGCACCCGCTTGAGTTCGCCATCCTTGATGCGTCGCATAATGTGCCCCGCCAGCACCACCGCCGAGCAGCCGCAGCCGCTGCCGCCCGCGTGAACGTCCTGCTCCGGCAAGAAGATTTCCAGTCCGCAGTCGATGTACTTCGCGGGATCAAGGGGCATGCCGCGCTCCTGCATCAGGGATAGCAGCACGTCATGGCCGACGCGGCCCAAATCGCCGGAGATGATGAGATCGTAGTCGGCGGGGGAGCTGCCCATGTCCTGAAAATGGCGGCAGAGGGTGTCCGCGGCGGCTGGTGCCATGGCGGCGCCCATGTTGTTGGCGTCGGTAATGCCAAGATCGACAATGCGGCCCGGCGTCAGGTGCGTGACCCGGCAGATGGCGGGCAGATTTTCGTCGCTGGTCAGGAGCACGCTGCCCGCGCCGGTGACGGTCCACTGGGCCGTTGGAGGGCGCTGATTGCCGTATTCCAGCGGGAAGCGATACTGCCGCTCTGCCGAGCAGAAATGACTGCCAGCGGTGCACAGGGCGTGGCGCATGTAACCGCCGTCCACCAGCATACCCGCGACGCTGATGCTCTCCGACATGGTTGAGCAGGCGCCATAGAGGCCCAGATACGGCGCGTGCAGCTCCCGAGCCGCCATGGAGGAGGCGATGATCTGGTTGAGCAGGTCGCCGCCCAGCACCGCGTCCAGCGCTTCGGCAGTCAGCCCGGCCTTTTTCAGGCAGGTATCCGCGGCGGTGTAGTGGAAGCGGGCTTCGGCCTTTTCCCAAGTCTCTTCGCCAAAGAGATCATCTTCGATGATGTCGTCAAAGTCCGCATGCAGCGGGCCTTCGCCTTCCTTCTTGCCCACGATGCAGGCGCTTGCCACCAGACGGGGCCTGTTGGGAAGCGCGATGGTAGATTCGCCGATTCTGTTGATGTTCATTTCATCACCCTATCTGTTTGAGCTGTCGATCAACATGATGTTGCACGCGGGCGCAGCCCGCCCGCTGCCTTTCGGAGAGCACGAGAGGGGCTTTGGGTTCCAAAGCATTGTCTCGCGTCACCACGGGAAGAATGCGTAGATAATCCCCACGACAACCGACGCGCTCACGCCCCAGACCAGCACCGGCCCGGCGATGGTGAACAGCTTCGCGCCCAGACCCAGCACAAGACCTTCGCGGCGGAACTCCATGGCCGGTGAGACCATGGCGTTGGCAAAGCCGCTGATGGGCACGAATGCCCCTGCGCCGGCATATTGGCCAATCTTATCGAAGACGCCAAGGCCCGTCAGCAGCGCCGTCAGGAAGACGAGAAGAGTGGACGCGAAGGTCGAAGCGGCGGCATTGGTCATGTCGAGATAGGTGCGGCCAATCTCGATGAAGCACTGGCCCAGCAGGCAGATCGCTCCGCCGACCCAGAAGGCCCGCAGCAGGCACTTGACCATTTCGGACTTGGGAGACAGCGCGTCGACGAGCTTCGAGTAGCGGTCAAGCTGCTTCTGCCGCTCAGGCGAGGGCTTTGCGTTCTTGTCAAACATGGCGTGATTCCTCCATTCGCGGATGATTCATGGCGCGGTCGCGGGGCGGGCGGTAGCGGGTTTCGCGGTCGCCGGGGCGCGGCTGCGGCAGGAGCGTATACAGGGGAGAGGTGAAGCGCTTCTTTTCCATCGAAAGCCTCCTATAGCGTGAAGACAAGGCACGCCAGCACGGCGCCGAGTCCCTTTCCGACCATCAGCACCCAGCGCACGCCGGTGGATGTATCGCCGATGCGGAACCGGCGCATCATGACCGGCGCAACCTCGAGGATTTCACCCAGCGCGGTAGCCAGCATGCCTACGAACATGCCGCAGGGCACCAGCATCAGACCGCCGAGCCAGTCAGGGAGCGGCAGATGAAAGCCGAGACCGTTATTGAGCGCGATGAGGAGCAGTCCAAGGCAGATGGCCCATGTCAGGATGCGGGGCGACGCGGCCTGAAAGCGATCCTGAACACGGGCTGGGATCAGCAGAACGCACCACACGCAGCTCACCGCCACGGCCATGGTGGAGCCGGTCAGCAGGCCGATCAGAATGCCCAGCGCGCTATTCAATGTCCTTGCCCTCCGTTTTCTCCATGTCCTCCTGATATTCGGTCAGCTTGACTTCCAGCGGAGTGGTTGCCTTGGCCGAGGGCAGCGCGTAGAAAACCGCCACACCCAGCGCCACGCCAATGCAGTAGGGCACGGTAACGACCCGGCTGTCCGGCGGCTGCTGTCCGGTGAGGGTTTGGTAGACGGCGAGCTGCGCGGCGGGCATATCCACGTCGCTGTGGAACCAAGCCAGCCCCAGCGCGCTGCCCAGAAGCAGAATGGCAAAGGCCGCGGCGGTTCGCATCCAGCGCCACGGATCGCGATGTGGCGCGTCTATGCGGTGGACATAGCATACGTCAGCGCCAAGCAGGGTCACGGATTCGTTCGGATACGCGCCGGAGAGCGCCTTGGCGACGGCGATGGCTTCCAGCTTCCACACGCCCTGCTCGTTGGGGCAGTGGAGCGTGAGCTTCTCCGCGCCCTTGGGGGCGATGAGGCTGCCCACGTCGCTGAGATGCAGCGGCTGGCCCATGGTGACTTTAGCACGGTTGCTGAGCTGGCAGTAGATCATGAACGTTCCTCCCTTAGCATGGCCGGAAGCCGCCATTTTACACGGCCATCACACCATTTTCCAGCAGAATCAGCTTTTGCAGCGCGACCTCCCGGCCGTCGCGGGCGTCAAGATAAATCAGAAAGGTCTCGCCCTGATGGCTGACGGTGAATTCCCAGCAAAGGGTTTCACGATCGCTCTCGGGAAAGAGGCACAGGCGGACGTCCTGCTCGTCGGCTTCCGGCGCGAGGGATTCGCGGGCTTCGTCGGCGGTCAGCATGGGCATGGCGATGCGGCGCGGCGTATGGTTTTGCCAGTAGGAGCTGGCCTCAAGCCCCACAATCTCGCCGGTGTCCATCCGCACCTGCGCCGTGACCCGGTCAGGGTAGACCCACGTTCCGTCCTGCACATAGACATAGGTGAGCACGCAAAGGCCGCCATAGACCTGATGATACTCGCTTTCCATGGCCGCGAACCCACGGGACTGAAGGAACGCGTCGGCGGCGGCGCGGCACTCGTCGACTGTGAGCAGCTCCGGGAAGGACGCGGTTTCCGGGGCCATGAACAGCACTTTGCCGCCGATCTGCGTAACATAGACGTTGAGCGCCACGTCGTTGGTCTCAACGGTGACGCCCCATGCCGCGATGGGCCCCAGCAGGTCGGGAGCCTGCGACAGTCCCGTGACGCGTTCTTCGCCGACAAACTCCCGGGCAATGGTCATGGCCTGACCGGCGGTGACTTCCGTCTGCGGGAGGCCCTTGGCATTGGGAAGCTGTGTGAGGAGGCGAGGGGATTCGGTGGGTACGGCGGCATGATGCGCCTTCGACAGGGAGCGCTGACCGGAGAGCACCTCCTGCCGGGCAACGGCCATCTCGCCAGAGAGCAGCGTGCACTGGTCGAGGTAGCCGGACAGCGCGTCCCGGGAGGCAGAGGAGAGGGTGCCATATGTTACCAGCTCGCTCAGGAAAAGCGCCGTTTCTTCGGCGATGTCGTCAGCGATGGTCATGGCAGGGGAGACGGTCTCCTCCTCCAGCGGAAGAAAGGCCAGCGCCCGCCGCACATCGCCCGCGTCCCGGCCAATCTGGCTCAGCAGCACAGCGGTCTGGGAAGCGTCGCGGGAGAGCAGCGCCTTCTCCATGTTCAGGGACAGCGACTGCATCAGCTCAGCGGATTCGCCCAGCGCGGCAAGGTAGGTCTCGTTCAGGGTGTGCTCAGCTTTGGCGGCACTTCGGGTCGAAAGGACGGCCCAAGTCCCGAGCACAATCAGCGCCATGGACAGGAGCAAAGTGGGAAGCAGCTTTTTCATCGCGATACCTCAGACGCAGAAGGCGTGCCGGCCTATGGTGAGCTGCACGGTGCGCGTCAGAATCCACTCGTTGGTGGCAGTGCGGGGATTATAATAGTAGATGCAGCCGCCGGTGGGGTCCCAGCCATTCATGGCGTCCCGGGCCGCGCGGTAGCAGGAGTCGCTGGGTTCCATGTCAAACTGACCGTCCCACACCGCGTCAAAGGCGCCGGCTTGAAAGATCACACCGCTGACGGTGTTGGGAAAGGCGGCGCTCCTGACCCGGTTGAGCACCACCGCGGCGACGGCCACTTGCCCGATGTAGGGCTCTCCCCGGGCCTCTCCGCTGACCAGACGGGCCAGCAGGGTCAGCTCGGTCTCCCGGTAGATCGTCGCGGTCAGGGCTGTGCCGGAGAGATCAAGCCCCAGCGCCGCGGCGGTCGCGCTGCCAACCTTGCCGTCGACGGTCAGGCCGTTGCGCTGCTGGAACAGCACCACCGCGTTGTAGGTCTCCCGTCCAAAGATGCCATCGACGTTTCCGTCGAGATAGCCCCATTGCTTGAGCGCCTGCTGTACCATTGTAACGAGCTGCCCGCGGCTGCCCCACGCGATGACGGAGGCCTGCCCTGCGCTGGCGGGGAGAAGCAGCGTGAAGATCAGAAGAAGCGCCAGTATCCGGCGTAGCTTACGCATCGTTTCCCTCCTGCATGGTCAGCGGGAGCCCGAGCAGCGCGGAGAGGAAGGCCCGCAGCGACCAGTCCCATTCGGCTGAACCCTCGGCAGCCTCCATGCCGGGAACCATCGCCGCGCGAAGGGAGAATTCCGGGTCGATCAGCCCCCACCAGTTATGGCCCTGCGCGTCGCCCAGCCGGATCATCAGCGCCGGGTAGTCTCCCTCGGGCAGAAGGAAGCCCTCCAGCTCCCGCTCGTCAAAGGACAGCGTTTCAATGTCCACGGTGACGCTCCCCGCAAAGCCTTCGTTTCGTGCGGCGCTGACGGCGGCCTCGGTGAGATCGGAGAGGATGTCCCCGGCCGCGGCCATCATGGAGAGACAGGGCGACGGATAGCGGTCATCGTAGGCCTGTCGTACCGCGTCGCGCACCACCAGCTTGACGCGCTGCATCTCATCGGTGTCATCCTGCGCCACGACGTGCATCCGCAGAAGCACGCCTGTCTTCATGGCGAAGGTCACCCGCCCTTCCGGGGTGGCCAGCGGCGCCATCAGGCTCTGGAGCGTCAGGATCAGGCAGATCAGGGACCTCAGCATCAGCAATTTCCTCCCGGATTCCATGTAACGTCAAGCATGCCCGGGAGTGGTGATGAATATACTGTTTGGAGGCAATTTGCCGCGCCGGGTGGGGACGGATTTGCGATGTTCGCCTTTACAGCGCAGGATAAACGTGGTAATATGGGAGCGTAACGTACGATATTGATTGTTTCATCGTGCATGGAGGTGACGGAAATGCGTCGTCATTTGCTGTATGGCAGCTATACGGATAAGAGCAACGAGGTGAACCAGACCGGCGCGGGCCTGATGCGGGAGCGCGTGCGGAATGTGCTCATCATTCTGCTGGTGGCGGTGATCGCCGTGCTGGGCGTGATGGGCGGACAAGCCATGCGATACAGGGCGGAGGCGCGGTCGCTGTTTGCCGCGACCATGCAGACGGAGAGCAACGAGGCGCTGTCGCTGGCGAACTCCCTGAGCCGGACAGCTGGGGCGAACTCCTCGGCGACGCTGGGGCGCATCCGTTCCAGCGTGCGGGCCATGGAGACCGTCAACCGGCTGCATGGGAATCTGGACGGAGGCCGCACGTTCCTGCCGGAGGAAACCTTCTCGGAGCTGTATGCGATTCTGGAGAACTACAGCAGCCGCCTGCAGACGGGCATGAACACGGGCGACCTGCAGGGTGAGCTGCAGTCCGCGCTGGAGGCCCTTCAGGTGAAGATCAGCGAGCTGTAACAATGATTGCAAAAAAGTTGTAAATTGTGCGAAATCAATGCAACAATTCCATCTCCTTCTGCGTCATATAGGTGTGACGCGGCTGAAGCTAGCACAGCCGCGATGCGCAAAACGCAGAAGGAGATACTGTTTTCATGAAGAGATTCTTGCTGAGGGGCGCCGCCCTGATGTTGATACTGTGTCTGATGATGCCGACCGCGCTGGCGGTGGATGCAACCATTTTGCGTGTTGATACGGAGGAAGAAGAGGCAAACGGCTTCTACACCATGATTCGTGATCTGGCGGTCGTGGGCGATACGGTTTACCTGTATGGCAGCATGACCGATAATACCTACGCGACGGAGATTCTGCGCTGGAAGCCGGGCATGGAGAGCGCGGAGCCCTATATCAGCGGCCTGCTCTTTACCCGCTTCTTTGACAAGCTGGATGAGGCCAAGGTCAACGTCGAGGATCAGGAGATGGATGTCGATGTGGAGCATGGCGTCACCAAGATGTTCACCGACGGCGAGCGCCTGCTGGGTCTGAACCACCTGAACGGCAAAATCTTCGCCATCACGGAGAAGGACGGCAAGCCCGTCTTTGAGGACATCGTTACCCTCAAGGATATGACGGCGCTCTACCATCAGTCGGAGGACTATGCCTACTTTATCTCGCCGGAAAGCGTGATCTGCGTGTCCGGCAAGGTGCTGTGGCAGTATAGCGACTGGAACGACCAGACTGGCGAGAATGTCCGCGGCGTGATGGCCTTTGACCTGAAGGATGGCAGCGTCGTCAAGACTTCGCCTGAGAATATCATCAGTATTGTGGCCTACAAGGATGGCAAGGCGCTGATGCTCAGCCGCAGCGATGAAAATGCGTGGGACGAGATCAAGCAGGCCTACCGCCCGATGGATATACTGTCCTACGACCCGGCTGCGGATAAGGCGGAGAAGATCGGCGAGTTCAGCTATCAGCAGTGGCGCCCCGACTACCTCCTCTATTCCGAGGCGATGGACGCGCTGGTGTACAACGTGGATACCCGCGTGATGGGCTTGTTTAACAACCTGAAGGAGGAGAAGCAGGTGGGCTATGTCCCGCTGAGCTACGCTTCCTGCTGCGCGATTCTGGATGACAGCCTCGTCATCTCCGGCAACAGAGATTCTGGCGTCATTGCCCGCACGCTGTCCAGGGATTTCAAGACCGACGAATACGTCAACGTTTTAGACGGCTACATGGATAAGGCAAGCCGTGCCTTTGCCGAGGACTATCCGCAGATTCCCATCTATTCCGTGGTCGGCAGCAATTACGACGCGGTGTCGATTGATCTGCTGATGAACGCCGGTGCTGATGCGCCGGATATCATGCAGCTCAACATGGACTACAGCGTCTACACCAAGCTGGCGGCGAAGGGTTACTGCGCCGATCTGTCCGGGTATCCGAAGCTGGCGGCCTTTGTCAATGACCTCTATCCGGCCTACCGGGAAGCGGTCACCGGCCCGAACGGCGAGATCTTCGCGATCCCGACCAGAGGCTATTCCTATGACGGCTTCTTCGTCAACAAGGCCACCATGGAGGATATGGGCCTGACCATCGACGACATTCCGACCAATCTGGTGGAGCTGTGCGCTTTCATCACCCGCTGGAATGACGAGTTTGTCGAGAAGTTCCCGAATTACAACGCTGTCGAGTACTTCTCGGACTACAAGAAGAACATGTTCAACCTCATGTTCAGCCGCTACATCGCCTACTGCAATGCCACCAAGCAGGAGGTCAAGTTCGATACCCCTGTGTTCCGTGAGATGATCTCCGCCATGGAGGCCATGGAGACCAAGGAGCTGGAGGCGTCCCTCAAGAGCCCTGATCCCGAGAAGTCAGACTACAAGCAGCCCCTGATCTACTGCAACAGCGAGGTGGTGGGCAACTGGTACGACTTCAACAATGAGGACAGCGGCACTATCTTCCTGCCCATGGGTCTGACGAAGGACGCGGGCTACTACACCGGCGTGAATATGTGGGTCATGTTCCTCAATCCCAAATCCCAGCACAAGGAATACGCTGTCAAGCTCATGGAATATATGATTGACGGCATCTATGACAGCGACGCCTACACGCTGCTGGCCACCAAGACGGAGCCGCTGAAGAACAGCTATTTCGACGAGTGGCTGGAAAGCAACCAGAAGCAGCTCGAGGAGATGGAAAAGAATCTGGCGGACGCGCCCGAGGAGATGAAGGCTGACCTGCAGTCGATGATCGCCGACCAGAAGGCCTACATCGAGAGGCGCACCTCCCAGATGCAGTATACCATCAGCCCCCATGCCATTGAGGTGTACCGGGAGACCATCATGCCCTATGTGTACGTCAGCACGCCCAGCTTCCTTGACGCCAGCGAGGACGCCGTGACCAGTGAGTTCAACTCGCTCAAGCAGCAGTACCTTGACGGCAAGATCAACATTGATAAGTTCATTCGCGACGCTGACGGCAAGCTGCTGATGATGCAGAGCGAGTAATCTGTCCAATCCCTGACTGGCGGGGCGGACATTCCCGTGTCCGTCCCGTCATCTTGCGCCAACGAACCAGTTGCGCCCGTGCCGTCGGCGGTGTATAATAGCGGCGGACAACATTCGGTTTTTAACGCTTTTCCATGGAGGGCTTATGTTTCATCGAAAGAAGATCGTCTGGCTGCTCCTGCTGCCGGGCCTGACGGGAATCATGGCGTTCTATGTGGTGCCGTTCTTTGGCGGCATCTACTTCTCCCTGATGGACGGCTCCTTCGAGAACAAGTTCGTGGGCATTGCCAACTACCGGGAGATTCTCCAGAACAGCATGTTCCAGCTTGGCCTGCGCAACACATGGGAGCTGTCGCTGCTCTGCGCGCCGGTGATCTGGCTGCTGGCCTTCATCCTTGCGGCGATGCTCAAGACCCTCAAGGACAAGAGCACGGCCTTCCGCAACATTCTGCTCCTGCCTTATCTGATGCCCTCCTCGGCTATGCTGCTGATCTGGACGCTGATGTTTGACTACGGCGGCGTGATCAACCGCTTCGTGGTCGCGCTGGGGCAGGAACGCATGCTCTGGCTGGAAGGGGAGGCGATGCGCTTTCCGATCATTCTCCTCTATATCTGGAAGAATGTCGGTTTCTCGGTTGTTCTCTTTGCCTCGGCGCTCTCGGCGGTGCACCCGTCGCTCTACGAGTTCGCCGCGCTGGAGGGCGCCGGATGGTGGACGCAGTCCTTCCGCATCACGCTTCCGCAGATTCTGCCGACGGCCTTTCTGGTCTTTGTGCTCGCTTGGGTGAACGCCTTCAAGATCTTTAAGGAGGTCTACTTCATCGGCGGCGCGTATCCCAATCAGGCCATCTACACCCTCCAGCACTTCATGAACAACAAGTTCGCCAACCTCGATTATCAGGATGTGACCACCGCGGCGTACATCTTTGCGGTCGGCGTGATGGTGCTCTTCGCGATGATGTATGCAAGCAAGTCGGTTCGCGCGCCGAGCACCTGACGATGGACGGAGAGGCGGGAGGGACGCTTTGGAGTCCAGAGTGCGCCTCCGGCACCCAACCCGAAAGTCGGCGACCATCATGATTTGGGGCCGCTATCCTGTTTCGTCAGGGTCATGATGGGCGGAAAAACGTGGGCAATGCCCACCGAGGAGAAGAGTTTCATGGCACGAAGAAGAAGACGGTTCCGGCGCAGGCTGGGACGGATGACCCTTGGGGGCAAGATCGCCTTCCTGCTGCTGACAGCGCTGGCGGTGCTGATCCTGATCCCTATCGTGTTCACGTTCCTGTATTCGTTCTTCCCGCAGGGGGAGATCACAAGCTATCTGAACGGCCGGAACAGCTATGATGATACCAAGTGGCTCGATGTGCTGTATTCACCGGCGGTGTTCTCGCTCCGGCAGTATTATAAGATCTTCATCGAAGACCCGACCTACCTCAAGCTGTTCTGCAACTCCATGCTCTACACGGGTCTGATTCTTGCGGGACAGGCGATGATCGTGCCGCTGACGGCCTACGCCCTGAGCCGGTTCACCTTCCATGGCCGGGACTTCATCTTCTTCTGCATCCTGATCCTGATGATCCTGCCCTTTCAGGTGACGATGACGCCGAGCGTGATCATGCTTCGGTGGATGGGCCTGATGGACACCATCTGGGCGGTGATCCTGCCGATGTGCTTCTCGCCGTTCTACATTTTCCTCCTGCGGCAGTTCATGGTCTCGATACCCAATGAACTGCTGGAGGCGGGCATGGTGGACGGCGTGGGCCCGGTGCGGGGCTTCATCCATGTGATCCTGCCGGTGTGCAAGCCGATCCTCGGCGCGGCGGCGGCGCTGTCCTTTGCGGACTGCTGGAACATGGTCGAGCAGCCGCTGGTCTATCTGGCCAACCGCACCGACCTGAATCCGCTGTCCGTGATGTTCAACCAGATTTCCACCGACGGCAAGGAAGTCGCCTTTGCCGGTTCGGCCCTGTATATCCTTCCGACGCTGCTGATCTACCTGTACTTCCAAGAGGACATCGTGGCAGGCATTCAGCTCAGCGAACTCAAGTGATGGAGGCGTCCAGTCATGAAGCTCAAAAGATTTGCTCTGCGGGGGCTGATTATCCTGTTTGTGACGGTTGCGCTGTGCATGTTCTTCGCGCGCACGGTACAGACCATCACCACGCCGAAGGTGCAGCTCGTGTCCACTTCCTCCGGTCGTTTTGAAACGACCATGAAGTTCTCCGCGCAGGTCAGCTTCCCGGAGAAGGAAGAAATCATCATCGAGGAAGCGGAGAAGACCCCCATCACGGTGGATCGCATCTACGTCAAGCCGGGCCATTTTGTCAAGGCGGGAGACACCATCTTCACCGCGAAGGTGCCCAGCTTTGAGAGCGAGATGGAGAAGCTGCGCAATGATTATGACGCGAAGAACAAGGAGCTCATTGAGCTGGACGCGAGGAACCGCACGCTCTCCAAGGAAAGCCGCCAGAATGAGCTCTACGACGAGATGATCGGAGCGCAGACGGCTGCTGCAGACGCGGTCTATGACGCGCGCTTTCTTGCGCTGTCTTATGACATCCGCCTGACGGGCGATGTGTCCGGCTGGACGCAGCAGCTCGGCGTCTACGAGGAGGTGCCCGAAGACGTCACCAAGGCCGTAAAAAAGGCCCAGAGCGCTCAGAGCGCCTACGAGGCTGCCAAGGCCGCTTACTTTGAGATTCTTGATAATCGCAAGCTGCGCGTGAGGGATGATGTGTTCGAGTACATCAAGACGCGCAACGCGGCCATCGCCGCCATGGAGGAGCTGACCACCCAGATGATTGATCTGGCCAGCACTGCCAACAGCCTGACAAAGGTCGTCGCGCCTCATGACGGCTACATTGTCTCCATCGAGGTTTCCGAGGGCGGCGCCTACGACGGCAGCAAGAAGGCCTATGTCATCAGCAAGGAGGGCAGCGTCCCCGTGCTGCTGGCGGATATTGACCGGGACAGCCAGCGGACCATTGCCGACGGCACCCGCGCTGACATCGAGAGCGAGACCTACGGCACCCGCCGCAGTGAAGTGATCGACACCGTGATCAATGCGGACGCCAGCAAGCAGCTCCGGATTTCCATCCCGGAGGAATTCCTTTCGGAGGATTCTGCTGCCATCCGCAGGTTTGTTTCGGACGGAGGCGTGACGGTCAGCATCACTTACCGCGCGCGCCAGTCTTCGACCCTGATTCCCGCCAGCGCCATTCATAATGACGGTGACGGCGACTATGTTTACCTCATCCGCTGGAGCGGCGGCGGCTTCATGTCCCAGTCCCGCATGACCGTCGAGAAGACCAAGGTGACGGTGCTGGACCGCAACGACACAGTCGTGTCCATCTCGGAGGACTACACATACCAGCAGCTTGCCGACCGTGAGGATCGCGGCCTGACCGACAAGATGACGGTCATGGAATATGTACAGTAAGCCGGAAGGACGACACAGGCATGAAGAAGAAAGCATCCTTGTGGCAGAACGTCCTGCTGGTGGCGTTCGTCATCGCGCTGGCCTTCGGGGCATGGCAGGCTGAGACGATCGGCGACCATCTCCAGTATCTGGTGATGCCGCCCGATCTCGTGGATTGGACTCCGCCGACATCCTCGGAGGATTCCGAGGTCTCTCCGGCAACCATGAGGACCAATCGCGGCATTCTCAGCGCAATCGAGAGTCTGGAAAAACGCGTGTCTGAATGGGAAACGACCATGGAGTGCTGGACCGTCGGCGGCGTGATGGAGAAGCGGACGCTTTATTCCGAGACTGGCAACGCCACCGCGCGGGTGGAGCTGATGGGGGAGCGCGGCCTGCTGCTGCATCCGCTGTATCTGCGGGAAGGCCGGCTGTTCTACCCCGATGAGCTGAAGAAGGGCGAAAAGGTTATCATCCTTGATGAGCAGCTTGCGCTCAAGCTGTTCAATTACCCCTATCCGGTGGGCCGTGAGGCGATCTTGAATGGCGTCACCTACCGGGTTATCGGCGTTGTGAGGCATACGAAGCAGGTCGGCGACCTGATGGATTACAGCGCCTATATTCCGCTGATGAGCATCATCGACGAGAGCGTCACTCTTGATGCGCTGCAGGTGGAGGCCAAGCCCCGGAAAGGCACCGGCGCAAGCGTCTCCTTCAAGCTCGCGGAGAGGTGGGGCGAGGAGGTCATCGGCAAGAGCGGAACCTGTCATGATCTGGGCAAGGAGAGCATGAGCGCGCGGCTGTGGCTGCGGGTGCTGCTCTTTGTGGCGGGCATGACGCTGTGCCTGCGGCTCATCCGGTGGCTGAACGGCCGCGTGGGTTACTATGGCAAGCGCTATCGCCAGCAACTCCAGCGGAAGTATGCCATCGCGCTGATGCCTGAGCTGACCGGCGCAATCCTGCTGTTCATCCTCGGATACGGGGTGGCCGTCGGGCTGATGGCCGTGCTGATGTACTATATCATTCAGCCGGTGTATACCTTCCCGGAATGGATTCCTACCATTCTGGTGGAATGGAAGGACATCGGCGAGGCATTCTGGAACGTATGGCAGCTTCCCGCGGTGATGGTGGAGCTGCGCTCCCCGGAGATTCTGCGGCTGCGCTGGCTCGATCTGCTCATCAAGGGCTGCTCCGCTGGCGCGGCGGTGCTGCTGGCCCTGCGCTATGCCCGCACCCGTGCGCTGGCCGATGAGATGCACGACAGCCTGACCGGGCTCTACCGCGAAGGCGTGCTGGTTTCCATGCTGCGCACCACGCGGCCCATCGCCATGGCTGAACTGGGCTACGTTCCCTGCGAGGAGACGGACGCATGGCAGCCGGGTCCGCTTCATCCGCGCCGCCGCCGTCGCCGTGGGCAGAGCACGCCCATGATGCGCGTTATCAACGCCGAGCGCATACTGATGCAGCTTGCGCCGGGCAAGCGTGACGGCAGCTTTGTCGTGGAAATCGTCGACGGTCGGATTGAACAGAACAACCTGCGCTGGCAGATTACCTGCAAGGACGGCGAGAAGACCATAAAAGAGGTCTCGCGCGACTGGGATCTGCAGCTTCCCATTGAAACGCTGACCCGCATTGTGTATGGCAGCCAGACCTTCGCTGATTTCCTTGAGAACAATGCTGGCTACGACATGAAGATGCACTCGCCCGCGATGGACGCGCTGTTCGATCAGCAGCTTCCCATCACCCGCGGGACCATATGACATGAAAGAGGAAGCGCATGAACGATATCCGTTGCCTG
The DNA here is from genome assembly GCA_022510815.1 of Christensenellaceae bacterium. GTDB lineage: Bacteria > Bacillota > Clostridia > Christensenellales > Aristaeellaceae > UBA11524. The sequence goes on along the minus strand of JAFLST010000038.1, from coordinate 2,031 downwards.
ACCAACGACGATTTGCTTCAGTATAAGCGTCTGTCAAGCATCTGCTATACTTATTGCGACACGGACGAGCCGAAGCAATGCACCGAGGAGGAGCTTCGTCGGCGGGTAGGGGTGTTCGATGAGCATGGGACGCTGCTCAGCGCCATGATTCACAACAGCTATATGGCCCGCTTCGAGGGACATGATGTGAAGCTGCTGGGCATCGGCGGCGTCGTGACGGATCCTGTCGCCCGGGGCCAGCGGAGCATTCGCAGGCTCTTCGAGACCTATCTGCCGAAGCTGCGTGAGGAAGGGTATGTGTTCAGCGCGCTGTATCCGTTCAGTCATGCCTTCTATCGCAAGTTCGGCTATGAGCTGGCCTTTGAGCAGAGGGTGGCGGAGATATCTCCGGGCAATCTGCGGGATGATCTGTGCCGCGCCGACGAGATTGTCCGCGTGCTGCCGGATCAGGATGATCAGGGGATGCGGCAGATCTATGAGCGATATATCGCCGATAAGCATTTCGCCATTGAGCGGGACGACAGCATGTGGCGCGAGCTCCGTCAGGGTACGCCGTGGGAGAAGATGAAGTACGCCTATGTGCTCAAGCGGAAAGGCGAGAGCATCGCGTATTGGATTGGTTCGGTATTCAAAGGCGACGCTGGCGCCGTTTTGACGCCGGATGACTTGGCATATACCTGCCGCGAAGGGCGCGAGGCGATCTTTGCCATGCTGCGGGGAATGAACGAGGTGAGAACCATCCGCCTGTTCGTTCCTTCAGAGCTGGAGCCTCGATGGCTGGTCAGCGACCCGTATGATGTGTCGTTCAAAAGTATCAATTGCGGCGGCATGCTGCGCGTGATGGATGTGGAGAAGGCGTTGACGCTTCTGGCCCCGCCGCCAATAGCGGGGAGCGTGACGATACAGGTTGCGGATGAATTGATTGCCGAGAATAACGGCTGCTTTACGGTGATGGGAGACGGAAGCGCCTTGAGGATTATCCGTGAGGAGAAGCGCCCTGCCGATCTGCGCTGCACTGTGAATGGACTCTCCGTGCTCTTCGGCGGCCTGCAGGATTTCAACGATGCCCTTTTGGCAGGACATGCCACATTGATGACAGAAGAATGCCGTTGGTTTGCTTCAATGCTCTTCCCAAAGCGGAAATCGCATCTGAACTGGGGTTTCTGAGAGGCTAACGATTTTGGCAAACGACGGATGAATCGTTTGCCTTTTATTGTGGATTTTCGGCGTTGTGGCTGAAAAGGTTCGGGTTTGCAAAAAACTCGAAGAAAAAGTGAAAAAAGTTAAAAAAAGCGCTTGACAAGAGGGGAGAGCGTGTGATAGTATAGTCGAGCTGACCCGCTGAGGGTGAGCGCGAACCTTGAAAACGATACAGGGGAAAAGAAACAACGCGGATGTCCGAGAGGACATCGAGAAGCAAGACAGTAATTCCGAATGAGAGAAGCATCTTGCTGCTGGGAGACCAGCAAAGAGATAGAAAAGGATTAAACGCAAGAGTTTGATCCTGGCTCAGGACGAACGCTGGCGGCGTGCTTAACACATGCAAGTCGAGCGGAGACTTACTGACGGAAGGCTTCGGCTGGAAGATGGTAAGTTTTAGCGGCGGACGGGTGAGTAACGCGTGAGCAACCTGGCTCAGACAGGGGGATAACACCGCGAAAGTGGTACTAATACCGCATAAGACCACGGGATCACATGGTTCTGAGGTAAAAGGAGCAATCCGGTTTGAGATGGGCTCGCGTCTGATTAGCTAGTTGGTGAGGTAACGGCCCACCAAGGCGACGATCAGTAGCCGACCTGAGAGGGTGATCGGCCACATTGGGACTGAGACACGGCCCAAACTCCTACGGGAGGCAGCAGTGGGGAATATTGGGCAATGGGCGCAAGCCTGACCCAGCAACGCCGCGTGAGGGAAGAAGGTTTTCGGATCGTAAACCTCTGTCCTTGGTGAAGAGCAGAAGACGGTAGCCAAGGAGGAAGCCCCGGCTAACTACGTGCCAGCAGCCGCGGTAATACGTAGGGGGCAAGCGT
>JAFLST010000037.1 GCA_022510815.1 Christensenellaceae bacterium | reverse complement strand
ATCAGATCAACAACGTGCTGGTGTTCCCGGGCATCTTCCGTGGCGCGCTGGACGCGCTGGCGACTGACATCACCGAGGAGATGAAGCTGGCTGCCGCGAGGGCCATCGCGGCGATCGTGACCGACGAGGAACTGACCGAAGAGTATATCATACCCGGCGCTTTTGACAAGCGCGTCGCTCCCGCTGTGGCTGAGGAAGTCAAGAAGGAAGCCCGTCGTCTGGGCATCACCAAAGCGTGAGGAGGATTCGCCATGAAGCGCATGATGAACTATAAGATCATGGGCATTCAGCTGCCCATCTATCTCGGTCTGACCGTGCTGGTGATGTTCGTGACGCTGATGGGCTGGATGCCCTCGGACATGATCGGTGCCTTTGCGGTGATGATGATTCTCGGCGGCCTGTTCAACGCCATCGGCAACAACCTGCCCATCGTCAAGACCTATCTGGGCGGCGGCGCGATCGTGTGCATCTTTGCCTCCGCGGCGCTGACGACCTTCAAGCTCATCCCGGAATCCGTGGTGAACAACATTGATACCTTCATGAACACCACCGGATTTTTGAACTTCTACATTGCCGCGCTGATCACCGGCAGCATTCTGGGCATGAACCGGACGCTGCTGCTGCGGGCGGCGGTGCGCTTCCTGCCCGTGGCGCTGTGCGCGATGACGCTGGCTGTGCTGGCGGTGGGCATCGTGGGCGCGGTCATCGGCTACGGCTTCTCCGAGGCGATCATGTTCGTTGCCATCCCCATGATGGGCGGCGGCATGGGCGCGGGCGTGGTGCCGCTCTCCGGCATGTACGCGCAGGCGATGGGGCAGGATGCGTCCATCCTCATCTCCCGCATGGTGCCTGCCTCCACGCTGGGCAACGTCTGCGCGATCATCGGCGCGGGCCTGCTGGCTCGTCTGGGACAGGCCAAGCCCTCCCTCACCGGCAACGGCAAGCTGATGCGCAAGGACGCGGAGGAGCTCAAGGACAGCAAGGAGCTGCCCACCACGGTGATGAATCAGGGCATCGGCCTGATCCTCGCCCTGTGCTTCTATCTCTTCGGCGGCATCATCAACAAGCTGATTCCTGCCGTGCACACCTATGCGTGGATGATCATTGCCGTGGCGGCGTGCAAGGCTGTGGGCGTCATCCCGGACAGCTTCGAGCAGTCCGCCAAGCAGTGGAGCAGCTTCGTCATGGGCAACTGGACGCAGGCGCTGCTGGTGGGCATCGGCGTGTCGATGATCGACCTGAACGCCGTGGCTTCCACCTTCTCCTTCACCTATCTGCTGCTGGTGCTGGTGGTGGTTGGCGGCGTGGCGCTGGGTGCGGGCATCGGCGGCTGGCTGGTGGGCTTCTACCCGGTGGAGTCCTCCATCACGGCGGGCCTGTGCACCACCAACATGGGCGGCACGGGCGACATCGCGGTGCTCTCCGCGGCGAACCGGATGGAGCTGCTGCCCTTCGCGCAGATTGCGACCCGTATCTGCGGCGCGCTGGTGCTGATCGTCGCCAGCATTCTGGTGCAGATCCTGCTGTAACTGCGCATTCATAACCCGATAACAATGAGGTCTCATTGTTATACATTACACCAATCCCCAAAGGAGGCTCTTTCATGAGAAAGCTGACCGCACTGATCCTTTCCGTGCTGATGCTGCTGAACCTGTGTGCAGTGGCGTCCGCGGCGGAAACCTACACCGCCACCGCTCAGGGCAACGGCGGCGATGTGACCGTCACGCTGACCATCGAGGACGGCGTCATCACGGCTGCCGAGGTCGTGGGCGAAAAGGAGACCAAGGGCATCGCTTACGAGCAGATCGCCGATGGCACCTTCGCCAATCTGATCCTCGAGGCGCAGGGCGCTGACTTCGACGTCCTCTCCGGCGCCACCGTCACCAGCAAGGCCGTGCAGGCCGCGACCCTTGCCGCGCTCGCTCAGGCGGGTCTGGCCGAGGTTGCCGAAACGTCTGTTGAGGATGTGACCTGCGATCTGGTCATCATCGGCGCTGGCGGCGCTGGCCTGACTGCCGCGCTGCAGGCTGTGGATTCCGGCGTGGAGAACGTGATCCTCGTCGAGAAGACCGGCGCCACCGGCGGCAATACCTCCCGCGCGACGGGCGGCATGAACGCCGCGAAGTCTTCCTTCCAGAATAACAACGCGTGGGCTGATTCCACCACCACCGCCGTGGAGAACATGATCGCCAATGCCAAGGCGGCTGATTATGCCGACGAGATCGCCGGCCTGATCGCGGTGGTCGAGCATCAGTTCGAGGCTTACCTCGAGAATCCCGAGGGCTACTTCGATACGCCCGAGCTGTTCGCGCTGGACACGATTGTCGGCGGCTACGGCATCAACGACCTTGATCTGGTCATGACGCTGACGAACAACTCCGTCGACGCCATCGAGTGGCTGGACACCAAGAACGCGAAGCTGACGAGCGTTGGCTCCTTCGGCGGCGCGAGCGTCATGCGCATCCACCGCGCCCTGAACGACGAGGGCAAGACCACGCCCGTGGGCTCCTACCTCGTGCGCGTGCTGACCGAGGATGTGGAGGCCATCGACAAGATCGACCTGCGCCTGAACACCACCGCGACGGAGCTCGTCATGACCGATGGCGCTGTGACCGGCGTGAAGGTCTCGACCGACGCGGGCGACTACACGATCAACGCGAAGGCCGTCATCCTGACGACCGGCGGCTTCGGCGCGGACCTTGAGGAAGTGGCGCACTATGCGCCCCAGCTCGAGGGCTTCGTGACCACCAACGCGATCGGCGCGACCGGCGACGGCATCGACATGGCCACGGCCATCGGCGCGGCGACGGTCGACATGGAGCAGATTCAGATTCATCCGTCCGTCTACACCGAGACCGCTGCGCTCATCACCGAGGGCATCCGCGGCGACGGCGCCATCCTCGTCAACCAGAGCGGCGTGCGCTTCGTCAACGAGCTGGAGACCCGCGACGTGGTTTCCGCGGCTGAGCTGGCGCAGGAGGGCGGCTACGCCTACACCATCGTCGATCAGGCGATGATGGACGCTTCCTCCACCTATGCGGGCTACTACAAGAACGGCTATGCCGTCATGGGCGAGACCTATGAGGAGCTGGCCGACGCCATCGGCGTTGATTCGGCGACCTTCGCCGCGACCATGGAGAGCTGGAACGCCGCTGTCGAAGCGGGCAGCGATCCCGACTTTGGCCGTCTGTCCTTTGCGAACCCGCTGAACACCGCGCCCTACTACGCGATCAAGGTCGCTCCCGGCATCCATCACACGATGGGCGGCGTGGTGATCAACACCTCCGCGCAGGTGCTCGACGGCAACGGCGAGCCGATCCCGGGCCTGTTCGCTGCGGGTGAGGTCACGGGCGGCGTGCACGGCGGCAACCGTCTGGGCGGCAACGCTGTGGCGGATATCGTGGTCTTTGGCCGCATCGCCGCGCAGAGCGCCGTCGCCTACATGGGCGAATAAGCCGCGCCTGAACAGGAAATAACGACATAAGGGGCCACCCGGACGCTGCGTCCGGGTGGCTTTTTGCGTGAGGCCGCGATCTGCGAAGGCTTGACGACAGGGGCAAACGGCTCCGGCGCATCCCTTTTCTTTGACCGCAGGAAGGGTGAAAGGCCTGCCGCGCCCATATGCTGTGATGAGAAAATCAAGGAGGCGGAGCGATGCGGGAATTGGTTTATGACCGGGCGGCGGCGGTGGCGTACGCGCGGAAGTGGGCGCTGGCCCGGAACCCCATGTTCTATGACTTTCAGCCTGTGGGCGGGGACTGCACGAATTTCGCGTCCCAGTGCATCTACGCAGGGGCAGGGGTGATGAATTTCACGCCGGTGATGGGCTGGTTCTACCGAACGTCCTCCGACAGGACCGCCTCGTGGAGCGGCGTGGAATACCTCCATCACTTTCTGGTGAACAACGCGGCGGAGGGCCCTTACGCCCGGGAGGTGCCGCAGGGGGACGCGCTGCCCGGGGATATCGTGCAGCTCGGCATGTGGGACGGTGACTTCTATCACTCGCCGGTCATCACGGCCGTTTCCCCGGTGATCCTCGTTGCCGCGCACAGCAGCGACGCGCTGGACAGACCGCTGTCCACCTATTCCTTCGACGTGGCCCGCTTCCTGCACATCGAAGGCGTGCGGGGATTGTAAGGAATTCCTGATACCGCTTGAAGATCGGGCGGTTTTGCATTATACTGTCTGTAGAAGCAATCGGCCATCACAGGATACAAGGAGGAAGCGCCATGATCAGACGCGTGAAGGTAGAGAACGGCTGGGTTCGCGGCCTGCCCGCCGCCGATCCCCGCATCACCAGCTATAAGGGCATTCCCTTCGCCGCGCCGCCGGTGGGGGAGAACCGCTGGCGAGCCCCGCAGCCCTGCGCCGACTGGGAGGGCGACTGGCTGGCCTATGATTTCGCGCCCGCGTCCATGCAGGCCGCGCCGGTCATCGAGGACAGCAATGTTTACACCCGGGAGTGGTCCATCGACCCGGAGCTGCCCATGGATGAGGACTGCCTGTACCTGAACGTCTGGGCTCCCGCGGACGGCAGGAGCGGCCTGCCGGTGTTCGTGTGGTACTTCGGCGGCGGCCTGCAGGTGGGCCATACGGCGGAGATGGAGTTCGACGGCGAGCGCATCGCCCGGCGCGGCGTGGTCGTGGTGACGGTCAACTACCGCCTGAATGCCTTCGGCTTCCTCTGCCACCCGGAGATCACAGCTGAGGCGCCCGACGCTCCCGCGAACTTCGGCTTCCTCGATCAGCAGTTTGCCACGCGCTGGGTCAAGCGGAACATCGCGGCCTTTGGCGGCGATCCGGAGAACATCACCATCGGCGGTCAGTCCGCCGGGGGCATGAGCGTCAGCGCGCAGATCGCCTGCAAGGCCAATGAAGGCCTGTTCAAGGGCGCAATCATCCAGAGCGGCATGTTCGCCCCGGCCTACCCGAGCTTCTTCGGGCTGAACGTCACCCTCGCGGAGGCCGAGGAGAAGGGCAGGCGCTTCTTTGAGGAATCGCTGGGCGTGAAGACCCTCGCCGAGGCACGGCAGGTGGACGCGAAGACACTGCTGCGAAAGGCGCTCCAGTGGCCCGGCATGTGGTGTGCGGCGGCGGACGGGGTGTTCATGCCCCGGTCGAGCAACGACTGGTATCTGGAGAAGAATCGCGTCGTCTGCCCGGTGATGATGGGCAGCACGGACAGCGAGTTCATGCTGTATCCCAACGCAAAGGACGAGGAGGGCCTGCGCGCCTTTGCCGAAGCCACCTACGGCCCGGAGGCTGAGCGCTTCCTGTCGCTGTTCCGGCATCCTGCCACGGCGGAGACCATCCATGAGGACGGCGAGATCAGCGCGATCGACTTCGCCATCCACGCGGCGGCAAGGGCCACCCGGGGCGAGGGCATGCCGATCTATGCCTATCAGTTTGCCATGGACATCCCCGGCTGGGATAACGCGGGCACCTTCCATTCCGTCGACCTGTGGTTCTTCTTCGAGACCCTCGCCAAGTGCTGGCGGCCCTTCACCGGCAGGCATTACGATCTTGCCCGGCGCATGTGCGACTACTGGGTCAACTTCATCCGTACCGGCGACCCCAATGGCGTGGACTCCATCGGCGAGCTCCTGCCGCGCTGGCCTGTGTATGACCCGGACAAGCCTGCCCGGATGCGCTTTGCCGAGCCCATGGAGGCGGCGCAAGTCCCGGCAAGCCCCCTGCGGGACTTCCTGACGGAACAGCTTGAAAGGAACAGGGAAGGAAAATGATGGATTACGAGGTTCTGCTGCAGTGGGCGCCAAGCGCGGTGCTGCTGCTGTTGGCGCTTTTGAGCGGCTGGGTGCTGCGCAGGCTGGTCCGCATGATCCAGCGACGGCTGGGCAAGACGGCTCCGGCAGGCGTGAAGATTCTGGCCCATGGCTTTTCCATTCCGCTGTGCGCGGCGGGGCGGGTGGCATTGCTGCTGGCGGCCGTGGTGGCCATGCCGCTGCCGGATGTCAAGGCGCGCATCATGCCAACGGTGATGACGATCTTCCAGTCGGTGATGATCGCGCTGGGGGCGTGGGGCTTCTGGCGTTCCGCGCCGCTGTGCAGGCTGCTGTTCCGGGGCCCGAGACAGCGCATGGATTCGCAGGGCCGCAAGACGCTGGGCCGCTTCATGGAAAACATCTACCGCGTGGTCGTGGTGGCGCTGGCAATGCTGACGGTGCTGGAGCGCTGCGGCGTGCCGGTGGTGAGCCTGATCGCGGGCGCGGGCGTGGCCGGTCTTGCGGTGACGTTGGCGGCGCAGTCCACGCTTTCCAACCTGATTGCGGGCGTGACGCTGGTGCTGGAGCGGCCCTTCGTGATGGGCGACTACATCATTCTGGGCAGCATGGAGGGCACTGTCGAGGACATCTCCTTCCGCTCCACGCGCATCCGAACGCAGGACAACATGCTCGTCACCGTGGACAACTCCAAGGTGCTCTCGGAGTACATCCAGAACGCCAGCAGCCGTGAGAGCCGCCTGTGGAGCTTCAACCTGCTGCTGACCTTCGACGCGGATCAGGCGCATGTGGAGGCCTTCTGCAGCGGGCTGGAGGGGCTGCTCAAGGCGGACAGGGAGGTGCTCCCCGACACGGTGCAGGTGACGCTGGACGCCTTCGGGAATTCCGGGCTGGACGTGAGCGCGAGGCTCTATGCTTCCACCACCGCCCTGCGCGATTTCCGGGCGCTCAAGAGCCGCCTGAACCTGCAGATCATGGAGCTGCTTGAGCGTACTAACTGCGAGCTGGCCTTTCCGACCACCACGGTTCATCATGTTAGCCGCAGCAGCGATATTGCGGGCTGACTGCAAAGAGAGGAGAATGCCCCATGCGCATCGGCGCGCAGCTTTACACGGTTCGGGAATTCTGCCAGACGCCGGATGGCTTTGCGGAGGCGCTCCGGAGGGTCGCGGACATTGGCTACCGGTATGTGCAGGTCTCGGGTACCTGCGCCTTTGAAGGCCCGTGGCTGAAGGAGCAGCTCGCGAAGAACGGCCTTGCGTGCGTCCTGACCCACACGCCCGCAGACAGGCTCAAGGGCGATCTGCCGGGGGTTATGGCGGATCATCAGGCCTTCGGCTGCCCCCGGGTCGGCCTGGGCTGGTATTCCTTCGACGCGGAGAAGGGCGAGAGCTATGAGCGCTTCATCGAGACCTACCGGCCCATCGCGCGGGAGATCCGGGAGCGCGGCGGGTATTTCATGTACCACAACCACGATCAGGAGTTCAGGAGAATCGGGGACAGGCTCGTTATCGAGCGGCTCGCGGAGGACTTCCCGGCGGAGGAGATGGGCTTTACGCTGGACACCTTCTGGGTGCAGGCGGGCGGCGGCGATCCGGCCCAGTGGCTGGAGCGGCTCAGCGGGCGCGTCCCGTGTATCCACCTGAAGGACTACGCCTACGGCCGCAAGATGGCCGTGATCGGAGAGGGCAACATCAACTTTGACCGGGTCTTTGAGAAGGCCGAGGCGGGCGGCGCGGAGTACATGCTCGTCGAGCAGGACGACTGCAATGGGGAGGACCCCTTCGACTGCCTCCGCCGCAGCTATGCCTATCTGACGTCCCGCGGCTTTGTGTGAGGAGGAACGTTATGAGCAGTAAGATCAGGCTGGGTATTATCGGCATTGGCAACATGGGCTCGGGGCATGCCCGCGGCGTGATGGAGGGCAAGAACCCGGACTTCGAGCTGGCGGCGGTGGCGGACATCAGCCCGGAGCGCCTCGCGTGGGCGGAGAAGAATCTGCCCGGGACGACGGCCCGCTTCGACGAGGCCATCGCCATGCTGGACAGCGGGCTGATCGACGCCTGCATGGTCTGCGTGCCGCATTACGATCACCCGAGGTACGCCATCGAGTGCATGCGCCGGGGCATCCATGTGATGGTGGAGAAGCCCGCGGGCGTGTATACCAAGCAGGTGCGGGAGATGAACGCCGAGGCTGCGAAGCACCCGGAGGTCGTCTTCGGCATGATGTTCAATCAGCGCACCAACTGTCTCTACCGCAAGCTCCGGGAGCTGGTGCAGTCCGGCAGGTACGGGCAGATTCGCCGCGCCAATTGGATCATCACCGACTGGTACAGGCCCCAGACCTACTATGATTCCGGCGCGTGGCGGGCGACGTGGTCGGGCGAGGGCGGCGGCGTGCTGCTCAACCAGTGCCCGCATCAGCTCGACCTGTGGCAGTGGATCTGCGGCATGCCCGCGAAGGTCGAGACGCACATGCACTTTGGCAAGTGGCACGACATCGAGGTGGAGGACGACGTGACCACCTACGTCGAGTATGAGAACGGCGCGACGGGCGTGTTCATCACCACCACCGGCGAGGCCCACGGCACCAACCGGCTGGAGATCAACATGGACAAGGCGCAGCTCGTGGTGGAGCAAGGCGCCTTGAAGGTTGCGGAGTTCGCGCAGCCCGAGCAGGAGTTCTCCCGGACGACCCCGGACGTCTTCGCGGTCATGCCCGTGAGCGAGGTGCCCGTGGAGCTGGACGGAAAGAACGAGCAGCATATCGGCGTCATCAACGCGTGGGGCGGCGCGATCCTGCGGGGCGAGCCGCTGGTGGCCCGGGGCGAGGAGGGCATCAACGGCCTGATGCTTTCCAACGCCATGCACCTCTCGGCGTTCCTTGGCAAGCCAGTGGAGCTGCCCATCGACGAGGAGCTTTTCTACGACGAGCTGATGAAGCGTGTCGCGACCTCACGCCGCAAGCCGGAGACCAAGGCGGTCTTCGCGGATACCAGCGGCACCTATGGCGGCGCCAAATAAAAAAGGACGGCAGTCTGACTGCCGTCCTTTTTTCATGCCTGCGCATCCGTGAATACCCTTTTCAGGAATGCCACGCGGTCATCGACGCAGGCCTGTACGATGGGGCTCTTGAGCACGATGTCGAAGCCGTGCATGGTGCCCTTCGTGTTGTGCAGCTCCGCGGGAACGCCTTCCCTTTGCAGCCGCTCGGCGTAAAGGATGCCGCTGTCCCGCAGGCAGTCGAACTCGGCGGTCTCGATATAGGCCGCAGGCTGCCCGGTCCAGAGAAGGAGCGCCCAGCGGCGCGGCATACTCCGGCTTTCCGGCGGAGGGGTCGGGCATGTAGAGCTCGTCGTACTTTTTCGCGTCCCGGCTGTTGCACATGGGCGTGTCGGTGAACTGCCTCATGGACTCGGTTCCTTCGCTCAGCCCGACGGCGGGATAGATCAGCATCTGCGCGCAGAAAAGGGGCATGCCGCGTTCGGCAGCCATCAGCCCCACAACGGTCGCCAGCGTGCCGCCCGCGCTGTCCCCGGCCACGGCGACGCGCCCCCGGTCAATGCCCAGCTCCTCGGCGTGACCGAGGGCCCAGACATAGGCCGCGTAAGCGTCCTCCGGCGCGGTGGGGAAGGGATGCTTCGGCGCGAGGCGGTAATCCACGAACAGCACCCGGCATCCGGCCCGAAGCGCGTAGGCTCTCGCCAGCTCGTAGTGATACGGCGCGGCAGGGAATACGAATCCGCCGCCGTGGTAGTCGATCAGCAGGGGCGCGGGGCCCTCCAGACCGATCGGGGAATACAGCAGCGCCCGGAGATTCGCGCCGTCTGCCGGAATCGGCTTCCGTTCAACCCGCAGCTCCGCGGTGCTTTTCTCCCGCGTGAACAACAGCCCCATCAGCGTCTGCATCACCGGCAGCATCGCGCGGTTGATCGGCGGGTGCATGCGGCTCCAAGGCTCGAAGTCCGGGTGAATCGGATAGCGCGCTTTGGCCATAAGAGCTCCTTTCGTCAGTCCGCGAAGGCTCCGCCGCAGGAGATGGCAAAGGCCACCGGGTCAATGAAGGCAAAGCGCACCTTCATCATCTCGGCCTTGTCGAAGGTCACGGTCAGCAGCGCCTTGTCTCCCTGCAGCAGGGCGACCTCCACCCGGGTCACGGGCAGCAGCGCGAACAGGTCCCGGGCGATCCGCACCGCCATGCCCGCCAGATAGCGCCGGGCCTCGGGCACGGGCTTGTCCAGATAGCGGGGCAGCGCCTGACAGGTGGCGGTCAGGGCCTCCGGCGAGGGCGCGGCGATGTCGAAGGACGCGGCATAGGCGCTCAGGTCGCCCAGCGGCTGCATGGCCTCGATCACGGCGAGGTACGCGTCGGTGTCACCGGCCAGCACCTGCGCGGCGTAGCGGTGATACAGCGCCCAGTCCGCCGGGTCGGTCAGGCCGTCGTCGGGCCGTTCCCGGCTGAGCGCGTCCGTCCAGTCGACCGTCTCGTCAGCCACCTTCCAGAGCTGCGTGAAGGGCGGGAACTCCGGCTGCGACGCGGCGGGCCGGGCCTTAGGGGCGGAGGAACCGGGCGCTTCGCCCCACAGATCGTCAACAATGTTGTTCAGCCCGGCCAGCAGCTCGCCCGCCCGCCGGCCCAGCAGGGTCACCTTCTTCTCCTCAGGCATCGCTTGTTCCCTCCAGTCGGCAGCGGACGCAGGGCGGCTTGGCCGTCACGTCAAAGCCCTCGATGGCGACGGCGGCGTTCCCGGTCACGTCGTGGTCAAACAGCCACCGGGACAAGGGATTGATGAGCAGCGCCTCGACCTGATTGCCGATGCCCCGGCCGCCGTTGGACAGATCCGCCAGCGCGGCCTCCTGCAGCGCTTCGTAGGCCTCGTCCGTCACGGAAACGCGGATGCCCTTCATCTCGTCAAGGCGACGGATGATCTTGTCCACCTGCGCCCGGAGGATGGCCTCGCCCGCCTCCTGCCGGATGTAATCGAAGATGACAATGTTCTCGCCGATGCGGTTGAGAATCTCCGGCCTGCCCAGCTCCAGCTTGAAGTAGTCCGCGATGGCGTCCCGCAGGCGGCTCTCGACCTCGTCGTAGGGCATGTCCATGGTGACGTTGGGCTGGCGGTTGCCCAGCGCGTCCTCGACATACATGCCCAGATTGCTCGTGAAGATAATGACCGTCTCGGAGAAATAGACCGTGCTGCCCTGACCGTCGGTGAGCCGCCCGTCCTCGAGAATCTGCAGGAACTTGTCCAGAATGGACGGATGCGCCTTCTCGATCTCGTCGAACAGCAGGATGGCGAAGGGGTTCTTCTTAACGGCGTTGGTGAGCTGACCGCCCGCCTCATAGCCCACATAGCCGGGAGGCGCGCCCATCAGCTTCTGGTCAGAGTGGCTCTGGCCGTACTCGCTCATGTCGAAGCGGATACACGCGGACTCATCGCCGAAGAGCTTCTCGGCGAGGGCCTTGGCGGTCTCGGTCTTGCCGGTGCCCGTGGGCCCCGCGAAGAACAGCACGCCCTTCGGCTTGCCCGTGGACGAGGAGGACAGCCCGTTCATGCCCGTCACGGCGCGCTTGACCACGTCCAGCGTGCGCTCAAGAGCGGCGTCCTGTCCCTTGATGCGCTTCTGGAAGTCGGCCTTCGCGGTGCGAAGGCTCTCGGTGGACAGCGTCGACCACGGGTTCACCTTGACCCCGTACTTGTACAGATCGACGATGGAGCACAGGTCGCGGATCGGCGTGCACTCGCGTTTGGAGAGGCGGCGCATCGCGTCCAGCTCGGTGAAGGTCATGCCCTCGGTCAGGCCTACGAAGCGCTCCTGCAGCCGTTCCAGCTCCTCGGGGTGCTCCGCGTACCACGGCCAGTCCGTGCGGTACACCGCGCTGTCAAAGAAGGTCGCGAACACCGGCCCGCTGATGAGCCGCTTGCGCTCCTCCCGGTCGGGGGTCTCCAGCGTGATGACCTTGCAGGCCGGGTTGTTCAGGTAGAACCACGCGGGCAGGTCGTTGACCTTGCTCACTAACAGGATCAGCAGGTTCGGCTTGCGCCCCATGGTGGTGCGCACGGTGGCGGCGGACAGCGCGGACTGCATCAGCAGGTTGAAGCTGTTCACGTCGTGCTGATCCATGCGCTCCGGCGTGACGATGTAGTGGCTCGCCAGCTCCATCACGACAGCCGTCGGCACGGCGGACTGCATCAGCGCCCGGCGGATGATGTTCGGGGCGGTTTCCGCGCCGTTGCCCTTGAACTCCGCGGGGATGGCGCCATTCTTCACGCTCGTCTCGGTCATCAGCGCGAAGGCGCTGAGCATTTCCGGCGCGTAGGGGTTCATGAATCCGATCAGGTTCGAGTAAAACACGACTTGCTTGTAGCCGCTGTCCGTCAGATAACCGTGCAGGTACCGCGGCAGGGGCGCCAGCTCGTCCTCCGGGATGGAGCCCGCCACCGGATACCGGTGCTGGTCGAGCACATTGCCCTCCAGAATAAGCAGCGGCTTCACCGCGCTGAACAGCTCCAGCTCCCGGTGCCACTTGGAAACGAGGGGTTCCATAGGCGCGACCTCCTCATTGGAATGCTGTATCTATAGTATCATGGATGCGTTTGGTTGGCAAGATACGGGGAACGTCGCAGGGGGCGGCTTATGTGAGAAAACCCATCCCGCACCCTGCCGAAATGCAGCGGCTGTCATCGGACAGGAACGCGCTGTCAAAGTGTTGGCGGCTGCTGTATGCGCTGATGATCAAGTCCACCAAAAAGGCGGGCCGCCGGGGCCCGCGAAGAGAGAACTGTTACTTATGATTGTAATAGCTGGTGAACTTCTCGCCGTCGACACTGTAGGTTTCCCTTCTGCTCTTGCGGCTGAATACCGCGACGATCAGTCCGACGATCAGTCCCACGGCCAGCAGGTTCCATGCCAGCGAGACAAGTCCGCCCAGCAGGCCGAACACCGCGCCGATGACGCCGCCCACGAAGCTCAGCACCCCGTGGAGAATGGCTCCGACAATGCGGAAGGGGAGTAAAAGCAGGCTCAACATCATTCATCCCTCCTGTACGATATCATCATAGCACAGGAGGGATGAGGAAATCAGGGAAGAACGATTAGAAACGCATGAGAAATCACATGGCGGGCTCCTTGCCCACGTCGATCCACGCCTTGGCGCGGCTGAACCGCTCCAGCTCCTCGAGGGTCACTTCGATGGCGCTGTTACTGGAGCCGCAGGCCGGATAGACGGGGTTGAAGCGGCGGAGGCTCTCGTCGAGGTAGATGTCGATGGTCTTCGGGATGCCGAAGGGGCACACTCCGCCGAAATGCAGCCCGGTCAGGCGCTCGATTTCCTCGGCGGTCATCATCTTTGCCTTCACGCCGAAGCGATCCTTGTACTTGCGGTTGTCGATGCGCGCATCCCCGGCGAAGACGATCAGGATGGGCTGCTCGCCCGCCATGAAGGACAGCGTCTTCGCGATGCGCCCCGGTTCGCAGTGCAGGGCCTCGGCGGCAAGCGCGACCGTCGCGCTGGATACGTCGAACTCGAGGATGCGATCCTGCGCGCCGAACCGCGTCAGATACTCACGGACATGGGCTACGCTCATGGGGATGCCTCCAATGCCTGAATGTACTGCTCGCGGGTGAGGGTTGCGCCGGACTGCCCGACCACCGCAGCGGCAGCAAGATTGGCCCGGCGAACCGCGTCAGGGAAGGACAGCCCCTCCGCCAGCGCGGCGATGACCGTGCCGATATGCGCGTCTCCCGCGCCGATGGTGTCAACGACCTTCGCGGGCACCGAGGGAACGGTCACGCCGCCCTCATCGGTCAGGACATACGCGCCTTCCGCGCCGAGGGTCACGATGACCGGGCTGTCCGTCAGGCTATGGATTCTTGCCGCGGCCTCGGGGATGTCGTCGGTGCGGGTAAACTGGGCTGCTTCGAGGGCGCTCAGGTGCACCACGGGATGGAGGGCCAGCACGCGGGCCATCCGCTCCGGCGGGATGTGGCACAGCCTTGGCCCCGGCGCGAAGAACAGACGGCGCGGCCGACGGCGCTCCAGCCAGTCAAGAAGCACATGACCGGTGGCCCGCTCGATCTCCAGCCCGCAGACATACACGCCGTCGAAGTCGTCCGGCAGCGCGTCGAGCCATTCGGGCTGGTAGAGATATTCCGCGCCCTGATGGCACAGGAAGGAGCGCTCGCCGTCCGGGGTGACGAGGCAGTAGCAGCAGCCGTTGGGGGTGCTGACGGGCGGGATGGGCGTCGACAGCCCCTGCTCCGCCAGCTCGCGGCGCACCCAGTCGCCCCAGATGCCGGTGCCGACCGGCGAGAGCAGCACGCACTCGCTGGTTCCCGCCAGCATGGCCGCGCGGCAGGCGTTGCAGGCGCAGCCACCCAGACGGACGAACTGGTCGTCCACCGTCAGATCGTCGCCGGGCGTGGGCAGGGCAGGCACGCGCAGCACCACGTCCGCCACCGACGCGCCGATAAAAAGCAGCTTTTTCATCTTCATGTCCTTATTGCGGGCGCCTTTTGCCGAGGAAGCAGAAGGCCAGCGTGCCGGGACCCGCGTGGGCGCCGATGACCGGGCCGATGGCATGGATGAGAATGTTCATGTCGGGCAGCTTCTCCTCGAGCTGGCTCTTGAGGGCCTGCGCCTCCTCGGGGCAGTCGCCGTGGAGGATGATGCCCATCGCTTCCTTCTGGTCGACGACGTTCTCGATGGCCCTGTCCACGATGTACGCCACGGCCTTGCGGCGTCCGCGCACCTTGGCGGCGGGGGCCAGCTTGCCCTCGAGGGTCTCGGTCAGGATGGGCTTCAGGTCGATCAGGGTGCCGATGGCCGCCGCCGCGGGGGAGACGCGTCCGCCGCGCTTCAGGTACTTCAGATCCTCCACGGTGAACCACGCCTGCGCCCGGAGCTTGTTGTCCTCCAGCCACTGGGTGACCTCCTCGATGGACTTGCCCTCGCGGTACATCTCGTGGGCCTTGAGCACCAGAATGGCCTGCGGCGCGGAGATGGACAGCGTGTCCACCACGATGAACTTGCGCCCGGGATACTCGCTCAGCAGCGCCTTCTGGGTGGCGTACACGGCCTGAATGGTCGCGGAGAGCTGGCTGGAGAAGGCGATGAACAGCAGGTCCTTGCCCGAGGCGAGAATGGGCTCGAAGTATTCGCGGTAGATGGTTTCGTTCAGCGCGGAGGTGGAGGGCGTCGCGCCGGCGCGCATCTTGTCAAAGAAGGTCTTGGGGTCGACGGTCTGCCCCAGATCGTCGAAGTATTCCTGCCCGTCGATGGCGTAGGGCATGCTGACCACGGGAATGTCGTAGGCGACCTTCAGCTCGTAGGGCAGATCGCTGTCCGAGTCGGTCATGAGGACGTAGTTCTGTTCCATGGGATTACCTCCTGTTTGCCATGATGAGGGATGCCGAATGATGACGTATGAAACAGCCCTATTGTACATGGAACGGCTGGAAAATGCAAGCGCGGCGGAAGATTCTCATCCTTTTCTAAAGAATCGGGACAAAACCGGCCGCCCTGTCGTTTGTTAAGGTGAAGGAGGTGAGCATGCGGGATGCGCACTACGCGAGCATGCTGACAAGACGCGATGGCGTCCGGGTTGGGGTGGAGGCATACATCGAGGATGGGACGCTGGAGATCATGCTCACGGCGGACGAGCCGGGGATGCCGTTCCTGTGGGAGACAGAGGTTTATGAAGACTATGCCACCATGCATGTCGTGAGGCCGTGGTCGATCGCCGGACTGTATGATGAGCATGGCGAGCCGCTTCGGTGTGGCGCTCCGGAACAGAGCGAATACGGGGATAGCTACTTCGGGGAGACCTCCATGGAACACCTTCTTGGTTATTCGAGGCTGTACCAGTTTGAGGGCGATTTGCCCGAAGCAATCCGGGTGGACTTGGATGGCTGGGAAAGCGACGGGGAGTCGGTAAGCGTTTGGCTGGCGCCTGCGGAACAGCAATGAAAAAAGCCCCTGACAACAGGGGCTTTCTTTATGCCTTCACGGGGCGGATGAGGATGAGGGGAGTCAGCTCGTCGCCCTGACCGGAGGGGTTGTCCCGCATGGCGTCCTGAATCTCGTCGTCGGTCAGCGGGAAATCCGTGCACTTGCCGAGCTGGTTCTGCTCGATGTCGTTGGCGTCCATGAGCACCACCGGGATGCCCGTGTCCTTCTCGAGCTGGTCGCATAATTCGACGGGGTTCGGCGGGTTGATGAGGCCCATGGTCTTGTACCGCTCAAAGCTGGAGCGGAAGTAGAAGCCGTCAATGCCGCCCACGCCCTTGCCGCAGATCTTGTAGAACAGGCCCTTGATGCCGAAGGGGCGCGTCACCGCCGAAACGAAGGACGCCAGCAGCACCCGCGGCAGGCCGCACATGTCGATGACCATCTGCAGCTTGTAGGGCTCATGCATGCCCACGCCGGTGGAGTTGATGCCCGCAAACCGGGCCATGAACTTGGCGAAAAAGCCGGGATGTACCTCGTCCTTGGTCTTGACGTTGCGGGTGCACATGGCCATCACCTTCGCGCCGAAGGCCAGCAGGTCGCCGGGCTGCGCCAGAGGCAGGACATAGCGGCGCACAAGCTCCGCCTGACTCTCACCGACCTCCACAAAGTGCGTCTGAATTGCCCAACGGTCGTAGCTGCGCCCGTTGCGCCCCTCCAGCCGCCCGCGGTCAAAGTAAACGATGCCGTCCTTTTCGCGGCGCTGCTCCTCAAGGTTCTTCGAGCCTGCCATAAGAATCCTCCTTGCGCTTGGAACTTGCATCCATTGTACAACGATGTGTGAAATCTGTCAATTTGCCGGAAGAAAAATGCTTTACTTGCCGGGCAAATGCGGTATAATGGCCTGTGAACAGGAGGGAGCCGCCATGGCCAAAGCTGTCAAGACCAATGTCCTGCGCTATCTGGACGCGCATAAGATTCCCTATGAAACCCGCGAATACGCCGTCGACGACGATAACTTCGACGGCAAGCTCGTCGCGGGGAAAACGGGCCTCGACCCCGCCATGATCTACAAGACCCTCGTCCTCACCGGCGAGGGCAGCAAACCCCTCGTCTGCGTCATCCCGGTGGAGCAGGAGCTGGACCTCAAGGCCGTGGCCCGCGCCGCAGGCCATAAATCCGTCGCCATGCTGCACCAGAAGGACCTGCTGCCCCTTACCGGCTATCAGCGCGGCGGATGCAGCCCCATCGGCATGAAAAAGCTCTTCCCGACCTACATCGACGAATCCGCCCGGTCGCTGGAGCGGATCAGCGTCAGCGCAGGCGTGCGGGGCTGTCAGGTGATTCTTGCCGTCGACGCCCTCATGTCCAGCGTGAACGCCAGATTCGCAGCACTGTGCCGTTAGAAGACCCGACGGGCACGGGTGCCGTCCAAGCTCTTTTGAGGCGGGCTTCGGGAGGGGACTTTTGCGATCAAGCAAAGCCCCCTCCCGTGCTGTTACCGAGTAATCATGCTGCTGATTCAGAATGACGCAGATTCATATTGCTTATAAGAACCTGCCTGAAACATGACGGTCGCCGCCTTTCGAGAGGGTGCCTTGGGCTCCAAAGCATCCTCCCGCATCATTCTCACCTGTACGGCTCCTCAACCGTCCCTTCGCCTTCCGTCAGCATCACCGCGTCCAAGTCCACCCGCAGCATAGGCCGAACGCCCACACAGGGCTCGGCGGCAGCGACGCCCGTGTCCAGCACACCACCGGTGTACCAGACGATCGCGTTGCGGCCCGCGTCGACCGGGTTGCCCAGCCACCACCACGCGGAGCCGTCGGAGTGGGCCCGCACCCCCTGCGCAAGGGCATAGGGCGTGGCGGCACAGCGCAGATCGTCGCTGTCGAGAGCAGTCAGGTCGCTGAGCAGGGGCAGGGAGAGGCTCACGACGGCCTCCTGCTCGGCGGCGGTCAGCATCAGGGAGGGCATCGTGGTCGCCGGGAGCGCGTCGATCACGCTGTCGCACAGGAGCGTGGCCGTGGAGCCGTCGAGGGCTATCAGCCGCCATGTGAGCGGCGCGGGCGCGCCGGTCTCCTGCATCGGGTATTGACCGAAGATGACCCACGGCATCAGCGAGGCGTCCGCGGTCAGGGCGAGGTTCACGCCGAAGCGGGCCTGCAGGTCAGTTAGACGGGACTCGCTGTCACCGTAGTCCTCCATCTCGGCATAGCCGTCCATCAGCGCGGCGGCGTTGCTCATGGTCGCGTGGGGATAGGCGGCTTCCAGCTCGTCGTACATGGCGGAGCGGCAGTCCAGCGCGCGCTGAGCAGCGTCGAGGTTGCTGCCAAGGGCCTCGAAGGCGGTCAGGGCTTCGCTGAATTCACCCCGGGCGTAGAGGGCTTCGGCCCGGTCGTAGGCCGCGCGGAGAATAGCCGCGTTGCAGTCGTCCAGCAGATCAGCGCTCTCGCCGTAGCCGTCGAGGTCCTCAAGGATGGCCTTCGCCTGCTCGTAGCGCCCCGCTTTCATCAGGGCCCGGGCGTGGGCGATCTCGTCCGCGGGGATGTCCTCCCGGAGAAGCTCGGCGTGATCGAGGCTGTCCTCAAAGGAGCCAAGCTCCTCCCACAGGCGCAGCGCCTCCTCCAACTCGCCCTCCTCCTCGAGGGTCAGCGCCTCGATGTAGGTCAGGTAGCGGTCGCTGGACTTGAAGGGCAGCAACAGCTCGAAGTCCGCCCGGGCCAGATCGAGCTCGCCGTCCCTGAGCGCCTGCAATCCCGCGCAGTACAGGGCGTAGTCCGCAGCGTCCCGGTATTCGCCGAGCTGGCTGAAGATCATGCCCGCGGCGATGAAATCCCCGCTGCCGAGGTAAAGCTGCGCCTGCTCGTAGTAGCCCTGATTGCTCGTGCTGCAGCCCGTCGCCATGAGCGCCAGCATCAGG
Organism: Christensenellaceae bacterium; assembly: GCA_022510815.1. GTDB lineage: Bacteria > Bacillota > Clostridia > Christensenellales > Aristaeellaceae > UBA11524. Next base: position 6,684 of record JAFLST010000037.1, on the reverse strand, counting down.
ACAAGAAGGATGGCTGTGCATTTCTTTGCCATGAAAAAACCTCCCGCAAGATGTTTGCGGGAGTATTTTGACCCGGCCGGGCCGCTTTATAAACGCGATTTTGTGCGTTTCAGCAGCGAAATCGCTTCCTGTTTGCCCGTGATTTTCCAATAGAGCAGCGTCAGGGCAATGTAGACCGCAGCGCCTATGGCAACCTGAACAGCCAGACCTGTCCAGCCGCCGAGGGGCAGGACGGAGCCGATCAGCCGCACCGCCAGCAGCATGACGAGGCCGATGACCGCGTAGGCAGCGCAGGAGAGCACATAGCTCGGGTAGGGGAGCTCCCGGCGCAGGTGCAGCCACTGGACGAGGGGAACGGCGGTCTCTGCGGCGAGGGTGCCGATCACAGCGCCCATCGCGCCGATGCGGGGGATGAACAGGGCGTTCAGCGCGAGATTGACGCACGCGCCGCTGACCACGCTGCGAATGAGGATGGCATCGTGCCCGCCGGGCAGCACCCACTGGGTCCGGATGACATTGGCAAAGCCGATGGTGATCAGCGTAAAGGCGAGGGGAATCATCAGCGTGCCGGAATAGGCGAAGTCCGCGCCGAAGAACAGCGGGGCGAACCGCTCGGCGACCGAGGCCAGCCCGAAGGCCAGCGCGGCGGTCATGCACATCATCAGCTCCATGGACAGGGCGATGCGGCGCTTGAGCTTGTCGACCTGTCCCTTGTGCATCAGGGCGGAAGCCTGCGGGAGCATCACCGTGCCGATGGCGGAGATGAAGCCGCTCAGGCAGTAGATGATCTTCTCCGCGTTGGTGTAAAGGCCGTTCGGCTCCCAGCCTGCCATCGCGCCGAGCATGACGACGTCCATCCGCCGGTAGACGCTGACGGCGATGACCGATATGAAGAGCGTCGCGCAGGGCGGCAGATGGCGCAGGGCGTCGCGCCATGACACCCGGATGAGCCGCACCCGGCCCCGCAGCGTCGTCCAGCAGCTCAGGCAGCCCGTCAGCGTCGCCAGCGACCACACCAGCGCGTAGAGCCAGAGGTCATCCCTGCTCCGGACCAGCAGGAAGATTGCCGCCGCGCCTGCCAGCTTGACCGCGGTGTTGCGCAGGGCGATGGGCCGGAACTGGTCGAGCCCCATCAGGCACCAGTCGAGGTTCACAAGGCAGGAAACCGACATCAGCGTCAGGTGCAGCGCGACGGGCCGCTCCTCTCCGGCGATGAGGAAGACATAACCGAGCCAGATAAGCAGCGTGCCTCCGGCGACCAGGAGCTGCATCCGCCATATCTCCGAGAAGGCGCGGTTCAGCTCCTCGCGGTCGTCCCGCACCCGCGCGATGGCCCGCACACCGTAGTTTTCCAGCCCCAGCATGCCCACCAGCACAAACAGGTAGCTGATGTTCCACGCGTAATCGTAGAGCCCCACGCCCTCCGTGCCGACCACCCGGGACAGATACGGCGCGGTGACCAGCGGCAGGAGCAGCGAGAACACGCGGTAGGCCATGTTGTAGACGGCGTTTTTCCGTATGCTCATAGGTTCCTTTCAGCGGCTGTCATGGCAGACCCGCGTTTCATCAATGGTGACAAGGGGGTAATTCGCTGTTTTTCGGCGACTTCCTTCTTGACAGCAGGCGGCGCGGCGGGTATAATGTGTAAACAGAAAACAAATTCAGGTTTACGCAAAGAAACGGAGGATGACGGCATGAAGGCAACGCGGACCAAATCGCTGGTGCTCTGTGCGCTTTTCGCGGCGCTGACGGCGGTATGCTCGCAGATTCAGATCCCGCTGGGGGTGATTCCGGTCAATCTGGCGCTGTTCTCGGTGCACCTGTGCGCGCTGCTCATGAAGAAGCACTACGCCGCGCTCTCAATGACGGTCTATCTGCTGATGGGACTGGCTGGCCTGCCGGTGTTCACGGGCTTTCAGGGCGGCGCTGGGGTGCTTTTCGGGCGCACGGGCGGCTATATCATCGGCTATGTGGCCTCGGCGTTCCTCACGGCGCTGATTGTGGAAAAGTGGGGCCGGGCATGGTGGCAGGCGGCGCTGGCGATCGTGGCGGGCGTAGCGGCCTGCTATCTGTTCGGCACCCTGTGGTTCATGGCGCTGACGAAATCCCCGCTGTGGCTGAGCCTGACCTACTGCGTGTTCCCCTTCCTGCCGGGGGACGCGGTCAAGCTGGCGCTGGCCGTGGCGCTGGCGTCGCGGCTGGAAAGGCCCCTGCGGAACGTGATGGTCTGACGAATATTTTACAATTGTAAACGAACCTTTTTCATGAAAAAAATGTCATAATAAGCGTGACATGCCATGGAAGGGGAGAACCGCATGAGACGAATGCTCTGCCTGCTGCTGGCGTTGCTGCTCGTGCCCTGCGCGGCGCTGGGCGAGGAGGTGCCGGAGGGGGCGCTCTATCGGGCGAAGGTTTATCGCAACACGGGCATGCGCGAGGAGCCGGCCAAGGACGGCAAATACGGCGCCGTGGCCCAGCAAGGCGACTGGGCCTACATTCTGGAATATGGCCCGGACTGGTGCTACTGCTCCTATAACGGCAGCGAGGGCTGGATGATGACCGAGCGGCTTTACGAGCTGTGGAAGGTGTCGGACGCTCCGCTGCCGGGATGGACGCCTATGGCGGGCGTGGCCTGCATCACCAAGGAGACCCATGTCGAGACCGCGGGTTACACGGGCAACGACCTGCAGCCGGGCTATCTCGTCAGCGTGATGAATGAGGCGGGCGACGTCCCCATGATGCGCGGGTCGGCGCGGCTGGAGGAGGGCAGCTTTGTCTTCCTGCCCTTCGTGCGCGCGGAGGAAGCCGGGCCGGGTGACCTGCTGTACGCCTTCACCACATGGTATAATGAGCGGACGGGCATCAACAAGGGCGCCGATCTGGCCCGGGGCCGCCGCAAGAACATCGCGCTGGGCGTGGAGCGGGTGAATGGCGCCGTCATCGCTCCGGGGGAACAGTTCTCCTTCAATGCCCTGTGCGCGCCCTATACCGCGCGCAATGGCTATGTCAAGGCCCCCAACATCAGCGTGGAGGGCGTGGGCGTGAGCGGCGGCGTGTGCCAGATCAGCACGACCATCTACGAGGCGATGCTGGGGCTGGACGTGCGCCTTGACGAATGGGGCGTGCACCGCTATCTGGGCGTGCAGTACGCGCCGGTCAATCTGGACTGCGCCGTCGCCACATGGAAGGACTTCGCCTTCACCAACACCTATGACTTCCCGCTCACCCTGCAGGTCGTCACGCAGGACGGCGCGCTGACAGCGCTGTTCTTCCGGGCCGAGGGTGACTGACCGGATTTACAGTTGTAAAAGCTCCGCGCAAACGCAACCTTCCTGCTTCCGAGTCCGTCTTCCGGGTGAACAACCGCCCGGGAGGCGGTAAGAAAGGAAGGTTTTTTATGTTCAAGAGAATGCTTATTTGCCTGCTGTGTCTGGCTCTGCTGGTGCCTTCGGCCCTTGCGGAGACACCCACCCTGCGCATTCTTGGCTGGGTTGATATGGATGGTTACACGGACGCGCAGATCGAGATGCTGGACGGTGAGGCCAGCTTTGACGAGATTGCCAACGCCATCGCCATCCGCAACGATCAGGTCGACCTGTTCATCCTGCCCGCATACTCGGGTCTCTACTCCCTCAAGAAGCATGGCTACTATACGTCGCTGGATGACAGCGAGGTGCTCACCGCCAGGCTGGGTGACCTCTACCCGGCCTTTCAGGACGCGCTGACCGACGACGAGGGTCATCTGGTGGGCTGGATCGTGTCCTGCGACCTGATTGGCATGAATGTGTACACCGCGACGCTGGAGGAGAATGATATTCCGATCCCGAGCAGCTTTGGGGAGATGCTCGATGCGTGCAAAACCCTGCTGGAAACGGACGCGCTTCCCAGCGATCAGTCCCTGATGGGCTACACAGGCTATACGCGCCAGAGCGTGCTGGATCTGTACATGACGCTGTATGTCCGCTCGGGCCAGCTCAACGGCGGCACGGTGGACTTCACGGCGCCGGCGTTTAAGGAGATGGTCGAGCGCATCCGCACCGAGCTGCCGGAAAAGGACCCCTTCAAGGGTGACTATCCGGACTGGGCGGTCTTCGAGCTGGACCGGGGATACATGGAGCTGGAGGAGGGAATGGTCTTCCTGCCGCCGGTTACGGCTGACAAGCCCAGCGCTATCGAAGCATGGATGACCATCGCGGTGATAAACCCTTACTCGGCCAATCAGGACGCCGCCGTCGCGCTGCTGGAGTGGTATGCTCAGCGGGATAATGTCGAGCGCTATGTGTACGACGCGTCAGCCACGGAGCCGGTGATGAACAAGGGCATCGTGGAGGAGATCGAAACCATGCAGGCCGAGATCGCCCGGCTGGAAGCGATTGCCGACCCGACAGCAGATCAGGCGGATGAGCTGACCCGGCTGCGCGAGGAGTGCGCCCGGCTGGAGCGTTACCGTTGGCGGGTATCGGCGGAGACCATCGCCCAGTACAGGGAGCAGACCGATGGCCTGTGCATCGCTGAGGCCTCGCCGGTTACCTATGACGAAGCCCTGCAGACCGCCGCGAAGCGCTTCCTCAGCGGCGCCTTCGACGTCGAGGGCTTTGCGAAGGAATGTCAGAATCACATCACCATGATCTATCTGGAAAACGGGATTTCCATGAACTGAGCGGAAGCCAATCCCATCCCGCGGGAGCAGAAGACCTGCTTCCGCGGCTTTTTGTGGTTGAAAAAAATTCAGAAACCCAGTATAATGGTAGGGAACATATGGGAGGGAAAACATGTTTACCGGTTTTTCGGAGGAAACGATCCGTTTTTTTCTGGATATCCGTTTCCACAACAGCGTGAGCTACTACAGGGAGAACCAGCAGCGCTTCGAGGATCACGTCAAAGCGCCCTTTTATGATTTCATCAATGCGCTTGCTCCGGGCATGCAGAAGATCGACCCGCAGATGGAGATCAGGCCCTACCGCTGTCTGGCGCGAATCTGGCGGGATGTGCGCTTCTCGAAGGACAAGAGCCCCTTCCGGGATCACCTGTGGGTGCTGTTCCGGCGGGCGGCGGAACCCCGCGAGGGCAGCGTGATGTATTGGTTCGAGCTCTCGCCGCAGGGCATGAACTGGGGCGTGGGCATCTGGGACGAAAACCGGCCGCTGATGGATATGCTCCGCCGCCGCATGGCCGCCAAGCCCGACGAGGTGCAGAAGATCATTGACAGCTGCCACCTTTCCCGGCACCACATGGCTGTGGGCGGGCAAGCCTTCAAGCGCCTCGAGATACCGCCTACTGTCCCGGAGAGCCTGCGCCACTGGTACATGCTCCGCGATGTGTATGTCTCCCGCGGCGATATACCCTTCCAGTGGGCTTATGACGCATCCCTCGTGGATAAGGTGCTCAAGGATTTCCAGTCCCTCGCGCCCATGTACCGCCTGCTGCGCGGTGCCTATGACGAGACAGGGGCCGGGGATGCGTAAGGTGCTGCGAGAGAAGCTTTGGGGCCCATAGCGCGCCCTTCTCGCGCGCTCTCCGAAAAGCGGCGACTGTCTGCAGAGAAGCCCGTTTAACAACGATCAGTTGATGCGATCAATAGAGGAGGTCTGGTTATGGATTGGATGAAACTGAAGAGCGGTTCCGACGTGCGCGGCGTGGCGGTGGGCGACGGCGCGGTGCTGACACCCCATGTGGCCCAGTGTCTGGGCATGGCCTTTGCGCGGTTCGTCGCGGCGAAGGAGAATAAGCCCGTTACGCAGGTGACCATCGCCATCGGTCGTGACAGCCGCATCTCCGGCCCGGCGATTCAGCAGGCCGCGGCGGAGGGCGTGAGCAAGGCGGGCGCGTCGGTGATGCACTTCGGCATGTGCACCACCCCGGCCATGTACATGAGCATCATCACCCCCGGTTTCGAGCCGGACGGGTCGATCATGGTCACTGCCAGCCATCATCCCTATGACAAGAACGGCCTCAAGTTCTTCGTGAAGGAAGGCGGCCTCGAGGGCAAGGACGTGGGCGAGCTGCTGACGGAAGCGGCAAAGCTGCAGCCGGAGGATATGCCCATCGCCGGCGCGATCAGGGAGATGGCCTTCCTGCCGACCTACATGGAGCAGCTCGCCTCCCGCATCCGCACGGGCCTGAACACCGATGTGCCCAAGCCCCTGCTGGGCCTGCATGTGGTGGTGGACGCGGGCAACGGCGCGGGCGGCTTCTACGCGGAGCTGTTGGAGAGCCTCGGCGCGTGGATCGAGGGCAGCCAGTTCCTCGAGCCCGACGGCTATTTCCCCAACCACATCCCGAATCCTGAGAACGCGGACGCCATGGCGTCCCTCAGCGCGGCGGTTATCAAGGCCGGGGCTGACCTCGGCGTGATCTTCGACGCGGACTGTGACCGTGCCGCGGTGGTGGACGCCGACGGCCGGGAGATCAACCGCAACCGCCTGATCGCGCTGATCTCCGCCATCCTGCTGGATGAGAAGCCCGGCCAGACCATCGTGACCGACTCCGTGACGTCCTCCGGCCTCAAGAAGTTCATCAACGATTGGGGCGGAGAGCACTACCGCTATAAGCGCGGCTACCGCAACGTGATCGACGAGGCCATCCGCCTGAACAGCGAGGGCGTGTCCTGTCCGCTGGCGATCGAGACCTCCGGCCACGCGGCGCTCAAGGAGAATCACTTCCTCGACGACGGCATGTACCTCG
>JAFLST010000036.1 GCA_022510815.1 Christensenellaceae bacterium | reverse complement strand
GAAGGCCTGCAAGGAAGCTTTTTGTGCCGAAAAGCACAAAGACTGACGCGCATGTCGTCCGTTTTTCAATGAAAGTCGAAGGGCCTGCGGGCCCTCCGACACCACCCAAGGGGGTTTCGACAGGCTGCGCTCGTTTCCTGAAAAGGAAGCGGGCTTTTTTTGATGGGGAAGCATTGCCAAGGGGAAAAAGCGCCTAATGAGCATCATGTGATCAAACTGTGAATATTCTGTGAGTGATATTTGTTCAATATCGACAAAAAACAAGAGGTTTGGTTAATCCAATGGGAATGGATATTGAAAAATCAGCAAAAGGGTAATATAATAGTTTCGATAAATTGTTCAAATCGCCCCAAAGATGAGGCTTCATAGCAATTTCGGAGGGATGTTCGTGAAAATGAAACGCATCGCGAGCGGATTGTTCGCGTTGGCCCTCGGTCTGTCCTCCTGCGCGCTGGCCGAGCAGGAGCTGCCGATTCCGAGGTTCCAGCACAACGCCGTGGTTCATGACCCGTCCATCATCAAGGCCGACGACGGCTACTATTACATTTTCGGCAGCCACATGGCGGCGGCCCGCAGCGAGGACCTGATCGACTGGGAGATGATCTCCGCCAACGCTCAGGCAGACTGCACGCTGGTCGAGAACGTTCAGGAGGAGATGCGCGAGGCGCTGACCTACTCCCGGACGGACACCTTCTGGGCGCCGGACGTGATCCAGTTGGCGGACGGGAAGTACTACATGTACTACTGCACCTGCGAGGGCAGCCAGCCGCTGTCGATGCTGGGCCGCGCGGTGGCCGACAATCCCGAGGGGCCCTACGTCAACCTTGGCGTGTTCCTCAAGTCGGGCTACGCGGGCTACAACGCCAACGTCCAGCCCAACGTGGTTGACCCCTGCGTGTTCTTCGACGCGGAGGGCCGGCTGTGGATGGTCTACGGCTCCTACTCGGGCGGCATCTTCATCCTCGAGCTTGACACGGAGACCGGCCTGCCGCTGGACAACGGACAGCCGACCTTCGGCAAGAGGCTGCTGGGCAAGAATCACGCCCGCATCGAGGCGCCCTACATGCTCTACAGCCCCGACACCGGTTACTACTACCTGTTCCTGTCCTTCGGCGGTCTGGACGCCAATGGCGGCTACAACATCCGCGTCTGCCGCTCCGAGAGCCCCGACGGGCCCTTCTACGACTCGCAGGGCAACGACATGACCACCGTCGGCGGCAACCCGGGCACCTTCTTCAACGACCCGGACTACGAGCCCTACGGCGTGAAGCTCATGGGCGGCTACGAGTTCCTCGCGATGGACACGGACAAGAACAGGTTCACCGTCGCCTACCGTTCCCCGGGCCACAACTCCGCCTACTACGACGAGGAGACCGGGCGGTATTTCATCGTCTTCCACACCCGCTTCGCCAACACGGGCGAGAGCTTCCAGGTGCGGGTGCATCAGATGTACATGAACGAGGACGGCTGGCCCGTGGTCTCCCCGCTGCGGTATGCGGGCGAATCCCCCGCGCCGGTGGACGAGAGCAGGCGCGGCGGCATCTACAAGCTGCTGCTGCACGAGCACGACATCAACGCGGTGGAGCATAAGTCCGTGGTCGTCACCCTTGGGGAGGACGGCGCCGTGACCGGCGATTTCACCGGCACATGGGCCTGCGAGGACGGCGTGAACATCACGATCACGCTGGGCGACACGGTCTATCACGGAATCATTCATACGGCTCTGGACGCCAGTCAGTCCAACTGGGCAACGTGCATTTCGGCGCTGGATGACACAGGTGCGGCCCTGTGGGCCATCCGGGCGCTGGTTCAGGAATAAGTCGGTTGTGAGGTGATGAGCTTGCGCAAACGTATTTGGACAATCGTCGTGCTGCTGTGCCTTGTATGCTCCTTCGCGCTGGCGGAGGACGCGGGCTCCAGCGAGACCCTGTACACCGCGGCGGTCAAAACGTACACCCTGCCGGTCTACGCCGGTGAGGCCGTGACGACCCCCGTCTCCCTGTCGCTCGATCTGGACGACTCGGGCGAGGCTGTGTTCGCGGTGCCGGAGGACGGCCTCTACGAGATCTGGCTGTCCTATCAGAACACCGCGGAGACCACGCTCCCCACGGAGATGAACGTCACGCTGGACGGCGCGACCCCCTTCACGGAGCTGCAGCGCGTGAAGCTGAACTCCCTGTGGATTGACGACGGCGTCTTCCCGCAGGACCGCTACGGCAATGAGATTGCCACAACCCCGTATGCTGCCGACATCGTCTCCGAAGCAGGCATGAGCGATTCCGCGGGCCGCACCGCCGATCCCTTCCTGTTCGAGCTGACCGCCGGCGAGCACACCCTGCGCTTCACGGTGCAGGACGGCGGCGTGGATATCTTCGCGGTAACGCTCAAGGCCCCCGTGACCATCCCTGCCTATGAGGGGCAGAAGGCCGAGGGCGACGGCATCATCGTGATCGAAGCGGAAAAGATTGCCAGCCGCAGCGAGTCCTCCATCCGCGGCGCGGGCGAGTTCAACGCGCGCCTGTCGCCCTACAGCACCGATCACCGGATGGTCAACTTCCTCGACGGCGCTTCCTTTGACGCGGCGGGCGATACCGTCACCTGGGACTTCACGGTGGAGAAGACCGGCTGGTATCAGATCGGCGCCTACTATCGGCAGAACGCCCGGGCGGATTTCCCGACCTTCGTCGACGTGCTGATCGACGGCGCGATTCCCTCCGAGGAGGCGCGTCAGGTGGGCTTCGACTACTCGACGAGCTTCACCAACATGACCATGAAGACCTCGACAGGGGAGAACCAGACCTTCTATCTGGAGGCGGGCGATCACACCCTGTCCCTGACCATCAACGCCGCCAACATCACCCCGGTGTACGAGGAGATCGACGCGCTGCTCAAGGAGATCAACGCCCTCTCCAACGACATCCAGAGCCTGATGGGCGGCGCGACGGCTGACCCCTATCGCAGCTACCACATGCTGGACAACTTCCCGGACCTTGTGGAGCGGCTCAACGGCTGGGCCGACCGCTGCGAGGCGCAGGTGGAGTACATCAAGCAGTTCTCGCCGATTAACAGCGGCAGCGCCTTCTCCAGCATGACCCTGTGCGCCGACCAGCTTCGCCGCCTGGCCAAGAAGCCCGAGGACCTGCCGCGCCGCATGGCGGAGTTCTCCACGGGCGCCAACTCGGCCGCGCGCATGCTGGCCCAGCAGCTCACGGACATGGCCGTCAACGACCTGTCCATCGACCAGATCTACATCTATCAGGAGAGCGCTGAGCTGCCCCAGAAGCCCGGCTTCTTTGAGAGCACCATGAAGAGCGTGGAGCGCTTCTTCCGCTCCTTCACCGCGCAGGACTACGCCGCGGGCACCGGCTCCGAGGGTCACCTGCAGGTGTGGATGGGCCGCAGCCGCCAGTACGTCGAGACGGTGCAGAACCTGATCGACACCGAGTTCACGCCCAAGACCGGCATTCAGGTGGATATCTCCCTGATGCCCGACGCGAACAAGCTGGTGCTGGCCAACGCCGCGGGCACGGCGCCCGACGTGGTGCTGTCCCTGCAGTACGTTGTTCCTTCCTATCTTAATATCCGCGGCGCGCTCTACGACCTGACGCAGTTTGAGGACTTCCCGGAGGTCGCTCAGCGCTTCTCCTCCGGCCTGTTCGTGCCCTACATCCTCGGCGACGGTGTCTACGCCATGCCCGAGACCGTCAACTTCTGGGTGATGTTCTACCGCAAGGACGTCCTCGACAACCTCGGCATCGCGGTGCCGAACAGCATGGACGAGGTCAAGCTGATCCTCCCCGAGCTGCAGAGGCGCTCGATGAACTTCTACTTCCCCACGGCCGGCATGGTCGGCACGAAGGTCTTCCCGGGCACCCTGCCGCTGATCCTGCAGGCGGGCGGCTCCATCTACGCCAAGACCGTCGCCGACACCACGCTGGACAGCGAGATCTCTCTGGCGGGCTTCCGCGAGCTGACCGAGCTGTTCACCGTCTACAACATGCCCACCGACGTGCCCGCCCCCGGCTTCTATCAGCAGTTCCGCGACGGCACGCTGCCCATCGGCATCGCCGATCTGTCCACCTACAACCTGCTGCTCAACGCCGCGCCCGAGCTGGACGGCCTGTGGGACATCGCGCTGTTCCCCGGCCTGACCAATGAGGACGGCGAGGTGCTGCGCTACACCACCGGCGGCGCGGAGACCATGGCCATCATGTCCCAGACCGAGATGCCCGACGAGGCGTGGGAGTTCCTGAAGTGGTGGTCCTCCACGGAGGTGCAGTCCGAGTTCGGCAGCCTGCTGCAGTCGACCTACGGCTCCGAGTACATCTGGCCCACCGCCAACCGCGAAGCCTTCGCCACCCTGCCCCTGCGCGCCGCGCACAAGAAGGTCATCATCGAGCAGATGCAGTGGATGACCGAGGCGCCGTGGGTGCTGGGCACCTACATGCTGGAGCGCGAGCTGTCCAACGCCTTCATCTCCGTGACGGTCAACGGCGTGGAGGCCCGCCGCGCCATGGACACCGCGGTCAAGCGCATCAACCGCGAGACCTACCGCAAGCTGGAGGAATTCGGCTACTACGCTGACGGCGAGATGCTGGAGGACTTCATGACCCCGGACGTCTCTGTGGTGACCAGACTGATCGAACGATACGAAAAACAGAAGGCGGCAGAGGAGGTGGCTGAGCAATGATGACCAACAAGAAGACCCCCTATCTGTTCCTGCTGCCCTACCTGATCCTGTTCAGCGTCTTCATCATCATCCCGACGGGCATGGCGATCCTGCTCTCGTTCACCAACTACAACGCGGTGCAGTTCCCGTCCTTCGTCGGCCTGACCAACTACATCAACCTCCTCACGCAGGACACCATCTTCCTGCAGTATGTCCTGCCCAACACCATTCTGTTCTCCCTGATCGTGGGCGTAGGCGGCTATGTGCTGTCCTTCTTCCTGGCGTGGTCCCTGAGCCAGCTCACCAAGCTGCCGCGCACGATCCTCGCCCTGATCCTCTACTCGCCCTCCATGACCCAGGGCGTCGCGATGACCGTCGTGTGGCGCACGGTGTTCCTCGGCGACCAGAGCGGCATCGCCAACTATGCGCTCACGCAGCTGGGCGTGATCACCGAGCCGATCATCTGGCTGCAGAACACCAACTACATCCTGCCCATCGTCATCATCGTGGCGCTGTGGTCGAGCATGGGCGTCGGCTTCCTCGCGATGCTGGCGGGCCTGCTGGACGTGAACCCCGAGCTCTATGAGGCGGGCATGATCGACGGCATCCGCAACCGCTTCCAAGAGGTCGTTTACATCACGGTTCCCTCCATGAAGCCCCAGATGCTTTTCGGCGCGGTCATGGCCGTGACCAACGCGTTCCAGGCGGGCGCCATCGGCGTGCAGCTCACCGGCTCCAACCCGACCCCGCAGTACGCCGCGCAGCTCATGGTCAACCATGTGGAGGACTACGGCTTCACCCGCTACGAGATGGGCTACGCCGCCGCGGTCTCCGTGGCGCTGCTGGGCCTGATCTACGCGTTCTCCTTCGTGGCCCGCAAGCTGTTCGTTGAAAAAGACTGAGAGAGAAAGGAGGGAAACCCATGGCCATTAGCGGAATCAAGGTCAACCCGACCAAGTTCAACAAAAACCAGATACCGCTCTACCTCTACCTCGTGCCACTGGCTGTGGTGATGGGCGCGCCGATCATTTACATCATCGGCCACGCTTTCAAGCCCATGGATGAGCTCTACGCTTTCCCGCCCAAGTTCTTCGTCAGCCATCCGTCGCTGATTAACTTCCAGAATTTGGCGCAGACTGCCGCGGGCTCCAGCGTCCCGATCTCCCGCTACATCTTCAACTCTCTGGTCGTGACCGTCGCGGTGGTGGTGCTGTCCATCCTCATCTCCACCATGGCCGGCTTCGCGCTGAGCAAGATGAACTTCAAGATGAAGAACACCATCATGGAGATCAACAACGTCGCGCTGATGTTCGTGGCCACGGCCGTGGTCATCCCGCGGTATTTGACGATCTCCTTCACGGGCATTCTGGACACATGGTTTGCCCACATCCTGCCGCTGATCGCGATGCCTGTCTGCCTGTTCCTGATCAAGCAGTTCATGGACGGCATTCCCAACTCGCTGATCGAGGCGGCGCAGCTGGAGGGCGCGGGCTCCTTCACCATCTACCGCAAGATCATCCTGCCCATGGTGAAGCCCGCCATCGCCACCGGCGCGATTCTGGCCTTCCAGGCCGTGTGGAACAACGTCGAGACCTCCAACCTGTTCACCTCGACCGAGAGCATCCGCACGCTGGCTTTCTACATGAACACGCTCTCCGGCGTCGGTACGGTTCAGGGTCAGGGCATGGCGGCCGCCGCGGCCCTCATCATGTTCCTGCCGAACCTGCTGCTGTTCATTATCATGCAGTCCAACGTCATGAACACGATGGCGCATTCGGGCCTGAAGTAAGGGAGGATGAAGATGAAAAAGCTCGCAGTATGGCTGCTGATCATCGTTCTCCTTGTGCCCTGCGTCGCGCAGGCAGCAACGCCGTACAGAACGTTCAGCCTCGGCACGGACGACGATCTGGTCGAAACCCAGACGGCTTACGAGCCCGTCCGTACGATGACCCGCTTTGGCGACGAGACGCTGCGCATGCCTGCCGACCTGCGCATGGGACCTGACGGCAACCTCTACATCGCTGACAACGGCAACCGCCGCATTCTGGTCGTGACCAAGACCGGCGAGTTTGTCAAGACCATCGGCGGCCGCGACACCCTGAGCTCCCCCTCGGGCGTGTACGTCGACGACGATCTGAACGTCTACGTCGCGGACGGCGGCGACCGCATCGTCACCGTCTTCAACAAGGACGGCGAGGTCATCCAGCAATATGGCCGCCCCACGCACCAGCTCTTTGGCGACACGGCGCCCTACCGCCCCAGCAAGATCGTGCTGGATAAGCGCGGGAACCTCTACATCGTCTCCACCGGCAACACCAACGGCATCGTCCAGATCTCCCCGGTGGACGGCGGCGAGTTCCTTGGCTACTACGGCGCCAACGCCTCCAACATCTCCCTGCTGACGAGGATGCGCCGGCTCGTCTTCGGCAACAACTCCTCGCAGGTGGGCGAGATCGTCCCCATCTCGATGAGCAACCTGTGCATCGACGAGAAGGGCATGGTCTACACCGTGACGCAGGCCGGTGACGGCACGTCCCTGCGCCGCCTGAACGTGGCCGGCAAGGACACCATGGCCCCCGACTACGTCACCTCCCTGAACTCCGCGGTGGCGGTCAACAGCTCCGGCTCCATCTTCACCGTCAACGCCAACGGCATCATCATGGAGTACACCTCCGAGGGCGCGATGCTGTTCCTCTTCGGCGCGTTCGACAGCGGCGACCAGCGCATCGGCACCTTCCGCTCGGTTACGGGTCTGGTGGCCGACGACGACTACACCCTCTATGTGCTGGACGAGCAGCTCGGCTCCATTCAGGTGCTGCGCCCCACCGAGTTCACCGATCTGGTGCACGAGGCCTTCACCCTGTTCCAGGACGGCAAGTACGCCGAATCGAAGGCCCCCTGGTCGGAAGTCCTGCGCATGAACTCCCTGTTCACCTACGCGTCGACGGGCCTGGGCGAGGCGCTCTACCGCGAGGGCAATTATCCCGAGGCGATGGAGGCCTTCCGCAACGGCGGCTACCGCACCGGCTATTCCGACGCGTACTGGGAGCAGCGCTCCAACTGGCTGCACGCCTCTCTGGGCGGCATCCTGATCGCCGCGGTGGTGCTGATCGTGCTCTGGCAGATCATCAAGCACTTCGACCGCCGCAATCACATCCTCACGCCCATCCGCAAGGGCGGCAGCTTCGTGATGAACATCCCGATCGTCTCGCAGGTGTGCTTCTGCTTCTACATGCTCCGCAACCCCTATGACGCCTGCTACGGCATCAAGCGGGAGAAGAAGGCCACCTACCTGTCGGGCGTCATCGTGCTGGCGATCTACTTCGTCTGGTTCGTGGTCAACAAATACTTCACCGGCTTCCTGTTCAAGACCATGCCGGACGGCTACTACGAGCTGATCAACGACTTCCTGATGGTCTTCGGCGTGTTCATGCTGCTGGTGGTGTGCTGCTATCTGGTCTGCACGATCACCGACGGCGAGGCGAAGTTCCGGGATATCTTCATCGGCGCGGCCTATGCGCTGGCCCCGATGCTGATCTTCCAGCCGATCCGCCTGATCCTGACCAACGTGCTGACCTTCAACGAGGAGTTCTTCATCACGCTGCTCGACTTCGTCAGCTATGGCTGGACCGCGCTGCTGATCGTCCTGATGATCATGTATCAGAACGACTACTCGCTGGGCAAGACCATCAAGACCATTATCCTGACGCTGTTCACCGTGCTGGTTGTCGTGGCGCTGGGCGTTGTGCTCTATATGCTGATCAGCCAGCTTGTCGACTTCATTTCGTCTATCTACGGAGAGGTGGTGTATCGCTTTGTTAGGAAGGTATAAACTGCTTTCTCTGGTGCTTGCGCTGGCGATGCTGCTGAGCTGCTTCAGCGTGCCCGCGCTGGCGGAAGACGCCGAGGCGACCGAAGCGCCCGCTGCCGAGGAGACCGCCGTCCAGGTGCCGGAGGCGCCGGAAGCGCCTGCCCCCGAGGCAACGGAGGAGCCCGAGGTTCCCGCCGCCGAGGAGACGCAGGCAGCCGAAGCCCCCGCCGCTGAGGAGGAGCCCGCCGGCGAAGAGGCCGACGCGGAGGAGCCCGAAGACGCGGAGGAGCCTGAAGAGACGGAGGAACCCGAGGCGTCCCTCATCCCTGAGGACTACAAGCAGGTGGCGGAAAACAGCCGCTTCAACCTCTACCTCAAGGAGGACACGCTGGCGATCATCGTTGAGAGCAAGCGCAACGGCGCGGTGCTCTACTCCACGGTGCAGGACCCCGACAACCACAAGGACAACGCGACGTGGAAGGGCTTCTATCAGTCCGGCATCGTGATGGAGTACATTCAGGAGGTTCAGGCCCGCAACGTGCAGGCCGACTTCATCAACAACGCCTCCGAGATCACCTACAAGTACGCGGACAACGGCTTTACCGCCCACGTCAACTTCACCGATCTGGAGATCGAGTTCGACGTGACCGTCGCGATGACCGAGAGCGGCCTTGACGTCACGCTCCCGCAGGACAGCATCGTTGAGAACAACAGCGAGATGTACGCGGTGGCCGCCTTCTACCTCTACCCGTTCCTCGGCTACAGCTATCTGGGACAGGACGAGGGCTACCTCATCATCCCCGACGGTCAGGGCGCGATCATCGACCTGAAGGACAACGAGGGCCGTTACAGCAGCCCCTTTGACAAGCAGGTGTACGGCACCAACATCGGCCTCGACGACGTCGTGTACAGCGACATGAGCGTTCCCGCGGAGGACGTCATCATGCCCGTCTTCGGCATGGTGCACACCGACAAGCAGATCGGCTTCCTCGGCGTGATCGAGGAGGGCGACTTCTCCGCCCACATTCAGGCCTATCCCAACGGCGTCCGCATGGCCTTCGACTGGGTCTGCGCCAAGTACAACTACCGTCAGGTGTACAGCCAGCCCATGGGCCGCAGCGCCGGCACCATGGCCGCGAGACTGCCCCGGGCGCGCAAGTTTGACATCGTGCAGCACTTCCTGCTGGAGGATGGCGATACCGCCAGCTACGCGGGCCTCGCGGTGGCCTACCGCAACTACCTGATCGGGAAGGGCGCCTTCGCCAGCGCCGAGAACCGGCAGTTCGATGTGCAGATCGACTTCGTCGGCCTGGAGCGCGAGAACTACATCCTCGGCAAGACCGACGTGGTCATGACCAGCTTCGAGCAGGCGAGCGATATCATCACCGAGCTGACCAGCAAGGGCGTGGAGCACATGTCGCTGGTCTACCGCGGCTGGCAGCAAAACGGCCTGACCGGCGGCGTCCCGACGAACAGCTTCTCCCCGGCCAAGTCGCTGGGCGGCAAGAACGGCCTGAAGCAGCTCCGGGAGCGCGCCGCGATGATGGGCTCCGTGCTGGCGCTGGAGGCCGACGTGCTCTCCCTGAACGTCGATACCCATCCCACGCTGCTCTACAGCGCCCTGAAGCGGGTTACCTCCGAGACGTGGTCCCGGCCCACCTTCGGGATGGTCTATGACACCCTGTATTACCTCACCCCCAGCGCGGCGGTGGATCAGGGCAACGCGATCATCAAGGGCCTGACCGACGGCGGCATCAAGGCCATCTCCCTCACGGGCATCACGCAGCTGCTGTCGGACTACTACTATCACAACGAGTTCCATGACGCTGGCGAAATGGCGGCGGCCTTCGCCTCCATCGCGGACGCGGCGAACAGCAGCCTGAGCACCACGCTCACCTCGCCCAACGCCTACCTCTGGCGCTACGCGGACGCGGTGTCCGACATGCCCATCGGCGGCTCGGACTACACCTACACTGACGCGGAGATTCCCTTCCTCGCCATCGCCATGTCCGGCCAGATTCCCTACTACGCGGAGTACACCAACTTCCAGGCGAACACCCATGAGTTCCTGATGCACCTGATCGAGCAGGGCGCGCGGCCGGCCTTCCTGCTGACGTGGGAGGACCCCATCGAGCTGCAGAACACCAACTCCTCGGGCATCTACTCCTCCCGCTATGAGCTCTACGGCGACATGATCGCGGAATGGTACGTCACGCTGTCCGACCTGCATCAGACCGTAGGCCATCAGGGCGTGATCGTCGACCATCAGCGCGAGGGCGACATGGTCTGCGTCACATGGGACAACGGTACGAAGGTCTACCTCAACTTCGGCGACTATGCCGGCGAGATGGACGGCGTCGCGCTGGAGAGCATGAGCTATAAGGTGGTGAGCGGCAATGGCAGGTAAGAAGAACAAGAACCCCCACGACAAGCACCACCTGTCCCGCCGGACGCTGCGCGAATGGATGTACGGCTACATCTTCATCGCGCCGTGGATTGTGGGCGTGTGCATCTTCTTCATCTACGCGATGGTGCAGTCCCTGCGGTTCTCCTTCAGCAAGATCGTGTTCGTCAACGGCATCACGTTCCAGCCGCTGAACTACCTCTGGGAAAACTACGCCAGCGTCTTTGTCAACGAGGTCAACTTCCCGACGACGCTGGGCTCCTTCACCATGGGTCTGGTGCTGCAGCTGCCGATCATCATCGCCTTCTCGCTGATCATCGCGCTGCTGCTCAACGGCAACATCAAGTTCCGCTCCGGTTTCCGCATGATCTTCTTCCTGCCGGTCATCATCGCGACCGGCCCGGTGATGAATCAGCTCACGGCGCAGGGCGTGGCCTCCGTGCCGATGATGAGCGCGGCCTCTCTGGCCAACCTGCTCGGCATGCTGCCTGACTTCCTTGCCAACGCGCTGACCGAGCTGTTCAACTCCCTGATCCTGATCCTGTGGAACTCCGGCATTCAGATCCTGATCTTCCTCTCCGGATTGCAGAAGGTCTCGAGGGTCATGTATGAGGCCGCGAAGATTGACGGCGCCTCCGGCTGGGAGTCCTTCTGGAAGATCACCCTGCCCAACGTCCGCTCGATCATCCTGCTCAATGCCGTCTACACCGTCGTTACGCTGGCCACCGGCGGCACCAACGCCATCATTGACCTGATCTACAACGCGACCTACACCGCCACCAAGGGCTACAGCTACGGCATGGCCATGAGCTGGATCTACACGGCGATTATTGCCGTCATCCTGCTGATCGTCTTCCTCCTGTTCAAGGAGAAGAGCGACAGGCATGTGAAGTACGAGCAAAAGCGCGTCACGCTTCGATAAGGAGGGATGAACGATGAAGCTGCTGACTTTGCCCCCCAAGGGCGCCCGGAAGGACTACTACAAAAAGCAGTTCCTGGGCAGCAATGAAAAACGCGGCATCCTCTGGAGCATCGTGGTGTATGTGCTGCTGATCACCATCGCGTTCATCTATGTGTATCCGGTGCTGTACATGCTGTCCCGCTCCTTCATGAGCTCGACAGACCTGCTGGATTCCTCCGCGACGTGGATCCCCAGCTCCCTGTCCCTGCGCAACTATGTGCAGGCGATCAAGACCATGGACTACTGGAACTCGCTGGCGAAGAACATCTACCTCGCGGCTGTGCCCACGCTGTGTCAGGTGTTCATCTGCTCGCTGGTGGGCTACGGCTTTGCCCGCTACAAGTTCCCCGGCAAGATGATCTGGATGGGCATCCTGCTGCTCTCCTTCCTGTTGCCCACCCAGACCACGGCTCTGCCGAACTATCTGCTGTTCCAGAACTGGGGTCTGATGGACGGCTCCATCAAGCCGTTCTTCCTCACGGCCATCCTCGGCCAGGGCTTCAAGAGCGTCTTGTGCATCCTGATCTTCTACAACTTCCACCGTCAGGTGCCGTGGTCCCTGATCGAGGCCGCGGAGATCGACGGCGCGGGCCACATCAAGGCCTACTTCCGCATCGCGATCCCGCTGTCCTCGGCGGCCATCGTCTGCGTGACGCTGTTCTCCTTCGTCTGGTACTGGAATGAGACCTACCTCATCCGTCAGTACCTCGGCTACGGCGCCACCCGCAACAACGCCCTGACCACGCTGATGATCGAGCTGAACAACTTCGAGAACAGCTACGCCACCGCGTACAGCACGGCCAGCGCGTCCACCACGTCCACCGACCGCCTGAACGACGCCATCAAGATGGCCGGCACCATGCTGTCCATCGCCCCGCTGATGATCATGTACTTCTTCCTGCAGAAGCAGTTCGTCGAGAGCGTCGACCGCGCCGGTATCACGGGCGAATAATCGTCGACAAAGGCAGCCTTTGGTACCCAAAGGCGCGAAAACCGCCGCGCATGCCGCCGGTTTTCGATGGAAAGTCGGAGGACTGCGGCCCTCCGACACCACCCGGAGAAGGCTGTCGACACGAGGGCAGTCCTGCGGACAGCGATCAAGCGAGCAGCTGTCCGCGGAACTGCGGGGGATATTCAGTCCCTGTTCCATCAGAATCAAGGCTCCGTGTGAGCCTTCGATATCAAGCAAAAAAAGGAGGAACCCCTACCATGAGGAAGCTGATTGCCTTGGTGCTCACGCTGTGCATGGTGCTGTCTCTCTGCTCCTTCGCGAGCGCGGAAGGCACCACCTACAACATGCCTGAGATGAACACCACCGATGAGTTCACCCTCTCCATCATGACCTGGGACGATTTCGAGATGACCGAAGCGCTGGCCGCTGCGTTCATGGAGATCTATCCCAACATCACCGTTGAGGTGCTGCGTTCCACCACCGGCACCATTGCCGGTGACGTCCTTAACATGGCTGCCAACAACGCCATGCCTGACGTCTTCTTCTTCCTCGACCTGACCACCATGATCGGCAACCCCCTGATGGCCGACATCACCGAGTACATCGAGAACGACGAAGAGGCTCAGACCAAGCTGTATCCCACCCTGCGCCGCATGGGCTATGTGGACGGCAAGCGTTGCTACTTCATGGCCGGCGAGTTCCTGCCCGCGACCGTGTATCTGGACGCCAACGTCTTCGAGGCCCTGAACGTTGATCTGCCCGGTCAGGACTGGACCTGGGATCAGTTCGTTGAGATGACCGAGACCATGACCGACCCGAGCCAGAACATCTGGGCTTATTTCAACGGCATGTACGCGCCCGTGACCTCCGGCCCCGCCGCCCTGACCCCCAACGCCATGGGCGAGTTCGGCTGGAACGGCTCGAGCTACAACTTTGAAGGCGGCTGGGTTGAGGCCGTTGAGCTGCAGCTGGAGAACGTCCGTCTGGGCAACACCTGCGTGGCTGATTCCGACGCTTATATGGCGCTGCATCCCGACCTCGAGTGGCCCGGCCAGACCGGTCATGTCGCGATCGTGACCGACGCCTTCTGGACCCTGAACAACATCTACACCAAGCCCATCTCCACCGACCGCGGCATCAAGATGATCCCCTACAACCCGCCGCTGGGCGTGGAGACCGGCGGTCAGCTGGCCTTCCTCGACTGCGTGGCCGTGTCCTCTCAGTCTGAGCATCCCCGTGAGGCCTATGAGCTGATGAAGTATCTGTGCTGGGGCAAGGACGGCTGGCTGAAGCGCTGCGAGCTCTTCCCGACCATCACTTGGGAAGGCACCGACACCAAGGCCTATGACGTTCCCAACTGCCTGCCCATGATCGAGGACGACGAGGTTCGCGCGGCTGTGGCGGGCCTGCTGCCTGATCTGGGCTACTGGAACGACTGGGATGCCTTCCTCTCCAACATCAAGAACCCCATCACCTGGGGCGCTCGCGTGATCCCGGGCTTCCAGGCCTTCGTTGACTTCGGCTATCATGGTCAGGACTACAACGGCGTCGTGGGCATCGAGAATGCCGTCCGTGAAGGCGTTGCCGACCCGAACGACTACGTTGATATTCTGGCTGATCTGGGCCAGCAGTATTACAAAGAGGCGATGGACGCGTTCTACGCTGTCTATGGCACCGCTGAGTAATCTGAGTTAACACACCCGCGGGGGAAGCGGTTTCGGCCGCTTCCCCTTTTCTTGAATGCGGAAGGGAAGGACTTCCGTAGGCAGTCCCCGAATGAAACGGGAAAAGGAGGTTTGCCCCATGCGGAAGATTCTCGCCCTGCTGACGGCGCTGGCGCTGCTGCCGCTCTCCGGCGCGCTGGCGGATACCCTGACGGCGGACGCGTCCGTCACCACCGCGGAGATGAGCGACACCCTCTACGGGCTGTTCTTTGAGGATATCAACCACGCTGCCGACGGCGGGCTGTACGCGGAGCTGCTCAACAACCGCTCCTTTGAGTATGAGGATATCCTCAATCCACGGCCCTCCGATCACTTCACGGGCTGGCTCTTCGGCATGACCGCCGGGGCCAAGGGCCGCACCACCCTGATGACCGAGGGCGGCCTGAACGAGAACAACCCCACCTACATCCGCGTGACCGGCGAGGCAGGGGAGTATCGCTTCGCCAATGTGGGATACAGCAACGGCGGGCTGACCGGCGGCGTGACGATTGAGGCGGATACGACGTATAAATCCTTCGTGTACCTGCGCTCGGCGGGCTATGAGGGCGAGGTCAGGGTCGCGCTGACCACCCGCGTGGGCGAGGAGTTGGCGGAGCCCGTGCTGATCACCCCCACGGAGGAATGGCAGCGCTATGACATGACCTTCGCCAGCACCCGGCAGGCGGACGCGATCCTGTCCTTCACGCTGCTGGGCACGGGGGAGCTGGACATTGACATGGCCTCGCTGATGCCTGCCGACGCGTTCGGCTCCGACTGGCCCGGCGGCGGCCTGCGGACCGATCTGGTGGAGGCGCTGATGGAGCTGCACCCGAGGTTCCTGCGCTTCCCCGGCGGCTGCGTGGCGGAGGGCAGCTACACATGGGACAACGCCTACAACTGGAAGGATACCCTCGGCCCGGTGGAGCAGCGCAAGGAGAACTTCAACACATGGGGCTACATGCAGTCCTACGGTCTGGGGTACTACGAGTATTTCTGCCTTGCCGAGGCGCTGGGCGCCCAGCCCCTGCCCGTGGTGCACTCCGGCGTGCTGTGTCAGGCCCGCTCGCCCCGGGAGAGCTCGATGACCATCGCCGAGGTGGAGGCGTATGCGCAGGATATCCTCGACCTGATTGAGTTCGCCACCGGGGACACGGCGACCGAGTGGGGCGCGCTGCGGGCCGAGATGGGCCATCCCGAGCCCTTCGACCTGCGCTATGTCGCCATCGGCAACGAGAACTGGGACATGGAATACTTCGCGCGCTTCCGGGTGCTGAACAACATCGTAAAGGAAGCGCACCCGGAGATCACCACCATCGTCGCGGCGGGCCCGGTGGCCGAGGGCGCGCTGATCCAGAACTCGTGGCGGACCATCCGCGCCCAGTTTGCGGACAGCGTGGTCGACGAGCACTATTACATGGACAGCGCCTGGTTCCTCGACAACACCACCCGCTACGATAGGTATCCCCGCACGACAGGCGTGTTCCTCGGCGAGTATGCCGCTCATGAGCCCGCGGTGGGCGGCCGCCGCCCCAACAACCTCTACGCCGCGCTCTGCGAGGCCGCTTACCTCACCGGCATCGAGCGCAACAGCGACGTGGTGCGCATGGCCTGCTACGCGCCGCTGATGGCCCGGGACGGCATGTATCAGTGGTCGCCCGACCTGATCTGGTTCAACGCCCGTCAGGTGCTGCGCACGCCCAGCTACTATGTGCAGCAGATGTTCGCGGAGACGCTGGGCGACTTCGTGGTGGAGAGCAGCCTCGACACGGACAGCGACCGGCTCTATCAGGTCGTCACCCGCACGGACAGCCAGCTGTATATAAAATTGGTGAATGTTTCTGAAAACGTGGAGGAGATAACGCTCTCCCTGTTGAATGTACCCGACGGAATCGCGGCCTTCCGGCAGCTCAGCGGCGATAAGAAGGCCACGAACACCTTTTCATCGGAGCTGGTTGCTCCCGTGTCGGGCGAATGCGAGATCGCGCAGGGTGTGGCGGAGCTGTCGCTGCCCGCGTATTCCGTCACCATCCTGACCGTCGCGCTGGAAGACTGATGACTTTTTTTGGAAGGGGTATCGCCATGAAGAACGCCAGACTGATTCTGGACAAGGATTACGTCATCTCCGAGATCGACAAGCGGGTCTACGGCTCCTTTATCGAGCATCTGGGCCGCGCGGTGTACACCGGCATCTATGAGCCCGGTCATCCCACGGCGGATCAGCTCGGCTTCCGCGAGGACGTGGCGGCGCTGGTGCGCAAGCTGAACGTGCCCATCGTGCGCTATCCGGGCGGCAACTTCGTCTCCGGCTTCAACTGGGAGGATTCCGTCGGCCCGGTCAAGGATCGCCCCCGCCGGCTCGATCTGGCGTGGAAGACCACCGAGACCAACGAGGTCGGCCTGCATGAGTTCGTCGAATGGGCGAAGAAGGCCAATACGGACGTCATGTACGCCGTGAACCTCGGCACCCGCGGCGTGGACGCGGCCCGCAACGTGGTCGAGTATGCCAACCACAAGGGCGGCACCTACTGGAGCGACCTGCGCGTGAAGAACGGCGCGAAGGACCCCTTTGACATCAAGCTCTGGTGCCTCGGCAACGAGATGGACGGCCCGTGGCAGATGGGCTCCAAGACCGCCTATGAGTACGGCCGCATCGCCAACGAGGCCGCGAAGGTCATGAAGTGGGTCGACGACAGCATCGAGCTGGTGGCCTGCGGCTCCTCCTCGACCACCATGCCCACCTTCGGCGAGTGGGAGTACACCATGCTCACCGAGTGCTACAGCAACGTGGACTACGTCTCTCTCCACCGCTACTACGGCAACCCCCACAACGACACCCGCGACTTCCTCGCCAGCACCATGGACCTCGACGACTTCATCAAGACCGTCGCCTCCATCTGCGACGCGGTGAAGGGCAAGAAGCACGCCAAGAAGCGGATCAATCTCTCCCTTGACGAGTGGAACGTGTGGTATCACTCCAACGAGCAGGACAAGGAGATCAACAAGCGCGAGCCGTGGGGCACCGCCCTGCCGCTGCTGGAGGATATCTACAACTTTGAGGACGCGCTGCTGGTGGGCCTGATGCTCATCACCATCCTGCGCAACGCCGACCGCGTGAAGATCGGCTGTCTGGCGCAGCTGGTCAACGTCATCGCGCCCATCATGACCCGGCCCGGCGGCGGCGCGTGGGCCCAGACCATCTTCTACCCGATGATGGACGCGAGCACCTTCGGCCGCGGCAAGTCCCTGCTGCCCCAGATCACCAGCGAGAAGTCCGACACCAAGCACTACAGCGACGTGCCCATGGTGGACGCGGCGGCGGTGCTGGGCGAGGACGGCAGCGTGACCATCTTCGCCGTGAACCGCGATCTGGAGAACGACGTGGCGCTGGACTGCGACCTGCGCTCCTTCGGCACGCTGAAGCCTGCCTTCCACACCGTGCTGCATCACGACGACATGAAGGCCGTCAACACCGAGGCGAATCCTGACGTGGTCAAGCCCGTGCAGGTGCCCGTCGCCAAGGAGGGCGAGCCGATCGTGCTGCCCGCCGCGTCGTGGAACGTGATCCGGCTGACGAAGTAAGCAACAGGACAAAGCAACAGGGACATGGCGCCGATGGACAGCCATGTCCCTGTTTTTTCTGTATGCGCTTGGCTCAGGGCTTCTCGCAGTGAAGCCACCTGCGATAGGTCGCGTCCATCAAGACGGCGCCGAGCGGAGCCGTGATGAGGATGGACAGCACCGCCACGGACAAGACCATGTTTCCGCAGGGCAGTCCCAGCGCGAGCGGCACGGAACCGATGGCGGCCTGCACCGTGGCCTTGGGCAGATAAGCCACGATGCAGTATAAGCGTTCCTGCCGGTTCAGCGCGGTGCCCAGCATGCAGAGATAGACCCCGGCGCAGCGGAACACAAGCCCGACGGCGATCATCAGGAGCGCGCCGCCGCCTGCCTGCAGCGTATAGCGGATATCCACCGCCGCGCCGACCAGCACAAACAGGATCACCTCCGCCGCAAGCCACAGCTTCCCGTATTTCTCCCGCAGGCGGTCTGTCACGGAGGGGACGCTTCTCATCGCGAGCAAAAGGGCCATGCTCATCACGGCAAGCAGTCCGGAAACCGGGACAACGCCTTCCAGCCAGTCCTCCATCGTTAGCAGGAGAAAGGAGACGCCCAGCACGATCATCACCTTCGCGCTGTTCCTGATGAGGCGGCGGCGCGCGTGGTTTGCCTCAAAGAACCACGCCAGCAGGAATCCGGCGGCGGCCCCCAGCAGGACGCCCAGCGCAATGGACACCGGCACGCTCGCGAAGTCCGTGATCTGCAGGCCGCCGCCCTGCGCCATGCTGACAAAGCTGCTGAACAGCACGATCACGAACACGTCGTCCAGCGACGCGCCCGCGAGAATCAGCTGAGGGATGCCCTTGTCTGTGCCATAGCCCTCGTCCATCAGCTGCACCATCCGGGGCACGACAACAGCCGGGGAGACCGCCCCCAGCACCGCGCCCATGACCGCCGCTTCCACAGGGCTGACGCCCAGCGTCAAGGGCGCGAACAGCACAAAGGCGGCAATCTCAAACAGCGCGGGCAGAAAGGCCATCAGCAGCGCCGGGCGCCCGACCCTCCGCAGGTCATCGAGGTTGAGCGACAAGCCCGCCTTGATGAGGATGATCACCAGCGCCATCTGCCGCAGATCCGCTGATACGCTTAAAATGCTGCTGTCAAGCAGGTTCAGCGCATAAGGGCCGAGCAGGACGCCTGTGACCAGCATGCCGATGATCCGCGGCAGCCGGAGCCTCTGGCAGACGGAGGCCAGCGCCAATCCGACAAGGAAAATGAGGGCGAGCGAGGTGAGCACAGCCATTCCTCCCACATACGCAGAAAGCTGATGCCCTCTGCGACAGAATCACAGAAGTCATCAGCTTGAAAAAGCGGTTTAGGTTGCCCAAGGGAGAACTTCATTCCCTGCAGCCATTATAGCCGCTTTTTCGCTGTTTGACAAGAGCGCCCTCGGCATTTGTTAGCACTCTTTTGCGGTGAGTGCTAATTTTTCCTTGCAATTCTTTCCGGATGGTGTTACAATATTCCATGCACCCAGATCGAGGAGGATATCAAAATGGCGATTATGAACGAAAAGGGTTCCGTATCCATTGACGCGCAAAACATGATGCCGGTGATCAAGCGCTGGCTGTATTCGGACAAGGACATCTTCCTTCGCGAGGTGGTCAGCAACGGCTGCGACGCGATCACCAAGTACAGGATGCTCAATCCCGGCACGGAGGAGGCCATGTCCGTCACCGTGACCGTCGACAAGGAGAAGAAGGAGCTGCGCATCAGCGACACCGGCATCGGCATGACCGCCGACGAGGTGAAGCGCTACATCAATCAGGTGGCCTTCTCCGGGGCCAGCGAGTTCATGAAGAACGTGGGCGACGATCAGGAGAAGGGCGATATCATCGGCCACTTCGGCCTCGGCTTCTACAGCGTGTTCATGGTCTCCGAGAGCGTGGAGATCGAGACGCTGTCCTGCTCGGAGGGCGCCGAGCCGGTGCACTGGCGGTCCGTGGACGGCATGGACTTCGAGATCAGCGCGGGCAGCCGCGACACCCACGGCACCACCATCATCCTGCACGTCAGCGAGGAGGAGCAGGAGTTCCTCGAGATGTACCGCGTGCGCGAGGTGCTGGGCCGCTACTGCGGCTACATGGCCAGCCCCGTGTTCATCGAGGACGCCAACGCCAAGCCCATCGAGCGGGACGAGGAGATCGAGGGCGAGACCAACGAGGACGGCACCCCCAAGACCCGCAAGGTCCTCGAGGAGCCGAAGCCCAGCCAGATCAACGACACCGACCCCCTGTGGCTCAAAAAGCCCTCCGACTGCGAGGATCAGCAGTACATCGACTTCTATCACAAGATGTTCGGCTGGGAGGAGCCGCTGTTCTGGATTCACCTGAACGTGGACTATCCCTTCAACCTCAAGGGCATCCTGTATTTCCCGCGCCTGAAGAACGACTTCGGCACCCGCGAGGGGCAGGTCAAGCTGTTCTCCGGGCAGGTGTTCGTGGCGGACAACGTCAAGGAGGTCATCCCCGAGTTCCTGATGCTGCTCAAGGGCGTGATCGACTGCCCCGACCTGCCGCTGAACGTCAGCCGCTCCTTCCTGCAGAACGACGGCACCGTCAAAAAGCTCTCCGCCCACATCACCAAGAAGGTCGCGGACAAGCTCACGAGCCTGTTCAATACCGCCCGGGAGACCTACGAGGGCTACTGGGACGATATCGCGCCCTTCGTCAAGTTCGGCTGCATCCGCGACCAGAAGTTCTACGATCAGGTCAAGAAGGCGCTGCTCTACAAGACCACCGACGACAAGTACCTCACCCTTGACGAGTACCGCGCCCGCAACGGCGAGAAGGCCGCGAAGAAGGTCTACTACACCAACGACCCCAAGCGTCAGGCGGCTTCCGTGGCCCTCTACACCCAGCGGGGCATGGACGTGATCGTGATGGATCACCTGATCGACGGCAACTTCCAGTCCTTCATGGAGTATTCCGGCGGCGAGGAGGAGCTGTCCTTCGCGCGGGTGGACGCGGACGTGTCCGGCCTGACCGAGGAGAGCGACGAGGGCAAGGAGCTCGATCAGGAGGCCCTGCAGACCCTGTTCCGCAAGGCGCTGAATCAGGAGGAGCTGACCGTGCAGCTCGCCGCGCTGGCGGACGCCGACCTGCCCGCCATGGTCACCGAGGACGAGCAGATGCGCCGCATGAAGGAGATGAGCCGCATCTACGGGCAGTCCTTCGCCTTCCCGGATCGCTACACGCTGGTGCTCAACCGCAAGAACGCCACCGTCGCCGCGCTGGCCGCCCGCGACCCCGAGGACGAGACGACGGTTCTCCTCTGCCAGCAGGTCTACGACCTCGCCCGCATGGCCGCTCAGCCGCTGGAGTCCGACGAGATCACCGCGTTCCTCGCGCGGTCCCAGAAGCTGCTGTCCATGATCGTGTCATAAGGGAAGGGCACAGCAGGGCGAAAGTAATATCCGTCGGAAACGATTACGGAAAACACGGCATGACCAGTTCGGTCATGCCGTGTTTCTGCCTCTGCGCGGGGAAGGAGTTCATCACCGCTTTGGCTGAATAGGCGTATAATAGTTCATCTGTTCAAATCCCATGATTTCCTGCGCAAGCGGCGACGTGATAATATTGCCCAGTTCAAAGCGCGACGGATCGCGCTCCAAGCCATGCTCGCTGAGGAACAGATCCATTTCCTCTTTCATGCGTTCCGTATCCGTCTGCTGATCAATATCTGTCGCAACAGCGTAAAGTCCGCCTTCAAAATCAATGACTTCCAGTTCCGGCGGAACGGTCATGCCGTCCTCAAACAGGTACAGCCAGACAAAGCCGTCGCCTGCCCAATACAGGAAGTCTTTTGGGAAGAAGCTCCGCTTCTGCTGAGAGAACCAGTCTTCAAAAAGGGCAAGATTCCCTTCGCCCAGCATGCCTTTTCCTGACGAAACCATCCTGCAGGCGGGCATTTCATAAACTCTGATGCTTTGCATACCGTTCCTCCTTAATCTTCAGTATCATGCCACGAGACGGCCGTCTGTACGGAGAAGTCTTCCTGCATCCCCTCGGTTCTCTCGGCGATGATGTACCGGGGCCGTGCCTTGACCTCGAGGTAGATCTTGCCGATGTACTCGCCGATCACGCCGAGGAAGAGGCACTGCACGCCGCCCATGAAGCACACGATGCAGGCGAGGCTCGCCCAGCCGGAGACCGTGCCGCCCGCGAGGGCCTGAACCACCGCCCACAGGATGCCGATGAAGGACAGCATCATGATGATGAGCCCCGCGAAGAACACCATGCGGATGGGCTTGACGGACAGGCTGGTGATGCCGTCGAAGGCGAGGGCGAGCATCTTCTTGAGGGGATACTTGCTTTCTCCGGCGATGCGCTCGTGCCGCTCGTAGTACACGCTGGTCGACTTGAAGCCCACCAGCGGCACCATGCCCCGGAGGAACAGGTTGACCTCCTTGAAATTGGCGAACTCCTTGAGCACCCGGCTGGAGATGAGCCGGTAGTCGGCGTGGTTGAACACCACCTCCGCGCCCATGAAGCTGAGCAGCTTATAGAAGCCCTCGGCGGTGAAGCGCTTGAAGAAGGTGTCGGTCTCCCGCTTGGAGCGCACGCCGTAGACCACCTCGCAGCCATCGAGGTACGCGTCGATCATCTCGTCCATGGCATTGATGTCGTCCTGACCGTCGCAGTCGATGCTGATGGTCACGTCGCAGCGCTCCCGGCACTCCATCAGGCCCGCCAGCACCGCCGCCTGATGCCCGCGGTTGCGGCTCTGGGCGATGCCCTGATAGCGCGGGTCGCGTTCCGACAGCTCGGTGATGATCTTCCATGTGTCGTCCCTGCTGCCGTCGTTGACGAAGAGGATGCGGCTGTCCGGGCTGATCTTGCCCTTCTCGGTCAGGGACTCGATCTTCGCGAGGAACATGCCCGCGGTGGTGGGGAGCACCTCCTGCTCGTTGTAGCAGGGGATGACGATATAGAGTACAGGCGCTTTCATGTCAAACCTCCGTTTAGTCGAGTGTGTCCATGGCGCGGCCGTAGGCGTCGAACAGCAGGGCCGCGTCGTCCTTCTTGTTGTGCCAGACGTTCTTCTCCCGCCAGAGGAGGTCCGTCGCGGTCTCCGTGGTCAGGGTGCCGAGGGTGAGGGCGTCGCCGGGGGCCAGCGTCGTGCCCGCCGGGAAGACGAACACCTCGCCGCCCCGTTCGCTGCGCAGATACCACCCGGACAGGTCGACGGGCTGGCTGCCCTCGTTGACCAGCGTGACGGTGTCGGCCCTGGCGTCCTTGTCCCTGAGGCGAATCCCGGCGGCGGGCTCCGGCAGCGCGGCCCAGTCGGTCAGCTCCATGGAGGCGACGCCGTTTTCGAGGGTCACGAGCACTCCCGCGCCGCAGTCCTGCGTCACGCCGACCTGAATGCCCTTCTTCGCCAGATTCCAGAGCACGGTCTGGGCCGGGGTGTCCGGGCGAACCTCTGAATTGGTGGAGATGACCGCGATCTGCGGCTTCACCTGCGAGAGCAGCGCCTTGGAGGTGGCGTCCGCGCCGCCG
The DNA here is from genome assembly GCA_022510815.1 of Christensenellaceae bacterium. Lineage (GTDB taxonomy): Bacteria > Bacillota > Clostridia > Christensenellales > Aristaeellaceae > UBA11524. The sequence continues at coordinate 6,139 of JAFLST010000036.1, read as the reverse complement.
TGATGGCCCACCTTGAGCACCTGACACTTCGGCAGGTCGGGGTGATGCCCCATCAGCGCCCGCTCGCCGGCCAGCTCCGCGTCGCCCATCAGCAGCATCCGCCCGCCCGCGCCCTCCGCCAGCAGCACGAGGGAGTTGTCGTTCTCCTCCTTGGAGTACGCCGCCGGGGCCAGCACGGTCAGCGTCCCGCCGCCGAGGGGCAGCGAGTCGCCGTCGGAGAGCCACACGACCGCCTGACCGCGGCTCTTGGCCGCTAACAGCACGGGGTGCTCCTTCTCCTTCACGTCCGCGAAGTATCGGGAGGCGTACCACGCGCCCACCTCGATGCCCGACGCGGCCAGCATCGGCGCGCCGCCGATGTGATCCTTGTCCGTGTGGGTGACGATCACGCCGTCCAGCCGCTCCACGCCGAGCATCCTCAGCGCGCGGGACAGCTCGCCCCAGCTCTCCGCGGAGCCGGTGTCGATGAGGTAGGCCGTCTCGCCGCAGCTCAGCAGCAGCGCGTCCGCCTTGCCCACGTTGACCGCGAAGAGCGTCATGGTCTCCGCCGCCCGGGCCGGGACGCACGCGCCCAGCGTCATCAGCGACAAAAGCAGCATCAGCAGGCGCTTCATAGGGGCTCCTTTCATGCGAGGTCTTTCCTCATACATTCTTCCCGCTTGACCGAAATTCCTGCCTGTGATACACTGGCTTTTGAAGGAGGAAATGCCATGGAGCGGTGGATGTCTCTGGCGCTGGAGGAGGCGCGGGCGGCCTTTGACGCGGGCGAGACGCCGGTGGGCGCCGTGCTGGTGCGGGGGGACGAGCTGATCTGCCGGGCGCGCAACCGCCGGGAGGAGCTGAGCGACCCCACGGCCCACGCGGAGGTTCTCTGTCTGCGGGAGGGCGCGCGGCTGTTGGGCGACTGGCGGCTCAGCGAGTGCGAGCTCTATGTGACGCTGGAGCCCTGCCCGATGTGCGCCGGGGCGATGCTGATGAGCCGGCTGGGGCGGTGCGTGTTCGGGGCGGCTGATCCGCGGCAGGGCTGCTGCGGGAGCGTCTACGACCTGCCCGGCGACCGGGCGCTGCATGGCGTGACCCGATGGACGGGCGGCGTGCTGGCGGATGAGTGCGCGGCGCTCATGACGGCGTTTTTTCTCAAGAGGCGAGGGGAGGAATAACGGCCCTCGCGGAATGCTTTCCGGCGCTGCGGATGAAGGCGGACGATGACCGCCTTTTTTTCGTTGAGGGGATGCCCGGCATGTCCGGACAGAAAAAAGGAGCGGCCCTCAAGCATGAGAGGTCGCCGCCTTTCGGTGGTGAGCGCGAGAGGGGGCGCCTTGGGCTCCAAAGCGTCCCCTCTCGCCGTTATTCGGTTACTGAATCTCAATCCTGCGCGGAGCCTTGGCGGGCTCGGGCTGGGACTTGGGCAGGGTCACGGTCAGGATGCCGTTCTGGCTGGTGGCCTTGATCTCCTCCTGACGGATGCCGTCGAGGCTGAAGCGGCGCTCCATGTGGCCCGTGCGGCGCTCCGAGTAGAGATACCCGCTGCGGTCGGTCTTCTTCTCGGTGTTCACGTCCGCCGCGATGGTCAGCACGTCGTCCTCGGTGGTCAGGGTCACGTCCTCGGGCTTCACGCCGGGGAGCTCCGCCTCAAGGATGTAGGCGTCGTCCTGCTCCCGGACGTCCACCCGGAAGCCCGCCGAGCCCACCATGTCGCCCATGTCGAAGAAGCTGCGGAAAAAGCGGTCGTTGAACAGGTCGTTCATCAGGGGACGGGTCACCTCGCGGCGGTTACGATACGGTACCATGCTATACATACTGATATCCTCCTTTATGGGTTCTGACTGTAGTTTGTTCCGATGGTCGGCGGCTCATTCCTGAACCGTGATTGCATTGTAGCACGAAGGTCAAAGAAAGTCAATAGTCAAATTTGACTTTTTCTGACTTTTTTGAAAAAAAGATAAAATTCCATAGAAAACAGCCGTGCAGGGGCTTGACGGCAGGAGGATAACCACTATAATGGAAGTGCTTTCTGATCGACAAAGGCAGGCCTTTGCCGGGCTTCCGGCTTTGGTCGGCCCGAGGCCAGAGGGCCTGAAGCGGCAGGGAAGCCCTTGCGACCCAAGGCGCAAAACCGACGCATGCCGTTTTTGAACGAAGGCCGAAGGAACCGCGGTCCCTCCGGCGCTGATGATGAGCTTTTTGACTGTCTGGCGCTTCGCGATGGAGAAGCGCAACGAAGCGATACCCGGAGGTTTATCATATGAACAGATCTGACGCGGTGCTGCAGTTCGCCAAGGCCCTGAAGGCGGGCCAGAAATATTACAACGCGTGCCTGATGAAGGGCAGCTACCCCTATCCGCAGGTGCTCAGCGAGATTCTCGACGAGCGGATGAGCGTGGGCCGTCAGCCGATGGGGGTGATCGACATCCCGGCGGACAGGATCGTCGGCACGACCACGGCGGGGCGCAAGTCGGCCTTCGCGGGGAACTTCATGCCCCTGCTGGACCAGAACACCGAGTTCGGCTCGAAGTGGGTGTCCCTGTGCGAGGCGCATCTGGGGGAGACGGGCATCCACGACCCGATCGTCTGCCTGGAGTATCTCGGGCGGTTCTACGTCACCGAGGGCAACAAGCGGGTCAGCGTGCTCAAGAGCTACGACGCGGTGACGATCCCCGGCAACGTGACGCGGGTGATCCCGGCCTATTCCGACGACCCGACCATCCGCGTGTATTACGAGTTCATGCAGTTCTACCAGCTCAGCAAGATCTACGACGTGTCCTTCCGGCAGCTCGGCGGGTACGCGAAGCTGCAGAAGGCGCTGGGCTTTGAGCCGGAGCACGTCTGGACGCAGGACGAGCGCCGGGACTTTCTGCTGCGCTACCGCGCCTTCGCGGCGGCCTTTGACAAGATGAACGACGACCGCCTGCCGGTGGACGCGGGCGACGCGCTGCTGATCTGGCTGCAGGTGTACCCGCTCAGCGATCTGGGCCTGTCCGCTTCGGAGATCAACAAGCGCATGACCGCCATCTGGCCCGACGTGCACCTGCAGGCCTCCGGCTCGCCCATCGAGGTCAAAACCGAGCCCCAGCAGGAGGAGAAGCCCACGCTGCTGCGCACGCTGGGCATCGGCCGGCCGAACAGGCTGAGCGCGGCGTTCATCCACACCTTCGACCCGGAGAAGAGCAGCTGGACCGGCGCGCACGAGATGGGCCGCCGCCGGATGGAGGAGGCGCTGGGCGACCGGGTGAGCTGCGCGTCCTACGTCGTGAAGGACAACGCCGTGGAGACCATGGAGCAGGCCATCGCCGACGGGGCGCAGGTGATCTTCGCCACCACGCCGACGCTCATCGACGCCTGCCGTCAGGTGGCCGTGCGGCATCCGTCGGTCAAGGTGCTCAACTGCTCGCTGTCCATGTCCTACGCGGGCGTGCGCTCCTACTACAGCCGCATCTATGAGGCCAAGTTCATCACCGGCGCGATCGCCGGCGCCATGACCCCCAACGACCGCATCGGCTACATCGCCAACTATCCGATCATCGGCATTCCCGCCTGCATCAACGCCTTCGCCCTCGGCGCGAGGCTCACCAACCCCCGGGCGCGCATCAGCCTCAAGTGGTCCTGCCTGCCGGGCAATCATGTGGGCAGCTTCCTCGACGAGGGCATCAGCGTCATCTCCAACCGCGACGGCGGCGCGCCGGGCATGGGCGGGCAGCTCGACTGGGAATGGGGCGTCTACATGGTGCAGCGCCACGGCCAGCTCCTGCCCCTCGCCACCCCCGTGTGGAACTGGGGCAAGTTCTACGAGCAGGTGATGAACAGCATCTTCTCCGGCAGCTGGGACGCGGGCATGGGCAAGGAAAGCGACAAGGCCGTCAACTACTGGTGGGGCATGAACAGCGGCGTCATCGACGTGGAGCTGTGCGACGACCTGCCCGGCGGCGTGCGGCAGTTGGCGGATATCCTCAAAAGCGGCATCGCCCGCGGACACATCGACCCCTTCCACTGCCGGCTGGTCGATCAGGAGGGCACCGTCCGCAACGACGGCGGCGCTTACCTCTCCCCGGAGGAGCTCATGTCCATGGACTGGCTGCTGAACAGCATCGACGGACGCATCCCCGACTATGACGAGCTGCTGCCGATCTCCCGCGACACCGTGCGGGTGCTCGGCCTTCGCCGCGACCAGACGCAGGACGGTACGAAAGCATGAAAATTCTGCTGATTTCCGACGAGGAGTGCGAGTTCCTGTGGGACTACTACAGGCCGGGCATGCTGGACGGGATTGACCTGATCATCTCCTGCGGCGACCTGAAGCCGGAATACCTGCGCTTTCTGGTCACGATGGGGAAGGCACCGCTGTATTACATCCACGGCAACCACGACGAGCGCTACGAGAACGACCCGCCCGAGGGCTGCGTGTGCATCGAGGACGAGATCGTGAACTTCAGGGGTCTGCGCATCCTCGGCCTGGGCGGCTGCCCGCGCTACAGCCCCGGCAAGCACCAGTACACCGAGCGGCAGATGCGCTCCCGGCTCAGGGCCCTGCGCTGGCGGCTCTGGCGCTCCAAGGGCGTCGATATCGTGGTCACCCACGCCCCCCTGCGCGGATACGGCGACGCGGACGACCTGCCGCACCGCGGCTTCGAGTGCTTCAACGACTTCCTCGACACCTACAACCCGCGCTACTGGTTCTACGGTCACGTCCACATGCGCTACAACCGCAACCAGCCCCGCGTATTAAAAAAAGGCATGACCACGCTGATCAATGCCTGCGAGCGGTATATTATTGAGATATGAATGCGGGAGGGAGGCTTTGGAACCCAAGGTCCCTCTCCCGCGCCCACCCCGGAAGGCGCTTGCGAGCTCCGGTCATGTTGGCTTCGGATGATGATGGAAGGGCGTGTCCTGAGGGGGCGCCTTTTTTTACTGGAAGAAGCCGAGGCCGCGCGTCGGTGCCGGTATAGCATAGCCCGCCCTGTCGGGCAAGGAAACGGCGTTTATCCCCTTGACACCGCCCTCCAAACGTGCTAAGATGCAGGTATCCGAAAGGACGGAGAAGAGTACCCCCGCCGAGAGGCCAGCAGAGAGGCGCGTCACAGGCTGAAAGCGCGCCGGCGGACGGCAGGGCGAAGACCACCTCCCGATCGGATCGCGCGCCGCCCGATACAGCGGCAAAGAGCACCAAGCAGGGTGGAACCACGGGCAAAAATACGCTCGTCCCTCGAATCACCATCGGGGGACGATTTTTCGTCCCCGAAAAAAAGAAGGAGGACGCACCATGAAGATCATCTACAACAACGGCACGGTCGGCGAATGTCCCGCTGAGGACGAGCTGCACGTCATCCGGCACTCCGCGGCGCACATCATGGCGCAGGCGGTCAAGAACCTCTACCCCGGCGCGAAGTTCGCCTACGGCCCCGCCACCGAGAAGGGCTTCCACTACGATATCGACCTCGGCGACGTGAAGCTCTCCGACGAGGATCTGCCCGCCATCGAGAAGGAAATGCAGAAGATCGTCAAGCAGAACCTGCCCATCAAGCCCTTCGCCCTGAGCCGCGACGAGGCCATCAAGCTGATGGAGGAGCGCGGGGAGACCTACAAGGTGGAGCACATCAGCGACATCTCCCCCGACGAGACGCTGACCTTCTATCAGCAGGGCGACTACATCGACATGTGCGTCGGCCCGCACCTGTGCTACACCAAGGCGCTCAAGGCCTTCAAGCTCACCAGCCTCTCCGGCGCCTACTGGAAGAACGACCGCAACAACAAGATGCTCACCCGCATCAACGGCATCGCCTTCCGCAATCAGGACGAGCTGCAGGAATACCTCAAGATGATGGAGGAGGCCGAGAAGCGCGACCATCGCCGCATCGGCAAGGAGATGGGCCTGTTCATGCTCTGCGACGAGGGCCCCGGCTTCCCCTTCTACCTGCCCAAGGGCATGGCCCTGCGCAACGCCCTGATCGACTACTGGCGCGATATCCACTATGACGCGGGCTACGTCGAGGTCTCCACGCCCATGATCATGAACCGCCACCTCTGGGAGACCTCCGGCCACTGGGATCACTACAAGGACAACATGTACGCCACCAAGATCGACGACGAGGACTACTGCATCAAGCCCATGAACTGCCCCGGCGGCGTCATGGTCTACCGC
>JAFLST010000035.1 GCA_022510815.1 Christensenellaceae bacterium | reverse complement strand
CATTTATGTACATTTATACGGCGACGGCTTCGACGAGATGTACGCCGCTCTGACCCAATGAAAAAGCGGCCTCGCATGAGACCGCTTCTTCCGCAGGGGCAGAAGGATTCGAACCCTCAACAAAGGTTTTGGAGACCCACGTGTTACCATTACACCATGCCCCTATATCTGGCAACAAAAGATATTATAGCGCAGGCAGGCCATTTTGTCAAGCGGTGAGATGAAAAAGCGTGTTGGTCAGGAGCCGGGGCGATTCTGACGGGCGATGGGGCTTCGCTTGGCGCGCAGGCTGGAATAAACCTGATCCGCCGCGCCCAGCAACAGGCAGAGATAGTATGTGGTGAACCGCCACACCAGCAGCGCGACAGAAAGCGTTCCGCTGGGGAACAGGCCCGCGAAATAGACCAGAAAGCCGCCCTCCTGCGCGCCGGAGGCACCGGGCAGCGGCGTATAACTGGCGGAGACGAACAGCAGATAGGCCACGGTCACCAGATGATACCATGGCGTGCCGGACAGCCCCAGCGCCTTATAGACCATCAGCGGCACCAGCATGAGGCAGAGCATCTCGACGATGCTGATGACCAGCTGCAGCAACAGGTGCGCCGGATGCCGCAGCAGATCGAAGAGCGATCCGTGGAAGTGGTCGAGGGTATCCATCATGCGGGCTTCCCATGCGTCGGGCTGCTTGCAGAGCCTGCGCCGGGCCAGAAAGCCGATGCCCCAGCGTCCCAGACGCTCCACCAGCGGTCGGTTGAGCATCACCAGCACCACGATGGGGACCGTCGCGAAATTGACCAGACAGCCGAGGACGATGAATAGCTTCGCCTGACCAACCTGCGATGCGACAAAGCCGCTGTTCAGCATCCAGAGCGCGACCGCGATCAGCACGACGGTCATCTGGTTGAAGAAATACCTCGCCGTCAGCGCGGAGGTCGCCACGCCGCCGGGAATGCCGCGCTTGCGCATCAGATAGACCTGCATGGGCTGGCCGCCGGAAGCGCCGGGGGTGATGTTGGCATAGTATAGCCCGGCAAAGGAGAAATGCGTCGCCGTGGGCAGCGTCACGGAGAAGCCCTCCATCCGCAGAAACGCGCACAGCCCCGCCCCTTCGGCCCAGACATAGCCCGCGAAGCAGAGCAGGCAGGCGACGAACCACCGGGTCTCCAGCGTCGTCAGAACCTCCCACGCGTTTTCCAGCTCGGGGTTTCCGAACACGATGAAAAGCACCATCACCAGCGACAGGATGATGACGGCTCCGCTCAGGATTTTACCCCACGGCCAATGCTTCAATGTGTGAAACCTCCGACAAATCAGAGTAGCGGTACGAGTGCTGCAGACCCATAAACGATGTGGTTATAAGCTCATCAGACAGCAGACGCTGCCTTTCGGGGTGGTGTGGGAGGGGGCCTTCGGCCCGAAAGCTGGCCTCCCACCGTTCCTCTGCGCCATGTCCCTCACCTGCGCGTCCGCAGGGCCTGCGTGCCCATGTAGCCGATGAAGACGCACTCGACGAGCACGACCTGTCCCTCGCTGGTGGCAAGCATGTCGAGCACGGGGATTCTCGCCGCGCCGATGGAGGCGAGGTATTGATAGATGACGGTCAGCACCAGAAGCAGGAGCGGCACGGCTAACAGCGTCGCGAAGGGTTCCTTGCGCCGGGTCGCGCCGCTGAGGGGCAGCAGGAGTGCCAGCGCGATGCCCATGAGCATGCCCTTGAGCACGTTCGACCAGAAGCCCAGACCGCTGAGCAGGGGCAGCAGCAGGCACAGCGCCGCCGCCAGCAGCAGGGGAACCACCATCACAAGCAGTTTTCGCAGGAACATCTCACATTTCCTCCAGCATGCGCCGCTCTTTGTCGGTCAGGTCGGCCTTTTCCAGCAGGTCGGGACGGAAGCGCTTCGTGGCCCGCAGGGATTCAGCCCGCCGCCATGCCTTGATCTTCGCGTGGTCGCCGGAAAGCAGCACCTCCGGCACTTCGAGTCCGCCCAGCTCCCGGGGCCGGGTGTACTGCGGGTACTCCAGCAGCCCGTCCGAGAAGGACTCCTCCTCGGGGCTCTCCGCGCTGCCCAGCACGCCGGGGATGAACCGCGCCACGCAGTCCGTCAGCACCATGGCCGCTAACTCACCGCCGGTGAGGATGTAGTCCCCGATGCTGATTTCCTCATCAATGCACAGGTCCAGCGCCCGCTGGTCGACGCCCTCGTAGTGCCCGCAGAGCAGCACCAGCTCGTCCTCCTGCGCCAACTGGCGCGCCTTGGCGGTGGTCAGCGTCGCGCCACGGGGGCCGAGATAGATGCGCTTGCCGTGGAAGCCCTCGCCGGTGACAGACGCCATCGCGTCCATGATGGGCTGGGCCAGCATGACCATGCCCGCGCCGCCGCCGAAGGGGTAGTCGTCGGTGTTCTTGTGCTTGCGGTCGGAGAAGGGGCGGATGTCCACGCAGCGAACATCAAGGAGCCCCTGCTCCCGGGCACGGCCGAGTATACTGGCGTTCAGCACGCTCTCGAACATCTCCGGGAAGATGGTCAGGATGGTGATTTTCATGACTCCTCCCGGACGGCGACTTCCTCCAGTCGCTCGGCGACCACGTCGATGCGCCGCGCCGCCACGTCGATCGTCGGGAATACGGCCTTCAGGGCCGGGGCCATCAGCGTGCCGCGCTTTGTCTTGAAGACGTACACGTCCACCGCGCCGTGCTGAAGGACGTCGGTCAGCGTACCGAGGCTGCTGCCCTGCTCGTCGATGGCTTCGCAGCCGATGAGATCAGTGATGAAAACCTCGCCCTCCTCCAGCCGTCCGGCCTGCTGGCGGTCGATGAACAGCTCGCGGCCCCGCAGCTTCTCCGCGTCCTCAATGGAGGCGCACTCGCCCAGCGTCACATAGGCGAAGCCGTCGTGCACCCGGGAGCAGACAGCCTTGATGGGTGTATAGCTGCCGTCCTTCTCACGCAGGTAGAGCTTCTTCCAGCGGCGGAAGTCCTCGTGATTGGCCGCGTAGGGCTTGATCTTGACCTCGCCGCGGATCCCCTGAGGCTTGAGCACCTCGCCGATCATCAGATATTGTTCCATGGGCGCCTCCCTTGGCTGAAAAAAGCGGGAACAACCCTGAGTCGTTCCCGCCGAGCGTTACTGGATTTCCACAAAAACAGGCTTGCTGTTTTTCGCGGTCGCGGCCTTGACCACCGCGCGGATGGCCTTGGCGATGCGGCCCTGCTTGCCGATGACCTTGCCCATATCATCCTCCGCGACATGCAGCTCAAGGATGATGGCCTCGGGTCCCTCGGTGACTTGGACGCTGACCTGATCGGGATCATCCACCAGCGACCGCGCTACAAATGTGAGTAGCTCTTGCATGGAGTACTACCCCCTTTGTCGCTTACTTCTCGATGACGCCGGCCTTCTTGAGCAGAACGCGGACGGTCTCGGTGGGCTGGGCGCCAACGCCGAGCCAGTACTTGGCGCGCTCGCCGTCGATCTTGATAGTGGCGGGGGCATGAGTCTTGTCGTTGCCCTTGTCGTTGGGGATGCCAACGCCGTTCTCATCCTTGACCACGGTCATGGGGTTGTAGTAGCCGATCTCCTCGATGAAGCGGCCATCGCGGGGGGAGCGCTGATCGGAGACGACAACACGGTAGAAGGGGCGCTTCTTCATGCCCATCCTCTTAAGACGGATCTTGACTGCCATTGGTGGTTTCCTCCTCAAAATCGTTGTGTGGAATGTATCTGGAAATCATATATGCTCGATATATGATACCATGCTTATTTCATGCCGAACATCCGGCGCATCCGGCTGCCCTTGCCGCCCTTCATCTGGCCCATCATCTGCTTCATCATCTGCTTGGACTGCTCAAACTGGCGGATGAGCTGATTGACGTCCTGCACGGTGGTGCCGGAGCCCGCGGCGATGCGCTTCCTGCGAGAGGCGTTGAGGATGCCGGGATTGCGGCGCTCCTTGGGGGTCATGGAGCGGATGATGGCCTCGGGTTTCTTCATGGCGTCGTCGTCCACGTCGATGTCCTTGCCGGACATACCCGGGAGCATCGAGATCATCGACTTGAGACCGCCCATCTTCTTCATGGACTGCATCTGCTCAAGGAAGTCCTCGAGGTTCAGGTCGGCGGTGCGGGCCTTGCGGGTCAGCTTGTCGACGTCGTGCTCGTCGAAGGCTTCGGCGGCGTTCTCGATGAGCGTCATCACGTCGCCCATGCCGAGGATGCGGCTGGCCATGCGGTCGGGATGGAAGGGCTCCAGCTCGGTGAGCTTCTCGCCGATACCGCTGAACTTGATCGGCTTGCCCGTGACTGCCCGGACGGACAGCGCCGCGCCGCCGCGGGTATCGCCGTCCAGCTTGGTGAGGATCACGCCGTCGATCTCCAGCTTCTCGTTGAAGGTCTGGGCGACGTTCACCGCGTCCTGACCGGTCATCGCGTCGACCACCAGCAGGATTTCCTGCGGCTTGACCGCTTCCTTGATCCGGGCCAGCTCGTCCATCAGCTCGGTGTCGATGTGCAGGCGGCCCGCCGTGTCGATGATGAGCACGTCCCGCTGATAGTAGCGCGCGTACTCAATGGCTTCCAGCGCGGTCTTGACCGGGTCCTGCTGGCCCTTCTCAAAGACGGGCACCTTGACCTGCTCGCCGACCACCTGCAGCTGCTTGATGGCCGCGGGACGGTAGATGTCGCAGGCCGCGAGCATGGGCTTCTTGCCCTGCTTCTGCAGCCAGCCGGCTAACTTGGCGCACATGGTGGTTTTGCCGGCGCCCTGCAGGCCGCAGAGCATGTAGACCGTCAGCGGGCCGGAGGACCATGTCAGCCGGGCGTTGGAGCCGCCCATGAGCTGGGTCATTTCCTCATTGACGATCTTGATGACCTGCTGGGCGGGGGTCAGCGAGGAGAGGATTTCCTGCCCCACGCAGCGCTCGGTAACCTTCTTGATGAAGTCCTTCGCCACGGCATAGTTGACGTCCGCCTCAAGCAGCGCCATGCGCACCTCGCGCATGCCCTCCTTGACGTTCTGCTCCGTCAGCCTGCCCTTGCCCGTCATTTTTTTCAGGGCGCCCTGTAGCTTTTCGCTTAAGCCCTCAAAGGCCATCGTTATCCTCCTGATCGAGCGCGATCAGCCGCTCCAGCAGCCTTTCCGCTTCGTCATACCGCTTTTCATGCAGTGCCGTCCGGCATGCTTCGAGGCCCTCCTGCATCCGGCTGAACCGGGCCGCGACGCCCAGCCGCTCCTCCATGTCGGAGAGCTTCTGCGCCGCGCGGGTGAGCATGTCGTGCACGCCCTGACGGCTGACCCCTGCCTCCTGCGCGATCTCGCCCAGCGAGAGGTCTTCCTCGCAGTGCAGGGTCAGCACCTCGCGCTGCTTCTCGGTCAGCATGCCGCCGTAGAACGCCATCAGCCAAGCTAACTCGACCTTGCGGTTCACATCGTCCGACACGGCGCATCCCTCCTGTCAAGGGCCTTGCATTGACACCTTGCCCATTATACAGGAGTTCATGCGCGGTGTCAAGGGCTTTTCCATGACAGAATAAAGAAATATCAGTTTTCCGACAGCTTTTCCTTGATTTCACGGCCCTCCCGGAGCAGCCGCCTCATGGCGTCAGGGTCGTTGTCCCGCAGCGCGTCGCGGTATTCAGCCACCCGGTCGGCGAGGTCTTCCAGCACGGGCAGCAGCGCCTCCCGGTTGTCGAAGAACAGCTCCGTCCACATGTCCTCGTTGAGCCGGGCCACGCGGGTCATGTCGGCAAAGCTGCCTGCCGAGAAGCCCCGGTGCTTGTCCGCCAGCGGGCACTTGACATAGGCGCTGGAGACGATGTGCGCCAGCTGCGAGGTGTAGGCGATCATCTCGTCGTGGGTCTTCGGCGTGGTGAACTGCACGCGCCGGAAGCCGATGTCCATGAAGAAATCCCGGGCCTTCTGCAGCACTTCCGGGTCAGCGTCGCCCCGGGGGCAGAGGATCATGGACGCACGGTCGAACAGGTCGTCCTTGGCGTAGCGGAAGCCGCTGAACTCCCGGCCCGCCATGGGATGCCCGCCGATGAAGTGCCAGCCCTTCTCCGCCGCGATGGGCTCGATGGTCTCGCAGATCACCTGCTTTACGCCGCCGCAGTCGATCACCAGCGCATCGGGCCTGAAGCAGTCGGCATGGTCGGTGATCCACTTGATGATGGCCGCGGGGTACAGCGCCACCAGCGTCATGTCGCACTCCCGCAGGATGTCGTCGGTCAGCTCGCCGTCGATGGCGTCCATGAGCTTCGCCTGCTCGATGGTGGCCGGGTCGAGGTCGCAGCCGTAGACAGCCGCGTCCGTGTGCAGCTTGATGGTCCGGGCCAAGGAGCCGCCGATAAGTCCAAGGCCGATGATCGCAATTTTCATAGGAAAAACCCTCCGTTCTGCCGTGTTACGCCGTGCGTATTTCGACAGACGGAGGGATGATTCCTGCCGGGTTACTGCCATTCGGGGACGGTTGCTTCCACCTTGTACCGCTGCTGCAATAGCTCGCTGGCGTGATCGTCGACAGCCTGACGGTCATAGCCGAGCACCGCGAGAATCGGTAGCGTTTCGTCAAACTCCCTCCACAGGGACGTGGAGACGTCCAGCAGCTCGTGGCACAGCTCTATCTCATCGTCCAACCGGTAATATTCCTCCATCTCCTCGGAGGCGGGCAGGATGCGGCTGTCGTCCGCTCCGTACTGGTAGAGCACCTCCGTCTGGCCGCCGGGACCCGTGCGGGTAATGGTCGTCACCTGATCGCCCTTGTAATCGTAGATTTTCCCATCCTTCATGGTCAGGCCGCTTCTTTCCCACCAGTCGCGATGCTGGCCTTTCGAGCGGTCTACCAGCAGGGGTTCCAGAACCTCGATGTTCAGGATGTAACCGTCGCCGCTTGGGTCCGGCCCGGAGGAGGTATGCCAGAAGAGGAACGAGCCCTCATATTCCGAGGCGGTGCCGCGGCAGCTCAGCCGTCCGTCCTTGAGGAGGGAGAGGGAAATCCGATAGTCCTCCAGCGATACGGGGACGCGCGGCGTCCACCACAGCTCGTTGTGCAGCCGTTCGCCGCCGAGAAACAGCAGCACGCCCAGCACCAGCCCCGCGATGGTCAGCAGCATGCCGCGGAGCATGTGCTTCCTGCGCAGCTTCCTCGCGGCCTTTGCCAGCACATCCTGCTCCACATGGCGCTCGGCGTTCTCCGGCAGCGCCAGCATCATCTCCCGGCGCTCCCGGCCGCAGCTTTCGCAGATGGCGGTGTGCTCCTCGACCAGCTTGCGGCTGTCCTCGCTGACAGCCCCGTCGATGTACAGGGGCAGCAGATCCTTCACGATATTGCATTCATTCCTCATCGAGCATATCCTCCTTGGCCATGCGGGTCAGCATCTGCCGGGCCCGGTAATAGGTCGTGCGCGACCACGCGTCGCTTTTGCCGAACAGGCTGCCGATCTGCCTGTGATCCAGCCCACCGAAGGTGCGAAGCGTGAACACCTCGCGGAAGGGCTCCGGAAGCTGGTGCAGCAGCCGGTGAGCAGCCATCTGCCTGTCAGAGTCGATCAGCGCGTCGGTGATGTCCGGCGTGCTCGGCTCGGGAATCTGCTCGAGGGGCAGCTCCGGCGCGCGGCGCAGGCAGTTCAGGTACTGCCGCTTGGCGATGGTGCACAGCCATGTGGAGACGCTGCAGTCGCCCCGGAAGGACTTCCAGTGCCGAAGCGCCTGATAGAAGGTTTCCTGCGTCAGCTCTTCCGCCAGATCGGGATGCCTCGTCAGCCGCAGCAGGAACCGCCGCACCGTGTCCTGATAGGCCTCGAAGGCCGTCTCAAAGTCCTCCGCCATGTCACCACCTCCCTTCACTCAATGAGACACACAAAGGCGCGAAATGTGACATGATCGCGAAAAAAAATTTGCCCGCATTCCGAAGACGCGGGCAAAAGGGAAGCATCAGGCGGAGACGGCCTCGCTGGCGGGAATCTCGGGCTTGTCAGCCTTGGGTACATGGAACTCGCAGCCGGGGTTGAATTTGACGCTCTCCGGCGGGACTTCCAGCAGCTCGGGATGATTGAGGTAGTTGTTCATGGCGCTGAAGAAGCCCGAGTAGTGCGCGCCGGAGCAGATGCGCTCGTCGGCCACGATGCCGATGGGCAGCCAGCGCTTCATGCGCGGTGTCCCGTTTTCGACGGTGGCGACCTTCTCGATGGTGCCCATGCCGAAGAACAGGCTGGTGTTGCCGAAATTGTAGATGTGGTGATTGACGTGATGCAGGCCGATGGAGGCGTTGTTGGTGATGTACATGCTGGTATGGAAGGGCAGCTCGTCCAGCAGGGCGCCGGGGCAGAGGCCGTAGCGGTCCAGCAGCTTGACCAGCGCGGCGACGACCGTAGGCAGCCCGGGCACCGCGAAGAGGATGCGCACCAGCTTGTCTACGAAGTTCTGGTTGGCCACGCCGCGGTTGGCGTTCACAGCGGCCTCCATGCGGTCGCGCACATCGTAGAGCGTGTCGGTCAGGTCGTACTTGATCTTCACGGCGGTCTCGCCCGCGTCGGCATTTTGAGGCTCCTTCAGCATGGTGAAGGAGACGGTGCAGTTGTTGCGGGAAAAGAACTGCTTATTCATGATGAAGCGGTTGATTTCCGGGTGCTCGCTGACGGCGCGCACGAACGCCGCGATGATGATGTTCATGAAGGTGATCTTCTCGCCCTGCGCGCTCTGTTTGGCGATGTAGCGGGCGAGCATCTCATAGTCGATCCTGTGCTGGAGAAACACCTGCGCGTCGCAGCGCATGGGCATCAGGTACGGCGTGATACGCACGATGGGGTCGATGTCCTTGACCCTGCGTCCGTCGGGTCTGAATCCGAACATGGTGAATCCGTCCTTTCGTATCGGCGGCGGATGATGGCTTGATGAATTGAATATGAACAGATGCCGCCCCAGTTATTGTATCATTTCTCTATGATTTGTCAATGTTAAACGTTGGAGCAATCTTTGCCGAATCCCTTGACGAACGGGCGGAAATGGGCTATACTGGTCAGCGTAGACTATCGGAAGGAGGCGCACGAGACATGACCATCAGGAATTGGATCAGGATGGCATGGAGGCTTCGTGCGGCTTTTTCTGCGTGTGTGTTCAGGCAGGATGTGTGATATTCCTGCGCAGCGTACATTCAGCGTCGGTCGCATGAGGCAGCGATCGGCGCTTTCTTTTGATTGAAAATGAGGAGGATTTGACATATGAAACAGACGATGCAGGTGCATGGCAATCTGGAGGGCGTGCGGGACTCGCTGATCGAGACGCTCCGGGCGCTCTACGACTACGAGGTGGATGAGGACGCGTTCCTGCCCCGGGAGCTGATGCAGACCCTTTCCCGGCTGACGGCGCAGATGAATCGGGAGATCGCCCTGTACATCACCCGCGACGGCGAGGTGGTGGACGTGTCCGTGGGCACCGACCGGGACGTGGAATTGCGGGACTATCGGCTGCGCCGCAACGCCGAGCGGCTGTCCTGCGTGCGGTGCGTGCATACCCATCCCAATGGCGACGGGCATTTGAGCGACGTTGACCTGTCGGCCTTGCGATCCTTCCGCTATGACGCGATGGTCGCCGTGGGCTGCAGGGACGGCGAGCCGACCTTTGTGCAGGCGGCGTTCCTCGGCGAGAAGGGCAGCGTGCTGATGGACGACCCCTGCCGCTGGTACAGGGTGCCGGAAGCGGAATGGCTCAGGCAGGTGGAGGAGAGCGACCGGATTGTCGGCTGGGAGGAGCCGGAGGTCAAGTCCGGCAGGGAGCGCGCGGTGCTGATGGGCATCGAGAGCGAGGAATCCCTTGCGGAGCTGGCCCGGCTGGCGGAAACGGCGGGCGCGGAGGTGGTGGCGAGCTACCTGCAGAAGCGTGACAAGCCCGATACAGGCCTGTTCATTGGCCGGGGCCGCGCCGATGAGCTCAGCCGCCAGTGTCAGGCGCTGGAGGCCGACGTGTGCATCTTCGACGAGGAGCTGACGGGCATTCAGGTGCGCAATCTGGAAGACCTGCTGCGGGTCAAGGTGGTCGACCGCACGACGCTCATCCTTGACATCTTCGCCCAGCGGGCTTCCAGCGCCGAGGGCAAGCTGCAGGTGGAGCTGGCGCAGCTCCAGTACCAGTCGACACGGCTGATTGGTCAGGGCCTGGTACTGTCGCGTCTGGCGGGCGGCATTGGCACCCGCGGCCCCGGCGAGAGCAAGCTGGAGATGAACCGCCGCCGCATCCGGGAGCGCATGACCGAGCTGCGCCGCAGGCTGGAGGCTGTCGAGAAGCAGCGGGCCATCCGCCGCAAGAGCCGTGAGCGCAATGAGATCCCCGTTGTGGCGCTGGTGGGCTATACCAACGCGGGCAAGTCGACGCTGCTCAACCGCATGACGGGCAGCGACGTGTATGTGCAGGACCAGCTTTTCGCGACGCTGGACGCCGTCAGCCGCCGCCTTGAGACCGCCGAGCATACCCCCTACCTGCTGGTGGATACGGTCGGCTTCATCCGCAAGCTGCCTCACGCGCTGGTCAGCGCCTTCCGCTCCACGCTGGAGGAGGCTGCGCTGGCGGACGTGCTGCTGATCGTATCTGACGGCGCGTCGGAGGAGATGCTCCGGCAGCACGAAACCGTCGAGCAGGTGCTGTCCGATCTGGGCGCGACGGAGCAGCCGCGCATCGAGGTCATCAATAAGTGCGATCTGGGTCAGGCGGTGCCCGCGATCCCCGGGGCTGTGATGGTCTCCGCGAAGACCGGCGAGGGCCTTGATGAACTGGCCGGGCGCATTGCCGCCGAGATTCAGCAGACCTTCGCGCCGGTGACTTTCTTCCTGCCCTTCAGCCAGTATGGCGTGCTGTCGCAGATTCGTCCGCTGGGCCGCGTGGTCAGCGAGGACTACACCGACGAGGGCACCGAGCTGACCATCATGCTCTCCGCCGAGGACAGGGACAGGCTGGTCAGCCGCTACGGCACGGACATTCTCAAGAAATGAGGCGTTGGCATGCTGGAGAAAATGGACGCGTTTTTTGACAGACGCCTGCAGGGCTATGAGGAACACCAACTGACCGCCATTGAAGGCGCGGAGACCTTCTATCCCTACACGGCCGGGCTGCTGCCGGAGCGGGAGGGAGCCTCTGTCCTCGACCTCGGCTGCGGCACGGGACTGGAGCTGAGCTTCTACTTCCGGCGCAATCCGCTGGCGGAGGTGACGGGCGTTGATCTTGCGCCGGGCATGCTGGCGGCGCTGCGGGCGAAATTCCCGGAGCAGCGGCTCAGGCTGGTTCAGGGCTCCTACTTCGATGTGCCGCTGGGTGAGAATGCGTATGACGCGGCTGTGTCGGTGGAATCCCTGCACCACTTCACCAAGGCGGAGAAGGTTCCCCTGTACCATAGGCTCCGCGCAGCCCTGAAGCAGGACGGTTATTTCATCCTGACGGACTATTTCGCCGTGACAGAGGAAGAGGAGGTCTTCCACCGGCGGGAACTGAACCGCCTCAAGCGGGAGCAGGGCCTGCCGGACGGTGAGTTCTACCACTACGACACACCGCTGACCATGGAGCATGAGCGGCAGGCGCTGCTGGAGGCCGGCTTTGCGCAGGTCGAGGTCATGGGCCAGTGGGGCCATACCGCCGCGCTCAAGGCGACCAAATGAAAAAGACGATACCTGCTGTGAATGCAGGTATCGTCTTTTGTTTTGTCTTATTGGCTCAATTCTCCGCTGGCCGGGTCAGGGCAGCCCAATCAAGGCTGTCCCAGTCAGGTTCGGGTGCGGCGTCGCTGGGGTCTGCCCAGAAGAAGCCAAGGTTCGTCATGATGTTGGCCCATTCATTGGTATGGGCGGCCACATAGGCGGCGTAGGTCACACCGGCGCCCTTTGCCTCGGTCAGCGCGAAGTTCGGCAGCCTGTAGATCTCAGGCACGCCGGAGGGATACAGGATGCTCGCGGCCTTGCTGTTGCAGGGATAGGTATTGAACACGGCGCCCCACGCGGCCTGTGTCTCAGCGGACCCGAACCATTCCGCGAAGGCGGTGACAGCCTCTGTCTGCTCGGCGGTGCGGCCCTTTTTCTCAAGGATGCCGATGTACTCGGCGATGTAGTAGGTGCCGTCGGCCACGTCGACGAGCGCCCAGTTCTCCGGCTTCAGCGTGCCGCGGAGAGGATTGGAGGAGTTCTCCGCCGCCACGTCGATCTGACCGTACAGGGAGGAAGAATAGTAGGCGGATATCTGAACATCACCCTTGTTGAGCGGCATGAAGCCGTACTGATAATCCTCTCCGCCGCTCTTGCCCTCAGCGCAGAAACGCCAGAGCGTCTTCCAGCCGTCCACCGACACGCCGCCGGCGGGGGAAGAGGGATCAATGAAAGCGTACAGGATCGCGGCGTTGATGTTGGAGTTGGTGGTGCCGCCCACCTTGTTCGGGCGATACCATGTGTAGCCGCTGTCCACGATGTCCGCCCAGTGGTTAAAGAGAATCTCTTCGCCGTTTGTGCCGAATTCGTCAGTGCGGTAGAACAGCAGCACGTTCTGAATCACCAAACCGTAGGCCTTGTCAGCGTAGGTGTACTTTCCTACGTCGCGCGCCCAGGAGGGCTTCCACGCCATGACGGACAGGTTCGGATACTCGCCGTCGATCACCTGCCCCCAGCGGGTCTCATTGAGGCCGAACAGGATGTCGCCGTCCTTGTTTTCGTTGGCGGCCATGAGCGCCGCGATGTCGCCCGAGATGACGCTTCCATCGTCGATGGAGACGGTAAAGCCCGCCTCGCTCGCCGCCTGAACAAGCCACGCCGCGCGCTCCTCCGAGTTGGAGTTGGAATAAATGCGGATGGTATAGCCGGAATAATCCTTCTCCGCGTGCTCCTCCTCGGAGGACTTCAACAAGCCCGGCAGGATGCTGCAGGCTGTAAGCGAAAGCGTGATCGCAAGGATCAGTATAAAGGCAAGCAACCTTTTCATGATGTTCCTCCCCGGGTTGATGGTTAGAGCTAATGATATTTTACCTAATTTTTACTCATTTGGCAAGCCCCTGAAAAGATACGGGCCCAAGAAGGGGTGAAAGAAAAAGACAGCACCCGCTTGCTTTGAGCAGGTACTGTCTTCTGGATGCCGTTATGGGAAAGGGGCTTCTTACCACAGCAGGTATACGCACGTCACATACAGGCCGATGCACAGCAGCAGCAGCCCGAAAGACACGCTGATGGTCAGGCTGGACACGCTGTCCTTGAACTCCCGCCACGACGCGGCGAAGACATACTCGAAGTCAGTGCGCAGGGGACGGCGGCGCAGGACGGTTTTGTTCAGCAGGCGCGCGCAGGCGTTTATGAAGCGGCCTGTGCTCCATGTGATCCGGTTGCCGACGGGGATGAGCTTCGTTGTCCGGCGCATGCGGAAGACGCTGTGCCGGAGCAGCACGGTGATGTTCTCCGGCAGCTCCGAGAAGAAGCGCACGATGGCCGTCACGCCCTGCGGAATCACGATGCGCACCAGTCTGCCGTCCGGGATGGCGGCGATGAAGCCGGTGATGGCCCCGGTGACGTTCGGCAGCAGCTCCATGACCAGCGGGCGGTAGATCAGCTCCTCAAGGTCGAGCCAAGCGGGCCAGAGGCTGAGGTAGACACGGCTGCCGTCCGCCTCCCTGCGGGAGAGGAACCGCCGAACAATCAGCAGGTAGACCGCCGCGCCGATGGCGATGCTTTCCGCCGCGCCGAGGAGGTTCTCCCCGGAGAAGTAAGCGATGGCATGATGGGAGGCTTCCTGTCCAAAGAAGGCCGCGCTCCTTGCGCCGACAGGGGAAAGGATCACCCCTGGCAGCGTGCCCAGCAGCGGCAGCACGACCGCGCTCCCCAGCAGGGCAAAGGCCGACTGGGCGTTCATGTAGTCCTTCTTCGCGTCGAATTCCGCCTGCCGGGTCGGGTGCTTCTCCCAGAAGATGCAGAGGTACAGCTTGGTCATGTAGGCCACCGTCAGGCCGCCGGAGACAAGGAACAGGATCTCCACGGCCTTGTAGGGAGCCCACGCGCCGCCATGGGCCTGCAGGTGGGCGATATATTCGAGGATGGCCTCGTGTAGCAGGCTCTTGCTGTTGTAGCCGCTGCCGATGGGAGGCACGCCGCCGATGGACAGCGCCCCCAGCAGGAACGCGATATGCAGCAGGGGCTTCTTCCGGCCAAAGCCGCGGATATCGTTGAGGTTCAGCTGATGCAGGTTCATGTAGACCACGCCCGCGGCCATGAAGAGCACCAGCTTGATGAGCGAGTGGTTCATCATGTGCATGACCGCGCCGTAGGCCGCCAGCGAGCCGTCCTCGCCCAGCAGCACCATGATCGACAGGCCTACGGTGATGAAGCCGATCTGGCTCATGGAGGAGCAGGCCAGCGTGCGCTTGAGGTCAACCGAGAGCAGCGCCAGCAGAGCCCCGAGGAACATGGTGATGACTGCCAGCACCAGCAGCGCGTTGCCGAAGGCGGCATTCCCGGGCATCAGCCGCGAGCAGACCACGATCAGCCCGAACACGCCGGACTTGGTCAGGATGCCCGAGAGCAGCGCCGACGCGGGAGCCGGAGCTACCGGGTGCGCCTTGGGCAGCCAGATGTGCAGGGGATAGAGGCCCGCCTTTGCGCCAAAGCCTACGACCACCAGCCAAGCGGGGAGGGCCAGCGACGCGGCGTCTGTGCCGGACATGGCCGCGCGGATGCCGTCAAAGGACAGCGTACCCAGCCGGAACCAGACGAGGAACAGGCCCATCAGCGTGGTCAGGCCGCCGATGACCGCCACGGCGAGATAGGTGCCCGCGGCCTTCATGGCGCCGGGGGTCTCCTCGTGGGCGACCCATGTGTAGCTGGTGAAGGACATGACCTCGAAGAAAATGAACGTCGAATACAGATCATCCGAGAGGAACACGCCCAGCGTCGCGCCGAGGGTCATGAGGTTGAAGAAGCTGTACCGGGCGCGGTTGTGGTAGTGGGCGAAATACTCCGGGGCGAACAGGCCGGTCATCATCCACATGAAGGCCGCGATGCCTGCGTAGATGGCGCGGAAGCCGTCGGCCCTGAGATGCAGCCCCAGCCCGCAGAAGCCCTCCAGCGTGAAGGACAGGCTGCCCGAGAAGTTCAGCCAGAGGCACAGCGCGAATACGACCACGCCCGTCAGCGAGACGAGCCGGTTCATCAGCGGCACCGATTGGCGTCCGGCGAGGAAGCAGCCCAGCGCCGCCAGCATTGGCCCGAAGCAGAGCAGCGGGAGCAGAAAACTCATTCTCTCACCTCCATCAGAAGGTCACCCCGGCGGCGACATTCCGCAGGAACGTCACCAGCGGCTGCGACCACAGCCCGAGGCCGATGATCGCCGCGCAGAGGATGCCGAAGGGAACCATCATCATCCAGTTGGGGTCGCGGTTCTGGCCGGAAATCGCGGCCTGATCGGCATTGAGCGGGCGGAAATACATGGCGCTCACGACGGTGAACAGGTACATGGCGGTCAGGATCGCCGAGAGGATCAGCGTGCCGATGGCGACGATCCCCATGGCGAGGCCCGTGCCCGCGGCGGCGGTGAGCAGGTTCCACTTGCTGACGAAGCCGCTGAGCGGCGGGATGCCCACCAGCGCGATGGAGCCCAGCGTGAAGGCCGCGCAGGTCAGGGGCATGACCTTCCCGTAGCCCCGCAGGTCGGGGACGTATTCCGCCCCGCTGCGCACGAGGATCGCACCCGCGCAGTAGAACAGGGTGATCTTGATCACGCCGTGGATGATCAGGTGGCTCAGGCTGCCGACCATGCCCGCGGGGGTCATCAGCGCCGCGCCCATGAGCATGTAGGAGAGGTTCGAGATGGTCGAGTAGGCCAGCCGGCGCTTGAAGTGCGGCTCCTTGACCGACATGGCCGAACCGAAGAGGACGGTCGCGCAGGCCAGCCCGATGGCGATCATCTGGGGCAGGGAGCCGAAGAGAAAGTCCGCGCCGAAGGAGTAGTAGATCAGGCGCAGGACGGCATAGGCGCCGGTATTGACGACGGCCACCGCGTGCAGCAGCGCCGTGACGGGCGTCGGAGCCACGGAAGCCATCGGCAGCCACGCGTGCAGCGGGAAGACGGCCGCCTTTACGCCGAAGCCCACAAAGCCCAGCAGGAACACCCACTTAAGCAGCGCCTCGCAGCCGGACGTCTTCGCCGGGTCGAGCACGCCGCCGAGGGTGAAGTCCGTCGACGCGCCAAAGTGCAGCACGCACACCAGCGCGATGAAGGCCAGCGCCGCGCCGGAGATGGAGAAGGTCAGGTATTTGCGGCCCGCGAGGATGGATTTCGCGTCCTGCTTGTGGACGACCAGCGGCAGGGTGATGAGGGTCAGGCACTCATAGAAGATATAGAGGGTAAACAGATTCGCCGAGAGCGCCACCGCCAGCGTGACCGCGTAGCTCATGGTGTAGAAGCAGAAGAAGGTGTTGGGCCGCTCCTCATGCTTCATGTACTCAAAGGCATACAGCGACGCGATGGGCCAGAGCAGCGACACCAGCCCCGCGAACACGCAGGCCATGCCGTCCACTCGGAAGGACAGGTCCAGCGCGCCCTCCACATGATACAGGTGCAGCAGCGTGAAGCGGGCCTCCGTGCGGGTGAGCAGAAGAATCCATGTCAGGACGCTCGTCGCCAGCACCACGGCCTCGACATAGATGCCGCGCTTCTTCACGCTGTCGAAGCGGAACAGCGGCAGGACGGCCCCGCCCAGCAGCGGCAGGAGCAGCGTCAGATAAAGCAGCATGGACGCGTCCTCCTTACATCAGGGCCCTGCCGAGGGCGGTGAACAGGCTGATCAGCCCGCCGGGGAACATGCCCAGCAGAACCATCAGCGCGGTGAGCAGGATCAGCGGGCCGCGCATGCCCCAGCCGGGCTCACAGGAGGGCAGGGCCGGAGCGTCCTCGCCGGGGAAGAAGCTGCGGATGACGATGGGCATGAGATAGCCTGCCGTCAGCAGCGCGGAGATCAGCAGCACCACCGGGCCCAGCACGTTGAATGCCCCGGGCACGCCGGTCATGGCCAGCGAGCCCTGCGCCAGATACCACTTGCTCACAAAGCCCAGACACGGCGGGATGCCGATCAGGCCAAGGCTGGCGAGGGTGAAGCACCACATGACCGTGGGCATCTGCTTGCCTATGCCCCGCAGATCCTTGACCAGCGTCTTCTCCGTTTTGAGGATGATCGCGCCGGCGGACATGAACAGCGTGTCCTTGATCAGCGAGTGGGCGATGACGTGCAGCACCGCGCCGATCAGCCCCACCGGATGCAGCGTGGACAGGCCGAAGAGGATGTAGCTGACCTGACTGACCGACGACCACGCGAGTCGCTTCTTGAGCAGCCCCTCGCGGAAGGCCAGCAGCGAGCCCATGAACACCGTGAACAGCGTCAGACTCATGAAAGCCGTCTGCACCCATGTGCCGCGGAGGAAATCCGCGCCGATGTAGCAGTAGAGCAGGCGAATCACGCCCAGCACGCCCGCCTTGGTGATGACGCCGGAGAGCACCGCGCTGGCCGGGGAGGGAGCCGCCGGATGCGCCGTGGGCAGCCAGCCGTGCATCGGAAAGAGGCCCGCCTTGGTGCCGAAGCCCAGCAGCATCAGGAAGGCTGTGGCGAGGATGAGCGGCTCATGCCCGGCGACCTTTTCCATGTCCAGCACGCCGCGGGCCGTGAAGGAGAAGGTCTTCACATAGGGGCTCAAAACGAACACGCCCAGCAGCACCAGCGACGCGCCGATGACCGAGTAGATCAGATACTTGATGCCGGCAGCCACGGCGTCCTTCTTTCCGGTGTGCATGACCAGCGGCATGGTGAGCAGCGTCATGGCCTCATAGAACATGTAGAAGGTCACGATGCTGCCCGACAGGCACAGGCCCATCAGCACGCCGAGGGTGAGCAGGTACAGGCCGTAGTAGCGCTTCTCGTGTCCCTCGTGGGCCATGTATTCAAAGGAATACACGCCCGCCGCGGCCCACACGAAGCACATCACCGCCGCGAAGATGCGGCCCAGCGTGTCTGCGCGCAGGAACACCGGCAGGTTGTCGGAGAGGATAAACAGCGGCATGGTCATCTTGCCGCCGAAGATCACCGGCAGGAGCAGCAGCACGTTCACGCACAGCACCGCGATGGTGATGGTCTTGCGGGTGCGCTGATGATCGAGCCCCGGCAGGAACAGCACCAGCAGTCCCGCGATCATGGGGAACAGCACCGGAAGCAGCATCAGGAAGGACATATTGCCTACCTCCTATGTTAAAGCGTCAGTCAGGTGATAAGCGCGGCATATACTCGAGCGTCTTGAGCGATGGTCGGATCGCCTTTCGGGGTGGGTGCGGGAGGGGGACTTTCGGCTCGAAAGTTTCCCTCACGCCGTGCTCACCCAAACATCCCGATCCCTCGCATGATCGCGTCGACGATGGACTGGGAGAAAATGCCCAGACCGATGTTGACCGCGGAGAACAGGACGAGGGAGCAGTTGAAGCAGAAGCCGCGCTGTCCGCGTTCGACGGGATAATGCGCGTTTTCATCGGGCTTGCGGTAGATGGTGATGACGGTGCGCAGGAAATACATGGTGTTCAGCCATGTCGAGATGGCGAGGGCCGCAAGGGTCAGGATGGCGCGGATATCGCTGGAGTTCAGGCCGGCAAGGGCAAGGTTCAGCTTGCTGGCAAAGCCGCCGAGGAAGGGGAAGCCGACCATCGACAGCGCGCCGATGGTGAAGGCTACGCCCGCGATGGGGCTGCGATAGCCGGAGCCGCGCAGGTCATGGAACTGCTTCGAGTTGCCCGAGGCGTCCGCCAGACCGCCCGCCGCGAGGAACAGCATCGACTTGCACGCCGCGTGGGAGAACATGTGGAACAGCGCCGCCATCATGCCCATGTCGGAGCCGATGCCGATGCCCGCGTAGACGTAGCCGATCTGGGCCACGGAGGAGAAGGCGATCATGCGGCGGATGTCGCTCTGGCGGATGGCGGAGATGGAACCCATCACCATGCCCACCAGCGCGAAGACGAACAGGACGTTGAAGATGTGGGTCTCCTGCATCACCTGCAGGCCGATGACGCGGTAGATGATCTTGATCAGCAGGAAGATGTAGCCCTTGCTGACCAGCGAGGAGAGCACCGCGGCGGAGGTCGGCGTGGAATAGCCGTAGGCGTCGGGCACCCAAGAGTGGAAGGGGAACAGCGCCGACTTGACGCACAGGCCCACGGAGATCAGCGCGATGACGACGTCGAGGGGCAGCGCGTATTCGCCCGTGGCGTGAAGGGCGGCGACGGCCTCCTTGATGTTGCTCATCAGCAGATGACCGGTCAGGTCGTAGAGCAGGATAATGCCCAGCAGGAACAGGCCGGAGCCGACGAGGTTCAGGATCATGTACCGGGCCGCGGCGACCAGCGTCCGGCCCCGGTTGCGCACGGCGATGAGCGCGCAGGCCGAGATGGTCATGATCTCGAGGAAGACGTAGGCCGTGAAGATGTCGTTGGTGTAGATCTGCGCCATCAGCGCAGCGGTGAGCAGCAGCAGGACGACGTAATAGAGGCTGTGCTTGCTGCTGGTGACGTGCTCGTCCAGCTTGCGCATGCCGCCCATGAGGGACAGGAGCATGATGAGGCTGAAGAAGTGCGCGGTGATGGCCTCGAGCTGCCCGGCGCGGATTTCATTGCCCCACGGGGCCGTATAGTGGCCCATGGTGTAGGTGTAGTTCGATGCGCCCGTCACGCCGAAGAGAACCATCAGCGCGAGGGACAGGCTGGTGACCGTCAGCAGCACGAGCAGCGTCCATCGGCGGGCCCAGCGGGCGGGCAGCACGCTTGTCATGGCCGCGGAGCCCAGCGGCAGCAGGATGCAGACGAAGGGGATCGACTGCCAGAGAGGATGCGCCATCAGGTGTCATCCTCCTTCCTGCACAGGGCGGTGATCTCGTCGATGTCGAGCGTATGGTAGCGCCGGTAGAGCCGGACGGTCAGCGCCAGCATCAGCGCCGTGACGGACACGGACACCACGATGCCCGTCAGCACAAGGCCAGCGGGGATCGGGTTGATATAGGCCTCCATGGACACGACGTTGTTCACCACAATGGGCGCGACGCGGCCGTTGATATAGCCCTTGGCGGCGAGGAAGAGGTAGATGGCGCTGTCCATCATGGAGAAGCCGATGATCTTCTTGACGAGGTTGCGGTTGAGCAGCAGCGTCGTGAAGCCGATGCCGAAGAGCACCATCGCGGCCATTTCCTCATAGTTGGTGAAGCCGTTCACTTACAGATCCCCCTTTCGGAAGAGGGTGTAGAAGGCGTACATCGTGCAGCAGACCACAAGGCCCACCGCGATGTTCAGGTAGGGGATGAGCCCCGCGGAGAACAGCATGCCGGGCGTGCCGGGGGTGATGACCGAGGGCAGGTGATTCGCGCCGGTGAAGAAGCTGTAGGCCTTTGACAGGGCGTAGAAGGACAGCGCGCACAGGGACACCACCCGGAACGTGCCGTAGGTGAAGAAGCGCTCGGTCTTCTGGAAGCCGAAGGCGTTGAGGTAGAGGATCAGTCCCGCGCCCATGATCGCCCCGCCGGAGAAGCCGCCGCCGGGGGAGATGTGGCCGTTCATGATGACGTACACGCCGAAGAGCAGGATCAGCGGCACCAGCAGCGTCGCGGCATGCTGAAGGATCATGTCGTTCTTGGGCTCGTACATGCGGTCATCCGCTTCGGCCTCCAGCCGCGCCGTGGAATGGACGCCTCCGTCGCTGGCACTGGGCAGGCGGAGCAGAATCAGCACCGCGCAGGCCGCGATGAACAGCACGTTGCTCTCGCCGAGGGTGTCGAAGGCGCGATAGTCGAGGATCATGCCCGCGACGATGTTCACCGCGCCGGTCTCCTGCATGCCCTGCTCGATGTAGCGCCGGGAGACCTCGTTGTTGGCAGGGTTGTCGGGGTAGCCGAAGGGCGGCAGGTAGGAGGCGGTTTCCAGCAGCAGCCAGATGATGCCCAGACACACCACGATCGCCAGCGCGCTGTAGAGCCGGTTGATCAGCTTCTTTCCGCGGCTCGACCGCCACTCCTGCAGGCGGCTGTACATGTGCTCTTCCCGAGCAAGATCGCTGCGGATGCGGGCCTCGCGCTGCTGCTCCTCCCGGGCAGCGTCCTCCTGTGAGAGGGTCAGGTGCCCTTCGCGGGTCTCCTCAAGGCCCTGCTGCAGCTCCTCGTCAAGGGGTGCCGCGCCCCGGTCGAGCCAGCGCAGGAACCGCGGCCACCAGCTCTGCTCGTAGTCACTTCTGATCTTCGCCATGTCCGCGGCCTCCCTTCTGCACGTCGATGGCGTGTATCTTCTTGAGCGTGACGAACAGCAGCAGGCTCGTGATGCCCGCGCCGACCGCCGCTTCAGTGATGGCCAGATCGGGGGACTGCAGCATGATCCAGATGACGCTCATGGCGAGGCTCTGGCTCATGAAGATGACCAGCGAGATCAGCAGATCCTTCGTCGCGGAGACAGACACGGCGCAGATCAGCACGAAGGCGAGCAGCATGATGTGAAGAATCTGCATCTCAGTCGCCCTCCTTCTCGTGCCAGACGGCGTCCAAGTCGGCCACGGTCATGCTCACGTCCAGCTCGTCGTTGATGGTGACCTCCATGCGGCCGATCAGGTGCGAAGCCACGGGGCTGGTCAGCCACAGGAAGAGCATAACCACCAGCAGCTTGAGCGTGATGACGGAGAAGCCCTCCGCGACCATGACGCCGGAAATCATCAGCGCGATGCCGAGGGTGTCGCCCAGCGCGGCGGCATGGATGCGGCTGAGGGCGTAGGGGAAGCGGAACACGCCCACCACGCCGGAGATCAGCACGAACAGCCCGCCCAGCGTCAGCACGCAGGACACGGCGAAACGCAGGATATCAAGCATGACCGTCACCCTCCTTTTCCGCCCGGCGGCGCTTCTCGCGGTAGATGCCCATGTAAATCTTGGTCAGCACCACCACCGCCAAGAAGGACAGCATGGTGTAGATCATCGCCACGTCGACGAGATAATCCTCGCCCATCAGGAATGCCAGCACGCAGATGACGATGACCACCATCGTGCCCGTCATGTTGATGGCGATGACCCGGTCGGCGATGCGCGGCCCGCGGATGGCCCGGATCAGGCACGCGATGAGCAGCAGGCCGATCACCACCAGCGTGGCGTTGTAGAGCAGCTCATAGGCTTCACGCATGGTCATGACCTCCCTCCACGCGCATGACGCGCTCCTCCATCTCAAAATCGTCCTCGTCGATCTCGAAGGACGCGTCCAGACAGTGCACCAGCATCCGGTCGCCCTTGACGTTCACGGTGATGGTGCCGGGGGTCAGGGTGATCGAATCGGCCAGCACGACCTTGCCCGCGTCCGTGCGCAGCTTGGTGCGGAAGGAGATGAGCTTGGGCTCCGGCACGAGCTTCGGCGACCAGATCAGCTTCAGCACCGCGACGGAGGACTTGACAACCTCGCACACCAGATAGCCGGCATAGGCGAGGATGCGCCCAAGCCGCTTCACGACGGCCCATTCCTTCCGGGGCGAATACCCCATAAACGCGGCCATAAAGGCATAGAGAGCCGCGCAGACCACCACGCCCACAATGGCGATTTCCAGCGTCCAGTGGCCGTTGAGCAGCACCCAGAATCCAAAGAGCAGGAAGAACATCGCATAGCCTCCTTTGCGGAGCGACCCCGCACGATGCCTATTGTAAAACTTCCTATTAAGGAAGTCAACGGCTATTATCAGATAAAATTTTCGGGCAGCGCCGGCAGAAAATGTTATGTCTCAGATACTGCCGCCGCATGCCCGGTCGACAGCAGACAGCGTCTCCGAAGCATCAGCGTCGCTGTCTTCCGCGGCGCTCCTTTCACCCGCTTGATGCAAACCGCCGCTTGTGTTATAATAGATTCCCGCACAAAAGGAAGGTGACACGCATGGGCAGCTTTGGATTTGAAGAGCAGTACGCGATGTTCGACGTGACCCCGGTGGACAACCAGTTCATTCTGGAGTATCTGCCGGGCGCGAAGGGCGACGACGTGCGCGTGTATCTGTATGGGCTGATGCAGTGCCACCATCCGCAGGAGGACATGACGGTGGAGCGGATGGCCCGGGAGCTGGGCATGACCGCGGAGGACGTGGAGGCCGCGTACCGCCGCTGGGAGCGCAAGGGGCTGGTGCAGCGCATCAGCGACAATCCGCCGCAGTACCGATATGTGTCCGCGATCTGGAAATTTTTCCGCGGCGGCGAGCAGCGGCCCGACGAGCGTTATGAGCGGTTTGCCGAGGAGCTGAACGCCGTCTTCGGCAATGAGAGAAGGCTGCATGGCGGCGAGACGAGCCTGTGCTTCGAGTGGGTGGAGGATCTGCGCCTGCCCGAGGCGGTGGTCATCCGGCTGATGGAGCACATGGTCGCGCTGCATGGCAAGAGCGTGTCGATCAAGTCCGCGCAGAAGCTGGCGGCGGCGCTGGCGGAGGAAAAGGTGACGACGGCGGAGGACGCAGACGTGATCCTCGGCCGGGACGAGGCGGTCTGGAAGGGCGCCAAGCAGGTGCTGCGGCGGCTGGGCAAGCGGCGGAATCCCTCTGAGGACGAGCAGGCGCTCTACCGCACATGGCTGGTGGACTGGGGCTTCGCGCCGGACGCGATCCTTGCCGCCTGCGCCGAGACCGTCACGGGCGATCCGAATTTCAAATATCTGAACGGCATTCTGGCGCGGCACCACGAGGAGTATGAATCAAAAAAAACCTCCGGAGAGCAGATGAAGAAGCGTATCCGGGAGGAAAAGGACGCCGCGGCGCCGCTCAAGGCGCTGCTGAACACCATGAACATCCGGGGCGTCACGGTGAATGAGGGCACCAAGGCCGTGTATGCCGAGATGCGGGCGCTGTACCCGGACAACATTATCCTTATGGCCGGGCAGGAGTGCGCTCGGCATGGGCTGGCCTTTGATGACGTGATGAAGACCCTGCAGGCGTGGAAAAAGCAGGGCCTGAGCACGCCCGAGGAGATTGCGGAGGCCATGCGGGTGGTCAATGAGCAGAACGCCTTTGTGCAGACGCTGTTTGACCTGTGGGGCGTGAAGAACCGTCCCAACGCGGCGGACCGGGCGAGGGTGCAGCAGTGGCTCGGCGAGTGGGGGCTGTCGGAGACGTTTGTCGTGTCCTGCGCGCCCTATGCGGCGAGTGCCGGGAAGCCCATGCCCTATCTGGGCAAGCTGCTGGAGACCTTCCGTCAGCAGGGCGTTACCACGCCGGAAGCGGCGGCGGCTGTCCATGGGGCGTGGCGGGAAAAGCAGCAGCCGCAGCAAACCCAGCGGCAGGGCAAGGTGGTAAGCGAGCAGCAGTATGTCCAGCGCGAGTACACCAACACGCTGGACGCGCTCGACCGGATGATGGCCCGTTGGCAGGAGGAGAACCGCGATGCGAAGTGAGATTTTGCGCGAGCTGCTGGCGGAATACGAGGAGCAGCGCCGGGAGGACACCCGGGAGGAGGATCGCCGTCTGGCTGAAGTGACGGCGAAGTGCCCGGAGATACCCGAGCTCATGCGGGCCCGGGAGGGGCTGATCTACGGCGGCATGCGGAGCATTCTGGCGGGGACGCAGGCGAGCGACGACCTGCCCCAGCGCATGGAGGTCATGAACCGGCGCATCGCGAGTCTGTTAGAGCAGAACGGCTGGTCGGCGGATTATCTCGACCCGGTCTACCGCTGCAAGGTATGCCGGGACACGGGCTATGCCGGCGAGCCGATCCGCGAGACGTGCCCCTGCCTGAAAGGGCGGTTCTATGAGCGGCTGTACAAGGCCATCGGGCTGGGCGAGGACAGCAGCCAGAGCTTCGACAGCTTCCGGCTGGATATCTTCCCTGATAAAAAACTGGAGGGGCGCGCCTTCTCCCAGCGGGATATGATGCGGATGATCCGCAAGGTCTGCGAGGACTGGGCGGATGCTTTCCCCAAGGCTGAGACGCGCGACATGCTGCTGATGGGCCAGAGCGGCTTGGGCAAGACCTTCCTGATGCGCTCGATGGCCAAGCGGCTGGTGGAGCGGGGCTATCAGGTGCTGATGGTCAGCGCGTACCGCTTCCTCGAGGTCGCGCGGAAGGCCTACTTTGGGCAGGGCGCGGAGGAGTTAGAGAACATCATCGGCGCGGACGTGCTGTTCATCGACGACATGGGCGTGGAGCCGCTGATGGAAAACATCACCATTCCCCAGTGGTACAACCTCATCAACGAGCGGCAGACCCGGGGAAGGGGCACGGTCATCAGCACCAACCTGATGGAGGAGGACTTGCGCAAGCGCTACACTGAGCGCATTGCTTCCCGGCTGATGGACCCGCGCCAGTGCAGGCTGGTGCAGTTCGCCGGCGAGGATGTGAGGAGGCGGGCTGAATGATCCAGCTTTATATCAGCAAGAAAAACTTCGACGTGCAGAAGGCCGAGCGGTATTTCAAGGAGCGGCGCATTCCGGTGCAGGTGATGGACCTCAAAAAGCACAAGTTAGGCGAGAGGGAGCTGCAGACCATGGCCCGGGCCGTAGGGCTGGAGAATCTCCTCGATCGGGACGACAAGAAGGTCAAGGAGCACCCGGCCAGCTACTGCAATATCGAGAGCGTGCTGACCGGCTACATCCTCGAGACCCCGTGGCTGCTCCGGGCGCCCATCGTCAGAAACGGCAGCAAGGCCACCGTCGGATACTGCCCGGATGTGTGGGAGACATGGAAGGAATAACTCCGGGGAATCTGATTTTAGGAGGAAATACCCGATGCGCGCGGATCTGGCTGTCAAGAGCATTCTGTTCAATCAGGATGATAGCAGGATTTTGCTGATGCGGCGGAGCGCTGACGACGAGATCGGGGCAGGCACATGGGAAGGCGCCGGCGGCAACATCGAGCGCGGAGAAACGCCTGAGGACGCTATCAGGCGGGAAATCCGGGAAGAGACAGGCCTTGAGGACATCACGATCAGGCGCATCGCGTACGCGACAATCGTGAACGCTGCCGAACCGTACGTCATTCTGGCGTATCTCTGTCAGGCCCGGACGGAAACGGTGACGCTGAGCCATGAGCATCAGGCGTTCCGGTGGGCTGACCGGGAGGCGTGCAGGGAACTGCTTCCACCGGCCATTCTGGAGGACTTTGAAAAGCACGGTATCTTTGAACTGTTCCGCGGCTGAGACGGTATGCGGAAGGCGATAAACAGCAGAATAAAAATGCGGAGACGCTTTATGACGAAGCGTCTCCGCTGTTTGTTATGGAAGCAGGTCGCAGGGGACTCGCGAGGCGATTGGTTCGGGTCAAGGGATGCTGTTCCGAAGCACTGCGGCGGAGCAGCCCCTTCGAGCCCCAACGGTTCCCGAATCAGCATCCGGAACCGAGCTGAATATAGCTGATTCCTCCATTGGAAGCGCTTTTCGGGAGGGTGAGGGACAGGTTTTTTACAGAAAAGCCGCCTCTCACATATGCCGCGTTACGATCCCAGATACGCCTTCCTCACCGCATCGCTGTGCAGCAGCTCGTCGGCGGTGCCCTCCATGGTCAGCTTGCCGGTTTCCAGCACATAGGCGCGGTCGGCAACGGACAGGGCCATCTGGGCGTTCTGCTCGACCAGCAGGATGGTGGTCCCGCTCTGGTGGAGCTCCTTGATGATATCGAAGATCTGCTCCACCAGAATCGGCGCGAGGCCCATCGAGGGCTCGTCCAGCATCAGCACCCGGGGCCTGCTCATCAGCGCGCGGGCCATGGCCAGCATCTGCTGCTCGCCGCCGGAAAGGGTGCCGGCGATCTGCTTCTCACGCTCCTTGAGGCGGGGGAAGCGCTGGAACATCTCGTCAATGCTGCCGGGGATTTCCTTGTCGGGTTGCGTGAAACCGCCCATCTCAAGGTTCTCCCGCACGGTCATCTGCTGGAAGATGCGCCGTCCCTCGGGGCACAGCGCGATGCCCTGACTGACGACCTTGCTGGTGGGCATGCTGGAGAGGTTCTTGCCGTCGAAGGTGACCGAGCCCGAACGGGGCTTAAGCAGCCCGGCGATGGTGTTCAGCGTGGTGGACTTGCCCGCGCCGTTGGAGCCGATCAGGGTCACGATCTCGTGCTCGTTGACCTCGAAGGAGATGCCCTTGATGGCGTGAATCGCGCCATAGTAGACGTGAATGTTGTCGATCTTCAGCAAACTCATCCTCAGCCCTCCTTCTGCTTGCCCAGATAGGCTTCGATGACGACCGGGTTGGACTGAATCTCTTCCGCGGTGCCCTTGGCGATGACGCGGCCGTAGTTCAGCACGCAGATACCCTCACAGATGCCCATGACCAGATTCATGTCGTGCTCGATGAGCAGGACGGCGATCTGGAACTGGTCGCGGATCTTGATGATGTTCTCCATCAGCTCCTCGGTCTCGTGGGGGTTCATGCCCGCGGCGGGCTCGTCGAGCAGGAGCAGGGACGGATGCGTGGCCAGCGCACGGACGATCTCCAGACGCCGCTGAGCGCCATAGGGCAGGGAACCGGCCTTGACGTTCGCCATGTGCTGCATGTCGAAGATGGACAGAAGGTCCAGCGCCATCTCGTGCTGCTTCTTCTCGCCCTTCCAGTAGCCCGGCAGGCGGAAGATGCCCGTCATCAGGCCGTAGGGCACCTGATTGTGCAGGCCGATGCGCACGTTCTCCTCGACGGTCATGTTGCCGAAGAGGCGGATGTTCTGGAAGGTGCGGGCCAGACCCAGCTTGTTGGCCTGCACGGTGTTCATGCCGTGGGTGTCCTTGCCGTTGACCAGAACCGTGCCGGTGGTGGGCTGATAGACCTTGGTCAGCAGGTTAAAGACGGTGGTCTTGCCCGCGCCGTTGGGGCCGATCAGACCGGCAATCTCGGTCTTGCCAATGATGAGGTTGAAGTCGTCGACCGCCTTGAGGCCGCCGAACTCAATGCCCAGATGGCTGGCGATCAGCACAGGCTGCTTGTCGATATCGCGTTCCGGCACGATAGCCTGCGAGGGAACGGGCACCATCTTGGTTGCCGCGTTGAATTTCTTCGTCTGTGTCATGCGTCGCTCCCCTCCTTCGCGATCCCGGCTTTCTGCGGACGGACGCGGTTCAGCAGGCTCAACAGCAGCGGGCTGTTGGTGGTGATCATCACGACGATGAGCACGATGGCGTAGACCAGCATGCGGTAGTCGCCAAATCCGCGCAGCACCTCGGGCAGGATGGTCAGCAGCGTCGCGGCGATGACGGAGCCACGGATGGAGCCGATGCCGCCCAGCACCACGAAGACCAGCACAAGGATTGAGGTATCAAACTTGAACTTAGCGGCCTGCGTGGTGGCGAAGTTGAGGCCGTAGAGCGCGCCTGCCATGCCCGCCAGTGCGGCGGAGGTAACAAAGGCGATCATCTTGTACTTGGTGACGTTGATGCCCATGGCCTCGGCGGCGATGCGGTTGTCCCGGGCGGCCATGATGGCGCGGCCGGAGCGGCTGCCCACCAGATTCATAACCACGAACAGCGTGAACAGCACCAGCACGAAGCCTGCCTCAAAGGTGGCGAGTCGGTTGACGCCCGTTGCGCCCATGGGGCCGTTGACGATCAGCTTGCCGGGGAGGTTGGGGTTATTGAAGCCGAAGTGCAGTGCCGCGCCGTCGGCGGAGAAGTAGACGCAGTTGAGCAGGTTGCGGATGATCTCGCCAAAGGCCAGCGTGACGATCGCCAGATAGTCGCCCCGGAGCCGGAGCACCGGGATGCCGATGAGTATGCCAGCGATGCCCGCGATGACGCCGCCAGTGATCAGCGCCGCGATGATGCGCACAGCGTCGGGGGCAGCGTCCGGGAAGGCCGAGCCAATCCACTGGGAAGCGATGATGCCCGAGAACGCGCCGATGCTCATGAAGCCCGCGTGGCCCAGCGACAGCTCACCCGAGAAGCCCACGACAAGGTTCAGGGAGACGGCCATGACCACATACACGCAGATGGGCACGAGCTGGCCCTTGAGTGAGCGGCTGATCTTGAATCCGCTGACGGTGCCGGAGATGGCCAGCTCGCACAGCAGGAAGGCGATGATGACAATGCCATAGGTGACGGCGTTGTTCAGGAGGATTTTTGTCGATTTTTTCATGCCGCTCACCTCACACTTTCTCATGGATCGGCTTGCCCAGCAGGCCCGTGGGCTTGACGAGCAGCACAACGATCAGCACCGCGAAGACGATGGCGTCGCTCAGCTCCGTGGAGATGTAGGCGCGGCCCAGAATCTCGATCACGCCCAGCAGCAATCCGCCGATCAGCGCACCGGGGATGGAGCCGATGCCGCCGAAGACCGCCGCCGTGAAGGCCTTGATGCCCGGCATGGAGCCGGTGGTGGGCATGAGCATCGGGTAGGAGGAGCACAGGAGCACGCCTGCCACAGCTGCCAGCGCGCTGCCGATGGCAAAGGTCAGGGAGATGGTCTGATTGACGTTCACGCCCATCAGCTCTGCCGCGCCCTTGTCCTCGGAGACGCAGCGCATGGCTTTGCCCATCTTGGTGCGGCTGGTGAACAGCGTCAGCGCAATCATGATGACCACATTGGCCAGTATGGTCACCATGGTCTCGCTGGAGATACGCATCTGTCCGCCGAAGAGCGACAGCGTGCCCCAGCCGATCACGCTCGGGAAGGACTTGGGGTTCGCGCCCCAGATCAGCAGCGCGATGTTCTGCAGGAAGTAGCTCATGCCGATGGCCGTGATCAGCACCGCCAGAGACGAGGCCTGCCGTAGGGGCTTATAGGCCAGTCCCTCGATCACGACGCCAAGCACCGTACAGGCCAGCACTGCCAGCGCCACGGCCACCAGCGGCGGCAGACCCAGATACTGGACGGCGCAGAAGGCCACATACGCGCCGATCATGATGACGTCGCCGTGGGCGAAGTTGAGCATCTTGGCGATGCCGTAGACCATG